>CALMSX010000092.1 GCA_937872515.1 uncultured Bacteroidota bacterium
GCCATGTCATATTCATTGACATACAAACTTTGTGGATTGGGTGCACTATAGTTGCTCATGAAAGTCTGAAAAATGGTAAAGAAAATGCTTCCGTTGGTAGGCACTTTTCCATTTTTTCTTATTTCATTGGGCTTGATACGAACTAAGGCATCTTCCGGGAAGGAGGAAAATGAATTGTAGGCTTGATTGGCTAAAATGTTTCTATCCGCTAAAAACAAAATTCTGGGTCTTCGAGCATTGTAGTGAGTTCCATTGGCAGATAGATTCCAACGGGTCTGAAACAACTTCCAGGCAATCTGAAATGCAATTGCAGTTTTACCTGTACCTGTGGCAAGTGTGAGTAAGATTCTGTTTTTACCTTGAGCAACAGATTCTGCTACTCTTTGGATAGCAATTTCCTGGTAATATCGGAGTTGCCAACTGCCACTTTTATCTTCAAAAGGCACCGCAGCAAACTTTTCCCTCCAAGACTCAATTTGATTTATTTGGGTTTTACCTGCTGTGGATGGTTTATTGTCTGAGGTAACTTCGTATGTTTTTCTCCATAGCTGGTCCGGGCTAAGAAATTCATTTACCAGGCCTTCAGACCCTGTTTTCATGCAGATTTGATAGATGGCTTTGCCGTTGGTGCTATAGGTGGTTTCCAATTGAAGTTTGGCGGCGTATTTTTTTGCCTGCATTACTCCTTCACCTACTTCTTGCAGGACACTTTTGGCTTCTATGACGGCCAATTTTATCCCCTTATAAACCAAAATATAATCGGCAATCTCTCGTTTACCCCTACTACCCCCTGTCTGGATCCTGCCGTCATTGATAGAAAATTCACGCAATACTTTGGAGCCTTCCACAACGCCCCAACCACAAGCTTTTAGTTTTGGATCTATCAGTTCTGCTCTTGTTTCTGCTTCGTTCATATCGTAGGTGTATTACCAGTTGCTGCCACTATATAGGTAATTATTTATGCGTTTGTTTTCAAAATTTCCAGCAAGGCGGTTAACTTCTTTAAGTGTTTCTTGAATTCCGAATGAGTCATGGTTATAACTGTCTTCTGTTTCTTCACTTTGGTCAATTGAACCCATATAATTGATGGCTTGCTTAACGGGTACAGGATATTTAGCATAAATTTCTTTAATCGAAGAAGCTACTATATTTTCGTTAATATGAATATAGAAAGATTCTTCTCCCTGTATTTGAACACAATACTCTTCCCATACATTTTTTAAACCTGAATCATCCCCAGATAATAGCATTGACTCATCTTTTAATAGCTTCATATTCCTGACGACCTTTTTAGCTATTTCTTTTGTGTAATAGTTGCTAATATCAAATAATAATTCAAATTCGCTTTTTTTCATATTTCTTAATTTGGTCACTTGCTTAGGTTACCTCAAACTTAATGAAATAACAAATTGAGGGGTGAAAAAATCATATATGACAAATGGTATAAAATTAATCAATCAACATTCAATTATTTAGAATTTGAATCATGCTCATTTATAAGAGATGTAATGCGCTGCATAGCTTGTGGAATTTCTTCTTCAAAAACAAGTTCTACTTCTATGTTTTGCAAATCTGATTTAAGATATTCTCGTATAAAAGGTTTTAGATTAGTATAATTGGGATTTAAGGAGGTCAACAATGTTAGGTTAATTTTTTCATCGGCTTGTTTTATACCCTGTATTTTTCCTGCCCATCTATATACTTTATCTTTAATATTATCTTTTGTCTGCAGTTCTAATGACAATGGCTCATAACAATGCCAAATTCCATTTTTCCAGGCCTTGTCAAATTCAAAGTTGTCACTTTTCGTCTTTACAATATGTTTTTGTAGTTTATCAGTCAATCCGGCTCTATCGAAATAATTTTTATATTTAAGTTTCCATACATCTTCATCACTCATGGAGCTTGTGTGTTTTTCATTTACATATTTGTCTACTAAATCCAGATATAAGTCTGACAGTGCTTGATCAAAGTCAAGGGTAAGACCGGTTTTTACTTTTGAATATTGTATAACGCTGCCATCAACAGGCAAAATTGAAGCAGTTATTTCTTCCAAAGATGGTGACGGTTGAAATAATTCCTTAATGAGAGTAGCTTTTCTGGCAACCTCCTTTTCATACTCTTGCAATAATTGGATTATTTTTCTCCCTTCTGCATCTGGAAAAAACTGGGTTATTCTTTTTGAACGTGACGAAAACTTTGATCCAAGATAATGAAAATCAGGAGCATATATAATTACTCCCACATTGATGAATTCGCCAGTAAAATGATCATGAACGTATTTGACGACTTGGTATTGATAAGTTTTCATGATTTTATAATTTGGCTTATTTGTTCAGCAAAAATATCTTTATTTAAGACAATTAAATCGAGCCTTTTCCTTATTTTATGCAAATTTTCCGATTTCCACTCTTGCGGCAGCCAATTATTGACGCAGTCCCAAAAATTGTCATTAATTCTAGTCAGTTTTTCCGTACAGACGGAAACATCGGGTGTGGTGGTTTTTAAAAAAGGTAGAAGAGGATGTTTATTGTATAATTCAAGATCTCCAAAAACCAACCACGGTTCATCATTCTTTATAAATATCAAACTTAAAAAACTAAAAATTAGTTCATGGTCCAAAGCAATCAAATTTTCTTTTTTAAAAAATAAGTTAGGTTTTCCTTGGCCCCTATCCGCGTTGTCCACAAACAAGTCAAAGACAAAGATCATCAATGCCTGGTTGACCATATTGGGTTCATCGGCTTTAAATTGATTATAAAAAGGTTGTAATCCACTTATAAAAACGGTGCCGAAATTTATGCCAACACTTTCCTTTGCTGCTTTATATCCTTCCTGACCCGCCATGACCTTTTCAACAAAATCAGGTGATATATTTATTAAAACCGGATCTCCACAAGTTATGTCCAGTTCTTTGGCAATCCATGCCCCTACAAGTTCATTAACCAAATTGGCTATAGACAACTGATGCGCATTTTGCCATTTTAGCACATATCGTTCATTTCGCTGCCCTGAACTCCAGTCAACTCCAGTAACAGTTAATGGCATAGATCTACCACCCGGAATGGTACCGTAATTTGCGAGGGCCTCGATTACAGGTAAACGATATTCTGGATCAGTTACCTTCTTATTCATTGCTTCGTTTTAGTTTATGAGGCTGTTTTGAATTTCAAAGATATCCAAACCAGAAAAAACAGTCGCAAAATACTAAAAATGCAAATAAATCACAATAATATTTTGATTTTAGATGATATTCAAGCTATAATTTGTTAATTATTCAGAGAAAATTCCAATTCTTCACTTTGCCAAAGGCGGCCCAGGTAACGGCCAATGATTTTGTCTTCCTGCTCTTTTGTGAATGGGCTGTCGATCAAAGTTTTTTCCTGGCCCAGGTAAAGGTACCAAACACCATAATCATTTTCGGTTTCTACATCTTGTATGGTTTCTGAGCCACAACTTACAGAAATTTGGCAGCCGTAATGTCCAATTTTTAAATCTTTGATTTCAGAATTGAACTTGAGGTTTATAAAAAAATCAAGATTCAAAGATTCCCAGCCTTCAAACTTTAAACAAACTTCTTGTATGGATTCGGCCAGGGAGGATTTTTTAATGGCATGTTTATAAGGACCGGCAAAAACCTTCGTGTCTAATGACAAAACATCCAAATAAAAATACTTAGGAATCTCAATATCCAATAGCCTTATCATCACAGGGGCGACAGACTCTTGAATTACTTTATTGATTTGCTGCAACCTGCCAAAAATATCAGATTCATAATAATGACCTATGGGCACCTGTGAACCATCATACGATTTTAACAAAAACTCTTCTTGACCGTTTGCTGTATGAAACATTTTTGAATACATGGGTGGGTTGATTAAAGGGCTCCGCTAAATGCCTTTTGTAAAATACTCTTTTTCAGTTCTTCCAAATCAATGATTTTCTTTTGATACACCGCTTCCAACTTTTGTGTTTCGGCTCGTAAGGCATCTAATTTGCGGACGATGGTTTGTTGTACGTTGAGAGGTGGTAATGGAATTGGGAAACTTCTCAATGCTGTTAATCCAACAAATTCTTGTGCTCCACCATTTGACATATACAAAACATACTTCATTGCTATTGAAGATTTCAAATAATAGAGCAGATAATTCATATTGATGTTATCACTTGATTTAATCAAGCCAACATTCTTAATGCTGAAAACTCTTTTATCATCAACTATTGCAGCCATTCCCCTGTTTGCTCCAATCATTGAAATTAGAATATCACCGTAAGTTACATTTGAACGCTTGTAAAACTTTTCATGGTCTTTATCAGTGATGAATTTTGTATCATCAAAAGAAAGTCCATCAGGTTTGATATTCTTTTGAGTAACGAATGGAATTCCTTCTTTAATGTATTTAGGACTATCGTGTGTGCCGTCTTTTACTTCTGTTATTTCATTTAGCTTTTTCGTTTCCCACTTCCCATTCTCAAACACCCCCTGCAAATAGCTTTCAAAAAGTTCTTTGGCGTTTTTGTGGTTTTGTTCGGCATTGGCTTTTGCATTGGCTATGGAGGCAAAGGCTTGATCTAAGATGGAAACGATGCGTTGTTGTTCGGGGAGAGGGGGAAGGGGAACAAAAACTAAACCTAAATTTTTTCTACTAATCCTTTGTCGAGTTGCCCCTGTAACTTGTTTTTGAATTTCATTTTGATATTCATTTGAAAGCGAATAATACAGAAACCAATTTGAGATAAGTTGTTTTTGGTCAAATCGAATTATAGTGCAATCAACAGCAGTTATCATTTTTTCACCTGTATCAGGCAAAATACAAGCACGACCAACTGGGTCGGGCAAACGTGAAATCAAACAATCACCTTCAAAAATTTCGGTGCAACGTAAACGTTTGAAAGTATCTTCTAAAATGTAACGGGCTTTTTCGCCCCTGTCTTTAAATATTCCATTTCCAACATTTCCTGTTTGAATAAGGCGTATTCCTTCTGCTGATTGATCTTTACTTTCAATCCAATCGCCATCTTCAAAGACCGTGCTTATATCAACTATTTTCTTTCTTCCCCAATTCTTCATATTAGCTCCAAAATTGAGTTAATGATTTCCGCACTTTCTTCGTCTAAGGCGCGCATTTCTTCCAATATAGCTTGGGGGGCACGTAAAGCTGTTTCTTCTTTTTTGTTTGGGTTCTTTACGCTAAGGTCGTAATTATTAGACGCATTGCAAAGCGCCTGTACATCAAGGCTCCAGGAATTGTCACTATCCGCCTTCGTTTCACTCAGTCGGACAAAGTCGGCAAGGTCATTTTCATTAAGTGGGTTGGTCTTGCCCAAATTGCGGTTGAGGTTCAATTGGTAAAACCAAACCTTTTGCGTGGCTTTTCCTTTTTCAAAAAACAACACTACGGTTTTTACCCCTGCACCGGTAAAAGTACCGCCCGGCAAATCCAACACGGTATGCAGGTTGCAGTTTTCCAACAAGGTTTTGCGTATGGCAACGGTGGCATTGTCTGTATTGCTCAAAAATGTATTTTTGATAACAATACCTGCTTTCCCACCTGCTTTCAGAATTTTAATAAAATGCTGCAAAAATAGGGAGGCGGTTTCACCCGTTCGGATGGGGAAGTTTTGCTGTACTTCTGCCCTTTCTTTGCCGCCAAAAGGTGGATTGGCAAGCACCACATCATAGCGGTCTTTTTCCTGTATGTCGGCCAGGTTTTCTGCAAGTGTGTTGGTGTGTATGATGTTGGGCGCTTCCACACCATGCAATATCATGTTCATGATGCCGATGATGTAGGCCAATGATTTTTTTTCTTTGCCGTAAAAGGTGCGTTTTTGAAGGATTTCTGTTTCTTTGGTGGTGAGCGATTTTTTGCTTTTCAGGTAAGCAAAGGCTTCGCATAAAAAACCAGCCGATCCACAAGCACCATCATAAATTTTATCTCCAATCTTTGGGGCAACCACTTTTATAATAGTAGTGATGAGGGGTCGGGGCGTATAATATTCGCCACCATTTCGCCCTGCGTTGCCCATGTTTTTGATCTTATCTTCATACAGATGGCTCATTTCGTGCTTCTCGGCATGGGTTCGGAATCGCAATTCATCAATTCGATTGATGACTTCCCGCAAATTGTAGCCGCTCTGAATTCTATTTTTAAGTTCGCTAAAAATCTCACCTATCTTATATTCGATGGTGTCTGCACTTTCAGCACTGGTTTTGAATTTTTTGAGGTAAGGAAAGAGTTTGTTGTTCACAAAATCGGAGAGGTCGTCTCCCGTCATGGCCTTGTGATGGTCCAGTTTTCCATCTTTTGTTTTGGGAGCAGCCCAAACGGTCCATTGGTATTTTTTATCAATGATGTTTGCATAAGATTTGCCTGAAAGTTGAGCTGCTGTTGCCCTGTCTTTTTCCAAATCATCCAGGTATTTTAAGAATAAGATCCAACTGGTTTGTTCTACATAATCCAATTCACTGCCACAACCAGCATCTTTGTGCAGAATGTCATCTATATTCTTAAAAGTTTGTTCGAACACGATAGTCTTTGTTTTGAAGTCCACAAAGTTAACATAGTTTGACAATTCATTTTTTTTGACTTAACGCAATAAATCAATTAGGATACTTGCCATTAACTTTCAGAAAAAACATGCTTAACTAACTTCAATTAAAGAATTTTTTTGTAAATACCATCACACCCCATTGAAAAACAATGCTTTGCAATAAAATTTTACTGCAAGTACAGAATCGCAATATAAGATTTCTTTTTTAATTCAAAGGAAAATTAATTTCGTCGATTTGCTTATTCTGTACAATAAAATATGTTTAGATTTGGACCTTTAATAACCAAATCAAATCAATCTGTATGAGGAAAAACTTACATTTTCCGTGGCTGGTGCTCGCAGGTCTATTGTGCATTTCAGCCCAATTAATGGGGCAAGCCAATTTCAGTATTAAAGGGGTGGTGACTGCCGGAGGAGAACCGGTGATTGGCGCCAATGTGGTCATTGCCAATACGGCCTATGGCACTATTACCGATCTCGATGGCATGTATGAGTTGACCGGTAACCTTTCTGCCGGAAGCTATGTAGTCAACATCAGCTATGTGGGCTACCAAACCCTGTCTCAATCGGTAGAATTAAAAGAGGGCAAAAACAATTTGACAGTGGATGCCAGTCTCGAAGAAGATGCTTTGAAATTAGATGAAGTTGTAGTAACCGGATCCTCACTCGCAAGCAAAAGAAGAGAGCTTGGAAATGCGGTGGGTACGGTTAGCGGAGATCAGCTATCTAAGTCGGGTACAGGCAATGCACTCACTGCGCTGCAAGGTAGGGTGGCCGGTGCAAGAATTACCCAGACATCAGGGGATCCTGCGGGCTCTATCAACATCAACCTCAGAGGGGTCAACTCAATCTCAGGTGGATCGGATCCGCTTTACATTATAGATGGGGTTATTGCCAGCAATAGTACCACTGCTGTATCACAAACAGGGGTGAGTGCCGGTGAAGCCAACCTGGGTACACCAAGAATGGCAGACCTCAATCCCAATGACATAGAAACCATCAATACCATCAATGGTGCTGCTGCTGCCGCTATTTACGGTTCCAGAGCAGCCAATGGTGTGGTGCTCATTACAACCAAAAGAGGTAAGGCAGGAAAACCGGTGATAACCATTGGATCCAGCATCAATGTCAACCAATTGCGCAAGGAAGTATATATTTCTACCTACGGCAAACAATTTGGTTTTCCTGAGCTGAGACTGGGTAACATTTCTACCATATCAGCTGCCCAGAAAGCTGCCAATCCCAATGTTGTGACCAAAGAAGTAATCAGAGACGGCGCCAAATTTGATTTGGCTACCAATCTTGTGGATGTAACCAGGTACGACTATCAGGATAACATTTTTCAAACTGCTTATGGAACCGACAATTTTGTCAACGTAAGTGGGGGTAGTGACAAATCCAGGTACTTTGCAAGTGTGTCTTACATGAAAAATGGGGGCATCATCAAAAACACAGATTTCAGCAGGCTCAATCTTAGATTGAATCTCGATCAGCAGCTGACCTCATGGGCTTCATTGGCCGTGGGACTCAATGCCATCAACAGCAAGGCAAAAGAATTGCCAAGTGGCAACGTATTTTTTAGTCCTATCAATGGTATCAACATTACCAACAACATTTGGGATGCTACTGCTCGAGATGCCAATGGCAATCTGAAGGCGGTTGAACCTACAAGGATCAATCCGCTTACTACGGTAGAAACATTTGACTTTAATCAAAATGTAAACAGGGGAATCAGCAACATCAAACTGAGCTTGTTTCCACTGGAAGGTCTGAAACTGGACTTGATAGCCGGTCTTGATGCCTTCTCACAATCAGGCAATCAATACATACCGGTTTATCCATACGCCAACGTAAACATTCTTTACTATGCCAATGGTTATGCTTCTTCTACTACCAACAATTCGTTGCAGTACAATACAGATATGAACTTATCTTATGAGCGTACCTTTGGTAAGATTTCATCCAACACGGTGGTGGGTTATAGTTATCAAAATTCAAGAGTAGACTACCTCACCTCTTTTGGAGAAGCCATTGCCCCCGGAATCACTACCGTAAATGGTTCGGCCAACAGGCAGACATCTTATGCGAGAAGTCAATACTGGATCGATGGATATTTTCTTCAACAGACATTCGGATGGGATAACAAATTGTTCCTGACTGGAGCCGGAAGGGTAGATAACTCCTCTATTTTCAGTGCCGGTGTGCGCAACCAAAAATACACCAAGGCCAGCATCAGTTTTGTGCCCTCTGACTTTGAGGCATACAAAGAAAGTGGCATTGCCGATGTCATGAACTCCATCAAAGTGAGAGCCTCTTTTGGCGAAGCAGGAGGGGTTGCAGCCATTGGTCCCTATGACAGGTACAACCTGATTTCATCTGTCAACTACCTTGGTAAAAACACCTATGTGCCCAATGCACAAATTGCCTTTGAAAACGTAGCTCCTGAGCGTACACGTGAAGTCGAGGCAGGGTTGGATCTTGGATTTTTCAAAAACAAGCTGGCGCTGGGGCTTACTGTTTATTCACAGCGCGTATTTGATCTTTTGGTCAACAGAGTGTTGGCTGCATCTGAAGGTGGTACCAGCAGATTGGACAACGTTGGCGAAATGTCTAACAAAGGATTTGAACTTAGTTTAAACTACAATGCTCTTAAGACTAAGGACCTCGAATGGAATATTTACGGTGTATACAGCCGCAACAAAAACCTGGTGGAAAAACTGGGATCACCCAGGGTAGCCATCAACAACGTGGCAGGTGCGCCGGTTTATCTGATCGAAGGACAGCCTGCGGGCGTGTTTTTTGGAACATACTTTGCCACCAATGCGGATGGCAGCAGATTGTTGAACTCATATGGTCTGGAACAAACAGAAAAGGGAACTCAGAAAACGTATGTTGCAGGTTCAGAAATTCCTGCGGGTTCGTATGTAGAGGGAGGGGTCATCTACACACCACAGAGAGATGCCAACGGCCAGCCAACAGGTACAGCTTTGAGTAAGATCATTGGCGATCCCAATCCTGACTTTACCATGTCAATTGGAACCAACTTTACCTGGAAAAAATTGACCTTTGGCTTCTTGCTGGATGGAGTTTATGGAGTAGATGTATTCAATGCTGACAGGAGAACTCGTCAGGGTGTAGGAATTGGTGATTATTCAGAAAAAGAACTCAAAGGAGAGTTGCCAAGAGGTTACATCCTTTCTATTTATCCGGTTGAAGAATGGAGGGTAGAAGATGGTTCATTTACCAAGTTGAGAGAAGTATCTCTGGGTTATGAACTGCCAGCCAACCTGATTCCGGGAGTTAGCAATATTCAGCTGACCCTTACCGGCAGAAACCTGGTATCTTTTGACAAATACAACGGCTACGATCCTGAAACCAATGCAGGGGGTGTTTCTGACAGGCTCAGGGGCATAGATTTTGGTAACGTGCCAATACCGCGCACCATGCAATTTTCAGTAAGAGCAAGCTTTTGATTCATCAACACTAAATGAGAAAAATGAAAACAATCATAAAAAACAAACTACTCATCCTGGCAGCCGGAGCCTTGTTATGGACTTCGTGCAGCAAAGATGAATACCTCAACCCCAGCCAGGCATCCGTTGAATCGGCAGTCAAAGACTTAAATGGTTTGATTGCCCTTGCCAACGGCTTGCAACAGAAGTATTCCGTAACAAGGACTTCTCCTATTTATTCTACCATTACGGCAAGCGGACTTTCTACAGGTGAATTGCTTGTACTCAATGCCGGAAATACCGATGAAGCCAACCTTCAGGCAGGTAAGGCCAACGTGTTGGGCAACAATGCCGTGGTCTCCAGACTATGGGAGCAGAGCCATCTGATCAAGGCCAATGCAGACATCATCATCAAAGGAGCTGCCGCCATTGGTGATGAAGGAGCCAGAAATGCTTTGATTTGTTATGCCAATCTATACAAAGGTCTTGCCCTTGTGCAGTTAGGTACTTATTGGGAACAAGCCCCGATTTTGATTGCCAAAAATGCGAGCTTTTCACCCAGAACTGAAGTTTTAGGAGAGGCCATAAAACTTTTTGAAGCAGGGGCTGCTGCCGCAACCACCGCCAAGTTTGATGCCAAGTACCAAAAGGAGATTGACTTTGCCAATGCCTTTCAGGCCATGTTGGCCCGTACGTATCTGATGTTGGGGGACTACGACAAGTCGGCTACAGCTGCCTCTAAGGTAGACTTGACTAAAAAATCAGACCTTTCTTACGACGACGTGGCCAGAAACCCCATCTTTGAAGTTCACTATTCCAATATCAATGTTTGTGAGCCCATTGATGCCAATCTGGGATTGAGTGGTGCTTTGACTCCCAATGATGCAGATGGCAGGGTTTTGTTTTATCTGAAATCCAAAACCTTTACCAACACAGCAAATGAGGGAAAGGGCTTTTTCACGAAGTTCAGTGATAAAATTCCACTGTATTTGCCAGGAGAAATTATGTTGATCAAGGCAGAGTGTGCGGCTCGTAAAAATGATCTGGTTACCGCAGTAGCTGAGTTGAACAATGTGCTTACCAAAAGTGCAGACATCTACGGTGTAAATGCAAACCTTCCGGCTTATGCTGGCCCGGTTACACAGGCAGATGTGCTCCAGGAAATCTATCGCAACCGTTGCATCGAATTGTATAACTCAGGCTTGAAACTGGAAGACAGCAGAAGATTTGGCAGACCTGGTCCTAATGATGCCGGTGCAGAGAGAAGCAGGAATTTTTATCCTTATCCTACAACGGAAAGAGACAACAATCCCAATACACCGGCGGATCCAACAATCTAATGTAGGGGCTTAGGGTTAACACTGCCCGGCCTTACATCACCTATCAGAATTCAAAACCTTTTGATTTTTTTGGGGGAGGCAATAGCTTCCCCAATTTTTATTTGCCAGTCCAGATTATTTTGCCGGTGAGTCTGCTTTTGTTGCCGGTCATTGCGGTGAGGAAATAGCAGCCGTGCGACAACTCTGATAAATTCATGGCCTCCCCGCCCTCAGCCACCGCAACTAATTTGCCCATGGCATCCACAATCCGCACCTCCCCAATATTTTGGACAGTGGAAAAAGTCAGGTCAGAACCAACAACCTCAAACCATGTGTGGTTACTATCAGTTGCATCATTTACTGCTGTGGTTTTGGTCATTATTTTAGATAGTTTGCTCCATAGCAAGGCGTCAAAAACAATGGGAACGGCCACATCTTCATCAGTAGCTTTGTCTCCCATGCGCACTACCACCAGGTTCTGACTGGGAACGATGTAGAGTTTCTGGTCATTTTTGCCAAGGGCTGCAAACATATCTGCAGGGGCAGTAGTAACGAGTGGGCCGGGGAAGACAAATTGAGCGCCGGGAAGCATGAAACTGGATTTGCCATTGAGCCACCACAAATAGCCATATGACTGGTTGAGGTTTTGAGATGTCTGCGACATGGCATTAACATAAGCGGGATTATTAATAACATCAACCCCTGCCCAGCTTCCTTTTCCGAGAACCAGCAGGCCAAATCGAGCCATAACCCTGGCTGTGCTGTAAAATACATTGTTGTAATTGGACTGTATGTATAAGCCATTGATGCCGGTCTTATCGCTTAGTCTTGACTTGAGGTAGGCATTGAGGTTTTGACCGGTGGCCCCTTCTATGACGCCATCCAGCAAGGTGTAGGGACTGTTGTGATAGGCCCATCTGCTGCCGGGAGCTGCCAGGCACTGCAGGCATTCCGGATCAGTGCACTCAAAGCTGGTGTTGTCGTTGAGTCCGGTAGTCATGGTGATTTGATGTTGAATAGTAATCTTACTTTCTTCGGCTGCTGTACAGGAGGTCCAGCCAACGCCCAGATATTTTGAGGTTGGGTCGGTCAGTTTCAATTTTCCATCTGCCTGGGCACAGGCAACCATCACACTGGTGAGCGATTTACCCGCACTGGCCCAATACCAGGGCTTGGTGGCGTTGTGGTCATTGAAATAATATTCCAACACAATTTTACCGTCTTTCAACACCATAAAAGCTTTGGTGTCGGTGGTATCAAGAAATAAACGGAGGTCTTGCAGCAGCGTTGTGTCCCAGCCCAGGGCATGCGCATCGGAGGTCTGCCAGACAGAGCCGGTTATGGGGGGATAATACAGATTTTGGGCATGAGAAAGTACCCCGCAAAAAGAGAATAACAGGGAAAAACACAAAGATCGCAACATGGTGGAATTTTTACTTTGACCAAAGATCGCCATTAGGGTTTATCCAAGGGTTAGAATTATTGCCATTATTTTATAAAAATCCGGAGGCAGGAAAAGTGTGAGATAGTCAACAAAATTTAATTTGGTAGTTTTTTAGCAGAATGTCGAAATAAATGATGGTTTTTTGATTTTTATTTAGACCGTTTCGAAATTAAATTCTTCAAGTATCAAAAGCATGAATTGGGATAAAATCTTAGAAATAACTGCCGTACAATGATTATTTTTGCTGACCTGTGACCCAGGTTGCAGAGCTAGAACTTCAATTAAAATTGTATGGATCGCACCAATGTAAACAACCCGGAATACTATCACAAAGTGGTGGATTGTCAGTATGCCTGTCCGGCACATACACCTGTACCGGAGTACATCAGATTAATAGCAGCCGGCAAATATACAGAGGCCTACATGGTCAACTGGGAATCGAATGTTTTTCCCGGTGTACTGGGCAGAACCTGCGACCGGCCTTGTGAACCTGCATGCAGAAGGGGCAGGGTAGAAGAAGAGCCCGTAGCCATTTGTAGGTTAAAAAGGGTGGCGGCTGACCACAAGGGAAGTATCAAACACCTTATGCCGGCAATACCCGACCAGAAAAATGGCAAAAGAGTGGCACTGATCGGTGGCGGACCTGCCTCACTAACGGTAGCAAGAGACCTGGCACCACTGGGATATGATGTTGATCTTTATGATGACCAGCAGAAAGGGGGTGGAATGATGCGCAGCCAGATTCCCTCTTTTAGGTTGCCGGCCGAAGTCCTGGACGAAGAAGTAAATCAAATAACAGACCTGGGCATTAAGACCCATTTTAATACCAGGGTAGAAAGCCTGAGAGATGTGATGGCCAAGGGCTATGATGCCGTATTTGTAGGTACGGGGGCACCAAAAGGCAAAGACCTGGAGATGCCGGGCAGGCACGATGCCCGGGGACATATCCACATAGGTATTCAGTGGCTCGCCAGCGTGGCATTTGAACACATCCACACCATTGGCAAAAAAGTAATTGTATTGGGCGGTGGTAATACCGCTATGGATTGTTGTCGAACAGCCAGGAGGCTGGGAGGAGAGGAAGTAAAAGTAGTAGTGCGCAGTCCTTTTGCAGAAATGAAGGCATCTCCCTGGGAAAAGGAAGATGCTATGCACGAAGATATTCCCATCATCGACAATCATGTACCCAAACAGTTTGTCATTGAAGATGGAAAGTTGAAGGGGGTCTTATTTGAAAAAGTAAGCCCTGTTTATGAAGATGGCAAAAGAAAGCTAAAACCAACAGGTGAGCCGGATGTTTTGATCGAAGCAGATGATGTTCTGATTGCCATCGGACAAGAGAACACCTTTCCATGGATAGAAAGAGATCTGGGACTGGAATTTGACCAGTGGGGAATGCCGGTTATCAATCCGGTTAATTTTGCCTCCACTCTGCCTGGTGTATTTTTTGGTGGTGATGCAGCCCTCGGTCCAAAAAACATCATTACGGCTGTAGCCCAGGGCCACGAAGCTGCCATCTCCATAGATTTATATTGCCAGGGTAAAG
The DNA here is from genome assembly GCA_937872515.1 of uncultured Bacteroidota bacterium. Classification (GTDB taxonomy): domain Bacteria; phylum Bacteroidota; class Bacteroidia; order Chitinophagales; family Saprospiraceae; genus JADKBO01. The sequence goes on from CALMSX010000092.1 coordinate 14,314, forward strand.
ACCTGAGCCAGCGCCTGGAGCCGAGGACTAAGATCCAGAGCACCAAGATGGGCATCCATGAGTGGAGTTATGACAACGGGGTTGCGGCCGACCTTCGGTATGCTGTGCCACAGGCTGATAAAGAAGAAACCCTGAGAGACAGGAAAAAAGAAGTGGAGCTGGGCTTTGACCTCAAAACTGCCTTCCGCGAGGCGCAACGTTGTTTTAACTGTGATGTGCAGACCGTATTCACGGATAACAAATGTATAGAGTGTGATGCCTGCATGGATATTTGTCCTACATCGTGCATCACCTTTACCAACAACGAAGAAGACGAGTCGGTATTGAGACAAAAATTATTGGTACCGGCGCTCAATATGGAGCAGGATTTATTGGTTTCAGGTCCACTGAAAACCGGTAGGGTTATGGTTAAAGACGAAGATGTATGTCTGCACTGCGGCTTGTGCGCTGAGCGTTGTCCAACTGCAGCATGGGATATGCAGAAATATTTATATAATACCGCAAAAGCGGGTCATCACTGTTATGTATGAGTGGAGTAAATGATTTTGTAATACGATTTGCCAACGTAAATGGAACGGGATCGGCGAGTGCCAATTTTTTATTTGCCAAAACCGTGTTCCGAATGGGCGTACCTGTGGTACCCAAAAATATATTCCCGTCAAATATTCAAGGCTTGCCAACCTGGTATGAGGTAAGGGTAAGTGAGAAGGGTTATTTGGGCAGAAGAGATGGAATCGACTTTATGGTGGCCATCAATCCACAATCATTTAAAAAAGATGTGGCATCTGTAAAATCGGGTGGCTTTTTTATGTACGACAGCACCAAGGTCTTGCACGAAGAATTTATCAGGCCCGACATCCATTACATTGGGGTGCCGATGATGGAGATTTGCAATCAGGAATTTACCGACGCCAGGCAGCGACAATTGTTTAAAAACATAGTGTATGTTGGCGCACTGGCGAGTTTATTGAAGCTTGATTTTTCGGTAATCGAACAATTGTTTGCCGAGCAATTTAAGGGCAAGGAAAAATTAATTGCGCCCAACATCAAAGCCCTTTACCTGGGTGCCGATTATATTTCTAAAAACATTACCACTTATCCTTCCTTTTATGTGGAAAGGAGAGATTTGGTGGGTGACAGCATACTGGTCGACGGCAATACCGCCGCAGGATTGGGAGCTGTTTATGGTGGCGCCAGTGTAGTAAGCTGGTATCCCATTACACCTTCTACCTCACTGGTGAGTGCATTTGAAGATTTTGCCAAAGAACTAAGGGTAGATGCCGAAACCGGTAAGAACAATTTCAGTATAGTACAGGCCGAAGACGAGTTGGCGGCCATCGGCATGGTCATGGGGGCGAGCTGGAATGGGGCGCGGTCTTTTACAGCTACCAGTGGTCCTGGTGTTTCGTTGATGAATGAATTCTTGGGACTTGCCTATTTTTCTGAGGTGCCAATTGTATTGGTCGATGTGCAAAGAGCAGGGCCTTCAACCGGAATGCCAACGCGTACCCAACAATCGGATATTCTGGAGGCAGCTTATGCTTCGCATGGAGATACTAAACATGTTTTGTTATTTCCTTCAACACCTGAAGAGTGTTTTCACTTTATGTCGGAAGCATTTGACCTGGCTGAGGGCTTGCAAACCCCTGTCTTGATGATGTCGGATCTCGACCTTGGTATGAATGATCACATGTCAGCTCCTTTCAAATGGGATGACGAAAAAAAATACCAACGTGGCAAGGTACTCAATGCCGAAGAATTGGAGAAGGTGAAAGACTGGGGCAGGTATAAAGATGTAGACGAAGATGGCGTGCCTTATCGCACCTTGCCGGGCAGTCACCCCACCAAAGGTGCTTACTTTACCAGGGGATCTTCGCACGATGAATATGCCCGATATACCGAAGATTCAGATACCTATGTCAGGATCATGGAACGGTTGGTGAAAAAAATGGAAACCGCCAAAAGTAAGGTGCCGGCTCCCGAAATTCACGATAGCGGCAATGCCATGGGCATCCTTTATTATGGTACATCGGCTCATGCATGTGAAGAAGCCAAAGATCTGCTGGCAGAAGCGGGTACCAAGGTAGATAGCATTCGCATCAAAGCCTTTCCTTTTAGCGACGAAGTGAAGGCCTTTATAGAACGCCACGATCAGGTTTTTGTGGTAGAACAAAACAGAGATGCCCAGTTGCGAACCCTGTTGATCAACGAAATGGATTTGAATCCGGCTAAGTTGACAAGGGTCTTACATTATGACGGAACCCCCATCAGTGCAGATGTAGTGTTGCAGGGAATGCTGTCCAATTTTAAATCACAAAGTCATTAAATTTCGGTTATATGAGTTACAGTAAACCGGTATTTCACCACCCCAATCTTACCAAAAATGCATTGGGATATACTAAGAAAGATTACGAAGGCAGTTTGTCGACCCTCTGTGCGGGCTGTGGACACGATTCCATTAGTGCCGCCATTGTAGAGGCCTGCTTTGAATTAAATATTGAGCCCCATCGCGTAGCCAAGTTATCAGGTATCGGATGTTCATCCAAAACCCCGGCATATTTTCTCAACAATTCTCACGGCTTTAACTCTGTGCATGGCAGGATGCCCTCGATTGCTACAGGCGCCAATCTGGCCAACAGAGATCTGATCTACCTGGGCGTTTCGGGTGATGGGGACACCGCCTCCATTGGCATGGGACAGTTTTGTCACGTGATCAGAAGGAATCTCAATATGATCTACGTGGTTATGAATAACGGCTGTTATGGTTTGACCAAGGGCCAGGATTCGGCTACAGCAGATAAGGGGTCGATAGCAAAGGCCGGAAATATGAACCCATTTGAAGGCATCGATTTGTGTAGCCTTGCCATAGAATTAGGCGCTACCTTTGTAGCCCAGAGTTTCAGCGGCGATAAGAGTCAGCTGATTCCCATCCTTCAGGCAGCCATGAGCCACAAAGGTTTTGCCTTGGTCAATGTAATCTCTCCTTGCGTTACTTTCAACAACAACAATGGTTCTACCAAATCCTATGACTATGTCAGGGAGCACAACGAAAGCATGGGGCGCATCGATTTTGTGCCCATTGGCGAAGAAATTACGACCCAGTATGCCGATGATGAAGTAAAAGAGGTTAAGTTTCACGACGGCAGTGAGGTGCTTTTTCACAAATTGAGAAAGGATTTTGACCCTGAAAATAAAATTGAGGTGATCAATGCCATACAAAATGCCAGGTCGAAAAACGAGATCCTGACAGGGATCCTTTACCTGGATCGCCATGGGGTGGAGCTCAATGATTTGCTCAATACCACTGCGGTGCCCTTGAACCAGCTCACAGAAAAGGAACTTTGTCCGGGATCTGCCATGCTGGCTGAAATCAATCAGGGATACAGATAGACCCAACCCTTGTTTTCGGTTATTCGTCTAATAGAAAAACAATAACATGAAAAAAACACTGCTATTGGCTTCATTTCTATTGGGACTGATGACATCTTGTTCAAAATCAGAAGATAATTGTGTACCCGGAAAACTGGAAGGGTCCTGTATCCAAGGCAAGATAGAAACATTTAAACAGGAAGAAAGATCCATAGCTGTCTATAGTTACCAAGTGGATTGTGAAATTCATTATTGGTTTCATGACGGCTCGAGAGCCTGGGATGGTTCAGAATATATTTACAACGATGCGTGTGAAGAAGTGTGCCAATTGTGTGGATTTTGTGTTCAGAACATTTGCGGTGAAAAATATCCTTCCAACATTGATGACTGGACTCTGGTCTGGAAAAAATAAGAGTTCAGGGCTTAGCTAAAATTCTTCTTACCTTTGTGGCTCTAATTAGATCACATTGGTATTTACATCAGAAAAGCGATTTAAGACCTATACATTTTTGGCCATAGCCTTGTGTATACCGGCTTTTTTGTTGAACCTGGGAATTACCCCATTTATAGGTGACGAGGCCATAAGGGCATTGGTGGCATTAGAAATGATGTTATCAGACAATTACCTTGTGCCTACCATGAGGGGAGAATTTTACTTTTCCAAGCCCCCTCTTTACAACTGGATCCTTATTGGGTTTTTCAAAATGTTTGGAGAGGTCAATGAGTGGGTTACCCGTTTTCCAACCGTTATATTCAGCTGGGCATTTACTGGGGTAATCTGGTTTTTCAACCGCAAAAATTTCGGCGATCGGAGGCAGGCAATTATCCTGGCATTTACCTTTCTCACCTGTGGGAGGATGTTGTTTTATGATTCGTTTTTGGGCCTGATCGACATCTTTTTTTCGATGGTCACCTATTCATTGATGATAGGCTGTTATTTGCTGGTTAGAAAAGATAAGTGGACAGAAATGTATGCGTATTTATATGCACTTTCTGTCATAGGCTTTATGCTCAAAGGCTTGCCCATTCTGCATTTTAGCGGCTTTGCCCTTTTGATCATCCACGGCATGTTTGGAAATTGGAAACTGCTTTACCATAAAAAACACCTGATTCCATTATTAACAGCCATTGGGGTATTGGTGCTTTATTTTTATTTATACAACTTGTACAGAGAAGCAAGCCACACCCTCAATCCATTGGTAGATCAGGCAGCGAGGAGGACCCTTCTTAAGTATGGCTATATGGATGTGGTCAAACATTTGTTTACCTATCCGTTGGAAAACATTTATCATTTTTTTCCGTGGTCGCTCATGGGCTTGCTGGTATTTCAAAAAAACATAGCAGAAAGAATCAAGACCAATCCTTATGTCACTTATGTGGTGTTGAGCTTTTTGCTCAATTTTGCCATTTACTGGGTTTCTCCTGAAGTTTATCCCCGATATATTTTGATGCTCATTCCCCTTATTTTTTCGGTCTGGATCTATTTGTATGGCTTTGAGTTGGGACAAAGCACCCTTAGAATGCGAATTGTATCCTGGATTTTTATTGCGTTAACCTGGTTGGTACCAATCATTATAGCATCTCAATTTGGCAATCCACGACTAGCCTACGTAGATGGGCAGCATGTGAAAATGATGGCATTGGTAATCAGTTTAGCAGGCCTGGCCTTCTTGTATTGGAGAGACCAGCCCAACAGGCCCATGATATTTGTTATTTACCTGTTGGTATTGCGCATTGGTTTTAATGTTTTAATTGTACCGGTGCGCGCGGTAACTGGCGATGATGAATATTATAAAAGGGAGGCAACCAGAATTGGAAGAACCTATCAGGATATCAAATTATTTGAGGATACACAACTCAACCACATTACTACTTTTTACATTACCCAGCAAACCGGCAGAATCACCCATAAAACGGCAGATTTGAGCGAGGCAAAATATTTTATAGTTGACTCGTGTGCTATGAATCAATTTGCCTTGATTGACAGCTTTCCGGATGCCAGTTTTTGCGGCACCCGGTGGGTGATAAAGGGCGAGAAGCCCTAGTGAAAATTACAGCGATTTAACCTCGGTAACCAGTTTGACAAGGGTGTCTTTGGCATCACCGAAGAGCATAAAACTTTTTGGACGGTAAAACAGTTCATTGTCGATGCCCGCATAACCGGCCTTCATAGAACGTTTCATGATGATCACATTTTTAGCATTTTCTACTTCAAGGATCGGCATGCCATAAATAGGTGAAGTGGGGTCTGTTTTAGCCGCTGGGTTAACTACGTCATTGGCGCCAACAACTAACACCACATCGGTTGTGGCAAACTCCGGATTGATGTCTTCCATTTCTACCAACTTGTCGTAGGGTACATTGGATTCCGCCAAAAGTACGTTCATGTGACCCGGCATACGGCCCGCAACGGGGTGGATGGCATATTTTACTTCCACTCCTTCTTCTTCCAACAAAGATTCAAGTTCATGGCAGGTATGTTGGGCCTGCGCAACAGCAAGTCCATAACCGGGCACGATGACCACCTTTTTGGCATATTTCATCAGAATAGCAGTGTCGGATTTGGTAATTTCTTTTACGGTACCTTGAGCGGATTGCGCAGCTCCAGAGGAAGCTGAGCCACCAAAATTGCCCACCAACACATTGAGTAACGACCTATTCATGGCATTGCACATGGTAACCGTAAGGATGGTACCGGCAGATCCCACCAGGATACCTCCAATCAACATTACATAGTTGCCGTATAGAAAGCCTCCGCATGCTGCTGCTACACCGGTAAAAGAGTTGAGCAGCGAAATAACGACGGGCATGTCTGCTCCCCCGATGGGAAGAACAAATATAATACCGTAAAACAAAGACAGACCGAGGATGGTAAAAAACCACACTGAGCCGGAAATTTGACCGATGTTAAATAAAACGGAAATGACCAGAATGGCGAGCATAAGGCCAATATTGGCGATCTGCTGTCCTTTGAGGCTGAAGTCATTGATTTTTCCTTCCAGTTTTCCATAAGCTATGATTGAACCGGAGAAAGAAATAGAACCAATGATGAGTCCTGCCAAAATGATCAGACCCTTAGAGCTCATAAATCCAGACATATCACCTCCGGAAGTGTGCACCATGTGGTTGTATTCAATGATAGAAATCAGCGCAGCGCAGGCACCACCCATACCATTAAAAAATGATACCATTTGTGGCATTGCGGTCATTTGCACCCTTTTGGCCATAATCCATCCGATTACCGTACCTACGATAAGGGCCAGGAAGATGTACATCAAATTGCCGAGGTGGTTGCCCTGGGCATCGGTGTACATAAAGATGGTGGCAAAAATGGCAAGCGTCATGCCACCTGCGGCGATGAGATTCCCTTTTCTGGCAGTATCGGGTTTGCTAAGCATCTTGAGTCCAACCATAAAGGTGATAGATGCTATCAGGTATATGAGGGTAAGTAAGTGTTCCATTATTTCTTTTTCTTAAACATTTCCAACATTCTGTCTGTCACTACAAAGCCACCCACTACGTTGAGGGTGCCGAGAATGACCGCAACAAAACCAAAGATCAGACTTAAAGTGCCTTCTGCCTGACCCATAACAATGATGGCACCTATGATTACGACTCCGTGGATTGCATTGGCGCCCGACATCAGTGGGGTGTGCAAAACAGATGGAACGTGAGAGATGAGCTCGATGCCCACGAAGATCATAAGAATGACCAGATAAATCATCTGGATATTCTCCTGAATAAATGATAATATACCCATTATTTCAAAATATTTCCCTGGTGAACAATGAGGGTTCCCTGTGTAATTTCTTCTTCCATTTCCCATTTGAAACCATCCTTATCAGAAAGGTGGAATAAGAGGTTTTGGAGGTTTTTAGCATACAATTCACTGGCATTGGTTGCGAGCGTTGATGGCAGGTTGCCCAGGCCAACAATTTTTACACCGTGTTTGACTACCACCTTGTTGAGTTCGCTGGCTTCGCAATTGCCACCTTGCTCAACGGCCATGTCAACGATCACGGAACCGTACTTCATATTTTTAACCTGTTCTTCTGTAATGAGGACAGGGGCTTTTTTACCCATTACCTGAGCTGTGGTGATCACCAGATCAGCCTGAAACAATGATTTATTCACTGCTTCTTTTTGTTTGGCCAGATATTCAGCTGTTACTTCTTTGGCGTATCCGCCTTCGGTTTTGACCCCGTCATCTTTAACGGTGATAAACTTGGCGCCCAACGACTCAGCTTGTTCCTTCGTTTCTGCCCTGACATCCGTAGCTTCCACCACAGCACCCAGCCTCTTGGCGGTGGCTATGGCCTGGAGTCCGGCAACACCCACTCCAAAAATAAGCACCTTGGAAGGGGTGATGGTACCGGCTGCGGTCATCATGAGGGGGAAGATCTTGGTCATGTGCTCAGCACCGAGGATGACGGCCTTATAACCCGCAAGGTTGCCCTGCGAACTCAGTACGTCCATGCTCTGAGCTCTGGAAATACGAGGAATGGCATCCATAGAAAAGGCAGAAACACCCTTTCCGGCCAGCATTTGTACGTATTCAGGATTGTTGAGGTGGTACATGAGCGAAAGACACACCTTGCCTTGTTGGAGTGAGCCTATTTCATCGTCTGAAAAGGGATTGATTTTGGCAATCACATCACAGCCTGCTATGAGCTCTCCTGTTGAAAGTAAGACAGAGGCGCCTGCTTCTGTATAATCTTTATCCTGAAAGGCGGAAGCCTCTCCGGCTCCAGACTGAACGGCTACTTCATAGCCTTTTGCCACCATTTGTTTTACGATGGTAGGGGTCATGGCTACCCGTTTTTCCCCATCGCGGCTTTCCTTTAAAACTGCTATTTTCAAGGTCTGATAATTTAAACTGCGAATGTAGGAAATTGGCCGCAATTAAACGAAAAAATGACATGAATTATACCATTAAATTATATTATTTATTATGTGTATTTTCGATGTTTTTTATGTCTTTGTGGCAATCCATAAAATGCCATAACCTCAACGATCAGAGATGAATACAGATCAGATTAAGCAGCGACTTGGTTTTTTGGGTAGCCCTTTGCTGGAGGCTATTTTTCAAGCCGGGGTCTTTCTTGAAATCCATAAGGGTGAAAACCTGATGCACGAGGGTCAATATGTCAAATACCTGCCTTTAGTGTTGGAGGGCGCCATTAAAGTGTCTATCAAACAGGAAGAAAAGGAATTGTTGCTCTACTACATCAAGCCTTATGAAAGTTGTGTTATGTCATTGGCATCGTGCCTACAAAACGAAGCCAGCAGGGTCAATGCCCTTGTATATGAAAATGGTAGTGTTTTATTGCTGCCATCTGACAAGGTCAGAGAGTGGTCTCAACTGTATCCCAAACTCAATATTTTGTTTTTACAACAGTATGACAGACGCTATTCAGACCTCATAGATGCCCTGCACCACGTGAGTTTTGACAAGCTTGAAAAAAGAATCTTGGATTATCTTTTACAAAAAAGTGCCATTGATGGATCTACAATACTTAAGATTTCCCACCGGGAGATGGCCATGGACCTGGGCACTGCCCGGGAAGTAGTAACCAGAATCCTGAAAAAGCTGGAAACTGGGGGTTTTGTGCGACAGGGTGAAAATTATCTGGAAATTTTGAAGGGTGGTGACAAAAGTCACCAATAAGGGGGTGATAACAGGATTAGATTTGTGTTATTACTTCACTTTTTAAATTCAATTATCATGAAAGCCAATATGGGAACCACAGACAGAGCGTTAAGAGTAGGTGTTGCCTTACTGATTGCCGTACTTTATTTCACCAACATCATCAGCGGCACCATCGCCATCGTTTTACTGGCCTTCGCTGCTATTTTTGTGTTGACCAGCCTGATCAGCTTTTGTCCGCTTTATGCCCCTTTTGGCATTAGCACCTGTAAGGTAGAAAACAAGGGATAGTCTTATTCAAAAGATCCTGTTTTGAAAGAAGGGTTGCCCCTGGGATTGTATTCAAAGCCATAGTATCTATATTGCAGACCCACAATGTCTGTCGCTGCCGTACCTATCATGCCATTGGGCAGGGAGACGACAAACTGTAAATTTTGCAGCTTGCCGTCTTTCAGGTAGGTAGTGCCACTCAGGTCTAATCGGACATTGATGGCAGCCAGCTTCATGGTAAAATCATCCATCTCCGTCTTAGTGGTCATGTGAGATACCTTACATACAATGTGGTCGCCCTGAATAGTCAGAATGCTGGGCAATTCTTTGGGTTGGCAACCTGATATTACAAATAAAGCAATCAAAAGGAAGCTGGTCAGCTGAAGTTTCATGGTGATGGATTTTAAGCAAAAATAGTCATTTTTTCAGCCGGAAGGGCCCTAAATTGAGGCAGTTGACTTTCCATCCAAGCCAATCAACCGCAAAAGTCATTTTAAAGTATAAGTCGGCTATTCGGCAAAACCCTGATTTTTTGGTCACCAGGTCAACGGTGGGGCTAAAGCACGTATCTTTGTACCAGAATCAGTAGGTTATAATCATGAGAAGGTACTTTGCTATTTGGGTTTTGCTATTTATAGGACAAGTTTTGGCAGCACAAAACGATCCTTTGAATTTGAATTGTGAAACCAATATTGCAATCACAAGCTCACAGATTACCAATGGTAAATTTTTGCAGGGAGACAGCTATGGTCTTTCCTGTCTCAACGAATCCGTGAGGGGAGTTTGGTTTTCTGTAAATGGAGACGGCAAATATTACAATCTGGTTCTCGGCTCGGGTACAGGACAACTCCAATATCAATTTTTTTCCGGCGATTGTGCCCTGTTGCAATGTTTGGGACAAGGCAATGGTTACGTACCCCTGCTCAATGACAGTACCTACTACCTGCTCATTTATGAGCACACCCAAACGGTAATTGAAGATACCTTTACCTTTTATTTTGAAGAAACTTTTGTACCCGATTATGACAATTGTGACACAGCCCCGGGATTGAACTGTGGTGAAAGCCTCACGCTGAATTTCGATTTGTTGTCTCAGTCATCCATCGAGCAAAAAAAGATGGGTTGGTTTCAGGCAATGGCCAATGATAAAATTGCAACCCTGCAAACCACATCGTGGACCGGTGAAGACTGGACCCTCTCTGTGCACACCTTGCCCTGTATCTCAGCCCCGATTTATGTGGCTGAAGAAACTCCTTTGAGATGGATATCGGCGGGTGCCAGTCCAACTTTATTTTCTGTATTCGACTCCATTGGCCTTGTAGATTCGGTACAATTTAATCTCAGCTGTACGGATATCGATCCGGGACAAAGTTGCGACGAGCCTGTTTCATTGATATGCGCGGATGTAATCGCGGATACATTATGGCACGATGCCATTGCCGACTTTAAGCACCTTGAAGTTGTTTACCAATGGTACTTAATTCAGGGCGACAGCAGCCAACATGAAATTGAAGTAACCCAAACCGGTGATCAGGCATTGTCTGTTGAGTTGTATTACAGCAGCATTGATCCTCTGGGTGGATGTGCCGACTCCGTGCTGGAAAGCAATACTTTACAACTACCCGGCCAAAAATGGAGGGTGTCTTTACCTTGTTTGCCGGGGTATCGTTATTACCTTGTCTTATCTGGCACGGACAGCACTGCTTATCAACTTGTACATAACTGCGACAGCATCCAGCTTTCAGGACTCAACTGTTTCACAGCTAACACCGTGGTGTGCGGAGACAGCCTGGATGGAGGACATAATATTCCAGGTCTGCCACTGGGAGAGGCGGGTTGGTCTGTTGGAGGCGGCAACTGGTACAAGTGGGACAGCCTGGCTGCCCTGCCCAACTGGATCGTCACGGATACCTTCCAAAACCTATCTTTTGGTATCTATGCAGGGGGCTGTGATTCATTGGCTTTGGTTTATTCTTACAATGCAAGTAAAGAAGAAGGAAGTGAAATCCAGATAGTGGGTCAGGATTCGATCGATTATTACCTTGTGCTGAGATCAGCAGATGATTCACAAGACACCGTGACCCTGATTCATGGATGTGGACAGACCCCCTGTCAAATGGCAACAACCGTCAGCTGTGGAGACACCCTTACCCTTCTAAGTGATAACAATATGCGGCTCGACCTTAGCTCTGACATTATTGCACAACCCTACAGGCAGTGGATAAATTTTGAGGGAACCGGCAACCTACTCACCTGGAACAAGGTAGTCCAGGGAATGATAACCGTATATACGGGTAGCTGTGCCAATCTCACAGTAGTACCATTAATTATAAACAACCAGTCTGACAAACAAAAACTTCAGACACAAATGGGGGAAGACTATTATATATTGTGGGAGAGCTCAGAAACGGACACCCTTCCGATCGACCTCATTTTTGAATGTGAGAAGACAGATTCAACCGATACCTGTGCACAGGCCTTGTTGGCAGAATGTGGTATTCATGAATATATTTTTACCAATGAAGGAGCCATGCCCGAGGACACAAGTAGTTTTTGTGGGCCAGTCTTTGATAGCAAGTGGCTTCGAATTAAAGGCAGTGGTCAGCTCATTACCCTATGGGGTTCTGCTATGACCTTATATCAGGGAAGTTGTGATTCGCTGCTATGTTTGGGATCAGTGGATCATAGTGCCAGATTTTTGGCCTTGCAAGACACAATCTATAATATTGCCATAGCTACCGACGGAACTGATACTACCGTGATCAATTTGGAATGCACGCCTCCAGCAAGCAACAGTGGCTGTGAATCGGCAACCTTGTTGCAATGTGATTCAAGTTATACAGCTACATTTAAAGCATCGCTCCCTCCTACGTGGCAGTCTGAAAGTGGCGTACTGTGGTACAAGCTGGCAGGGGATGGCAATCTTTGGAAGATCACCACGACCGCCGACAATGCATCTCACTGGTCAGTGAGCTTGGCTGAAAATTGTGAAGATACGGCGTCTCCTGTAGCTTGGGTTTCTGTGGCGGATACAGCACGGACCATCCAACTTTATACCCAGGCAGGAATAGAATATATTTTAAAAATAGAAAGTGACTCATTGTACGATGGGAGTTTTGGCGTAGACTGTACTCCCCTTGTTCCGGGCTTGGATTGCGGCACTGCCATTGATTTGATTTGTGGAGATACGCTGGACTATGCTTCCGGTCAACGGCTCAGCTTTGGCGATTTGTCGCAAAGTGCCTGGTACAAAGTAACGACACAAAACAGCGGCTTATCTTTGTCTATGTTAGGGGATACTTCTGCTCTAAGGGACATTTGGTTGAAAGGCAGTAATTGCGATGACCTGAGTGAAGTTTTGGGCTTACATCCATTGTCGGATGACTTATCTTTTTATGCAGATAGCATTGAAAATTTATATTTGGTCTTGGGGCTTCCAGAGGGCGTATTGGATACTACTTCCCTTTTGCTCCATTGCGAAACCCCAGAGGTGGCTCATACCTGTGAATCAGCTGTACCCTTGCATTGCGGGATAGCATCCAAGGTTTATGCCACCCATTCTAGAATCAGTCCGGCAACCCCATGTGTGGATGAAATGTCGTCCAATTGGTTGCGCCTGGAAGGAGATGGTCAATGGTGGACAGCCATCATCGACAGTGGTAGCATCAGCGGCCACCTCTATTTGTATCAGGGAAATTGTGGTAATCTTTTCTGTCTCGATACCCTAAGGATTAGCGGACAAAGCAGCCAGCCTTCGTTTTTAGCCGCTGTTGGCTTAAGCTATTATGTGCAGTACATTGCTGATGATGCGGGTCAAGCCGGAAAAATCAACTGGGCATGCAGGCCTTACTATGACAATAATAGTTGCGATTTGACTGTACCCATCAGCTGTGGTGATACCTTGATGGGCAATACCTGGTTGGCACCTATAGAAACCGAAAACGGCTGCAATGCCGATGGTCCTGCCTTGTACTATTCCTTTACCGGCAATGGTCAGTATTATCGCTTGCATTTGCTGGAAGGCGTTGCCAATTTTAACCTCATCGAAAAAGACTGTCAAACCGGCAGGTGTTTGCTTAGCCAAAAGTTGGGAAGTGGACGCAATTCCATTTTGATTGCCAGTAAAATGGATCAGGAATACCATTTGCGCATCAGTGCACCAGATTCGGTGCTCTTTAGGTTTGTCCTGGAATGTTTTGACCCCAATACCAATCAAAGTTGTTTTGATGCTGCCCCCGGAGAATGTACCAGTCAATACCGGTGTGACCTTCAAAGTCCGGTTGGCTTTCAGCTTGGTCATCCATGTATAGGCTTACCGCGCATGCAGCACTGGTATTACCTTGAATCTGGAAACCAGGCCCTGGTAGAATTGATACCGGATGCAGCCTCGGATTCTTTTTCTATTTTATTGATCAGGGGCAATTGTAGCGAATACGAGTGCATTGCCCAATACAGTTCCAATGATCCTAAAATCATCTTTCATTTAGAAGATAGTTACGAATATTATATAAGTATATACGGAAATATATTTTCAGAAAACATAGCTTCGTTCAGTCTCCAGTGTGGTGATGCAGCGGTCAATGACACATGTGGCTCCGCCATTGAATTGAATTGTCCTCAGACGGTCAATGTACCGCTTTACCTGGCAACCAAAGATGATAATCCGGTTTGCCACCAGGGAGAAAGCCCATCACTTTGGTACAAGGTGGAAGGTTCCGGACAGGGCTTAAATTTGCAACTTACAGGTGCCTCACCCCACTTTGAGGGTCAAATGGTGATTTACAGTGGCCCTTCTTGTTCGGCATTAAATTGTATTTACACCACTACCATCAAAGCCGGAGAAAACAGAGAACACCGCTGGCTGGCAGCTGCCGGACAATCGTATTGGATAGGTTTTTATTCCAATGATGCGTACAATGCGGGTTGGCTGGACATGGAGCTGAGCTGTTTTGATCAGGCTGCCAACGATACCTGTGTTGGGGCCCTGCCACTGGTAGATGGCAATTTTGAGCTCAAACCTTATTCTATGACTTCCGATACGGTAAGCGGTTGTGGCGTCATTGCCCCTTTGGGTGAGTGGTATACCTGGGCGGGTGATGGCAAGAGTATATCCATTACCAATAATGCAGCTAATGACTTGAAACTGGCCTTGTTTTCCGGTAGCTGTGGTGCCCTGTCTTGCCTGGGTAAAATCGATTTGCCTGTGGGTGAGCAGTGGGATGTTTTGACCCAGCCTGGAAGAGAATATTTTGTATTGATTCAAAGCACCGCGGGCTTGCAAACTACCGGGGAAAAGTTTAATGCCAGGTTTTATACCCCGATACCCAATGACAATTGTCCCGGAGCCTTACCATTTAATTGTGGTCAGCTCATAGCAGTGCGCAACAACAATTTTACGGAAGATTTTGAATTGTATCCGAGCTGCGATACCCTCTATCCCGATAAGTTATGGTATACCTTTACGGGAGATGGAAGCATCCGTACATTAAAATACATTGTGCCCGATGTGGATGGCTCCGTGGTATTTGCCGAGGACTGCAGCAACGGCTGTTTTTACAGCAGTGAATTTTATGCCAGCCTGGCTACCGAGTTTTCTTTCAGCAGTGTACCTGATAAAAAATACCTCATCGGCATAGGCACAAAATCGCAGCCCAACAACAAAAGGATAAGGGTACAAATGGATTGTGTAGATGGGTATCACCATGTGGCAAAGGAAAGTGCACTGCCCTTGATTTGTGGCAAATATGAGCTGGATTACAGCCAGGCCAAAATCAATTTATTGAATACTTGCAGCAGTAACAATCTTTTTGTTCAACTGTACTACAGTTTTACAGGAGATGGCAGCGATCTGGTTTTGGTTGGAAGCCCCAATCCGGGTGCCTTTTTTAAAGTAGTAAACGAGGATTGTATATCTGTTCATGACTTTGCATTTGGTGGTAAAATTTTTAAAACCGAAGTGGGCAAACCATATTATTTTTTAATCAGTTATTTCCCCGGCATCCAGCAACTCCAGCAGGAGTTTAGCATTGAATATAAGTGCGACGTGGCTACGGAAGATTTGCCATTGGCCCAACAATTTGTCAGTTACCCCAATCCATCCAATGGATCAAGTTCATTTTACTGGCAGGGCAATGACGTAGAGACGGGAGCAGAACTGTGTTTGATAGATGTTGCAGGAAGGGTTGTGAGGTGCGAAAATACAACTTCCTTAAGAAAGGGGTTGATATGGAAGATACCTGCTGAGCAAAAATTGATACCAGGTGTTTATCATGCCAGATTGAGAACAGAGAAGGCAGTAATGAGTACAACGATTCTGGTGGTAGAATAAACGCAGGAAGATGAAAGAAACCCATTATTTTGATTTGGTGTACGATGTTACCCGACTGATACCAAAGGGCAGGGTAACTACTTATGGAGCCATTGCAGATTATCTGGCCCTGGGCTCGGCGCGCATGGTAGGGTGGGCATTGAATCATTTGCCCAAAAATAACGATGTGCCTGCCCATAGGGTTATCAATCGCAAGGGAGAGTTGAGTGGAAAGTTGCAGTTTCCATCACCAACCACCATGGAAGAAAGACTGGTAGCCGAAGGCATCGAGGTCAGGGATGACAAGGTGGTACATTTTGATCGGGTATTCTGGCACCCCAAAGAAATAGAAGCTTAAATGTATAGGCCGTGAAAGAAGAAATTATTTATGGACTTGATGAAATAGAAGGCCTGGCCCAAAAAGCAATCGAGTATATTATTAAATACAAACTGGCCCTCTTTTTAGGTGAGGTGGGTTCCGGCAAAACAACCCTCATTCGTCATATTTGTGGGATCATGGGTGTGCAGGATGAAGTATCGAGTCCCACTTTTTCCTTGGTCAATGAATACATGTCGAGTAGGGGCGTGGTTTACCACATGGACCTTTATCGCTTAAATACAGAACGCGAAGCTTTTGAAGCCGGTGTCATGGAATACATAGATTCTGGTGAAATCTGCCTGATTGAATGGCCTGAGCTAATAGCCTCATGGTTGTCGGCCTATCCAAGTGTGGTTTTTTCACTGAGCCATGAAGAAAACAAAAGAAAAATTGAAATAACAACCAACTATTGATCCTGGCCTGTTGGGTCAACGGCAGCTTCCTCTGGTTTTGCGGGACTTGTTTTTTTACTATCGGATGTAAAAAAGCTTCGGTTGAAAAGAATGATAGAAGCCACACCCGTAGTGATGGCACTGTCTGCTACATTAAAAACAGGTCTGAAAAATTCAAATCTTTCACCCCCCCAGATGGGCAACCAGGATGGAAGAATGGTGTCGACCATAGGGAAATAGAGCATGTCTACCACCTTGCCCTGGAGGAGGGGAGCGTAGCCTGTGCCAAAGGGTACAAATTGAGCCAGGCCGCCATGGTAGTGCGATTCAGAAAAAATCATACCGTAAAAAATGCAGTCGATGATGTTGCCGATGGCACCGGCTACAATGAGGCTGAAACTAAAGAGCAGCGATTTTTTCTCATTGGCTTTTAAGAGGCTAAAAAGGATATAGCCCAAAAATCCGGCCATGATGATGCGAAATATGCTGAGCACATATTTACCATTGACGCCACCGTAACTAAGGCCAAAGGCCATGCCTTCATTTTCTACAAACTGGATTTTAGCCCATGACAGACCCAAAATGTCGAATCCGGTTCCGTATTCCAATTGCGTTTTGATCCAGATTTTGGACCATTGATCGATGATCAGCAAAAGAATGATGGTAGTAAAGATGATGGCTTTTTTGCTCAAGGCTGCTTTTTATGGTAAGATGCAAAAATAGGAAAATATGTTGGAAAGTGGGATAGTTAATTTGAGAAGTTAAATTATTGTTAATCAATAAAGTGGATGGATGAAATGTGACCGGCGTCACCCTTTTTGGCAGCGAGAAGGGCTAACTTTGAAAGTATGTCAGGAAGGACAGTTGCCTACACGGTTCTTTTTATTTTTCATCTTCAGTTTTATCCTTTCCGGGAAATGCTGAAGATGCCTGTCCTTTTTTTGCATTATAGCGACTATAACTCCCGCACCACCTCGTTTGATGTCTTTCTCAGCCATCATTATACCCATGAAGCAGATAATGATCAGGACCAGGACAAAGACCAACAGTTGCCATTTAAAAATACAGATAATTTTCAGGTAGGCTGGACGGCATTGATACCTATGGGCTTTGAGTGTGTTTCCAACAAGATCATGCTTATGAACAAAGCCGAATTTCTAAATATAAGATTGAGGGGGCCCATGGATTTTGTTTGTCAATTTTTCCACCCTCCGGATTGAATCAGGTTGCTATTCCAATTTATCTGATTAAATTATTCAATTAAAAATATACATTATGAACGGAGCACATTGGCATATGGTGTTGAATCATTTGCCCATCATCATACCCATCGCCGCATTGGTGATATTATTGATTTCATATACAGTAGACAAGCCTGATTTTGTGAGGGCTGCCTACCTGCTTTTTGTACTGGGGGCCCTTGCCACGCTTCCGGCCTTTTTGACCGGAGAAGGGGCTGAAGAAGTAGTTGAGGGCCTGGCAGGTATTGACGAAAACTACATCAAAGCCCATGAAGAAGCAGCCGAAGTATTTGCCTTTGGCAACTATGCTTTGGGATTCCTGGCCTTAACAGCTTTGTTTTTGGGATACTGGAAAAAACAACTGTCAGTGTATCCCAAAATAGTGATAACCTTATTTGCCTTTATGGTTTTGTTTTTGGGCAAACAGGCAGGCACTACAGGAGGAGAAATTCGCCATACTGAAATCAGAAGTGGTGTTTCACCAGCTGCGGGCAGTGGGGTAGAAACACAGGAAGATGGGGATGACGATTAAAATTAGATAATACGCCTCATAAATTTTTGCTTTTAGTTTACATCAACCAATCGATTTTTGTGAATTCGGTTGGTTGTTTTTTTAACATCTGCCAGAGAATTTCAGTAATAATATGGGTGGCATTTTGGATAAAAAGGTGTATTGTTTATTAATAATCCCAATACTGAATATAAAATTGCTAATGAATAGAATCTACAGGTTATTTTTCCTGATGAATACATAACCGGAAAATTTCTATAGCTATAGTTGGATTTTTAAGGTATAATAAGCGATTTTATTTGATAAGCTAAATTGTATTTGGTTGACTTGATAAGTTTTGATTATATCGCGATAACTATAAATAGCAATTTATATTATGAAATACTTGCATTGTCTAATTAATTGTTTTAATTTTGATGATTATGTAAAATTTTATAAACCCTATTGCCATGGAAATACCACCCTTTTTACTATCCTAGTAGCACCTGATCTATTTTTAAATAATTATTAATTATTAAAATATTTAGCAATGAAATCAAAATTAAATTCTGTTTTAATCAAGGGGGGGGTAAATTATTTGTTAAAAAATTAATTTGCCTTCTTTTTATAACTACTATTTCATTAGGATGCTTAAAGGCGCAATTCAATTCTTATTGTGGTGCTGGATATCTGGCTGCTGATAATTTTTTCACCTATAGCCCTGAAGGGCAAGAAGGCATCCAATTTCAATATTTCAAACGCGGAAAAATGTTGTCCAATATTTGTGGTGATGATTTTGGATATGATGTAGTAATAAGTCTGTATAACAAATTTGAATCGCCTATGAATTGCAATTATTCAATTACTATCAGGGCATTTTCTCTTGTTCCCAACATAATCGAAAATAGTGGGTTGCAAAACTTCACGGTTGTACCAGTTACCAATGGTGTAGTAGATTATACTTTTGATTTTTCCGGGACAATTTTAACTGGAGAAACCAAGTGTGGGATTATTAAGTGCTCTTTTCCCAATAACAATTATACTGCCAATGTGTGGGCATTAAACAACCATCAATTCGCAGTAACGAATAATTCCACAAACATAACGAACAATTCAGGTGTAAATTCGGGCATGTTTGGCGGGGCAATCAGGTTTGTCCATCATTTTGATCCTGTAATTTCATCTGACATAACATTTGATTATCTAGACAGACATTTTTTTCATAAGGATTTAACTATAAATGAGAATGAGGATATGCATGGATACACTGGAAGTACTCCTTTTTTAGATCCATTGAATGTATATTTTTCAAATGAAGCAGGAATAAAAATACAAACGGGTAATTTGCTCGATATATATAATATGGTCGCAGAAGCTTGTGATGTATGGGAAGGCATTGAAGTTGAATCTGGGGCAACATTGAATGCTGAATTGTTGTCATTGAGTGATGCCAACATTGGCATAAAGCTGTTAGATGAAGCCGAGGGTTCCCTCAGATCTAGTATTCTTAAAGACAATTATACAGGATTGATGATAGAAGATTATGCAGTATTGGCGGATTTTAACGATATTGAATTTTCTGATTCGGAAATTGGTGTGTATCTCAATCATGCTCATGATGTACGATTAATATCTGCAATACCCGAGGAAAGAACCGTATTTAAAAGATGTAACAAGGGAGTTTTTGCTTGGTTTTCAGAAGATATTGAAGTAATGGGTAATAAATTTGAATCTATGGGAAGTGGAAGTATAAATGATTTTACAATGGGAGGAGTTGTGTCGGTAAGATCGAATCTTCTCATATCTGGCAATGATTTTTCTGTTTCTGGGATTGGTGTATCATCGTACAATGATCAATTATATGATGCTGCCAGGAATAATTTTAGTGATAATGGATTGGGTATAAGGATTGAAAACAACAGGAATGAAATGTTTATCTCTGAAAACACCATAACGGGAGAAAAAGGCATTTATAACAGAATGGGAAGGCAACCTAATTTTCGGGATAATCATATCAATAATTTTGACCGTGGTTCTGGGTTTTCCTATGGAATTTCTTCCAATTTCACGAATTCACCTTTGTTGAGTTTGAATTATGTGTATTCATCCAATTCTCAGGGAGGTGCCATATTTAATAAGTGTAATGCTGGGTATGTATATAATGAAAATTATTTTTCATTATTATCCCAATCAGAAAGGCAATCTTGCATAGAGCTTAACGGAGGAATGGGTAATCAGGTGTACAATAATCATTTTGATGCGACCACTCCTTCTCCCTTTACGGAGGCATTTGGTTTAAGAGCTTCTGCCGGCGGTGTGGGTTCTGTATTTTGCAACGATTTCTTTCAGATTGAAGAAGCCATTGTGGCTGAACACGGCCAGACCGACGTAGAGCTTAAAACCAATAATCTTTACGATACTAGAGTGGGCATTAAAATAGATAAAAGTGTATTGGGCATCCAGACCCACCATGGCAATTTATTTGCAGGGCCGTTTGGAGATGTGGCATTGTTGGGAGTAGATTTGAATCAGGAACAAGTTGATAATAGTAAATTTATTGTTAACGGTAATGTAAATTCAGCCCATGTGCCTCCTGTAAATCAAGTGTCACCTTTAGGATTGGTAAATTTAAATTCAAATGGTACAGCACCTGTTTGTACAGATATTACCTACACTATTTCACCAAGAGACAGGCTATTGGCATTATGCGATTATATAAACTCCATTAGAAACAACAACACTTTGGATCCAATCAGGAAAAAGAATTTGCTAGCCTTTTATTTTAGATTGCTGGCAAAGTATTTTCCTGAGGTAAACAAGCCGTATTGTATTAATCAATTTATTGCTGCATATACCAATAGCAATATTGAGAGAATGAATACAGTGGAAGCTAAAATTGACCAGTTGTTAGCCCCACAGGAAGTAATCCCAATTCTTAGAGACAACCACAAACTTGCCCTAACTGCTTATTTGGATGCTATAGAAAGCAACAGTAATGTGGCTACTATGAGAAACATATATTACACAGCCGCCAATGCACTTCAAGGATCTTTTGTTGATCGTACGAACATAGAAAACCAGTTGATTCTGGATATAATGTCTGAAATAAATGCTTTTATACCACAAGACAACTACGAAGAGGCATGGCTAACTGTACAATTATCCTTTGTAAAATTATTTAGTGAGCTGAAGTTGGATATCTCTGAAATGGCTGCATTGCAGGAAGTGGCTGCTTTGTGCCCAACAGACTACGGTGATGTGGTATATGGAGCCAGGGCTTTGCTTTCTGACTTAGATAACACAAGGTATGAATTAGCAGAATGTATGCCGGATGCACCACGAAAGGCAAAAGTTGTGGTAAAAAATGAAAGATCTGTATTTATTATGCCAAACCCTGCTACATCTATGATTGAGCTGAATATAGCAAATGACCAGGCACAGTATTCTATAGAAGATATTGCCGGCAAAATAATTGTAGTAAATACATCCTACAAAAGGCAAGAAAAGATCGATGTTAGCAGCTTAAGAAGTGGTTTGTATTTTATTAAAATCTTTGAAGATGGTGTAGAGACAACTCATAAGTTTATCAAAATAGAATAATTGTAAATCCGAGTCCTTCAAATAAATCAATATTTGGAGGACTCAAATTTTTTTATTTTCAATGAGATATTTGATTTTATTTGTTTTGCTGAATTTTAGTTCATTTGTGAAAAGCCAAAAAAATGACTATGTCTGGCTTTGGGCTAACGATTCCAGCCTTGACCCAGGTGTAGAAAGCAATGTATTAGATTTTAACGACGGAACAAGAAAATTACTAAGAGACACGGCTTTGTTTAGTATTGATCAGGCAAATGCGAGCATCTGCGATGATGAAGGTCATCTTTTATTTTATTTTAACGGATGCAGAATAGCCGGCAGTGATCATCAACTGGTAGAAAATGGTGACAGTATTAATTATGGAAATGCATTGAAACTCATCGCAGGTGAAGATTGTCTATATGGGTACACCGGTCATCAGAATTCTATGATTTTGGAGGATCCATATGCCAAAAATAAGTATTACGTATTGCATCATACCTGGGAAAGAATGGTAGTAGGTGGGTTTAATTCTATAGCCCTAACAAAATTTAATTACACCTATGTGGACATGAACGAAAACAATGGAAAAGGAAGGGCGACAGCAAAAAATGTATTGATCTTGCAAGACACGATAAACTCCGGATACCTACAGGCTGTAAAGCATGCCAATGGCAGGGATTGGTGGATAGTAGTTATAGATGCCAACAATAAAGATGACAAGGCACCGGACAATAAGTATTACTTTTTTCTATTGGACGAAAGGGGGATCAATTTGCATCATACGCAACTTATTGGGCCCATATTTCATTGGAATACATCCTCCGGAGGTTCTGCTGAGTTTTCACCGGATGGAAGTAGGTATGCAATTCAAAATAATAATAATGGACTATGGTTTTTTGATTTTGACAGAAGCAGTGGTATATTTAGCAATTTGGATTATTATTCGATTTTTAGAAAAAACAGAACTTCTGGATTGGAGTGGTCCGCAAATGGCAGATATCTTTATACGAGTGCTGTTGATTCTCTGTTTCAATATGACACCTGGGCAGAAGACATAGGCAGTACCGAGACCCTGGTAGATGTATGGGATGGCACCCTGGATCCATTTGAGACCCATTTTGGACTTATGCAACGGGGTCCTGATTGTAAGATATATATGAGTAGTTTTAGCAGTACACGCAGTATCCATGTTATCAACAATCCTGATGAACCATTTCCATTTTGTAATTTTGTTCAACGAGACATGAAATTATTCAGTTATACGGCAACCATCAGCATGCCAAGTTTTCCTAACTATCGTCTTGACGCAGCACCGGTCTGTGATCCGGGGATCGTTGTTTCTTCAAAGGATATAGAGGATTTGCCCAAAATTGATTTAAAAGTTTATCCTAATCCTGCCTCAGACCTATTTTATGTAGAATCGTCTTATAAGTACAAGGATGTTTCAGTGGAGATTATTGGCATAAATGGCAAAATTTATTGGCGAGGCGAACATCACAAGTTGTTGAGCTTTAATGGTTACGACTTTTCTTCCGGTGTATATCTGGTGCGGATAAAGAAAGAGAATAGAGTATTGGGTGTTGAGAAATTTGTAGTGATGAGGTAGGATGTTATTAGCACAGTTTTAGCATGTCGCATGTTATATCTAAGGACAATGTTAATATGTTTAAGCTCTTTAAAATCTGGCGTATTCTTTATTAAAATTTTTGAAAATGGCAAAGAAACTTTGCAGAAGTTAATTAAAATAGAATAATTATTTAAAAGCAGTCCTCCAAAGTAATTTTACTTTGGACGACAATAATATAATTAGTATGAAATGTTTATTTTTTTGTTTACTGACTTTTTATTTGTCCTACTTAATAGCTCAAAAAAATGATTATAATTGGACCTGGTCCGGCTATGCTGTGAACGATACAGTATTAAGTGGTAATTTCTTGAATTTTAACAATAAGGTAAGAAAGTTGACTAATGTGCCAGTGGGCATTAAAATTGGTCAAGCCAATGCCAGTATCAGTGATGATGATGGCAATCTTTTGTTTTATTTTAATGGTTGCAGGATAGCTGGAAAAGATCATAAAGTGATCGAAAATGGAGATAGTATCAACTACAGCAATGCCTTAAAACTAATAGCGGGTGAAGATTGTTTGTATGGGTATACCGGGCATCAGAATTCAATGATATTAGAAGATCCATATGTAAGAAATAATTTTTACATACTTCATCATACCTGGGAAAGAATGGTAGTAGGTGGTCTAAACTCTGTAGAACTAACCAAACTTAACTACACTTATGTTGACATGAATGCCAATAATGGAAAAGGTATGGTAACGGCTAAAAATATATTGATTTTGCAAGACACTATTAATTCTGGATATCTTCAAGCAGTAAAGCATGCCAATGGTAGGGATTGGTGGATTGTAATTATTGACGCCAATAATGAAGATGATAAAACACCTGACAATAAATATTATTTTTACTTATTAAATGAAACTGGTATTAATTTGCATCATATTCAGAGTATTGGTCCGGTTTTTCATTGGAATACTTCTGCTGGAGGATCAGCAAAATTTTCGCCTGATGGAAATAAATATGTCTTTCATAGCATAAAGAATGGTTTATGGTTTTTTAATTTTGATCGGGAAACTGGTATGTTTAGTAATATGGATTATTATCCAATATTTAAAGCAAATTGGGCAATTGGCTTAGAATGGTCCGCAAATGGAAGATATCTCTACACAAGTGCAACTGATTCATTATTTCAATACGATACGTGGGTTGAGGATATTGGCAGCACTGAGACCCTTGTAGATGTATGGGATGGTACCCTTGATCCATTTGAGACACATTTTGGCATTATGCAAAGGGGCCCTGATTGTAAAATATATATGAGTAGTTTTAGCAGTACACGCAGTATTCATGTTATCAACAATCCAGATGAGCCTTTTCCGTTTTGCAATTTTGTACAACATGATTTAAAACTGGTAGCTTCAACTGGCACAATCAGTATGCCTACCTTTCCCAATTATAGATTGGACAGCGCCCCTGTTTGTGATCCAGACATCCTTGTTTCTTCAAAAGATATAGAGGATTTGCCTAAAATTGATTTAAAAGTTTATCCTAATCCTGCCACCGATCTATTTTATGTTGAATCGTCTTATCCATATCAGGATGTAATGGTTGAGATCCTGGATATGAACGGAAAGATATGTTGGCAGGGGGCGCACCACATAACCATGCGTTTTAGTGTTACAGATTTTTCGGATGGGGTATATATGGTGGTGTTGAAAAAGGATGGTTTGGTTATAGGGGGGGAGAAGTTGGTGGTTGTTAAGAGGTGAACAATTGACACTATTGTAGATACCCATCGCCCAGGATGGAAATATTCAAAATAGAGTTGAGCTTAAGTTAAAGTGATATTTAGTCTGAAAATGACTTGAATGCTTGTTCTTGTAACACCCATTTGAATATACAAGCACAGCTTTGCGACGGAGTAGGATGAAGAACCCGAAAACAGATAACTTGTTATTGGGGAAACATCTTACTTTTTATCTATCCTGAAGTTGCTTATGAGACTTGAATCTACAGATTAATTTTAAAATAGGATTATTGAATAAATATTTTCAAATATTGACTTTCGGTTAGTTCCTTGTTTTCAAAGTAAAGAATGTAAATACCGGTGCTGAGATTGGATACGTCCAAACGTGCGTTGGTATTATGAAATAATTGGTGTAAGATGATTTTGCCATTGAGGTCTCTCAACCAAAGCGATCCGTCAGTAAAGCAAGTAGTGAGATAAAGCTCTTTGCCACTTTGTTGGCTGGTGGGATAGCAGTCTTGTGTTTCATCTGTGTCGCTGGTAAGTAATATTTCGAAACTAGCTTCTTTGGAGCAGTTGTTGGCATCATTGACAGTGACTGTGTATGTTCCGGCCGCCAGGTTGTTGGGAGATTTTACATTGCTGCCGTTGCTCCAGCTGTATTTAAAAGGTGGAGTACCACCGTTGACCCCCAAGGTGATTTTACCATTGGCCATCCCTCCAGATTCCGGCGTCAGTACGCCTGTGATTTTGATGGAATCCGGTTGTGATAAAAAGATACTGGCTGATTTTGTAACGCCATCTTCATCCGTAACGGTAACGGAATAACTTCCTTTTGGAAGATTGTTTTGGCTCAGGGTTGAATCTCCGGTAGACCAATGGTAGCTGTATTGTCCTATACCTCCTTCAAAATTGGCTGTCAGCACTCCTGTGGAGTCTCCATAACATTTTATTGGGTTGGTGATGCTGATGGTACCGGCCAAGGGTACAAATCTATTATAAACATATAGTTGTCTGTCGCCTTCTATTTCTTCTGCTTTAAAAATGATGTTGCTGTTTCTAACTTCTCTGAAGTCGGCGGGTATGGAGGATTTGCCCTCTATCGAGTTGAGGTTAGCCAGCAGTTTGGTGCTTGCTGCCGTGCCTTTACTGGTTAAAATTTCTGTATCGGTTTCGTGATCTTTGTAAGCAATGATTAAAAATTCTTTGCTCATAGGTACGAGGAATTGACTGCCTCCGCTTGTTGTAGAGGTGTACTCAGCCAGCGTAGAGGTGCCAGCCAGGGTGCCATCGGTTTTAACCAGGAGCAGATTGTCTTTATCATTGGCCAAAACATAAGCTGTGTCTTCCCACTTAATGAGAGAATAGGGAGTGTTTTTTAAGAAATAATTTAGGTCTTTAAGCACAGCGGTTCCTGCTTCAGTGCCATTTGAAGTCCAAATATCATCACCGTTATCTCCTCCATTGAGTGTGAAAATAGCGTTGTTGTTTTCCAGTAAGACCATTTCGTATATTGAATGGCTAAGGGTAGCAACAATTTTAGTATTTTCAGCAGTTCCATCTGATTTCCACAATTGGTCGCCACTACCAAGTCTCATGGCAAAATAAAAGTTTTGTGCATTGGTTGCCACAACCTGACACCCAATGGTGGCACTCTTGTCATCGAGCAACTTTACCTTTTTTGTGGTAGCTGGTGTACCCTGTGTTTCCCACATTTCACTACCATCAAAAATATCAGATGTTGCAAAAAAGTAAACTTTATTGTTGAATTTGAAAAAAGTTTCAGGGTTGGAGCTGGCGGCACCCTGATTGATGTCTTTTAGAAGTTTTGTTCCTGCCGATGTGCCGTCGCTTACCCACACCTCGCTCCCGAAGCCTGGAGAAACAGCAGCAAAATACAAAAATTGCCCATCTGAAAATAAGTGGCTAGAAATGGTAGTTGATATTATGCCTCCAGAAGGATTGATGTCTTTTACAATTTTAGTACCCGCTTCAGTTCCATCTGAGGTCCACAATTCAAAACCATTGGCGCCATTGTTGGCAAAAAAGTAGAGTTTACCTTTGTGTTCTGTAAAGTTTCCGTATTCGGTGGATGTAGCCCCCGGTCTAATGTCTTTCACCATCCTGGTACCGGCTTCTGTACCATCTGTAAGCCAAAGTTCCTCTCCTGCTTGTGCAGTCGCAGCCGTAAAAAAGTAGTTGCTGCCTACCACTCCAACTCTGCCACCAGAGCTGTTTTTCAGGTCAACCTCTTCCGGAAAATTGGTTATTTTGGTGACCTGTGCTTCCATGTTAGGGATGAGTAAAAGGAGAACAATGGGCAGGAGGATCTTATTCATTTCAGATATTTTGTACGAAAATAGGGGTTAACTGCTAATTATAGTCCTTCAATTAATTTTATTTTTCAAGATTTCTATCATCTCCATATTTTGTATCGTGTGAGTTCAAAAATTGATATGTTTACAAAATTTTATACTGATTTTTAACTCAAATGTTGTGGTATTGCCCTTATTTCTCATTTGATTGAATGGCTGTGAATATTTAGTGTTTTGATTTATTTTAAAATTTTTAGTCAACCTTAAATTTAAGATGGTTAGTAATGTTTATTGGAACCCATTTTAGCAGTTATCGTCAATGAAATAGATCAGCCCTGCTGACAATAGGTTGTCATTCTGTGGTCGTAACTTTGATTTATAAAATCAGGCAAAATGGAAAAATTGGATTTGACAAAAAAATACAAGGTTTGTTATCAGGCCAAGGCCACAGTAGAAGAAGTTACAATCGAAGATGCGGGATATCTGGCCGTCGAAGGAAAGGGGGATCCATCTGCCCCTGAATTCTCTAAAAACGTGGAAGCTTTGTATGGAATCGCCTACACCATCAAATTTATGTGTAAAGACAAAGGCCTTGACTTTGTGGTTCCCAAACTCGAAGCGCAGTGGTGGTATGATGAACTAAAATACGTGGCATTGACTCCCGAAGAATCTGCCGTAAAAGTACCGCGCAGTGAATGGCAATATCAACTGATGATTCGTATGCCGGATTGGGTTTCCAATGAAATATTTGAAGAAGGTGCCGACAAGGCTTTCGTAAAAAAAGGCAATGAAAAAATGAAGGATGTAAAACTGATTCGATTTGCACCGGGTCGATGTGTGCAAATACTTCATACAGGGCCCTTCAGCGATGAACCCAATTCATTGGTTAAAATAAGCCAATACATGGATCTTCACAGTCTGGTAAAAAATGGCAGACACCAGGAAGTGTATTTATCCGACTTTAATAAAGTGGAAGAGGCAAAGTTAAAAACAATATTGAGGGAGCCGGTAGCGTAAATTGATTGAATGTATTAACCTCCTCCCTTTTTCCAATACCTCAAATATTTAATTTTGCAATTCCGGATGCTTGGCCACCATCGCCTTATAATAGTTAATCGTAGGGCGTGACAATAAGCGAGACAAAGTAGGATAGATATAATCCCACTTCCCACTGTGCGATCTAAATTTATATTTTTGGTTTTGAGCAGCTTTGTCACAGATGTCCTGAGTTATTTTATTTCGATTTTTAATTAATTTTCTAATTCTGTTAATTTCAGCTGTGTCTTGTGGTTGCCCCCCTAAAACGTCCAGCACCTCCTGATACCGCACTTTATAGGGCAGGGCATAGATTTTAAGATCAAAGGTGGAATCGTTTAACAACAACTCATAATAAGATTGAAGATGGTTGCCAAGTCGATCGGTATTGAGCACGCCTTTACCAATGGAGGCATAATCTGACTCGCCCTCAATTTTAATTTTGGGGAGAACACTAAAGGTGTCTTTGATGATCTTGGCAATGTAGTGATCTTTTGAATTGGCAATGATCAGTATTATATCCTTCTGCTGATGAACCTGGTTGGAGTCAGTAACATCGCAGTTGTTTTCTGTAAAGTGAGATCTTGCATATTTCCTGAAATTCATCAATGACAGCAGGCCGCTGTTTTCAAAATAGCCACCGTCAATAAAATGTCCTAGTCCTTCTATGCTGGCTGTAGCACTGAATAAAGGAAAACGTTCGGTTGTTGACAAAGCTTCCAGGAAAGGGAGCGTCATTCCCGCTTGTGGTTTTAACATGTTGGTAGAACCACCTAAAACAGCACTCATACTGGCTGGGCGTGCTGAGAGCGCAACACCATAATTGCCCGATGATTTGGTGCTGTTGGTTATGATAACAGGATAATATTTTTGTCTGACATAGTCACTCCAATATTTTTCATACGCTGTTTGGTCAAGCGGCTCAAGCGGATTTTGTTTGATGATCCTCCAGTAATTGAGCATCCCTGTAATGGATCGATCGCGAAGGCCAGGCTTTTTTTTGATGGGTACCTGGTCTCTACCCAGCAAATAGGATAGGTCTGTGCTTACAAAGTTAAAGGCTCCAATCTGGTCCATAATTTCAGACGCAAGCGGACCTGCTTCTTTGGTGGCTGCAAAGTGGAAACCAAGTCCCAACATACCACCGGAAACCCCTGACATGGCTACTGTGTTGTTGATCAGTCCCCCGGGCGTAATTTGATCCAGCTTATTGAGCATTAAAAAATTGAAATAGGTTGCTCTCAGTCCTCCACCCCAGCTGGCAATGTAGTGCCGGGTTGTGATATTACATGCTTTTTCTTCCAAAAAGTTGTCTAAGGAAATGATCTCATTTTCTGAAGGAGTTGGCACCTGATTGAGATAAGAAATATCGCTCTTATTGATCATAAAGAATTGCTGATACCCGAAATAGGCTCCGACAGGGAGGATTGAATACATTGCCATCAAAGCCAGGGTCTTTTTCCAGGGCTTAGTTATTTCGGCATAGTACTCTCTGGCAAAAGCGCTGTATTTTATCAGTAGAATGGCCACTCCGTATAACAAATGTAGGTAGGACATCAAAATCAGGATGGGACTGATGCGCCAAGCATAGTGTGGACAATGAGCCAGCAGAAAGATAAAAAGACTTAGGAAGCCGGTGATTTTTATAAACAACAATTTGTCAAAGTAATCTTTAAGTTTAAAACGCCAGTTATCGACATGGTGGCTGAAGTAATTAAACCATTTATCACTTTTGAGCCTGGTGTTTTGATTTTCAACTTCATTGTTGTTGGTGCTGCTGTGGGTCATGACATGCGACAAGCCGGTACTCAAAAAGTAAACTACTGCCGACCAGAAGGTGGTCCAATACCAGCCGTGCACGAAGGCGAAAACAATTGTTGAAACACCAGTGATCAAAGAAGACCATTTGAGTATCCACAAAAAAGCCATGTAAGAGGTGAGGTAGGTGTCATTTAATTTATCGAGTAAAAGACGATGCAAGATTCTAAGGAGAAGTGGGAATAAAAACAAAGCTAAGAGGCTTGTAATGGACACCGGACTACCATAATATTTGCCATAAGTAAAATATAGGCAATACAAAAATGCAAGGTAGATGGCTCCGCCCATAAATTTTCTATAGGGCGTAAAATTGATATCGTTGGTTTTGTATTCTTCAATTTCACTTTCATTCATTTGAGAATTAACTGCCATCTTGTTTTTGTCAAAATATACAATGCCAAACCTCCAGAAATCGGTAAGGATGGACCAGCTGTTGGGTTTGATCTGGCTGCCTGTGGGTTGGAAAAAGCGATGGAAGAGATAAAGTGGATAATGAGATAGGATGGTGTACATGGCATAAAGCCAAAACAGCACCAGTGTCAGGTTGATGGGGTCATCCAATAAGGCTATAATCAGTGAAGCGCCTTGCTCCATATTGGTTAACAGAAAGACAATAACAAGCATGATGGCAATGCTAATCCACATGGATTTTAGGTAGAGGCCGGGACGGTAGGCAAATTTACTTTCACCGATTTTGGCCTTATATTTTTGATAGGCGGACCATAAAAACCAAACGAAAATCAGAATGTAGGCCAATACTTTCGCAAGTGCTATGCATTCCAGAATGGTATTGAATATCCGCGGTTCGATAAAAAAGATCAGGTATAGTGCATTTTCAATTGCATCGAGACTAAAAGTGACAATGAAGATGATTTTTACAAAGAAAGCATTGGCCAGAAATGAAAAATAGGTACCTTTTACCATTGATTTGTTTGCCATATAGTCACTAACAACGGTATACATCAAAAATAATAAGCTGGCTGCCCATAGGATGTCGAGTATGAAATAAACTACATACAAGGCAGAGTGCCCCGATATAATGATCTCTTGAATGCAATATGTCCAGTGATTCCATCTTTCGAATTGGGGGTGGTCAATGTAATCATCGATATAAAAAAATTGATTGATGACAAAAAGAACTATTGAAAGTCCTAAAAAGGTAACCAGAGCTATCCTCTTGGCATAAGGAGAAATAGAAGTCATACTGATCATGGCGCGTAATTTTTAGTAAATGTACTGTAAATTCGCATTGGGCTTATATAACTTTTGTTATAATGGCTGGTGTTAATAAAATTAGAAATAGGGTACTTACCAACTTGTAACAAGCGCATTTCGGGAATCATTGTATGAGGGAGGAGGGGAAATTGGCCGGATTAGAGACCTATCTATCTTAATATTCAATTTTTGAATAATTAAAGCCTGATTTGACCCTTTTTATCAATTCATTTGGGATTATCCAATTTTTTACCACCCTATTAATCCACAACATTTTTCGTGGATCCTTTTTTATTAACCAGTAGATAATCAATACTTTATCCTGTTAATTCTTAATCAACAGATTTTTTACCTCTTGGAGGAATTAGGGGGACTGATAAATTGTATAAAGTTCCAATACGAGCGATATTATAGATTAAAAATGGAAATGGATGACCAAAATCATGTAAAAAAGCGACGAATATTACTTAGATTAAGTCTAAATAAATTTTATTTTCTCAAATCCAGGACTTACTTTTGGGCTTTAATTAGAAATAATCTAAATAAGGCTTATGTTACCAATCACTGCAAAAATTTGTCAAAAAATTTCACTAATTGTTGTAATTCAATTAATTATATTTAATTCGCCCTTGCACAGCCAGAGCATT
This sequence comes from uncultured Bacteroidota bacterium, assembly GCA_937872515.1. GTDB lineage: Bacteria > Bacteroidota > Bacteroidia > Chitinophagales > Saprospiraceae > JADKBO01. The sequence goes on from CALMSX010000092.1 coordinate 46,334, forward strand.
AAGGGAAAAATAAGCGATAAAGAAGGACAAGCCGTAGCCGGAGCACACATTAGAGTGCTTTCTTCTTCTATTGGTACCATCTCTGACTGGGAAGGCCAATTTCTATTGGAGGTGGCTGGCATTCATGCTGATAGTCTTGAAATTTCAGCACTGTCATTTCAAAGTAAAAGAGTGGCCTTTCAAAAAGACGCAGAGATCAATGTTGTTTTAAATGACCAGCTCGTTCAATGCCAGGAAGTTTTGATTTTGGGAAAATCTGACCGTCTATTCGGAAAAATTCCGGGGTCTGCGAGTTTTATTCCAACAAAAGAAATGCAAAGGATCAATGCTTTGTCCGGAAATGAGGTGCTGAGGCGCAGTCCTGGTGTTCACGTTTCAGATGAAGAAGGTCTTGGATTGCGGGCTAATATCGGAATCAGAGGACTCGACCCAGACAGGAGTCGCACCCTGCTGGTCTTGGAAGACGGGGTGCCGGTAGCCCTTGCCCCTTATGGAGAGCCCGAAATGTACTATACACCACCCATTGACCGAATGTCGGGAATAGAGTTGCTAAAAGGCTCGGGACAAATTTTATATGGTCCCCAGACCATTGGCGGTGTATTAAATTACCTTACCAAAGCACTACCTGAACAACAAGAAGCAAGTTTAAAAGTGCAGGGAGGAAGCGGTGGTTATTACAATGTTTTAGGTCAGTACGGCAACCGCTTTGGCAATACAGGACTCTATGTATCTGTATTGAAAAAGGGAGCAGATCAATTGGGCACCAATCATTTTGGTGTTAGCGATGTTTTGGCAAAACTGGAGATGAGGCTATCAGAAAAATCGACCTTGCTTTTGAAAACAGGCTTTTACCATGAAAACTCCAATGCAACCTACATTGGTCTAACCCAGACCATGTACGATGCCGGAGGGCAGGACTTTGTGCAAATGGCACCCAAAGACAGGCTTCAAATTCGAAGGTACAACGCAAGCATCCATCATCAATACCGGATATCCGGCGCTCTCACCTTAAAATCAACCGCCTTTGCTTATACCACTTCGAGAAACTGGAGGCGACAAGACTTTGTTTCCAATCCTTCTGACAATGCAAAACCCACCAACTGGACGGGAGTTACCTGGGGAGATGAATCGGTACCTGGAGGGGCTATTTACATGCGCAATAGTACCGGAAATCGCAATAGGCAATTCGAAGTAGCCGGCGTACAAACCGGCCTGGATGGCAACTATAAATGGATGGGTATGGATCATGAATGGAAGACGGGTGTCAGGTATATTTATGAAAAAGCCGATGAACAACGCATCAACGGCACCAAATACGATGCGGAATCGGGAACCCTGACAGAAGATGAGGACCGATTGGGCAATGCCCTTAGTGCCTATCTGACGCACAGTACTCGGATACACCCAAACTTTACCCTTCACGCCGGACTGAGGTTTGAAAATTTCGAGTATGAAAGACAGATTTTTAGAAGGACATTCAGGGTGGGTTCGCAAAATGTAATCAGGGATACCTTCGTAGCCAATGGAAGGACCGTACAAAGCTGGATTCCCGGGGCAGGATTTACCTGGAAGGTTAAACCCCAGTTTACCCTTTTTGGAGGCGTCCACAAGGGCTTTGCACCACCGCGTACCAAGGATGGAATTTCAGATACCGGTATTGTTTATGAACTCGAAGCAGAACAAAGTGTAAATTCAGAGTTGGGCTTCCGCACCCGCCTGGCAAAAGGACTTCAATGGGAGCTCACTGCGTACCACATGGCATTTTCCAATCAGGTCATTCCGGTGTCAGAGAGCAGTGGCGGCAGCGGCAGTGGGCTGGTGAATGGGGGAGAGACCTTACACCAGGGCATAGAAACCGCCGTAGTGATGGATATATCAAGATGGCTGTCCTGGCAAAAGATCTCACTGGTTGCCGATGTCAATGCCAATTGGGTAGACGCTCGTTTTAAAGGAGAGCGCAATAAAGATGGAGTTTCCATCACCGACAACAGGACCCCTTATGCACCTGAATGGCTGGTCAATGGAGCCATTACACTGGAATGGCAAAAAGGTCCCGGTGTTAGATTATTGGTCAATTATACTGGTGATCAATATGCAGATGAGTTGAATACCAAAGCAGCCTCAGCAGATGGAAGAAACGGTCAAATTCCGGCATTTTATACCCTGGATGCTAATGCATTTTATACAATAGAGAAAATAAATACAACGATACAGGTGAGCGTTAAAAACCTCACAGACGAAAGGTACATCACCAGTCGCCGACCCCAGGGAATAAGGGTTGGGCTACCCAGGTGGTTGGGTCTGACCATCGAACACCGATTTTAGAGGTCTTTTTAAAATGTCCGATTGGCGTCAAAATTTATCAAATCGAGTCAAAGAATTGATCATAAATGAGTAGTTTTGAGGATGGGCAGCCGGAAAGCCGGAGACCATCCTCTATTTTTATAAAAATCTAGCTCATGAAAAAATACTACAATACTTTAGGCTTACTGATTTTGGTGGTGCTTGGCTGTGTAGGTCAGGTGCAAATTTCTGATGTGCAGAATATTTCGCTGATTGATAATTCCAATCGTAGATTTATAAATACGCCTAATAAATTGTTATTAGTTGAAATGCTTCCTTCTCAGACCCACATTTTTGAAGTAGGAGAAGGTGGTGCAACTAAAATACAGAATTGGAAATTTGATCCACTGGATGAAGATCGCGTATATATTTCAGATGGATTAAATAATTTAAATCTATGTTTTTTACAAGGAGATACATTGTATGAAGTTTATACCAGATCAGTTAATGCTACTTCTTTAAATACTGGTAAGTTATTAGCCAGATTTGAATTTCCGGATTCTATTCATAGAATTACCAATGTGGAACCTACTATTAAAGATGGTGATTGGATTATTTCATCAACAGATAAAAATTTTAAAAATCATATTGGTTTATTTAAAAAAGATTCAATCAAATATTATGATCGTCAAATTATTGATGGGTTCCGAGTAGGAGATAATATATTCAAATTACAAAACTCTAGCCTACTTGTAGAAAATATATTAACTGGTGATGTTATTTTGAATTTTCCAAATGAGGTCACTAAATACAATACTTCTTCCAATAAGACAGAGTCTTTTATTTGGATTAGTCTTTCAAATAATAGACACTATTATATTGATTCCATTCATGGTACCCGAGAAATTACATGCAATATACCTGCTCAAACCTCCTCAATGTATTGGAGTGATTCACTTCTTTTTTTTAATATTCAAAGCTCCCCTTCATTTACTTATCAAGTAGTCAATACAAATACATGCCAAATAGAAAGCAGTGGTCTTTCCCAAGGATATATGAATTTTTTTCCGTTAAAAACCCCAGCACAAAATTTTGTTTGCTATACCGTTTTTGGATCACCAAATAGTGATGGGGCACATTTTAAGTACAACAATATACAAAAAAAATGGGATAAATTATCAATAAAAGGCGATGATTGTTATGCTATGACTCAACAATTTGTAACTGACAGGATATTTATGTTAGGAATAGATAGAATAGAGTTATATGCTCATGTGGCTGGATTCTTTGAAATAGATTTAAATAACTCTTTTATTGTAAACCATAAGTTTTATGACCAATCTGATGATGCGTTTCCAGTGCATTTTGCTGTGCATCCTAACTCAAATTTAATTTACATAACTACTCGATCAATAAAAGGGAAAAGTGATTTATGGGTACAAAAAGAGAAAGCTAAAGCGCCAGTTAAAATTGGTAACTTCCTTACTGAAAAAAATTCCGGGATCTCATACGTAATCAGCCAATTTAAGTACAATGATAAAATTTATTACTCAACGCCTAATGGCATTTTTGCAGTAGACGAGACAAATAACACCTTCCTTACTGATGCAATTAACTGCTCTCCTTTTGTTCAAAAGGATAATTTTATTTACGCATTGATTCAAAGGATGGATAATGTCTATGGTTCAATTAAAATTAATACTGAAAACCAACAAGTTATTTTTAAATCTTTTCCAGGATCTCCAAATTTAGTCAGAAGTTTTGTAATTGAGAATAAGGCAATTGTTGCTGGAGATAATTTGGATGGAGGTTATTTTGATTTGGGAGATGAAAAATTTAAAAAATTCAAATTAAATGGAAATGAGATTCAAACTTTTAATATTGCCGTGAGCGGTAATAACGTTTTATTTCATGGATTTATTGACGGACAAAGAGAATTCTATTTTTGGAATGCAAATACGAATGAGCTCAAAATTATTCCGGGTTATGGAAATTTGTTTCCCCATGTTTTGCCTGATTATGAAGGTGGATTTTTTCTGCTTCCCGGCAATGCAGGTTTTGGAAATAAAATAAAAAAGATGAATGTTCTTGGTGAAATTAAGGACTTAACAACTGTAGGACCTGGACCATGGTACTATTATATTGCAGAAAATGGTCTTACTGGCGATGTGCATACGTTTCCATTTCCTGGGGTGAATGAAGTCATTTTTCATTCTGAGAAAAATGGGAAAATAAACGTTGTCAAGGTTCCATTTGAAAATACGCTATATTACGAAAATTTTTATTGGCAGGAATCTGAAGAGACAGTCGTAGTCGAAACCTTCATCAATAATAATTATCATACATGGGTGTGGAAATTTGATGAACAACCATATAACTTAACTCCAAACGGAAGGGCTGATCGTCTTGTGAGCGCAATGATTCAAGGTGATACGGTCATTTTAGTTTATTTCGATAAAGAGCAAAAAAGAACAATTTTTTCTGTATACAATACCATTAATAAAACCCTCTGGGAAAATGCATCACTTGAATCATATTATCAATCTCCTATAAAGCCTATAACTTCATTTTTATTCGATCAATCTGGCACCTTTTACTTTTCAATAAATACCACAAATTTTGGTGAAGAAATGTGGTCGTATGGGTTAAAAGACCACAGCTTAATGTTAGTGAATGATTTTTTGCCTGGGTCAATAAGTGGAAACCCTGACAATCTAATAAATTTTAATGACAATGTTTTGTTTACAGCGAATGCAACAGATGGTTCAAGACAATGGTTCAAGATTAGACAAAGCATAGGTACATCAGATGAAGGAGAAGACCATAACAACTCATTTTTATTCCCCAACCCTACCAACGATACAGTTTTTATTAAAAAGAAATCTAAACATTTACTAATTTATGATCTCACTGGCAGGATCCGATATTCTGGTAAGCAGCTTCAGGAGGGAGAAAAAATTGATTTGTCAGGTTTTGAGCCTGGCCTCTACATGGTGACTATAACCACAGAACAGGGAGGGCACGCAGTGTCGAAGTTGGTAGTAGGCCGGTAAAAAAATTCGCAAAGCAATTTTGAGCTTCAGCCAGAAAATGAAAAAGATGTCAGGTAGCTAAAATAATTATGCTGAACAAGTATTTTTTTTGGGCTAAGAAGTTAACTATTTGTTGAAGCCCCAAAAGGAAAATAATAAACAATAAAAGATATACCATGAAAAAGAATTCCCCCCTTATATGTATATTGGCCATGCTATTCTATGGAAGTTTAGTGGAGGGTCAGATCCAGATATCTGAAGTCCAGAATGTGGTACAGACCGATGAGTATGGAAAGGTATTCCTCAGTGATAAAAATAGACTTATACTGGTAGAGGTAAACAAAACGGAGACAAAAATCAGCAAGGTTTCAGAAAATGGATTGACTTTATTGCAAGCCATTGACCACCAGCAAGTGAACCAGTATCGCGTGTATGAATCCCCTCCGTTTACAACAAGACCCAGTGTGATACTTAGAGGAGATACTATTTTTGAAGTATTTAGCAAAGGAATTGTGGCTTCGTCAGTCACAGATGGAATTCAGTTGGCATATGACGAACCCCTTGAAAAATCATTAAATATCTCTGCCGTTGAAGAAATTAAGGGCAAAACTGCATTTTTAATTCAATACTTTCAAGGACAAGACACGCACTATGGTATGTATAACTATGCAGAAAAGAAGATGACAAACTATCCTTTATTAAAAGGCACCAGAATTGGCGATAAAATATACAGTTTGTTACCTGACAGTATAACCTCTTTGGATTTAATTTCTGGGCAAACTAAAACTGAGATTAAATCTGGTTTGGGAGAGTTGCAAATTAAATCCGTTGGCTTTAGTAAAAACACGGTTATCTGGGTAGATGATAGACAGGGCACTCAATATTGCATTGATGGTAAAAGAGGATTGAGGCAATTACCCTGTATGTTGCCTCCGGAATTTATGAGAATGTACTGGACTGATAGTTTGTTGTACTACTGCGTGGACAAAACATTTGCTATAGAAAGTTTCGTAATTAATGTGCAAAATTGCGACACCATATCATCACAGCTAGTGCCAAATTTGGGAGGATATTATACCTTAGATTTTGACACAGGAGAAAGGGTGTGTTTTTCAGTGTGGGATGAAGTAGAGAATAGAAATAAAGGGCAATTGTTCGACCCCGACCAAAATTCATGGATTCCAGTTTTACCTGATTTCACAAGTTACTATCAGGCGCCACAGGTTGTTTTGCCGGGGTATACCTATTCTGTAAAAATAATAACTCAAGATTTTATAGGAAGTATCTATGAAATGTTTGAAATTGATGCTACCAATTACATCAGCAAATCTTTGGACTTTAATAATTTTGCCAATTACATAACCAACATGGAATACCATGTTCATCCCGAAACCGGATTCCTGTATGTATGGACACAGACCCAAAATGGTTCCAGCAATTTGTGGGTGGTCAAGGGAAAGGGCGCAAATCCCCAATTGTTAACTTCATTTTTAACGACAAAAAATTTGGGTTTGCCATATATAGATAATAAATATGTATACGAGGATAAAGTTTTTTATTCAACCGAAAATGCGGTTTATGTTACAGATATTGAAGGTACCAAAAAATTGGCGGAATTTGTGAGGTGTACACCTTTCGTTTTTAGCAATGGATTTTTATATGCATTAATCCAGAAACCGGGTCAGCTAATCAGCTTTATAAAAATAAACCCTGTCACGCTTGAATTGAAGACAAAACATGTAGGTGGAGGTTTTAACTTAGACAACAATGTAAAGCCAGCGGGTGCGGTTTTGGTTATTGGTAACTACTCAAATAGTTATTATTTTGATACCCGCACTGAATTACTAAAAAAGATAACTTATGCAGGTAATGAACTTTTTGTTTCAGGTGTGGTGGTAAGTAAAAACAATGTATTGTATTATGGTCAATATCTTAACAACAGGGAATTGTATTTGTGGGATACCGACAAAAATCAAACATTATTGATCACAAATCTAAGCACCACTTATCATAATATCTTGCCTGATAACGAAGGTGGATTTTACTTGTTGCCTGGTAACTTTGGAGCCGGTGACAAAATCAGAAAAATGGACATCAATGGAAAAGTGATTGATGTTACTGTCGTGGGCGATAGACCTTGGTATTATAATAACAGTGAAATCGGTCTGGAGGGTCCTGTTCATACTTTTCCTTTTCCAGGTATTAATGAAGTCATCTTTCATTCAGAGAAACAGGGAAAAATTAATGTAAACTATATTCCATTCGAGAACACCTTGTATTATCAATCGTTCTTTTGGAAGGAAGTGAATGAAACGGTAATCGTTGAAACAGAAATTGGAGGTAAAAAGCATACCTGGGTATGGAAGTATGATGAAAGTCCATTGGATATTACCCCGCAAGGAAGAGAAGATGCCTTGATACAAGCTTTTATCAAAGGAGATTCTGTTATGCTGCAATACCACGACAGAAATGCTGCCAAAATGCAGTTTATCTTATATAAACTACAAAATGGTACATTTGAAGTAAAAAAAGAAATTCCTTCCAGTTATAATTATTTGGCGGGATCGGAATTTGTATGGAAAGATGGGCAGAACTTACTATTGTCTCTTTTTACTCCTGAGACTGGCAGTGAGCTTTGGAAGTATGATGTTATTGGAAATGAACTTACACTGGTTAGAGATTTTGGATCTGGAAGAGTAAATGGTATTCCATCCAGTTTCACTCAAACACAAAACAATATTTACTTTCTTGCTACTGCTCCTGACGGATCCAGGCAATGGTTCTCTATTGATGGTATCAATTCGGTGTCAGAGCCAAATCCGTTTGAACACTCTAACTTTTTATTCCCCAACCCCGCCATCAATGCAGTTTATACTAAAAATATATCAAAACAAGTACAAATTTTCGATCTCCATGGCAGGAACCGGTATACGGGTATTCAGCTCCAAAAAGGAGAAAGAATTGATTTAACAGGGTTTGAGCCTGGCATTTATATGGTGACTATGCTTTCTGACCAGGGTGAGCGTATGGTGTCAAAACTGATAGTAGGAGGTCATTGGTAAGAAAACAAATACTGCTTTGAATGATAAATCTAAAGCCGGACTAGATATTTAGTTCCGGCTTTTTATATATTTGTTTTTTACTGACCAAAATACTTCATGCTCTATGTACAGACATTTTTGCCTGCTCTTGTTGATTTTTAATTCCGGCTTTCTTTTCGCCCAAATCACCGAAGTGAAGACCTTTAATTTTGACTCTTCCAACAAAAAGGATACGATGATTGATTTTCCGGACATTGAAGCGGAAAAAATCATCATGCAATATACCATGAGATGTAGGGATGGTCTTGTTTCTACAGGTACAGACAGAAATAAGGGCTGTGGAGAGTGGGATTACTCTTGCAATACCTTTGTTACCGATTCGAGTCGCATTGACTCAAGTCTGGCCACAGCGCCTTCTCACATCATCAGCAATTTTAGCGGTAATTTGTACAATTTTGTTTTTAATCCCACCCATACTTATATTCAAAGGATCTTAAAACCGGTCAAACTCATTGCTGTTTCGGGAGAATCCAAAAAAACGGTTGGTACGGGTAGTCTTGGTGTTGGCTTGTCTGATCAAAATGGGGGATCAAAGCGCCATTTGTATCTATTTACCAAAGAAGAATTGGGGTCCTTTGCCGGCAAGATCCAGGCCATGGAATGGGAGGTTCTCCAGGGAGGTGCTACCTTAAAATACCTCCGAATTAAAATGGGAGAAACGGATGCTGATAATTTAACCGCTTATTTTACGCCATCCACCCTACTAACAGAAGTAAAATATGAAAATGTAGTGGTGCCCGCATCTGGCATCCTTAGTCTGCCATTTTACAATGGCTTTACCTGGTCAGGAAACAAAAATCTTGTAGTAGAGTTGAATTATGAAGCGGGCAATCAAACCATTCAATTAGCCGGTCACCAAATCCAGATGGAGCGCACTGCCGTAAGTACCAAAGGAGATCGATACTGGAAGGCAGAAGGTTCTTCCTTCCTCAACATCCCTGCTGATGAGGCTGCCTCTATAGACAATGAGATCACGGTGGCTTTTTGGTCTTTTGGCAATCCAGATATCCTCCCCGCCAACACAGCGGCCCTTGAAGCGGTAGATGACAAGGGCAATCGTCAGATCATGATTCACCTGCCCTGGAGCAATGCCAATGTGTATTGGGATTGTGGCAATGACGGCTCGGGTTACAATCGCATTAATAAGGCTGCTAATTTGTCGGATTATGAAGGGAAGTGGCATTTCTGGGCCTTTACCAAAAACGCCGCTACCGGCTCGATGAAAATATACCTGGATGGTGTGCTTTTTCATTCTGGCACCGGGCAGACCAAAAAGATCAACATTCGAAAAATGACCTTTGGGGGCTCCATCGACCAATCACTCAACTATCCGGGCTACCTCGATGATCTTACCATCTGGAATAAAGAGTTGGATCTCAATAACATTAAGGGCTTGATGCAAAACGAAATTAATGGTAGCAATACATTGTATAACAACCTGGTTTATCAATACCAATTTAATGAGTCCATTGGCCTCGATATGATTGATGCTTCGGCCCAAGGTACCACTGCATCCTTTAATAAGCCACCCTCATTGGTGTCCTTTTTACCAGGCGCCTTGTTTAAAAACTTCAGGTCCACTGCTTTCCGTCCCAATACCACCTTTGTGAAAGGCAACTTTCAGGTACAGCAAGATGAAGAAATTGTGTTGGACTCCATTGCGAATGCTGGAAATACAGTGAGATCGTTTTATGTAGAAAACAACAATTTAAAGGAAAAAACACCCATTCAATATTGGCAGTCAGGTGAACAAAATGTTTTGGATGAAGAAGGTAAGGTGATTGATGTCGTAGTTATCGATCCTGATAGCACCTTTTTTATCGAAGATCTTACCTATTTTCAGAAGAGACCGATGAAATTTGAGCTTTTAAGTTTTGTAACCCCTTATGGCATAGGCCTTGATTTTGGCTTGGGGGGTAAGACGTGGAATTTTGATGTCTCAGATTTTGCCCCTGTATTAAAAGGCAGGAAACGACTTACCATGGAATTTGGGGGTCAAAACCAGGAAGAAATGGATATTCGATTTTTGTATTATCCAGGCACAGCACCTAGAAAAGTTGTGGACATTCGACAAATCTGGCCGGTCAATGCGGTAGGTTTCAACAGCATCATTAGCAACAACAGTTACGAGAAAAGAAATGTCAAATTTCATGCTGACACAAGATCTGCCAAGATTAGATCTGCCATTACTGGTCACGGCCAGGAAGGAGAGTTCATTCCTCAAACCCACTCTCTCAACATCAATGGAGGTCCTGCAGAATGGTCATGGCAGGTGTGGAAAGAATGTGCAGATAATCCGATTTATCCACAGGGAGGAACCTGGATTTACGATCGCGCCGGCTGGTGTCCGGGAGCTCCGACAGATCTAAAGGAGTACGACGTAACACCCTATGTTGCCAATCAAAGCATGGAAGTAGATTATGGGATCAATACAGCACAGGGCGATTCCAGGTACATAGTCAATCATCAGTTGGTGCAATATGGACCCGCCTCTTTTGCCAATGATGCCGCAGTGGTAAAAATATTGCGACCCAACACCGAGGTGGAGTTTGCTAGGTTTAACCCCATGTGTATGCAGCCACAGGTGGAAATCCGCAATACAGGAAGTGAAAATTTGACCAGTTTACAGATCAATTATGGTACGGATGGCAATCTCAACGGTCAGTTTAACTGGAGCGGAAATTTGTCTTTTATGCAATCGGTCAGGGTAGACCTGCCACTGTTTTCACCTACCACCTGGTATGAAGGGGGAGTGTTTACGGTTTCTATTTCCTTACCCAATGGTAAGTCAGACGCTTATAGTGGCAATAATCAGTTGTCTACCACATTTGCCGCAGTACCCAAACATACCTCTACCATTATAGTAGACATGCGCACCAATGGGGCCTCCAATGAAACATCGTGGGTACTTACCGATGTGGATGGAAATATATTAAAACAAAGAAAAGGAGGTTTATCTCCTAATAAAGATTACACCGACACTATCAAAAACCTGAATGGCTGCTATTTGCTAAAGATCAGTGACACTGGAGATGATGGCATCAGTTTTTGGGCCAACAGCGATGGTTCCGGTTATTTGGGAATCCGCAGCCTTGGACAGCCGGTCAAACAATTTAACGGTGATTTTGGGAAAGAGATCAATTATCAGTTTGTGGCATCCACAGAAGTAGGTACCGATGAACCTGTTGAAGTGAGTGCTGAAATAAACGTTTATCCCAACCCCACTTCCGGTCAACTTAATATTGAATGCAGTGGTATTGAGGAAGACGGTCAATTTATAATTACGGATGTTTTGGGCAGAAATTGGGCAAGGATAGAACACAGTGCAGGTCAATTTAAATTGCATTTGTTGGAAACGACCCACATGCCCGCCGGACTTTATTTTGTAACCTGGAAGGGGAACCGCAGTAGAGGGGTAAAGACATTTATAAAAATGTAAGGATGGATAGGAAGAATAAAAATCAAATTTTTTAATTCAAAAGTTATAAAAATAAGGGGCAATGTTGGAGGACTCTAAAGCCTTGTTCAACATTGCCCCATTGAGACCTTCGATCGGCCCCTGGAAAAAATGGTAGTTTATAAATTTATCTCAGCAGGGTTAGTGTTCCGGCTTTTTTCATATTTTCAACCTTACCACAGATATCTACGTTGGCTTCCAGTGTATAAATATAAACTCCTGATGCCAATGGTGCAGAACCAAAGTAACCACCCCAGGTAAGCTGATCTATGGGTGCTTCGTGTACCAATCTGCCCATGCGATCATAGATATTGAAGTGTAGAATTTCACTTCCTGCAAATGGTGTTTTTTGCAAATCAATCACCGCATTGACACCTTGTGAGCTGGCATCCAGAATATTGGGCAAGTCAAAGGATGGTAGCTTGTCTGTAGTACTTACATCAAAAGTAAATTCAAGGGTCTCACAGCCTGTGCTTACACTCAGTTCATAAGTGCCGGTCTGACTGGTTTCAAGAATAGCCGTTGACCCATTTCCGCCCCAATTAAATTGCAGGTCCTCTACGTCATAGTTTTGAGGTTCAATACCAATTACCGCCTTTCCTTTGAAACAGGAAATGTCTTCATCCAACAAGGTAAATTCCAGGTTTTCTTTTTCCGGAATATTTACCTCTATGTTTTCAAAACAACCGATTTCGTCTTTTAATTGAACCTTATAATTTCCAAAATACAATTGTTCGATTTTGGCTCCGTTGGTTACAACCGGCTGGTCATTAAGGTAAATGGTAAACGCACTGGTATTGATATCCAGCAAGGTTACACTTCCATTGCCAATACCCGGACAACTGCCTTCTACTTCGTAGTCAATATCGTAATCTGGACTGAAATTTAAGCTGTACGTTGTAGTGTCGGTACATCCATTGGGTGCCTCTTTTAATAGGAAGAAGCTGGTATCATTGTCAAAACTTTGATTGAGGAGGTCGATGGCATTACCATTACAGACAATAAACTTTTTAGTTTCATGTTTTGCCTTTTCCTGTTCAATGGTAACTTCTTTAAACACATCACCACAGCCATTGTTGATGGTTACTTTCAAAGATCCCGCATTGGTCACCTCTGTACTTAATCCGGTGGCACTGTTGCTCCAGTTGATGGTAACCTCATTTTGTGCATAGTTGAGCAGGATGACACTGGCCTCCACTTTTGTTTTGACACATGTCAGATTTTCTGAACTCACAATGAATTCAGGTTTTGCCTTTTCAGCAATTTGTGTAGTATAACCGGTAATGCAACCATAACTGTCTTTTAACTCCACTTCATAAGTACCTGAACTTAAATTAGACCAGCTGGTCGTGTTGCCAGGGCTATCATTTCCATTGATTAAAACGATATAGCTTTCTGTGGTCTGCGTGGCCAAAGTCAGACTTCCATTGGCTTGACCGGGGCATGCCGGTTGGCTGGTAAAGCTGGCCATGATGGGCAGTCTGTATTCCACCAAATATTTGGCTGTATCTGCACATCCTCCTGTTTCAGGCGTAATGATAGTTAGCAGTGAGTCTTCTTTAATGATGTGCCCTTCGATCAGTATTTCTTCACCTGGGCAGACAAGATAATTGAATGTTTTGCTTTGGGAAATACAATCAATGCCAATCAGAATGTCCAGGCTTGTTTCGTCATCACAGCCTGAAAGAATTGCCTGCAGATTGTTTGTCAGTATCTTTGCTCCTGCAGGTAATGAATGGGTGTCTACAGCAATGATATTCTGTCCGGCCGGCACATTGACCAGGGTATAGGTACCAAGCTGGGTAGTGTCTGCAAAGCCTTGAGTGGATATAATCACACCGTTTAACAAGGTGTCTGCATTATCGATGGTGCCATTGGCATTGACATCTGAATACACTTTTCCGCTTATGGTTCCAACAGGTTGGATCAATGTTAAATCAAGAGGTGCTGAGGTGGTAATGCATCCATTGGTGCCCGTCAGTTGCAATTGATAGCTGCCATCCATGTTCCAAACCGGATAAGCACTGTTGCCACCTTCAGCTGGGCTAACTACTACTCCGTTTTTAAACCATTGATAGGTGGCTACATCGGCAATGGCAGGATAACATAGGGTGTCAGGGGCGCAACGCTCAAAACAGCCATAAGGTACCAGCTCCGTATCGGGGCCGTTTACAACAGCCACCACATTACTGATGGAGCTACATCCATTGACATCGGTAGCAGTAACAATATAATCTGAGGCATTGCTTGCTTCTATCTGGGTGGTTTTTTTACCGTTGCTCCACTTGTAGTTTAAGGTAGATGAAGGATTCACTACTTTAATGGTGTGGGTTGTGCCTTCGCAAAGGATGCCAGATGTAGTACCTGCAATTTGAGGGGGCGAGGGCAGGCCATTGACAGTTATTTGTACAGGCCCTTCTCTTTGTATACAGCCGGTTGCTATTTCTTTGATGTCAACATAGTAAGTATATAGGCCTGATGCGAGTTGATTGTTCAGATTTTCCTTGAACTCGATTGAAGTATTGGTTGAAAAATTGGACCATTGGTAAGACCAGCCGGCTTTGTTGATGACTTCCAGTTTGTAGTCTGTCCCGGCACAAAATGATACATTATTACCGAATGCTAATTTTACTTCATCTCCTAAAGTCATTGTGGATTTGAGGTACGACTTTGGAAGAGGCAACACCTCTATAAAAATATTATCGGTCGTAAATTGACAACCGAAGTTATCCTTGATTTCCACAGCAAACAGGCCTGTTTCAGACGAGGTTACACTTTCTGTTGTACTTTGGTTACTCCACTGCCAGCTAATTCCACCAGCAGGGGCTTGTAAGGTGGTAGTGAGTCCTTCACAGAATCTGTCACCAAGAGAGGAAGTTATATCTCCTGTCAGGGTATTGGCATGAATGAGCACAGAACCGGAAAGATCTGCTTTGCAACCATAGATGGATTCTGCTTTTACGATCATGGAAAAAGTAGATGGGGAATCGTATTGGTGGTAGGCATCCAAACCTTCATATTCATTATTGGCACCACTCAATGGATCTCCAAAATTCCAGCTGGCCTTGACAATATCAGCAATGGGTGTAAGCTCCAGTGGGCTTGCTTGCTTTTCACAAACTGCGCCTGAAGAGGTAATGGTTGCATTGGGCTTGGGGTGTAGTTGTATGGTTTTTTGTATTTCATCGGTACAGCTTCCATTGCTAACTTTTAATGTTACTACATAAGTACCTTCTGATAAATAAATGTGACTGGCCTCTGCCGTTGATGCCGTATTGCCAGCGCCGCTGGCAGGGTCGCCAAAATTCCATTCCCAACTGGTGATAGTAACACCTGGGATAAAGGTAGTTCTGTCGTAAAATTTAATTTCTGCACCTTCACACGCCAATCCATTTTCAAAATCGGCTGCCAGTGGAACAGGTAGTTTTAGTTTATTGAAAATCTGACAAGTTGTTCCAGTTACATTGTCTTTTACATCTGTTTGATGATACACCGAATAATACCCAGCATTGGAAAAATTGTGAGAAACATTGGTGCCAGTCAAATAATTGTCTAATGAGCCAATGTCACCAAAGTTCCAGTAGTATCCATTGCCGATTACATCTGTGGCTGTGCTGGTGAAATCAAAGGTATTGCAATCCACCATACTAAATGTATAGCCTACTGTACCAGTTGTATTGGTGCATGGAGTTCCACCACCACCACCGCCTCCGCCGCCATTGCCGGGGTCATTGGGGTCGCATTTATCATAAACTACCAGTATATTCGACTGATTGGTACATTGATGAAGATCGGTAACTACAACCTGGTAATTGCCTGTAGATTGAGAGGCATAAGTAGGAGTGGTAATGCCCAGATCTGCTCCGTTTAAAAACCACTGGTATTGGTAGCCCCCTTCTGCGGTATTGACCACCAGCTCAGGATAGGTCCAACCAGGTATAGATTTACAAATAGCTTCTTCATCAGGAGATGACAAATAAACATTGGGCTTAGGATAACTTTGAATGGTGAAATTTTCAAGGGACTTGCATCCGTTGGCATCGACAACATCTACTGTATATGTGCCCGGTGCTATCATCACTTCATTGCCGCTAGCAATTATATTTTTATCAACATCTTTCCAAAACGCCTGAACATATGATGGAACTACTTTTACTACCGACGGACTTCCTTCACATGCTACGGGTGAATGATCTACCACGGGTTCAGGCAGGCTGTGTACTTCTACTTGTTTGGTAAAGCTACCCGCACAGTTGGTCAGTTGAATGGTGTGTGTACCTGGCTTGCTCCAAAGTAGGTTGACAGCGTTGCTATCATTTGTTATAAAGGTGGCGGCATCGGCGGGTGCGACAGACCATTGATACCTCAGACCTACAAACAAACTGGCTTTGATATTATAGCTGTCGTACATACAAGAAGATACATCCCCGGTTAATTCCACCTGATTGATTTTTTCTACTCCTTGAACATAGGCATTTGATAAACACAGTTGTTTGCTTAGATCTATCTGCCTTAATTCTAGTTTGTAAGGACCATCTGATAGCCACTGATAACCAAGAACTGGGCCTGTATGGCTTGTTTTGGCACCTCCATCCCAAACGTCCCAGTAAAACTCTGATTTGGGTAAAGTTGATTGTGCTTTGTAAGTATAGAATGTGTTTTTACAGATAGCAAATTCACCTTCAATGCCGGTAGGTGCTTTTGATTTCTCCAGCACATCAATTTTTAAACTTTGTTCTCCATCGCATAAAGTATAACTGGAGGCAAAAACCGTGAAGTAGTCTATGCCATCAGGTACTTCCAACTGGATCTGGGCACTGTTGTTTCCATCTTTAAGTATACTGCCATTGGGTGTAATAATCTTCCATTTGTCAATGGTCACTGTTTGTGAAAAATTGTTCAAAGCAGTTGCGGTAAATACATCTCCGATACATACCGGATTATTGTTGCTTTGCAAAGTGTAAGAGTCATCCAGATTTACATTTAATGTTGCTTCACCTCCGCATTTCAGATAACAATTGTCATAAATAACCTGCACCTGGCCGGTGGCACCATTGCCCCATTCTACTAGAACGGCATGGCTACCCTGGCCAGCGGTAATACTACCTCCCTGCACTACCCAATTATAAGAAGTAGAAGCATATTTCTGAATGGCGTACATACTGGTATTGCTTCTACATGCCACCGTTGGCCCATTGATGGTTGCAAGATCTGATACAATGGGAATTTCAAAAACGGCTTTTTTAGGACACTGATCATAAGTACAATCCGCTACTTCCAATTCGATGTATCCAACGGGTCCCGTTCCCCAATCTATGGTGATGGATTTGTCATTGATGCCACCTCCTTCTACCAGCGTGCCATCACCCACAATTTTCCAATAAAACTTACCACAGCTTGCAGTAGTTGAATAAGACATTTTTGTGTTTTCGCAAATGGTCGATTTGCAATCAATTTGTGGCAGATAAAGAGATTTGATTGTGACCTCCTTACTGAAAGTGCCAAAACAGCCACATTCATTATATACTTTGAGATTAATGGTATAGGTGCCAGCCTCATCATAACTAATCACAGGAACTATATCATTCGAAGTCTCTCCATTGCCAAAATCCCATTCATACCTCGTTCCTTCTAAATTTTCAGGATTGGGAGAAAATGTTTCATTGGCACAGAATTGATTGCCGGGTAAGGTGAAATTGGCATCAAAATCGTTTTTTACTTCAACACAGTAGCCTGCTTCACCGAAACACGTTTGTCCAAACCCTTGAACAAAAGCGTTGATATATCCAAAACCGCTTTCACCCCAGGTAACAGTTACTTGATTGCCCTGAGTGGTATAACTTTGGGCGTTGGTAACAGACCATTCCACATTAGAGAAAATATTGCCGATCACCGTATAAGTTTCTGTGAAACCCGGACACACTTTTTGGCATTCTCCATTTCCAACCCTCCCTCCGCAAGACAATGAATCTGAAGGTTCAATAGAAATGGTTGGGCGACTAAATACATTGACAATTAAAGAATCCGCTCTCACTTCACCGTTAGGAAGAGCCAGGATAGCGTGGATGGTGTACTGACCCTCGCAGTTAAAACAGGCATAAAAGTTATTAAAACTCCCTCCGGCTTGAATGGAAGAACAAAGGGTATCGGTTTGATTAAAATTATTAACGATGTAGAGTGCTTCCAACTGGCCTTGATTTGGGCCTGCTTCGAGTAATTGGTAGGTCTCACAACCCAGACACACTTCGCTCGGACCCACAATAAAGGGTTTGTCCTGGGCAGTACTTTGAGTTATATAAACGATCAGCAATAAAAGGGTAAAAAGAATGTTTTTCATCTATGCCATTTTGTGTTTTCATGTATAAGAGAACACAATTGAGGGTTTCGCTCCTTTTCAATAAAAAAAAATAGGGGACAATGCCCCTATTTTAGGTAACGCCAGTCTTTGTTCCTGTTTTTTTTAATCGGATATGATTACTTTTTTAATCACTATCGCCTCGTCATTGTAAATTTTTAATGTATAAATTCCTGGTAATAAACCATCTACTTCAAGTTGTATAAGTCCGCTCTCATCAGGCAGTTTCGAAGTCGTAAGAACGAGCTGTCCGTTGGTGTGATAAATGGAGATTACCTGCATGGCCCTGGCACCTTCTTCAAGATCCATCAAAAGGGAAATTTCTGATTTGGCGGGATTGGGATACATTTTTAACAAGCCTGCATTTTTGACCTTGATATCTTTCAACAATTTGACCTTACATTTTTCACCTGTTGGAGTGGTCCTGATAATGGTAATGCAAATGTCAAATTCTCCTTTGCTTGGAAAATTATGGGTAATAGAAGCATTGCCAACGGAAACCATGCTGGTGCCATTGTAAAAGAAATCCCAGATTAGCATATCACAATCGGTCAATTCTCCAATTGGGGTCATGGTTACACTGGTGCCGTTGAGGGTACATTGAATGCCCAGGTTGGCCTGGTATTCAAATTCTTCATCACACTTGCATTCTTCACCGGTAGCACTGCAAGGTGGCAATACAACAACCGTTTTGAATTGACAGCAGGAAGTGCTTACATTGCCAGGCTCATTGTGTAAAGTAGTAATGATACAAAGGCTGTCGCCTGAAACTGCTGGTGCGCCGATTACCAATGAAAGAGGTCCATAGACTCCTCCCGGGGCCAGACCACCTGTAAAATTAAATTGGGTCTGATAGCCCGCTAAAGCAGGATCATTGAATGATACAGAAGCACTATAGATGGTATCCGCATTGGTATTGTGGAAATAAAGACTGATGATCCAATCGCCATTTTCGTTACATTTTACAGTGATGTCATCATAATAACCACAATCGCCCGGACACAGCAGCGTAAATGAATCAATGCACAAAGGATCCAGTTCTCCGCCATTGTCTACCAGCCATTTGAGTACAAAATCTGAAAAAGCCTCTGTGCCCGATTCTATACAAAATTCAGGGATTGATAGGGTGTCAAGAGGAAGAGGTCCTGTTTCATAGGTGATGGTAAACAGGTTGGCCGACAGGTCAAAGGTTGTCCAATCTGAACCCGGCAAATTGTTGAAGGTGATAACCGAATTGGTATCCAAGGCGCATACCTGTACACCATAATAAAGATCATCCTGATGGTAGTTGTTGAGAACGAGTTGAAAACAACAGGAATCGGTTTCACTGACCACAATGTCTTCAATATAAACGCTGTCGCAAGGCGAACAACCCGGCATAAAGATACAATGAACAGAGTCCATTGAGCAGCACGCTGCGTTTGGATTTTCGATCGGATTGTCTGCGTGAACGGTTAGCCCAAAACAAAGGTCCTGATTGGCAAGACCGGTACCGGAGATGGAAAAGTTGTAGGTTGCACAATCTCCAGGTGCCAGTGGTGAGCCGCTGATATTGATGAAAGGTGGGGCAAAGATTGCCGCTGCCGGAGATATATTGTTCAATTGAATGTACTCGATGGGAAAGGTGTTGTAGGGTGAATTACAGATGGTAACCTGGTATACATAACCACCGGTAGCTGGGTTACAGTGCAGGGTGTCTCTGCTGATGTATACACAATCATCAATCGGACATTCAACCTCTACTGAATCCATACAAAGTTTGTCATCGTCAGGCCCAATCCAATTGAAGTAGATTACCAATGGACTTTCGGTGGCTTCATCAATACAAAATTCAGCAATACTGGTGCTGGTGCCAGTAGGCAGTGGATTGCCGGTCGCCGAATTGGCAAGAATAAACGAACTACTTGAAGATGCTGTCATCATCCAGCCTGGATCATTACTTCCAGGCGTCATGGCAATGGACCCCTGGGCCGTCCAGACTTGAAGGTAGAAAAGCGAATCCTGGGTGTTGTCCACCGAGATGTCAAAACAGCAATCATTGGTTGTTGGGTCTACTGCTTCTAGAAACACTTCTGTGTCGGTTGAATCGCAGCAAGGTACTATCACCAATATCAAGGTATCTGATGTGGCTGTACAGCCAAAGGTATTGGTGGCTGTCAAAGAATAGCTACCGCTCTGATCCACCTCCAGACACTGCATGGTTTCTCCCAAAATGGGACTGCCATTGTAATTCCATTGATAAGACAACATGGCTGGTGGCCCACACAAAGTATCAGGGCTGCATATCTCATAACAACCTGTTGGTAATTCACAAAAATCAGGAAGTGGGTTGACAACAATACTTGCGTCGTCTTTACAGCCCGATAGGGTATCAGTGGCATACACCGTGTACGTTCCGGCTTGTATGGCAATGATGGATGCGGATGTACTTCCTGTACTCCATAAGAAGGCAATGTTGGATGGAGGGGTTGCTACAGCGTTTAACAGTGTTGGACTTCCTTCGCATAAGTTTCCGGAAATTACATTGATGACTACAGAAGGAGAACTGAGGGTGTCAATGGTCCACCAGGGCGATACAGCACTGCATCCATTGGCGTCTGTAATACTGACATAAACACTGTCCTGGAAATTACTGGTGCAAATTTGCAGGTTACTACCCGTGGCAAAAAGGATGCTATCTCCGTTGGCAGCGAACCACTGATAATTGTAGTTGAATCCCAACGGTGCAGTTAACACGATACATCCTGAATCGCAAATCACAGAAGGTCCTGAAATAAAGACATTGGGAAGTGGGCAGATATTAACTTCTACTGAATCAGGTACTGCTGTGCAACCATTGGCATCAGTAACCGTAACTGCATAGGTGCCGGCTGTAGTCACTGAAATTATCTGGGTAGTAGCTCCGTTTGACCAATTGTAGGTAGTGGCAGCAGGTGCCGTCAACACGATGGTATCGCCTGCGCATACTTTTAACGATGGGGACCATGCAATGGTATCGGGCATAAATTCAGGGAAGACCTGCACCATGACATTGGCCGTATCTTTGCAATTGTAAATATCCGTGATTATTAAACTGGTATTGTAGTTACCCCCACTTGTATAAGCATGGCTCGGATTCATGCCGGCATTGGTTGAAAGGTCCCCAAAGTTATAGAGATAACTCAGGATTCCACTTCCGCCGGTATAGGTAAAACTCACCGCATCACCTACACAGGCAGGATTGGGGGCTACATTGTACGCAGCAGTTACCGGACCTAATACCGAAACGGTCAACGTTTTTTGAACCATACAGCCATTGGCATCGGTGATGGTAAGGGTGACCATGTAATTTCCGGGCAGGTTGTAAGTATGCAATGGCATAATGCCAGGCATTGTGGTTGTAAAGGTGGTAGCATCACCAAAATTCCAACTCCATTGGGTAATGGGATTGCCGGGCATATAAGTAGAAAAATCAGTAAATTTTACCTCCCTGCAATTAGAGGTCAATGCAAAATCAAAATCTGCCACCAAAGGTACCATCACGGGTATACAGGTGGTCAACTGACAAAAGCCAGTATTGGTAGAATTGGCAACACTGTAGGTAAGGCACACCAGGTGATTTCCTGCAGTACCATACTGATAAGTGGGTGAAATCGGGCCGGGATTAATAACTGTGCCGGTTAAATCGCCATAGGTCCACGAAAGAGGTGTTATCGCAGCCCCGGTATTGGTAAAACTAAAGGTAATTTGGTTGCACAATGGAATATTTGAACTCGACATCAAAGTCACTGTATGCACGGCAGGTACACATCCACCGCCGCCACCACCACCACTGGTACACGCAGAATGGACTACGGTGATACTATTGCTGAATAGGGAGCAACCGGTTGATGAATCGGTGACCTCTACGTTGTAAGTAAAAATACCCAAGGTGGAAGCCAGATTGGCATTATGCATAAAAATGGCACTGTTGGCCCCACCCACCGGTGAACCATTGCAATACCATTGATAGGTATAATTGGGATTGGTCAATGCGGTTAAGGTCACCGTTGTGCCATTGGTTGGTAAACAAATGGTAAGTGGTTCTGCTGTAGAAATACTGGCGATGGGTGAAGGAAGGGCATTGACATTGTAGCTGTCTGTAGATTGACAACCATTGTTGTCTGTAGTAGTAACGACGTACAAGCCGGCATTGTAAGCCCATATATTAATTCCACTGGCAGCAGGTGTCCACATAGCTGATGCATAGGGGCCCGGGCCTGCACTTAGCTGTACGCTGTCGCCGGGACACAGTTGTCCGGTTTGTGTGATGTTGGCAGCTACAGGGGCATTGAGGTTGGGCATTTGGGTGTAGGTAATGCTGTCATTGCATATTTTTACTTTACAAGCCAAGGTAACCGGTCCAGGTGTGTTGTTCCATTGGACGGTAATATTTTGACTGCCCTGCCCGGCAATGATGCTGCCACTGGCCATGGGACTTACCATCCAATTGAATTGGGTGCCAGCCGGCTGAGCCGGTAAAATGGTGTAAGATTGCTGACTGTTGGTGCAATAATTGCCGGGTGCAAAAGACAGTGGACCATTGAGGGTTTTTGCTGTCACCGGGCATGAAATATAAGCAGACATACAAAAAGGACTTGCCAGTTCACTTTGTTTTACCGAAAGGCTGTAGGGACCCGTATTGTTCCAGGTTACACTGATCGGATTTCCGGTATATGAACTGGGTGTACCTCCGGTAACGATCCAATCATATTGTACACCGGTTTGAGAAGACCATGCCGTGTACAATTCAGTGTCACCCGGACAAATCAGCTTATTCCCGCTGATGCTGTCAGGCGGCGGTATGCTTTTTACTTCAAAAGTGAAACAGATGGTATCGTTACAAAACTGCGTGGGATCATTTGGAAAAACACAAATCTTGTAATTACCCGGATTGGCAAAGCTGGGTGTTATAAATTGGTTGCTGATCATGGGGAAGCCTCCGGTTGCCGGACTGATGGTCCATGTATAACCTAGGGGAGCCGCACTCATATCGGTAGAAAAATAGGCAGGTGTATTGACACAGATGGAAGATGGAGTAGGGTAGAGGCTGTATTTAGGCCTGATCACTACGTTTTTATCCGCCACACCTTTACAGTCCTCAGCATCATGTCCCGGCAGTCCCTGGAGAAAGGGATTCCAATAGTCAACATGAATCGAGCCGGTGGGCCCATTGCCCCACATGATGACCAATTCGTGCATGGAATCACCAGAAACAATCATGCCGCCTGTAACGGTCCAATCGTAAATGGTACCATTCCATTTGGGGAGGGTATAGGTTTCTTTGGCCCCTGCGCAAACCGCCATGTCGCCCGCTATCTGTGATACGGAGCTGATGATGGGCACCGTCACAGTAACCGGCTTTTCACACCAAATGGCTGGAGAACAATTGTCTAGTTCCAGGGTCACATTGCCATAAGGTCCTGTTGGCCAGACCACACAAATGGTATCGGTTCCTTGTCCTGTAATGATGTTGATGGTGTCTCCATCGGCCTCTGTTACCGTCCAGATGTAATTACAATTGGTAGCGTCTGTCCAGTATTTTGAAGTGTCTCCTTCGCACAGGGTTGATATCCAAAAAATATTGGGACCCGGCAGCTCATCTACCGTGATGATCATTTGAGCTGTATCGGTACAACAGCAGAGGGGATTGCCCATGTTGTCATAGTTGTCGTTGGTAGCATATAGCGTAACCGTATAAGTGCCGGGTGTATTGTAAACATGGGTAGGATTTGTCGCCGTGCTGTTGTTGCCATCTCCAAAATCCCAGTAATAGGATGATGCTCCGGTACTGGTGTTGACAAAGGAAATAGGACTGTTGTTGCAAACACAATTCATCAAGGTTGTAAAGGAGGCAATGGGTGCTGCCAACACTTCGATACAGAACATCATGGTTGTGGTAGTCATGCCTATCGTAGTAGTCAATGTCAGGGTAGTAGCTCCCGGATTGGCCCAACTTACAATTACCTGGTTGGAATTATTTGGACCAGAAATACTGCCTCCAGGGCCGGTTGTCCAAAGGTAAGTAGCATTGGGGTCATTGGTTACAAAGTAAGTGACAGGACTGTCTTCGCAGGCGTGGTATATTTTTTTTCCATTGCCAACACCTCCTGACGTAGGAGATACCGGCTCCGATAAATCAACCAAAGAGCAGTTGGGTTTGGGACATTTAATGGTAATATAAACGGTGGCAGAAAATTGAACTGCAAAGGGTTTATAACGGATTTGATAATCGCCACACGGACATTCATCGGCATTGGGGCTGTAGGTTAAGATGCCCTGGGGAGACAGGCTAAAACAAGGACTTTGACCCTGCATCATTACCGGCCCCTGAAATAGATCATTAAGCGTTACATCCACACTCATGGCTTCTCCCTGCGTAAAGCACAGGGTGTCGTTGGTGAGTTCCTGAGCCGATAATGAGTAGGCAAATACAAATAACAAAGAGATTATGTAGGTACGTGTTTTCATTTCTAAAATTTTAAAAATCACTGGAAAGTTGATTAAAAAGAAATATTGGCAAAGGGATTTGTATTGGTATTCAAGTTGGCTGCTGTCAGTATGGTAGCTAATTTATTGGTTCCTGATATGCTGAATGAGTTTACAATATTGCCCGAAGCCGTATTGGTGGTAATCAGCCAATCTGAACCTGTAATTTCATATCCAATGGCGTTGTCGCTGCTGTTGTTGTCTTGGAGCTTACCCCCGTTGAAAGAACTGAAAAAACCATTGCCCGTATTGCTGTCGGCCGTGTTTTGTTTCAGCACCACATCTTGTCCTGCTTCAAAACCATGTTGGGTGTTGAGTTTGGCCAGGTTGTTTTGAGCCAAGCTGGCATTGCTGAGGTAAAATCCGGAGAATCCATTGAACGAAGCCAGGCAATGATGTACCTGATTGTGGTTGCCGGCACGAATGCCATAATGTATATTTTGATAGGCATTGACCTCGGTGATGATGCATTCAGCTCCTGTAAAGAGGCCCTGATCTCCATTGGCAGATGTCACACATTGCTGTATGTGGCAGCGACTGTCGCATTCAATTCCTGTGTCTAGGTTATTGCTCGTAGTACAATCGTTTACCCGGCTTTGGTTGCCAACATCGAGGCCGTCGAGCCCATTGCCAATCGCATGGCATTGGCTAAGTGTACATTCATTGCCACAGACCAGGCCATCTCCTCCATTGCTGAGGAGTTGGAGATTCATTCCAACAAAGGAGTTTGCGGTAGCAGCCGATATGCCATCTTCACCCCAGCTTTGTATATAGCCATTGTAAATGGTGACCCCTGTTCTGTTGCCTGAAATGGTAATGCCAGATGCCGTATTGCCCGGACCGCCAGTGAGGGCAGAAAAATTTAAATCAATGCTGACATTATTAGACTGTATGGTAATGCCATTGCTGCCCGTCAGGTTTTGGGTCAGGATGTAAGACCCGGCCTGTGTTATGGTAAAAGGAAGTTGAGAAATCGGAATCTTATAAACGGCCGAAGAACCCGGAGGGCCTGATAACATAGCAACCCATTGAGGAGTCGCAGGGCTTCCGGCATTGTAGTAAAAGCCGGGCTGGTTGTCGTTTTGATAAATCATCAGGCCATTGGCCGGTAAGCTGATGGCATTGCGCTGACCGGCATCCATGCGGGGAATAAGCAGTCCTTTGTCATTGGATTTAATGTCCATGGCACTCGATGGATCGGGCAGGGTGGTGTTTACTCCTACCTGAGCATGCAGTTCGGACCAGGTAATTAATACCATTAAGAATAGTATTTGTCTCATATGCTAGATTAGATTGTTGCTTGT
Source organism: uncultured Bacteroidota bacterium (assembly GCA_937872515.1). Taxonomy (GTDB): domain Bacteria; phylum Bacteroidota; class Bacteroidia; order Chitinophagales; family Saprospiraceae; genus JADKBO01. The sequence continues at coordinate 72,373 of CALMSX010000092.1, forward strand.
CAATCAATCTCTTAGCCTGATCCCTGTACTCCTTTCGGACAGGTGGGGAAAGCAATTCGGAATTTCTCCCTGCCGCTCTTTTTTCCCCTCATATCACATTCTCTTCCCCCGTGGATCAAGACCACGAAACTGGTTTAGAGTAAAAGTAAATAATTATTTTGTGATTAAAATAAAAGTCAGTAAAAAATATTGCAATAGATGTAAAAATCGTACAAACAACTAGGTGTTTTCACGGATATTAATTGTTTATTTTGGACAATTCCAGTGTGTTGCTTTGGGTATTCAACACTCATTTAAACAAATAAATAGGACGTTATTTACTAACGCAATAGTTAAGTTTCACCCATATTAATTAACCACGGAATGCCCTTTTTTATGAAAGTGAGTAAATCGCCTCGTTTACAATGCCTGGTTTTTTTCCAATTTCGCTATTGCTTCTTTTAGCACATTCCTGTTCATGTCATTGGGAGCCTGTTCGAGCGCCAATTTGGCGTGTTCCAATGCTTCTTTGAGTTTTCCTTTGGCTGACAAACCCCTCATCAAACCAACATGGGTGGGCCATTGTCCAGCCTGATTTTTAAAATTAAATTCAAAAATTTCCAGGGCCTTGTCTACCTTGTTTTGAGCCAACAATTGCCGGCCATAGTTGTGTAATTCAAAGGTATTGGCTTTGTGGATGGAAGCATGAAGAATTTGTTCCGCTTCTTGGTCTCTGCCTAGTTTTTCAAGCAAGCCGGCTTTTACAGAGAGGGCACCAAATTTATCTATGGCACCAAATTTAGGATCAGTAGCAGATTCAATCCAGGTTAGGGCTTGCTGATAATTGACTTCCTGGGATAAGCACCACCTGGCTGCTGCCTCCAGGCTGAGCGGATCAAATCCCATCGCTCCACTCATTTGTGATTGAATAGAGGCAAGAGTGGTCTTTTTTAGATCCACTACTATACTCATTGGTATTTGCCAGTTTTCCCAGGTCAGGTACAATTCTAATTCATTATCTGTTTTTTGTTGAAATTGATAATCCAATAATTCCCGTAAGGGTTGATCTTTTCTTTGGCGGGTTACTACCCTCATTACATCCTGGTCTTTGTCATAAAAATAACTGCCCCATTCGCCTATATTTTTGTTAAAAATCAGGGTAGAACTATCTTGGTCCAAAGCAATAAAGAAGGCATATTTGCCAGCTGCCAGTGGCTTGCCGTTGATGGTAACATCTGTACTGAAAGAAATGGTTGTGCATTCATTGGAGCCTGCTCTCCACGGAGAAGGTACATACGACCCAAAGCCCAATTCCTTAAATCCGAAATAAGCCACATCGGTACCCCAGATCTTGCCTTCCCGGCCTCTTAGTGAGGGAGCATTCCATGAAACGGCTACCTCCGTTACCCCAATTTTTTGAGACGCTGATTTGTGGATATTGACGCCATCCGGAATCCTCAGCATTTGGGCACTTACAGGACTATTAGTGGCCAAAAATGATAATGTAAATAAACAGAAAAGCAAGCTGCGAAAAGAAAATGATAAGGTCATCGATTGTTTTTTATCTAAAACGTTTACCATCAACAGAATGTGAACCCGCTGCTGACCAAAATCAGTGAATGGGCTTTTACCATCAGTTGCAATTGATAAGACAACTGCTACCTTGCAAAAAAAATGCGTTGATATGGGCAAATATTTGAATTGTTTCCTGATGGCACTGTTGATGCAGTGTACATTTTCTGTTAAAGCAGGAATTTTGGGAGACACCAGTTTTCACAAAGGATGGCATTTTGGACTTGCTTTTGGGGGCGGAAATATTCACCTAAAAACCAGCACTGAATCCAAAAGTGAGGCGGTTTTGTCATTACCTAATATTAAGGTGGGCTACTGGATGAGCAATAAAACTTCAATTCATTTTTTAATGCCGGGTGCTGTTTACAATCTAAAAGCCACCGACCGCATTTTTGAGGCATTTCAAATTGGTGCCAGTCGATGGATAACTCCAAGATGGTGGGTATTGGGAGCTACCGGACTTACCTTTGATGCGGGTGCTTTTTATACCGTAGATAAATTATCCCAAATTAAAGCCAATACCGGACTGCCCTCTTTTTCAGTGGGTACGGGATTTGAACTTTGGTCGAAAGGTAAATACGGCATCGACCTCCAGTACCGATATTTTTATGGAAGATCTAATCTGGACAAAGGCGATCACAGGACAGGACAGGCACATGTTGTATTGTTGGGTTTCAATTTATATTAAACCCATTTTTATCTCAGCTGCCCGGTTGTTGTGATCCCTTTTTCGATCAGTCGCTGGGTGAGCATTATAAAAATCAGTGCTGTTATATAGGCATCTCCTTCGGCTGTATGTCTGCCAAAGGTTTCTATACCAAAACGTTGGCACAAAGCATCTAAGGTGTAATCACGAGAATGTAATGAGCCGGGATCTATCGGATTGTCGAACCTTCTTGCCAGGTGGGCCGTATCCAGACAGGGATTTAACAGAGGAGCTGCACCTTCCATTTTTAGGTATCTGTTGATGAGGGCAACGTCAAACAGTATATTATGGCCTACAAGAATAGAATCGTACAGATGTGGCAGTAGTAGTTCCAATGCGGTGGATATAGAGATTGTCTTACTACCGTTTTGTACCAGACCGTGAATGGCAACCTCTTCCTGATTTTGAGGGGCGTTGTTGGGAAGGTGAAGAACGATTGCCTCGTCAGCATGAAAGCCCATTTGACTTACTGTTACGGCTCCAATGGAGAGTAAACTAGATTTTTTGGGATCTAGGCCTCCACTTTCTGTATCGAGGACCAGAAATTTTTGGTCGATGATACGTCCGCTCCAATTAGGCTTACTGTAATTTTTTTGGTAGTGGAGGTAGTAATCGGGCACCGGGTGCACAGGGTTGGTCTTTCGCCAAAACGATACAAAATTATTCCAGTTCATATTCTGCCGCCCAATTGAAATCTAACCATGATTAATTGATGTAATTCATCAATGGGAATAAAAGAATTGCGCAAATGCAATTTAACCATTTTGTCAAGCGCTTCCGGCTGGATATATCTACCGCTGTCTTTGTGTTTGAGCCCTGAGCTGGCCCTGATGCGCAGCAATACTTCATAAGCGTCGGCCGCCATTTGGTAGAGGGAAGCATTTTCAGGCTCGGTTTCAGCCATTTTAAGATATCGTTTGACCGTATTGTTTTCGCCTCCCAATCGTTTTGACAAAATCAACAGACGAGCCGCATCTGCTAAGGGCATCATAGCTCTCAGCTTGAGGTCAAAATCATTTTTATGTTCTCCGTTTTTTTCAACCACAAAGTTTCTGAAAAAACTCAAAGGAGGAGGGTTTTCAAGTGCATTCTTGGCCAATAGATGTAAAAATAAATCCTGTCTGTCTAATAAATGGAAGATGTGATCTGTCAGTTCTGCTGCCAATTCTTTGTTGCCATAAACAGGGCGATAATCAAAAAAGATGGTGCTCATCATGATCTCCTTTTCTCCGGGTTGATGAATCCATTTAGAAAACACAGCCTTCCATTCCTCTAAAGAAAGACACCACATGGCATTGCCCGCCATCATATTGGCAGGACAATATTCAAAACCTACATGGGCTAAAAATTCATTTACTTTTTGTGCAAAGGGCAACAATAATTTTTTGGCTGCTTCCACGGGTAAAGCGGAGGTAAAAACAAGGGCATTGTCCTGGTCTGTTCGGAGCAGCTGTTCTTCTCTTCCCTCACTGCCCAGGCTCAGCCAGCAAAATGAGATGGCTGATAAGTCTTCGGCTTCTAAAAGAGCAAGTAAGATACAGCGTTGAATAATTTCATCATTGAGCCGTGAAATGACCTCTGTAATAAAGGCAATAGATACATCTTGTTCGAGGTACCGTTGGGTCAAGGTTTCCATACGATCTCTCAGCAGCCGAAGTTGGGTTGCTGAGCTGGCAGATCTGATTTGCCGGATCAAAACGGTGGGGTTATTCCCTTGTTGAACCAGCAGGTCGTGTTCAGATATAATGCCCAAAACCGGGGCCAGTTGCACCCCGCCTTCAGTAACAACAAGGTGGTTGATGTTTTTTTTGACCATCTCCATCTGTAAGGCAGCTGCTGACATGCCGGGAGGTACGCAGTGTACAGGAGACGACATGATTTGTGACACAGCTTCGTTTGCGCCAATGGTACCGGCTACTACCCGACTTCTGAGGTCCTTATCTGTGACAATGCCCAGTGGAAACATCTGGTCATCACAAATCAGGATGGACCCCACCGCTTTGCGGGTCATTTCTATTGCCGCCTCTCTAATGGTGGTATTGGCTTGGCAGTGAACAACCGCTGTATGGTGGTGGATGGTAAATATCTCCGTAAAATGGGCATGGTTGGAATCAGTTGAAGGGGCATAGTTCTGAACGCCGGATGCAAAATGGGAGGCCATGTATTTGGCCACCCTGACGTTGTTTTCCATGTGGAGTAAAAACAAATGAGCAGGAATGCCATAAACAATGGTTTCCTCTGTTGCCATGGCCTTAAGTAAATAGGCTGATTTGGCTAAAAAAGGTCTTATACCCACTACATCTCCCTCATCACAGCTGTCGGCCAGACTTTCATCGGCCCTGTATAAATGGAGGGCCCCTTTATGGACAATGTAAAAGTACTCACCAGTGGCTTCCCCAATCTGGAAAAGGACTGTCGACTTTGGTAGGTATTTTACCCAAACCTTTTCACTCAGCAGCAATAGTTCTGCTCTGGATAAAAAAGAAAAGGGAGGATAATCTTTTAAGAAGGTATAAACCCGGTGAACGATTTCATTTTTCATTCCTCCTGCCTGGATTTTGTTTGTATTAAGTAAATATATGAAAAAGTATGAACCAAATCAAATATATAAAGTTAAATATGTACATATTACAATATTATTGATCAACTTTGTACCATGAAAAGTCATTTCGATATTGAGTTTTTGGAACAGGCTACCGAAAAGCTGAAAGCCATTGCCCATCCCATTCGATTTGTCATTGTAGAAATGTTGTCGAGGGAAAATGAGCTTTCAGTCACTGATATCCACGAAAAACTGGATATCGAACAAGCCGTTGCATCCCACCACCTCCGCATTTTAAAAAACCAAAATGTAGTCAAAGTGAGTAGAGATGGCAAAAACTCCTTCTATAGCCTTACCTCTTCTTCTTTTTCCCAAATCATAGACAATATGATCGCCGCCGGCTAAATTTTTTTCTAGAAAGCCATTATTTCCTTAAAATTTAATTTGGTCAACTTGATTTTTGACCACTTTTATTTCATTTTCTAGTCCGAAATTGCCCTTTTCGACAGTTTTTTCGTGTTAGGGCAAAAAAAGTTTTGTTTGAAAGTATATAGATATCTATATATGTTTGCATCTATATATTTATATTTGTAAAACAAAACCAGATTTAGCCTATCATGAAAACCAGCAATTACCCCAGGATCCGCCTCCTGCTCAGCCTTGTCCTCCTGGAATGGCTTAGTGCAGTGGGTGCCCAGACAGAAGTGGCTCCGGAAGACCACAGCTACAAACCCCTCACCCTCAAACTCAATGACAATGGAAGTAAGTACGTTAGGTTTATCATTTGGCACCAGCAATGGGCGGTGACCAATAACCTCGCCATCGATGATGCCAAACTCCAGGTCTCTACCATGGCTCGTCGCTCCCGCTTTTTGGCTTATGCCCAGGTATCATCGCGTTTTTTATTGCTCATGCATTTTGGTCTCAACAACTTAAGTCCCTCTAACCTTGATGGACTCGGCAACGGAGGAAACGGTCCCCAGTTTTTTTTGCACGATGCATGGACCGAATTTAAAGTACTGCCTAAATCCTTATACATAGGTACCGGACTTCACTATTGGAAGGGTTTGACACGTTTGGCAAGTCAAAGTACCCTCAATTTTATGACCATGGACAACCCCCGTCCCTTTGCTCCCTGGCATTCTTTGGGTGTAACCGATCAATTTGCCCGTCACTTAGGTGTCTATATAAAAGGTGAGTTAGGCAAACTTGACTACCGACTCGCAGTCAACAACCCGTTGAATCCCGCCAATGCATTGGGAGCCGGCAAAGACTTTGGTACGAGGTCGAGTGGATTGACTTACAACGGTTCTGCCAAAGCCGATGAAGGAGGAAAGCCGGTAGGCAATACCATCATAGAAGGTTATTTTCGGTACAATGTCCTCGATGCTGAATCTACCGTCTTGCCTTTCAATGTGGGCAGCTACCTGGGTAGTAAAAAAGTATTGGCGCTGGGTGCAGGCTTCTTTTTACACCCAGATGGCATGTACAGAGAATCAGACAAGACCCATGAAAATGTTTCACATTTTGCGGTGGATGCCTTTTACGATGCCCCCCTCAGTGAAGGCGATTGTCTGAATGCCTATGCTGCCTTTACCCGGTTCAACTACGGAAAGAACTACCTGAGCCGTTGGGCCGGTACCGGAAACAACGTGTATGCCCATGTAGGGTATAAGTTTAAAAATACAAAATTTATGCCTTATGTAGCTTATCAGTATGGCGACTACGAGGGCTATGAAGATCCGGTAAAAGGATTGGACATTGGGTTAAATTATTTTATGAATGCCCATCATGCCAAAATAACCCTGGAGTACCATCAGGTAACCGGCGATTTTAGAGATGTACCGGCTGCTACACAGGTGGATGGCATCAACAGACAGATCAGATTACAAACACACATCTTCTTATAGATATCATTAATAACCTTCAAATCTTGTATTAGTTATGGCAGAAAAAAATTTGCAACAATACTGGAAAAAGAACCTCAACTACCTCTTTATACTTTTGGGAGTTTGGTTTCTTTGTTCCTACGGAGCCGGAATCTTTTTTAAAGATGCGCTCAACAACTTCAAGATCGGTGGCTTCAAGCTAGGCTTTTGGTTTGCACAGCAGGGATCGATCTATATTTTTATCATCATCATATTCGCCTATGTCAGCCTGATGAACAAACTCGATCAGGAATTTGACGTACACGAAGATTAATGACCATTTCATCACCTTAGAAAATCAAATAACATGGATGTTAAAATGTGGACCTATATTATTGTAGGTATAACTTTTGCACTTTATATCGGCATTGCCATCTGGACAAGGGCCGGTTCAACCAAAGAATTTTATGTAGCCGGTGGAGGCGTTTCTTCACTTGCCAATGGCATGGCTACTGCAGCAGACTGGATGTCGGCAGCTTCCTTTATTTCAATGGCGGGTCTGATCTCCTTTATGGGCTATGATGGTGCCGTTTACCTCATGGGTTGGACAGGCGGCTACGTCTTGCTTGCCTTACTCCTGGCACCCTATCTTCGAAAATTTGGGAAGTTTACGGTGCCTGACTTTATAGGTGACAGATATTATTCCAACACAGCGCGTACGGTTGCCATTGTCTGCGCCATCATAGTTTCCTTTACTTATGTGGCCGGACAGATGAGAGGAGTAGGCGTGGTCTTCTCCAGATTTCTGGAGGTAAGCATTGAAATGGGTGTAGTCATCGGCATGATCATCGTTTTATTCTATGCGGTGTTGGGCGGTATGAAGGGAATCACTTATACGCAAGTGGCGCAGTACTGTGTACTCATCATTGCCTACATGGTTCCTGCTATATTTATTTCCATGGCCCTTACCGGAAACGTATTTCCGCAATTGGGTTTTGGCTCAACCCTCAATGATGGATCTGGTGTTTACTTATTAGATAAGCTTGACAAACTCAATACTGACCTTGGTTTTGCAGCTTATACCGATGGTACCAAAAGTGTGATTGATGTATTTGCGATTACTTTTGCCTTGATGGTTGGTACTGCAGGTCTTCCTCACGTAATTGTCAGGTTTTTTACCGTTCCAAAAGTAAAAGACGCCAGAAAGTCTGCCGGATATGCTTTGATTTTTATTGCCATCCTATACACTACAGCACCGGCCATTGCCGCCTTTGCAAGGACCAATCTGATTAATACCGTTAGTAATAAACCTTACAACGAAATGCCAGAATGGTTCAGGAAATGGGAACAAACCAAACTTATCAAATTTGAAGATAAAAATGGAGACGGTATCATTCAATATGTCAAAGACAAAGAAGCCAATGAATTAACCGTTGATAATGACATTATGGTATTGGCCAATCCTGAGATAGCCAATTTGCCCAACTGGGTCATTGCTTTGGTAGCGGCAGGCGGATTGGCAGCAGCTTTATCAACTGCGGCCGGTTTGTTGCTGGTGATTTCAACATCCATCTCTCACGATTTGATTAAAAAACAATTGAATCCTAATATTTCTGAAAAAGGAGAATTATTGTATGCACGTTTAGCAGCAGCAGGAGCAGTTGTCGTAGCCGGTTATTTTGGAATCAATCCTCCGGGCTTCGTAGCAGCGGTGGTTGCACTGGCATTCGGACTCGCAGCGGCCTCTTTTTTCCCTGCCATTATAATGGGAATCTTCTACAAACGGATGAACAAGGAAGGGGCTGTCAGTGGTATGATAGTAGGTATGCTGTTTATGCTCTATTACATGTTAAAATTTAAATTTGGCATGTTTGATGGTGGTAAAGAAGCGGTCGAAGGCCTCAAGGATGGCTGGTGGTTCGGCATTTCGCCCGAAGGTTTTGGAACCGTAGCCATGGTAGCCAATTTTGTGGTGGCATTGATCGTAAGCAGATTTACCCCAGCACCACCGGAATCGGTTCAGCACATCGTTGAAGACATCAGAATTCCGAGAGGTGCAGGTACAGCCCACGCTCACTAATTATGTACAATCCCTTATTTATATAACATTTCCAGGTTCTGTGGCCTATTGTTTTTTGGCCATAGAACCTGGTTAATTGATTCAATTTTTGACAATGAAAAACACCATTTCCAATATTTTTGTCATCCTGTATTTGGCCATTACCTTGTTTTTGAGATTGGTGGTTGAAGCCCAACTCAAGGGGTATTGGGCCATCTCGGTTTTATTTGGCATCTTTGGTTTGCTCTTCTTGTGGGCCCTGATGAAAAACAGAATCATTACCCCTACTATCCTGGGTCTGGATAAATATTTTCAGCGTCCGTCACAAAACACAGATCCTGCCTGAATTAGGGTGCGCCGAAAAACCTTGAAGTAGACAAGAGCGTAAGCGCTTTTCATTTTTCATCCGGGGTTTCTACTTTTATTGGTTTGCCATTTTTTTTATTACATTTGAAATTGTAGAACAGATTGAGTGAAGAAATAATGCATTCCAAAAGAAAGGAAAAACGATGGGTTTTGTTTATAGTGGCTTTATTGGCACTTAATCCCCCCTTTATTTTTTTATTCAACGTGCCGGATTTTATAGCCGGCATCCCTGTTTTTTATTTTTACTGTCTCACGATGTGGATTCTATTAATCATCCTGACCAGATTGCTGTCTAAAAAACCGGGACAATGAAAGCGAGCCTGGTCATCTTTGTTTCCCTCCTCTATCTCACCCTTCTATTTGTTATCGCTATTTATGCCAACAAACGCAATAAGCTAGGCAAGAGCCTTGTCAACAATCCGATAATATATGCATTGTCACTTACGGTTTATTGCACAGTTTGGACCTTTTATGGAAGCGTAGGCAGGTCAGCGGCAACAGGCATTGGGTTTCTACCCGTCTATCTTGGTCCTACTTTACTCATGCCGATTTGGTACCAGATTACAAGAAAAATGATTCTGATTTCCAAACACCAACGCATCACCTCCATTGCCGATTTTATTTCTTCTAGATATGGTAAAAGTACATTTTTAGGTGCCATCACAACCCTGATCCTGGTATTTGGTATTATACCTTACATTAGCATTCAGTTGAAGGCCATAGGCTTTAGTTTTGATATTATTACCCAGCAAAACGCAGCTGGGGGTTTCTGGGATGCCAGCACCTTTTATCGGGATAAGGTTAACTATTTTACCATTCTTCTGGCCGTTTTTACCATCCTCTTTGGTACACGAAGCCTCGACCCCAATGAACGACATGAAGGTCTTATTGCGGCCATCGCTTTTGAATCGTTGATCAAACTGATAGCCTTTGTTTCAGTGGGCATCTTTGTGGTTTATTTTTTATTTGATGGCATGGGCCAGCTATTTGCAGAGGGTGCAAAATACAAACACACCCAAGTTTTGTATACCGTAAGTGATAAGGCTACATTTGGCACCTCCTGGTTTTGGGTTATGGTGCTTTCTGCATCTGCTGTCATATTTCTGCCCCGTCAGTTTCACGTAACCATCGTAGAAAACCAAAACATTACCCATACCCGGCAGGCATCCTGGCTTTTTCCGCTTTATTTGCTTTTGATTTCCTTTTTTGTCATGCCAGTTGCCATAGCTGGGAAGCTGTTACTTGATTCCGGAGTAGAGCCCGATACCTATGTATTGAGCTTACCCCTTTGGGCCGATGCACCCTGGCTGGCCTTGTTGGTTTACCTGGGTGGATTCAGTGCTGCTGCTTCGATGGTGGTGATTTCAGTAATTGCACTTAGTATTATGGTGTCCAACAACCTCCTTATGCCCTTGCTGGCCCGAACCCGCACTGCCCAGGTGGAAGGCTTTGCTTTACTTTCTGAACGTTTGCTTTCGTTGCGTAGAATAGTAATAGTGGTGATCATGTTCCTTGCCTATGCCTTTTATAAATGGGTGAGCAAGGACTTTCCTTTGGTTTCAATCGGCTTGATTTCTTTTGCAGCCATTTTGCAGCTGGTCCCCTCAGCCATTGGGGGAATGTATTGGACCTCGGCTTCAAAGAAGGGTGCTGTTGCCGGCTTGTTGGCAGGTTTTTTCATTTGGTTTATTACCCTTCCTTTGCCTACCCTTGCAGAAAGCGGCATCATTGACGCTGAATTTATGAACGGGGGCTATTTTGGATTGTCCTGGCTCAGACCTCACCACTTGTTCGGCATTGAAGGTTTTGATCCCATCTCACATGCCTGCTTTTGGTCGATGTTTTTTAACCTTGGACTTTTTACCATTATCTCAATTCTTACCACTTCTCAGGTGGAAGAAAGAACGCAGGCAGATGTCTTTGTCAATATAGAAAAGTATACCGGAAGTCCGGATCTGGAAGTCATTAGGAGAGAAGCTTCGGCAGCCAGGCTCAAAGATCTGTTGTTCCGATATCTGGGCACTTCCAGGGGCAGGCTGGCCCTGAAAAAGTTTAAAGGTCCAATTAAAAAAGGCAGAGAAGCGGATGATGTTGCCACACCCGAGTTTATCGCCTTTGTTGAACAGACCCTTACCGGGGCTTTTGGCTCGGCTTCTGCTAAAATCCTTATTGGCTCAGACATCAGGCAGGCCACGCCTACCCTGGATGAATTGAATGAAATGCTCAACCAAACCAAAGAAATTTTGGAGTACAGCACAGCGCTGGAAGATAAAACCAGAGAACTGGAGGCAACCACCCGGGAACTCAATGCAGTCAACCAACAATTAAAAGCCCTGGATACTTTAAAAGCTGAATTCATTTCAACCGTGACCCACGAATTGAGAACACCTATTACAACCATTAGATCCTTTGCGCAGATCCTTGAAAAAGATACCGCCCTAAAAGAGGATCAGAAAAAAGCGTATCTCAACATTGTAATCAAAGAATGCGACCGCATCAAAAACCTGGTCAATCAGGTGCTGGATGTGGAGCGACTGGATATACCACAGGCCCTGACCAGCAATTTTGCCAATGCTCATCTGCTGCTCGAAGAAAGTTTTGAAAGGCTAAAACCACAATGGCAGGCTCGGGGCATAGAACCTGAGATGAAACTTAATGCCCACGATGCAAGGGTAGTCTTGGCAGATGATAAGGTGCTTCAGATCTTTTTTAACTTGTTGTCAAACGCCATTAAATTTTGTGATCCTGAAGATCCATCTATTAAGGTTTTATCCTATGACCTGGGAGAGGGTAGAGGCTGGGCCATGGAATTTATCAACAATGGCAAGGTAATACCGCCTGATTTTAGAAAGGTGATTTTTGATAAATTCACCCAGGTACAGGACGGCCACCGGGCCAAACCGGAAGGAAGCGGACTTGGCCTTTTCATTACTAAAAAACTAATTGAATCTGCAGGTGGAAATATAGCCGTTTACTCAGATGAAAGTCAGGGCACGCGCTTTGTTTTGCACTTCCCGGATCCTGGCCATGTGGATACAAATGCTTTTATTGGCTTTGAACATATATAAGAATAAGTATTTAATTTTCACTATATTTATATTTAATTTAAACAGCAGCCATGGACCCACAAAAAACCAAAATAATGATTGTCGACGATGAAGAAAACATCGTTTTGGCTCTCGAATACATCTTTACCTCGGCAGGTTATGAGGTAAGGTGTTTTACCAATGGCGCTGATGCCCTGGAGCAAGTAGGTGAATTTGCGCCTGAAGTGGTTATTTTAGACGTTATGATGCCGGGAATGGACGGTTTTGCAGTAGCCAAGGCCATTCGCCAGCAGGCCGGACTCGAAAAAACCAATATTGTTTTTTTAACTGCCAGGGGTACAGCTGATGATAAAATGCAGGGCTATGATGCGGGCGCCGAAATCTATGTGGTCAAACCTTTTGACAACGACGACCTACTCCAACGTGTAGAAGATCTGCTGACGATGAATTTTTAAAAAAAAATCCTAATTAATACATATAGAAATCTATATATTTATATATTTGTAGGAAATTGTTAAACCATGACCCTACAGATCAAATCTCTACAGGAATACCAGGAAGCATATAAGTACAGCGTAGAAGCTCCAGAAGCCTTTTGGGCAGAGCAGGCCTCTACCTTTTTTTGGCGCCGCAAATGGCATACCGTACTCAAAAATGACTTCATTGGGCCGGATGTTCAATGGTTTATTGGAGGAAAACTCAATATCACCGAAAACTGCCTCGACAGGCACATTGCCACTCGTGGTGACCAGGTAGCCATACTCTGGGAAGCCAATGACCCTGCCAAGCCACCCATCACCTATACCTATAGACAGCTTTTGGCAGCGGTTAACAAATGCGCCAATGCCCTCAAAGAAATGGGCGTAGGCAAAGGAGACCGGGTTTGTTTTTACATGCCTATGATTCCTGAAGTTACCATTGCCATCCTCGCCTGTGCCAGAATAGGGGCTATTCACTCAGTAGTCTTTGCAGGCTTTTCAGCCAACGCCTTGGCAGAGAGAATCAAAGATGCATCCTGTAAGATGGTAATTTGTTCAGATTACAATTCAAGAGGTGCCAAAAATATCCCCGTTAAGGCAGTGGTAGATGAAGCCTTAACCATGGGCTGCGATTCTGTAGAAAAAGTACTCGTTCATAAAACCACTGGGGATACGGTTTTATTTAATGCTGACAAAGATGTTTGGTGGCACGATGTAGTGGACCATCAAAGTGATATATGTGAGGCCGAAGAAATGGACTCAGAAGATATGTTGTTCATCCTGTATACCTCCGGCTCGACAGGCAAGCCCAAGGGAGTGGTGCATACCTGTGGTGGGTACATGGTGTATACCTGTTATTCTTTCCGTAATGTTTTTCAGTACAGTGACGGAGACATTTATTGGTGTACCGCCGATGTGGGTTGGATCACAGGGCACTCTTATATAATTTATGGTCCATTGTTATCAGGCGCCACCACGGTGATGTTTGAGGGAGTACCCACCTATCCGGATGCGGGAAGGTTCTGGCAGGTGATCGAAAAACACAAGGTCACACAGTTTTACACCGCGCCTACCGCCATCAGAGCCCTTATGGCAGCGGGTCACGATGAGCCGGACAAGTACAATTTGTCTTCACTCAAAGTCATCGGCTCGGTGGGAGAGCCCATCAATGAAGAAGCATGGCTGTGGTATGAAAACAAAGTGGGCCGTGGTCAGGCACCCCTGGTTGATACCTGGTGGCAGACCGAGACCGGTGGCATATTGATAACCCCCATTCCCAATGTTACCGATACCAAACCCTGTTTTGCCTCGTATCCTTTACCAGGGGTACAACCTTGCCTGGTGGATCCTGCGGGTCATGAAATCCATGAAAACGGACTTGAGGGTTTATTGTGTATTAAATTTCCTTGGCCATCGATCCTGCGTACCACCTATGGAGATCACGAGCGATGCAGGCTCAATTACTTTGCCGGCTTTGAAGGCATGTATTTTACCGGTGATGGCTGCAGGAGAGACGAAGAGGGAAGGTATAGAATTATTGGAAGGGTAGATGATGTGATCAATGTATCCGGTCACCGCATCGGTACAGCAGAAGTGGAAAATGCCATCAATCAACACTCCAATGTGGTGGAAAGTGCAGTGGTAGGTTATCCCCATGACATCAAGGGCCAGGGCATTTATGCCTATGTCATTACCCAGTTTCCGATCACAGATGAAGAACATTTTCGAAATGAGGTACTAATGGTAGTAACCAAAGAAATAGGAGCCATTGCCAAGCCGGATAGGATTCAGGTTGTTAGTGGGCTTCCCAAGACCCGTTCCGGAAAAATCATGAGAAGGATCCTACGCAAAATTGCCTGTGGAGAAGGCGATAGCCTGGGCGATGTATCTACCTTACTCAACCCTGAGATTGTAGATGAACTCAAGGCTGGAGTGATGTTATAATCGTATTTAATATAAAACAATTGCCATGGATTATACCGTTATGCACAGGCAAAGCGTTCTGTTTCCCGTTGAATTTTGGGAACAGGAGGCTCGTAAAATTGACTGGTTTGAATTTCCCCAAAAGATTCACAGCAAAGACAGTTATGAATTAGATCGCTGGTTTGAAGGGGGTAAACTCAATACTTCATACCTTGCCCTCGACCGCCATGTTGAGGCGGGTAGGGGTAGTCAGCCAGCCCTTATCTGGGATTTACCGGGGGCCGAAAAACAAAAAAAAAATACGTATAACGAATTTAGAGACGCGGTGGGCTTTTTTTTAGGAGGGGTTCGCAACCTGGGCGTTGAAATGGGTGATCGCATCATCATTTATATGCCTATGGTACCCGAAGCCATCATTGCCATGTTGGCTTGTGCCCGCATTGGCGCAGTTCATTCTGTGGTTTTTGGTGGATTTGCTGCCCATGAATTGGCCATTCGTATCAATGATGCCCGTCCGAAGTTGATCTTGTGTGCCAGCGGTGGAAAGGAAATTCAAAAAATCATTCCCTACAAACCCATTGTGGACGCAGCCATACAAGAGGCCTATTTTAAACCGGATCATTGTGTAGTGCTTCAGCGCGATTTTGCATCCTGCGAAATGAAAGAGGAATACGATATTGACTGGCATGAACTTTTGGCAGCAGCCACGCCGTCGCCTTATGTTCCTGTCGATGCCTGGCATCCTCTTTATATCCTATATACCTCTGGTACAACCGGCCAGCCCAAAGGCATTGTAAGAGACAACGGTGGCCACGCTGTAGCTCTCAACTCCAGCATGGAATACGTTTACAATGTTCAGGCAGGTGATGTATATTGGGCTGCATCAGACATAGGGTGGGTGGTAGGTCATTCTTACATTGTGTATGGTCCTCTCATCAGAGGCTGTACTACCATCCTATACGAGGGCAAGCCTATCAAGACCCCCGATGCTGCCAACTTCTGGCGGTTGATGGAAAAATACAAGGTCAATGTTTTTTTCACAGCTCCCACTGCCATCAGGGCTATTCGCAAAGAAGATCCGGAAGGAGAGGGTGTGAAAGGCAGAGACCTAAGCGCGTTAAAATATTTGTTCCTGGCAGGAGAACGAACGGATGTGGCTACCTATGAATGGATAAGCAACTTATTACAAAAGCCGGTCATCGACCATTGGTGGCAGACAGAATCCGGCTGGCCCATGTTGGCCAATATGGCGGGCGTAGGACTCGTTCCTATAAAACCAGGTTCACCCACCCGACCCGTCTTTGGTTTTGATATCCGAATCCTGGATGCTTTTGGCCATGAAGTGGCAAACGGAGAAGAAGGCGCTGTTGCCATCCAATTACCCCTTCCCCCAGGCTGCCTTCCAGGCCTTTGGAATGACAATGAAAGATTTATCAAATCGTACCTTTCTGATTACCCAGGTTTTTATACCTCAGGAGATGGAGGCTACAAAGATGATCAGGGATATTTTTTTATTACCGGTAGGATTGATGATGTAATTAATGTAGCAGGCCACCGACTTTCTACGAGTGAAATGGAAGAAGTATTGGCCGGTCACACCGCGGTAGCTGAATGTGCCGTTGTGGGCTGCAACGATGAATTAAAAGGTCAGGTACCGATTGGCTTTGTTGTTTTAAAACACGCCAATGATGCCAACGAAGAAACAATTGCCCTGGAGCTAATGCAACGCATTCGGGATACCATTGGTGCGCTGGCTTCGCTTAAAAAAGTTTATTTTCTGGAAAGATTGCCCAAGACGAGATCCGGTAAAATCCTGAGAAAAATTATTCGCTGCATTGTGGATGATGTTGCTTTTCAGCCGCCGTCTACCATTGAAGACATTACTGTGCTGGATGAGATTCGATGGACGGTTGGAAAAGAGGGGAATTGAATGTCGAATTACGAATGTCGAATTTAGAATTACGAACTTCAATTACGAATTGAGGATTACGAATTACGAACTTTAATTACGAATGTCGAATGTAGAATTACGAACTTCAATTACGAATTGAGGATTACGAATTACGAACTTTAATTACGAATTACGAACTTCTATTACGAATTTTAATTACGAACGTCAATTACGAATTACGAACGTCAATTACGAATTACCTTATTCCCTAGCCCCTAGTCCCTAGCCCCTAGCAGTCCCTAGTCCCTAGCCCCTAGCAGCGTCTTTTTGAAGAAAAAATTTGGAAAATTAAAATTATTTACGAAATTTGGTTGGTTATCTCTTATTACCTTAACAAAATCAAATGGAAAAGATACATTTTACGCCTAAGCGGTACTCCTTAATTTCCTTGGCACTGGGCATTTCTTTTTTTATGGCTAGTCTGTTTTTTACAATCAGAGAAGGTGTTTTTGACAATTCACGTTCTATTATTGGATTTTTAAGTGGGATAGTGTTGTTATCATTGCTGGTGATGAGTGTCTATTATTTGTTGAAAAGACCTAGCCTGACCATAGATGAGAAAGGGCTCAGTCAAACTGGTTTTAGGGCTGTAAATATGCAATGGGACGAAATCGAAGAGGTTAAAAACCACTTCATTCTTTTTCAGGATTTTATTTCTATCAAAACGAAAGGATCAGGAGACCAAAAAGGCAAATGGGTCAACATTTATGTAATGCCCTATGCTGCCAATGCAGATATACTGGTCAATTTTATGCGCGACATGGCCAAAACGCCGGCGGATCAAAGAAAATACTTGATGCACAACCTCGATTGGCTCGGGGTTAAGACCATTTCTGTGTAATGATTACCTTCTGCGATCTACTCTTTTCTGAATAACAAATAAAATGCAGGAGAAGCGACTTGTTATGTCCGGGAGCTAAAACCGGATTCTTGTTTATTTGAATAGAATATTCCATTTTATTCAAACATTCTCTACTACCTCTTCTCTGTCTTCCGTAACTACCAGCAGGGTGCCCTGGGTATATTTTTCGTTGTGCTGAGAGGCATCCAGCCCTGCCATTTCATCTTCATGGCTTACACGGAGGGGCAGTACAAAATTGATAAACTTAAAGATGCCAAAAGAAACGGTAAAACTATAGGCGGTTACGATCAGCAGTCCTTTCAGCTGGGTCAGAAAGAAGGCAAATCCCCCGTAGAGAAGTCCGTCGGTTGCAGCAGCATTGACAGCGTTGGAGGCAAAAACACCAGTGAGGATCATGCCTACAATGCCACCAACACCGTGACAAGGAAATACATCAAGGGTGTCGTCAAGACTGGATTTCGATTTGTAGTACACCGCCAGGTTGGAGATGATGGAGGCAATAAAACCGATAAAGATACTTTGTGGTACACCCACAAAGCCGGCAGATGGGGTAATGGCTACCAGGCCGACCACGGCTCCAATGCAAAAGCCGAGGACCGAAGGTTTTTTCCCCCGCAACACATCAAAAAACATCCAGCTGAGTCCGGCAGATGCTGCAGCGGTATTGGTTGTGGTCAAGGCGGAAACTGCCAGGGCATTGGCTCCCAAAGCAGAACCTGCATTGAAGCCAAACCAGCCAAACCACAACAAGCCTGTACCTATTAGCACATATGGAATATTGGCGGGGGGTATCTCTTCCTGTGCCAGATGGGAGTGTCGGCGTTTTAATACCAGGGCACCTGCTAGGGCGGCGCAGCCTGCTGAGATGTGCACAACTGTTCCTCCGGCAAAATCCAGCACACCCATTTTAAATAAAAATCCCATCGGGTGCCAGGTCCAGTGCGCAAGGGGAGCATATACCAATAAGCTAAACAAAAGAATAAACAAAACATACGCTGTAAACTTAATGCGTTCTGCAACAGCTCCAACAACCAGCCCGGGCGTTATGATGGCAAACATGAGCTGGTAGAAGGCAAAAAGCAATAATGGAATCGTCATGAGGCTGCCACCCTGTAACTGCGGTGCTCCGGAAGCCACACCTTTAAAGAACAGGTGGGTTGATGGGTTGCCAATAAATCCTCCGATGGACTCACCAAACGACAAGCTGTAGCCCACCACTACCCAAAGCACACTGACTATGCCCGCTGCCACCATGCTCTTGATCATGGTGCTGATAACATTTTTTCGGTGCACCATGCCCCCATAAAAAAAGGCAAGGCCCGGAGTCATTAGAAAAACAAGGGCAGTAGCCATCAATAGCCAGGCTATGTCAGCTCCTACATATTGATCCGAGGTAAACAAGGCCTGTTGGGGGGCAAAGATAGAAGCTATAGCCACCAGGGCCAATAAAGCAAAGGGGAGGACGCGAATGGTGTTTCCCATGGTTGTAAGTTTTGTAATTCCTTGATTTAAAATTTTAGGGGGTGTTTAATGTAAAAATGCAATTAAATATTAAACAACCCCTAAAACAATAGGGTAAATATATGAAAATATATCATTATTACATAGTTAAATATAAAATTATGGGGGTATGGCGAAAATACTTAAATATTGCGACTACCGTAAAACAGCTATTTTGCAGTGAATTTACTTTCATAGCAATTCCATTTTGTGGAAAGTCTGAATTGGCATATTTGCACGTTCATATGGTATCCCTACACCAGTAAACTGAGGTAGGCACTGTGTTTATTTTCTAAGGGTCCTTATAAATAGGAGAGAATTGTCAAATAAGGAAAATGAGGAAAGCCCCTTCCATAATTCAACACTAAACGCAGCGTCACATTTCGAACATTTAGCGCAGCGTCACATTTCGAACATTTAGCGAAGCGTCACATTTCGAACATTTAGCGCAGCGTTACCATTTAGCGAAGTGCAGCGCAGCGTTACCATTTAGCGAAGCACAGCATCATAAAGCTCATTCAATCCTCCTCTTCAGCTCGTCATACAATCCTACCAGCACACTGTTGCCATCTTCATCTACCCTAATACCGCCGTATTTGGCTTTTTGGTATTTTTCAGCCTGGCCTTCTTGAAAGAAGTAGGATTCGGCACCGATATGGACATTCCACTGATCTGCATAGTTGTATTTGATGACTTGCTCACCCGGTGCCAGGGGACTTTTTTCGTTTTGAAAGCGTTGCTTTTGAGCGACACCGCTTGCATCTTGTTTCACTACGCAGTAGCCCTGTTTGGCAAGGGAATCAGATTTGAGGCCTTCGGATATTTTGTATCGAAGCGACATGTAATCGCCCTGCATCAGAGAGCGGGGATCAACTGGAGCCAGCTCGAGCAGAATGAGTTTGCCGTTTTTCAATAAGTCTTCTTTTGAAAGGATGGACCCATTGAAATAAACCAAAAGAAGAATAAGATTGATCAGGATGATCCACCATTTAATGTTTTTCATCGGTTGATAAATTTTTATGGGTGACAAAATACAGGGCTAAAAAGAGCAGGCCGGACAACAACATTAGAATAGATTTGACCAAAAGTGTAAAGTGCAAGTCGTAGTAGTATTGGCCTAGGGCATAAATAAAGGAGATGACACCTATGGCAAAGCCTGTTTTGTAGTTGACCCTGAAACTCAATAAAAGAATGAGCAAGGAGCCGGTGATGGCAGGAGATAACAGGGTAGGAGCGAGCAATAAGATGGCAGCCCCATAGATGCCGTTTTTTTGAGGCGTTTTTTCTATGCCCATTGCCTTAAACACAGATTCAAAGGTATAGAGAATGCCTGTTATCATCACAGCTGATGAAAACCAAACCAGCTGTGTTTGAAAGGGAAACAGTCCTCCTTTGGATAGCATAAAAAGGCAGGTCAACAATGAGATCACCATGCCTATGCGTAGGGGAGGGTATAGGGTTATGAACTTTTTATACTCGGTAATGAGGTAGGCTTCTTTTTGGAAAATCACCAATAAGGCAACGGTTAGAAACAAAATCAGAACATGGATGAGGTCATATGTTTCATTTGACATGATCAACGTAAGGAGACAGCCATTGATCACCATAATGGAAATAAATGCGTATACATAATTTTGAACCCAGACCAGGCAGGCCAGGGAGAGAAGGATAAATATGATCAGTATCAGATTAAAATCTACCTCCATTTGAGTCAGGCCAAAGGCCATGAGTAGCAGGCTGATCAAAAAGGCAGAAATACTGGTGGTATCGATAAGGATGGTGTCAAAGGCTTTGTTGAGCCACACAGATAGTCCAAGTAACAATGCTCCTGTTATGACGAGCGCAACACTTGAATCGTATAGACCGGCCATAAATAAAAACCCGATAAAAGTCAGACTCGCCAAAATACCGCCAAACACCGAAAGGACTTTGATGGCCATTGAATGATGATTGTTTTCCTTGCTATATTCGGCTTGTATTTTTTCTTCATCCATTACCAGGCCTTCTATTCCGGCAGACTTAAGTTGGTCCAGCATGGCGGTGATGTTTTCTCTATTGGTCATGGTTCCATTTCTTTTTTAAGTCCAATAATACTTTAATGACTACAGATATGCTGATTACATTAAACAGCGAAACGAGTAGAAACATGCCCGCACCATTTGAAATATCAACCAACCATACCGATAGGATAACAATCAGACTAAAGGCTATGATGGCGGGGTAAAAAATATTTTGGGTCATACTACCATATCGAAGCCCCAGCGTGTAAAGGCCGGCGGAGATCATGATCAAAATACTGAACGACGACCTAAAGTCATCATCTACTATGCCCATGGATATTCCAGCGGTAGCAAAGGCTACGGCGGCCAATGCCAGGGTGTATAAAAACCACTTTGGCATCTCTTCTTTTTGGGTCAGTTTAGGCAGTGTGATGGCCAGGATAAGAGCCAAGGCATTGAAAACAAAAAGAAGGGTCACAATAAAAATTTCATCCCAATCTCTAGCTACCTGCTGCGTATACAAAACAAAGGTTGTATTGACGAGGGTCAGGAAAAGCAGCCACAATGGGGCAAAGTTGGAAACCACTACCCACAACACTACAAATAGGGTCCAGGCCAGGAAAAAGTCATAAGCATTGGCACCCGTTTGATAGATTTGACCAAACACTGCAAATAATACTCCGACCAACATGGCTGCGCCGGTGAGTACCATATTTCTGATCAGTGAGGGGAACTTTGGCATCAGGGCAATGACCGTAGTGGCGATTAAAAGCAATTCGGTCAGTCCTAATTTTACAAACTTGGGCAGATCATCCCAGTTGTAGGCAAAAAAGAAAACGATGCCGGCCACGGTGAAGCCAAGCCCAAGGGTTATAAAGGCCAGGTTCAAAAATTTTTGCCAGTCTTTTTTCTGCTGATAAATCTGACCATTTAGTAGCTGATCTGTCTGGGAAGTTGTCAGATTGCTATGGCTTACGATTTTATAAAGGTCATCCCTATCCATGGTTATTGACTTTGGTATTTCATAATAAAGGTTTTTAATTCAATATTACTTATGGTTAATTATACAACTCCAAAATACAACGCAAAATCGAAACCTCAGAATATAATTATCACCTGCCTTATATTCTGCAAGTCGAAATATAAAATTGGAAATAAAAATTTGTTTACTATGTTATTTCGTGGCGTTGACAAAACATTATTTTGATTAACCTAAGTTTGCATCTGTTTAGGGATTTTTGATCTTCACAAAAACGACACCATTTCTTTCAAATTTTTGCAGCTCTTTGTCGTCTGGGTCTTTTTGATATTCCAATAAAACATCCATGTAATTGCTCAGGCAATTGTCTGTCATCCTGCCTCCGGGTTGTAGCGATTCAAGGGTGATGAAATAATGGTTATCAGAATTTTGGGGAAAGGGCATTTTAAATCGGGCATGTTCAAAAACCTCTACTTGCAGGTATTTTGGAAAGGTATCAGGAGTCAGCAGTGCATAGCCGGCCAGATCTGTAGATCTTAATCCGATGAGGTTGCCCAGACTATCTATAAAGAGGATATTGGCATTGACGATGGGTTCCTTATAGATTTGGTTGCTCACATGTACGTATATATTTTCCTCGTAGCTGTCATTTTCGCGTGTCAATACACTTCCTCCATAATAGTGATAGGGAAGCTTACTTTTGTCCTTGCACAGAAATTGTATTTGATTGTCTTTGACCTCATATTTTCCCCACACGCTAAAACTGCCGTTGTAAGAATTTTCTTCGTACTTATAGTTGCTTTTGTAAAGGGTGTATTGGGAAGAGCCCAATAAATCGGTGTGGACATAAATGGTTTTGCTGCATCCGAAAAAGAAGAAGCTGAATGTACATAAACAGATGATTTGAAGCTTGTAAATCATTTTTTAAAAAGCCATGCCTAGCGAAATTACCACAAACATAAAGATAGCTTAAAATTGAGAACTTAGGTTTGTTGAGGGTAGGTATTATACCATCTTTTTTAAGGGATAAAATGCATGCGTTTGTAGTAATTGTGATAATAAAGGCTATTTTGCAAAAACATATTTTATTGCTGGATTATTTTTTGGTTAGTCCATTTTAGGTGTCTGTTCAAAATAATTGTTTTAAAAATAAAAAATTACCAATTATTATGTTTTTAATAAATCCGGCTTGAATCATGTTTTTTAAAGAAGCTGAGCCGACATTTTCTTTTATTTTCTCCCGGCACTATCTTTTTTATCCTACCTTGTTTTTCAAATAAAACTGATTCCTTTTGTGAAAAGGCCACCTCCTTTCCTGCTTTTTTGTTGGCTGATGATGGCCCAGTTTGTCACAATAGGTCAGCTTTGGTCACAAACCCGGGTGTCAGCAACATTGGTTGATGCCAAGACAATGGAGGGCCTTTCCTTTGCCCATGTGGTTTTAAAAAACAGAGAGGGTGGCACCATCACCAATGAAGCAGGCCACTTTGAATTGAATTGCACACAGGGTGATACCCTCATTTTTAGTTACCTGGGATATTTTTCGCTGGTGTTGTCAGTTGATGGAATCAAAAAGGGATCAAAGATTTTACTCAACCCAGATACCCAGCTTATTGAAGATGTAGTGGTTTATGCCGACGATGACTACCTATACGAATGGATAGCGCAATGCAGGTCACGACTAAAAGAGGCTAACAAACCCAGTCCATCAAAAGCCTATCTGGTGGTAGAGACCATTTGCAACGGACAGCCTGTTGAGTTTTTGGAAGCCTATTACAACGCCAATCTGGGTATAGATGGCATCCGTGATTTGGGCTTTAAAAATGGCCGGTCCTATCTGGCACCCCATAATTATGGAGGTTATTTTTTCAATTTTGATTTTAGTCATTCCCTGTCACTCTATTCTTTGCTCGAAGGCCAGGGTCTTTTTCCAGAAAACCCGCTGCAGTTTGGAAAAAGTAAGATGAAAAAAAAATTCAGACTGGAGCGGGGGCCTAACCGGGGTACACTCACTACCATTCGATTTTATCCGCGCAAGGAAGAAGGAGAGTTGTTCAGTGGAGAAATCATCTTCAACCGCGAGGGCTTTGTTTTAAGCGACATTTGGCTTTTGGCTCCACCCCAAGGGCAGCGCGTTTTTAAGGCATTTGGCGATAGTGTGTTGGACAGCCTGCATTACAGTGCCAATTTTCATTTTACCAGTTCGACCCTCAGTCACATCAGCATCGATTACAAAGCAGGCATGACCAGCAGGCACAATCTTTTGGATTCATTAGCAGAAAGAGATGTTAAGCTCAACATCGCCTCCCATGCTGTTTTGCACTTATACGACCACGGCTACCGGTTTTTGTCCCCGTTTTTTGATTACAGAGCAGGTTTAAATGATTACCGACTATTTGTAGTACCCCCGGCTGATAGTTCGGTTTGGTCTTGTTTGCGTCATGACAACCACATTAGGCTTAGTCCCAGACAGGATTCTTTGAAGGCTTGGCTTGTGGCCAATGGCCAGCCCTTTTCCGATACCCTGGGCAATGGTAAAATGCATTTTGAAAGCAACTACACATCATGGTCGCCCACCAACCGACTCCGGATCAAAAAAATGAATAAGATTGTTGAGGAAAATGGCTTCCGTCGTTTCCAAGCCGAAGAACCCTTCCTTACCGACCGCCTCAAACTTACCATTCAATTATATCTGGATATGAATGAGCTGCATGACAGCCTTCACTTCACCACCCGCACCCTGCTCGATACCTACCAGTCGTACAACTATCTCGACCTCAACGAAGCCCTGGATGACTATGTCAATCTTTACTTCGACATCGGAGAGTTGTACCGCCGGAAATTGGATCAGGAATTGAAAGGCGTAGAGGATATTACTGAGGTCAAAGAAATTTACCAGAAAGTCGTAAAAGAAATGTCAGCCGAACACCTGTTATTTGAAAAGGAGGCTTTTGGTGGTTTTGACAAGAAGGCGATGGAAAAGTGGAAGAAAAAGGTAGATAGGGTATTGAGTACAAATATTCGTTAACTAAGTACTTTTGCTAAGATGGAACTGATTTTTAATGTCATTTATTTTTATGATTTTAGTCATTGATTAAACATATGTATTCCTAAGTATGCCCAATTTAAAAGAGATAATAATCTACATTAACAGTGTAAATTATAATTTCGTAAATTAAATATTTGGTAATATGAAAATAATTAATATAAATTGCACTATAATTTAATTGTACTACGTTTTTAAGTTACCAATACGATATCAAATAACACCCTTACAGAGTTTCTGCTTATCCTTTTGAGTATTACCCATAAGTTGCTAGTCAATTAATTGAAATAGCTAAAAAATTCTTATTAAAATAAAAAAACTTGAATATGAAAACTAAAATCTCTATCAGCACTAGCTTTAGTCTTATCTTCTTTACAGCAATATTGTTTTCATGGATGCCAATATCAGGTCAGAATGAAAACATAAGATTAATGTACCATGATAATTGGAAAACTAAATTGCATAAAAAGCCAAAAGATATTAGGAGGTGGCAGGATTTTGAGTTATTCAGTAAAATGTATTCAAGAATAGCTGTTCCTGAGGAAAAAACGCTTGCTTTGGTATTTAATGTTATAGACATTGGTGCCCTTGGAAAAATTAACGCCCAAATTATTGAAGAACAATTAACAACCTTGAACCAGGCGTTTAAAGGAGAATTAATGAATAATAGTGGTAGGAGTTATTCACAGCTAATTGCAGGAGACACCAAAATAAAATTTTGTTTAGGGGACCCGCCTGGAAATGTGGATGGTATAAATTTTAAATCAAGACCATTAGCATATGATTTCAGCACCTTTGAATTAATATCTGACAAAAAAGATGGACTTGAAGGAGCTAAAAAAGATGAATACATTAATGTTTGGATTACCGAAATTCCTGATGATATGGCTGGGATTGCTATTATGCCTGATCAGGATTCAGTTGCGGATGGAATATATATCGATCCAGACTTTTTTGGCAAAAAACCTAATAGTGTTAAATATGGGGAAGGAATAACTATAGTTCATCTTATAGGTCAATATCTTGGATTAAAGCCTTTGTGGGGTGATGGACAATGTTCTGATGATGGTATTGAAGATACTCCAATCCATAACGGACCGAATTATGAATGTTTTCCATTTAGTCATGTTTCACTCTGTGCGGGTAATCATGAAGAATTGATAGGAAATTTTATGGATGCCAACCCTGATCAATGTTCTTTTATGTTTACAAAGGGTCAAGCAGGCAGAATGCACGCAACATTGTCAGATAGAGGATATAGGAAAAAATTATTAGATGCGATAACATTGTGTTCAGGGAATGCTAAAAATGAATCTATTAGCCAAAATAGAAACACTCAAGAAAATAATCCACTTGATTTCAATATTGTACCGAACCCCTCCTCAAATTATATAGATCTAAATTTTTACAATAGTTACAAAGAATCTCAGATTACAGTCTCAATTCTTGACTTGTCAGGCCGAATTATATATAAGAATGAAATTCAACCATTTGGGGAACATAGAGGGGCTTTTAAAATTGATGTTAGTCGATTTGAAAATGGAACTTACGTTGTAAAACTAAACAACGAATTCGAATTAATTTCTAAAACCTTTATTAAATTATAAGAATTAGCCATGAAAAGCGAAATAAATACTACTAAGTTTAAAAACCTTGTAATTCTCCTGTGCATTCAATTAATGCTTGGAGTCAATAATGAATCACTTGCTCAACAAGACATTGATTTGACATCATCGGAAAAGGGAGTAGAGATGGTTGGAGAATTTACAGGGGCTCTAAATTTTAATGTTCCTATAGCCACTGTTACTTCTGGTAGCTTATCAGCTCCAGTTAACATAGCTTATGTAAGCAATGGTTTGTTGCCTCATAGCGTTTCAAGTTCTATAGGTTTGGGTTGGACTTTAAATGATATTGCTGTAATTTATAAAAACTCCCGTGGAATGGATGATACATGGAGAGAGTATGACGGAAATTTATTTTGTCCCGGGCAGCCAGTTGTGTGCGACCAGTCTGAATACTATGATACAGCATTGGATGATGCTGATATTGATGGCGCTTATGATATTTATACATATAATGTAATGGGGTATGCTGGTAAATTTATTGTATATCCTGCCAGTAATTCTTGTGTACAAATTAATAAGTCTGACGTAGTAATTGAAAGAATTGACATGTGGAACTTTAAAGTTACATTGCCAAACGGAAATATAGTTGAATTATATAGAAAAGATTACCCAAATATCAATGAAGGATTTAAGAATCAGGCTCAAACCTGGCAGCCTCAAGTCATTTATTCTTATGATTTGAAAGATACACTTAAATTTAAATATGACTACACAACTTATGGATTTAATGCATTGGTAGATGATGTTGGTATCACGATCGCTCCTACTGTGCCATCTTATAAGCAGCAAAACAGATACTTTCCAATCCAGAGGCTTTCAAAAATAATTGGAAAACTTGATTCAGTAACTTTATATTATGAAAACAGACTCGATATTTCATCACCTACTGGTCTAAAATGCAATAAAATAATATATGAATCTGATAATGTTTGTATTGAAAACAATTTGATATCCGATTATTTTACAGATGGTCCCAATGGGACAGGGAATGCCACTCAATTAAGATTAAAAGAAATTTCAAGAAACAAGTGTGGTAGCTCTGTAGATACCTTGCCAAGGTATAAATTTGAATATTATTTTTATCTTAATGGCGATAAATTTGCGCCTCCAAAATATACAACAGGAATTGATGAGTGGGGGTATTATAATGGAGCGATTTCTAATGTTCAAAGTAACATGTTACCAAATTATTTGCCAGATGGTGTTGCCAATAGGGATGTTTATACTAGTAATACATTAGAAACGGTTTTAAAAAAAATAACATATCCGACTGGACAAACTTCACTCATTGAATATGAACAAAATAGATTTTTTAAATCTATTGATGCAATTCAGTCCATTTTCAATCTTTACACTTCTTCTACGATAGTATCCCCATCTGTTACAATTAATGCAGATCATATTACAAATGGGGCTGTGTCAATGAATTTAGTGCCGGCTGGGTCAACCTCTTATACTTCATATTTAAATTTAAAAATTAAAAATATGCAAAATGCGGTTTTGCACACCATTTCGTTTAGCAATACTCAGGGGGCACAGGTTGAAAATTATACAATTGCTCTGAAAGATATAAAAGATTATGCAAATAATCAAGTTTTGGTAGTTGGAACTAGTTATTATTTTGAGTTGACAATCAATAATGGAAGTGGAAATGCAATAGCAACATTTAACCCTACAAATGTAGAACATTTATGTGGGGGATTGCGGGTATCTAAGATTACTAATTCAAATGGAAATACTTCATTAGATGACGTTACAAATTATCTCTATGAGAATGGCGTGCAATATCAAACGCCTGCATTTTCAGACTATTTTGCGAGTAATTTGATTTATTTCAATAGGTTATTGAAGGATGAAAATGTTATGATGGATTACAATATCGGTTATGGTAAAGTAACAATAAGTAATCCAGGTAACGGTAAAATTGTCAAATTATTTAAAGCAGACTTTAGTAAAGAATATGGGGCAGAGGCCCAAAGAATTGTAACTGACAAATTGAGACAAGGAGTGGGATCTTTATTATCAAGTAGTGTATATGACAATAATAATATATTGCTTACTAAAGACTCCTTTTTGTATGAAGTTGAAAATCTAGGTATTGCCGGACATAATCAAGAATATTTTACTGAAATTGGAAGTGGAAATTATTTAGGTTATAGGTATCAATACAATAAGTATTGGTTCCGCCCAAAAAAAATAATTAACTATTACCTAGGGGTGGAGACTAAGAATGCTGAGACTTTTTACAATCATATTCATACAATTCAACCCAGCTCATCTAAGATTACTACCGGAAATAATGAAATAAATGAAATATACACTGATTACACTAACAATACTTGGGTTGATGTAAATGTCAAGAACTATTTCATTCAAAAAAACATAATTATACCATACACGACATCAGAATTTAGAAACAGTTTTCAAGTTTCTAGCGGTACTACACATCATTCATTCTATTCTTCAAATGGTATTTTTTTGGGAGCAGCTGGATCAAATACACCGGGCGCCATTGTCCGAGTATCCCAAACTTTTAAAGGAGATTTCAATCTTTCTGGATTACAAAGCAATTCCACAGACCCAGCTGAATTTTATAGTCATGTATATACCCTTGATGGCCAAATTAAAATTAGCCAAAAATTGAATTGGGCACAGGAGTCATTCACCTATAGCAATGAAAGATTATCCACAACAACCCAGACAAATTTTGTGAAATCAATTACCTATTATGGTAATTCAAATCTTGTTCACAAAGAATATAATGTAGACGGTACATATACTGAATACACCTACGATGGTATGCTAAGGAAATAAACCAAACTTGAAATGCCGGATAATATTCTTACAGAATATTTCTATAACTACTACACTCCTTCTGTTAATTATAATTCAGTTCGTAGTAAAACGACATATCCAATTGTAGCAGGCAGTGCTTTAAACATTGTTGAAAATGTCGAATTTACCGATAAATTTGGGAGAACAATTGCACAGATTGGCATAAAGGGTTCTCCTTCTCAGAAAGATGTATTAACAGCCTTTGAATATGATAATAAGGGTAGATTGATAAAGGAATATTTACCGGTGGAGACAATTTATAACAATGGTACTTTTATTCCTGTGGGTTCCTCAAATATTTCTCCAGGTCAGGTTTGGAAATTTAAAGAAAATAAATACGAGTCATCACCACTTTCACGTGTTGTTGAGACAATTCCTGCAGATTGGTACGCAACAAAATACGAGTATGGCTTAAATGTTACAAATGATAACGTAAATCAACAGATTAGCGGTACTTACGCAATAGGCAAATTATATAAATATACAACTATTGATGAAAATGGTAATAGGACTATTAAGTTTAAGGATTTTTCAGGAAAGCTAATTTGTGAAAGATTGTCGGATTCCGGCGATTTATCTTCTAAACGACGGGATACTTATACGCACTATGATAATAAAAATAGGATTCTTAAAGTTCTACCTCCCGATGCGACGATATATACTCCTGAATTAATTTATGAGTATACATATGATGATGAAAACAAGTTAACTTCAAAGAAAGTTCCAGGAAAAGGAATAGTTAATTTCTATTATAACAACAGAGATTTAGTCGCTGCTGAGCAAGACGCAAATCAGGCTGCTTTGAATCCTAAAGAATGGATCGTTTCTTCCTACGATGTGTATGGAAGATTACTTAAAAGTGGATTATATAAAGGAAACACACTTACTGATCTTCAGAACCCAACATTTACTACTGTTTATAGTGAAAACATCTATGGTACTACAGGTATTGAAATAGATAAGTTGAAGACGCAGAAAACAAATATCCTAGGTACAAATAATACTTTGAACAAAACCTATGTATATGACTCTAGAGGTAGGGTTCAAAATATAACTTCTAATAATATTCATAACAATACGGCAAGTGATGTAACTGTTTTGTCATACGATAATGGTAATAATTTGCTTTCTGAATCAAAACCAGTTACGGTAACAATTGGTTCCACTTCAACCTATACGATAACAAATTCTTTTACTTATGATCATAGAGGAAGGACGCTAGACGAAAATTTTAAGTATAATGCTGGAACTGTCGCAACGATTTGCTCAAATGTTTACAATTGGAGAAGTGATTTAATTACACAAAAGCAAGGTAAATTTAATGCCACAACTTACCTCCAAAATATTGATTATAGTTATCGCCTAAATGGAATGTTGGAAAAAATAAACCAATATCTTGGTACTTCAACGACTGGCGATTTATTTTACGAAGAGTTGTTTTACGATAATCCAATTTCTGGTACAGGAGCTGTAATTAGAAAAAATGGCGAAATTTCAAATATCAAGTGGCAAAGAAGAGGTTCCACTATAATTGGAGGCTTGCATTCATATTCATATAATGAATTTGGAGAGTTGGGAGTTAATAACTACTTTACGATTACGGGGGCTACCACTTTTACTTCAACTAATGCTTTTGATGAAACATTCAGTTTTAGTACGGGTAAGTATGGAAAAATTGTAAATCATACAAAAAATAATAATATAGGCGCATCGCTGGATAACTTAACTTACAACTATGTAGCGAATAGCCCGCGCACAGCCAATATAAACGACATCAGTGGAAATATTCTTGGGCACAATCAAAACGGCCAGGCTACTTCCGGGAATATTTACACATATGACCTGAATGGAAACCAAAATAAGGATCCCTACAGAGGAGTAACTAATATTACCTACAATTTTTTAAATTTGCCCACATTAATTGATTTTGGTGGAGGTAAAAAGGTAGAAATGACCTATGATGCTGCTGGTGTAATGTTGACAAAGAAGGTGTATAATACTGGGGCTGTATTGGTTGAAAACCGCACTTACAACAATGGAATGGAGTTTGTGGCATACGGCACGGGAAATCAAGTTTTGGAGCTGGTGCACCACAGCCAGGGCTATTACAAACCTGCCGTGTCCCGACACATTTATACCATTAAAGACCATTTGGGCAATACACGAATAGTGTACACCGATACCAATAACGATGGAAGTATTGCGCAGTCCAGTACAGAGATCCTGGATGAAAATCATTATTACTCTTATGGCATGGAGATGACTGACCCCAGCTGGTACAATGGCACAGAGTATAAATACAAGTTCAATGGTATAGAGAGAACAGAAAGCATTGGGTTAAACATTGACTTAGCGCTTTACAGAGGATTAGACCCTGTTTTAGGTAAGTGGTATCAGGTTGACCCCAAGGCGGAGGTCATGGGTAACATGAGTCCGTATTGTGCGATGAACAATAACCCTGTAAGTTACAGCGATCCGGAGGGGGATCTTCCTTTTCTGGCTGTGGTGGCAATTGGCGCAGCAACTGGGATTTTAAGTAACGGATTGGTAAATATTTCCTCTGATCGCAGTTTTTTTGATGGTGCTGGTAAGGCTGCATTGTGGGGTGGTATTGGAGCAGCGGCAAGTGCAGGAGTAGGGGCAGTATTTGGAGCCTCTGGGGCTTTTGGTCATGAATTTTTGAGAGCTGGCGCACATGCTGTGACACAAGGAGGAATTGCTGCAGCCCAGGGTGGCAGTTTTTGGCAAGGAGCTGCTAGTGGAGGTATAGGCTCGGGTATAAGTTCGGGAATTGCTGCGTTGGGGGGCACAGCGGGTCATCAGATAGTAGGTGGAGGAATTGGTGGTGGCATTGGCTCCACAATGAATGGAGGTAATTTTTGGCAGGGATTTGGGCAAGGTATTGCCGTGGGGGCGTTTAATCATGCGTTGCATAGTGGGTATTCAAATCCATGTATTAATTGTGAACTTGCTAGAGCATTGTCAAAGGCAAAGGGAATAAGTTATCTTGAGGCATTATATTATGTTACTCAGATTGATGTATCTTTTGGAATTGAATTTATTAAAGATGCAATCCATGGTTCAAGTGATTTTCTAAATTCCTATGTAGAATTAAGAGCAGCAAATACAATAGGAGCAGATAAGTATTTTCATGCGAAAGCAAATTATATCGCAACATCTCGTGGGCCTGGAGGTGAATGGATGGCAACAAAAATCAGTAATTTTAGAGAGTTTTTTGATGTCAATATTAAAGGAGACCCACTTTCAGCTGCTTTATCTGATCAAAAAGCTAATTTTTATGGAAGGAGCCAGGCTATTTTAAATAAAGGCCACTTGTCACAATACAATTATAGGACAAACTTAAAATCAATTATTCCTAATGGATTGCATCCAAAATATTGAATAAAATGAAATCATTATTTTCAATTATTGTACTTGTATTGCTGTTTTCTTGTAATGAGACCGTTATTAACAATAAGCAATGGCTGTTGAAGCAAAAGATTGCCAATGGATTTATTTATGAAATAGATAGCATAGATAAGATTTTATTTAATTTTGATACAAACGAGTTGCAGTTTAGGCTGTGCGTTACCGAACCAGAAATTTTAAAACGAGATAGAGAAGTAGCTAAATTTTGGTTAATAAGTTACCATGGAAATTTCACAACATTTGTAAATAAACAAAACAAAAGCAATATTTTTACCAGGCATTATGTAGAAGGTTGTTTTCAATACAGATTTACAGAAAACTAGGTTTAATTGAACAAAATTTCAATTTATATATCGCTTAATCATATGAGCAAAATCAATTTACCACATTAAAAAGAAATGTAGACTTTGACATTTACCCTCTATGATTATACCATCAAAGACCATTTGGGCAATACACGAATAGTGTACACCGATGCCAATAACGATGGAAGTATTGCGCAGTCCAGTACAGAGATCCTGGATGAAAATCATTACTACTCTTATGGCATGGAGATGACTGACCCTAGCTGGTACAATGGCACAGAGTATAAATACAAGTTCAATGGTACAGAGAGAACAGAAAGCCTTGGGTTATGTATCGATCTGGCTTTGTACCGTGGGCTGGATCCCGTGTTGGGGAAATGGTATCAGGCTGATCCAAAGGCAGAGTCTATTGGCTATATGAGTCCTTATTGTTCAATGGGTAATAATCCAGTTTCAAATGTTGACCCTGAAGGAGATTGGATTCATATTGCAATTGGAGCAGCAGTAGGCGGCTTATTTAACTTAGACACAAAATTATATCAAGGTAAAGTTGACAATTTTTGGGACGGAGCAGTGGCATTGGGTATTGGAGCCGTTGCAGGAGTCGTCACCGCAGCTACTGGCGGAGCCGCTATACCCAAGGGCAGAGTATATTATTGTCGGATCCATATGTAATGTTAAATGAGGTATATAGTTTGCAATATGAGTTTGTCAGGCTTAATCCAAGAGGAATGCAAGTTATTAAATTTAATCACCCTGTTGGCATATGTATACAAAAATTTAAAATTTACGGAATTACGAATATGGCAACAATATCGTTTCAAAAAAGTACAGGAAAAATTCACTTTATACCAGCATGGATAATAGATTAAATATAATAAATGGAAAAATAATTCAGCAATATCTGATAAATAGAAATATGTCGGAAACGGAATTTGATGAATTTATTACTGGAGATGGATTTTTTGAAGGCATTGGTGACTTAGATATAAGCTATAACTATGATCAATTAATTTCGTCTGCAATAAAATTATTAAATACTAATTCATATGATTTGGAAATAATACAAACTTTATTAATTAGTTGTGCAATTGATGAAGAAACTGGGTATGCACTTGATGCCATCCTTACTGAAATGAATAGACCAGCATTATATAATTTAATCATATGTGGCATTTTTCATAGTTGGCCAAGGGTAAGGTGTTGTTTCTATCAAAATATTAAAGACATTGATGTCATTAACTGTGATATCATACTTTATAATTTACTATTGGATGAGCAGAATGCATATGCATTGAGAATAGGTTTGATTGCTTTGAGTGAATTGAATTTATTTTTAGCAAAAAAAATAGCGTTTAAACACGAAAATCATTTGGATCCTTATTTAAGGAATATCTGCATTGAATTATCAAATAGACAATTTTAAAAATATTTTGCCATGAATTTTTAATTTCAACCCTTTGCATAGTAATATTAAACTATTGATCATAGATACTTTTAGTATTAATAATTTCGTTGAATTTTTTTAAATTTGCCCTCAGTAATTGATTTTGTTGGAGGTAAAAAGGTAGAAATGACCTATGATGCTGCTGGTGTAATGTTGACAGAGAAAATGTATAATACTGGGGCAGTATTGGTTGAAAACCGTACTTACAACAATGGATTGGAATTTGTGGCATACGGCGCAGGTAATCAAGTATTGGAGCTGGTGCATGAAAGCCACGAATTTTACAAATCAGGTTGCAAGACTAAGTTAGTATTCCAGTTTGGTAATTATGATGCTACAGGATATCTTGCAATAATAGGTGCAAATGCAAGAGCTTTAAGGTACAGTGTTGGCACATCAGGTGGTGTTACCATAGCGAAAACTCTATTTGGCTTCAGTACCAACACTAAATTTCTTCCTTCAGCGGCAAATTATGTTTACCGAAGATTTACAGGCAAATGAAAAGGTATTTATATTTTATGCTTATGTTTTTAATTTTTGTGATGCTTTATCGATATCTTAACATTGATATATGTCATACATCAAAAAATTATAGATTTATAGGAAATA
The DNA here is from genome assembly GCA_937872515.1 of uncultured Bacteroidota bacterium. GTDB lineage: Bacteria > Bacteroidota > Bacteroidia > Chitinophagales > Saprospiraceae > JADKBO01. The sequence continues at coordinate 107,502 of CALMSX010000092.1, forward strand.
ATGGTCAAGCAATTTCCTCAAATATAATTGTAAAAGATGGTCTTTTGAGAATGCAAATTTTAGATAAAAAGTATTATTCCAATATGAAACATCTACCATTCATTACCATATTTGAGAAGAAGGCTATTTTTATTAATGAAGGAAACCCAATTAAGCTGTTTAATGATAATTATATCTTTTCGAATAAAAGTAAAAAATTAATATATATTAATTCAGTTAGGACCAAAAAGGACACTATTTTTTTTACTGGCTTTAATTTTGCAAATTTGAATTTGGGTGCTGAAAAGGATACTTTTAAAGTTTACAAAATTTTTAATTAGTTTTATATTTTTAGCTAAAAGTAGCTAAGTGTAATAATCGTACATGGTTAAGAATAAGTCGAATTGTGAAAATTGTATTTCACTCTTTCTTCATAACCTGTCAAACCTTATCAAGACCTGTCCCGCATTAATTGTGGGATCGATCCAAGGGCAGAGATTATGGGCAATATGAGTCCATATTGTGCTATGAACAATAACCCAGTAAGTTACAGCGATCCTGAGGGGGATCTTCCATTACTGGCTGTTGTGGCAATTGGAGCAGCAACTGGGATTTTAAGCAACGGATAGGTCAATATTTCCTCTGATCCCAGTTTTTTTGATAGTGCTGATAAAGCTGCATTGTGGGGTGCTATTGGAGCAGCTGTAAGTGCAGGAGTAGGGGCAGTATTTGGAGCCTCTGGGGCTTTTGGTCATGAATTTTTGAGAGCTGGCGCACATGCTGTGACACAAGGAGGAATTGCTTTAGCCCAGGGTGACAGTTTTTGGCAAGGAGCTGCTAGTGTAGGTATAGGCTCGGGTATAAGTTCGGCAATTGCTGCGTTGGTGGGCACAGCGGGTCATCAGATAGTAGGTGGAGGAATAGGTGGTGGCATTGCCTCCTCAATGAATGGCGGTATTTTTTGGCAGGGATTTGGGCAAGGCATTGCCGTGGGGGCGTTTAATCATGCGTTGCATAATGGGTTGAATGGTAAGGAATCTGGTGATCCGCCAACAAAGCAAGAGCTAAAAGTATGGTTGGAGGGTGAATTTTTGCAAGGAAGGATTTCTAAAATAGAATATATAAATGCAATTTCACATGTTGATGATGGTCCGTGGGGATTATTTAGTCAGGTAATTTGTAATAACAAGTTTGATCTTGCCATGGCAGCATTTCCTGTCGGTAAGAAAGGAATGCATGGAAGATATTTTGCAAGCTTAGAACAGTTGAGTGGGTTTGGAAAGGTAATTGCTAGAGGAAAAAATATTGATGATCTCCCAAGATTAATTGCAAAATATGGTGGAAGGGCAGGAGACTGGAAAAAAGTTGTAAGTAAATCAACTTATGTTGAAAAAAGTGGGTTTAAATTTTCAACACACTGGTATGAGAAAGCAGGGATTCGTTTCGAAATAAAAACTGTAATAGGAAGATAATGAAAGTAAAATTAATTAAAAACAAAGTAAATTCAAATAAAGATATCATTATGATGAATAGTGATACTTCTGAGCTTTTAAAAATCGGCCAAAATTATTATGTATTTGCAATCAGCATAGAATTAGAAGGGGTGTACTTTTATTTATTTGATAATTTTTACCTATTTCCTGTTCCTTCTCAAATGTTTGAAATTGTTGAGAGTGATATTCCTGTTCAATGGAAGATAACAAACCAAGATGGAACAATTTTTCTATGTCCTGATCTATTTAACGAACCCTATTTTTATGACAGATTTTCTGATCATGATATAAGTCTGGTTGAAAAATTCAAATCACTTGCATCCGAAATGTATCCCCAACTTAAATATGCTAAATGGTAAATTTTAATTTGTCTGGGTCTGGCTTTCTACCGAGGATAAGATGCTTAATAGGGCAACCTGGGCAATCTGGGTCGTTGCCGGTTGTTAAACATTTTAGTTCTTATAAGTGATGATTAAACTGAAATTTAAAGAAGCTAATCACCTTGTAAAAAGTGTAAATGAATATCGGAGTATTGGTGGGTTGCCTGTAAATATAGTATTAGATAAACCCATTTCTGAAAGTTATACATTTGAAACAATTTATATAACTGGAAATGAATTTTTTATTGAAATACGTTTTAATGCAGAGACAAAATTATTTAATCAGATTGCTTTTGTTTGCATTGGTAGGTCTTCAGAAGACAAGAGCCTTTTTCAGGTTAAATTTTGTAAGGAACAAATATTCGACTGCTATTTAGATTATGCTGTGCAAGAAGAAGGAGAAATGATAACTGATGTTTCTTTGGTTAAATCAGAAAATAATTTAATTTTTAAAATCAATGATTATGATAAAACTGAAATTTATTTCGTTGCTGAAAACGTCATATTTAGAGTTAATCAGGATAATTATCTTTGTGAAATTATTGTACTTGACCAAAAGGAACTACTTGACATAGTTAGTTTAGCCCATTAAATTGGCGGATACATGCTTGACTAAAAATATTGTAATATAGGATTGGAATAGCGAAAAAAACTATTTAATGTATATTTTTATGTTAAATCAGATCAGATTAAATCCCTATCACAAGAAATTTATCCAAATTTACGTTTATGGGTATGTAGGAATTATTCTATGAACAAATATAACCCAAAAATTCACCACCGTAGATCCATCCGTTTGAAAGGGTACGATTATTCCCAGGCAGGGCTGTATTTTATTACGATTTGTTGTCAGGATAGGACGTATATGGATGGGGATATAATATTAGCTCAGGGTTTAACTATTTTTCAAATGATAATTTGAATTTTGATCCCAGCGGCCCTGATGCTCAGGGCCAGTTTAAAGTTGATCAGGATTTGAAAGATATAGGTGTTCTAAATCCAGAAAAGGGACCAAGCCTTGGATTAGAATCTTCAATTTCGCTTATTGAAAAAGCTAAGAATATAAAATACCTATTGAGAAAAGCAGGTGGTAGACCTAGCAAAATTATGCTAAGAGATGGTTTATCACTTTATAAAGGAGAAACTGATGAACTTTTTATTGGAATGAGAGATTATCAATCTTGGATACTCTTAATTACAGCCTATGGTCACCAACTAGTGCATAAATATCATTTTGTAAATGAATTTTATGGTAAGTTTGGTAAAACCCCATTGGAAAGAAAGAATGTATCAGAAAGTTTGGCTCATTATTGGAGCAGTCAATATTCTGGAATTGGTATACCAAAATTTAATTTTTATTACAATGAAAGTAAAAACATCTCCAACTTTGAAGTAAACTTTAGAAAACACTTGATTAAACCATTCTGATGAAATTAATATATATTAGTGCTTCTACTTTAATCATCTTCATTCTATCATCCTGCTGCAATAAATTCAGTCAAAAAATTAATGAGCCATTGTCGATTACATTAAACCAACCTGATTCCCTTTATTTTGGAGGTGGGGAGATGGGGAATTGTGAAAGGTTGTATTCTTTTAAGATAGTTAATTCAAGCCCCAATGATCTATTGTTGTATTTTAATCCAAATGTTTCATATTTTACTACCACTTTGAAAGAAGATTATTTTGTTGGCTGCTTTGAATTAATAGCATATGATGAATATAGGAATATATTGGATGGAATGCTTACAAACCCTGGTTTTATGGGAGAAGATTTTATAAATGATCCAATGTTCAATGATGAAATATTGGATAAATATATTCACATAATTTCTGCATTTGACACCTTGAATTTACAGATGAAAATGGGTCCTATTCTGTCTGCATATGCCAGTCAATGCTATCTTTTCCAACCTGAAAAAGCTACTGATGTTTTATTGTTTATCAGTCATTTGGAAAAGCATATTAACAAACAGTATTCAAAACAAAGTATTAAAAAATTGAAATCATACAAAACAAAAATATGGGATGGAATTTTAAGGGTAAGTATTCCGGTTTCCCATAATTGTACTAATTGATAGTAGTTTATTTCTCTGTATTTTGGTGTAATTTTTAGACCAAAAGACATTTACTTTGGAAAGGTATTATGAATAAAATTTATTGAAAGGAAAAATATTTTTTTAGAATTGGAAGGGAGGCAATAACCATTCTTTTGCAGCAGCAACTACTTCGCCAATCACTTTTGCAACAATATTCAGATTAAATCGTTTGAAGAAATGCAACCCGAACATTCACAACCACAGATCCATCAGTTTGGGAGGGTTTAATTATTCTCAGGTAGTGTCATCATCTGTAATAAGGTTTTGGCGTTTTTATTTACGGATATATTAAGTGGTCAATTATAATTATATTTATCCCATGGAAAAAATTGTTGGTTTGTTAATTTTGAGTCTGATACTTTTATCTTGCCGAAAAAATTCAGAATCAGAGGTTAAAGAATTTAAAATTCAAGAACTTAAGTTTGATAATAAATTAAGTGAAATACTTGCTAAGTATAAATCTAAATTTTGTGGGCAAGGTATAACCTCTATACGCTTTCATAAATATTGCGAAGGAGAATTTGCTGAAATTTGGTGCACAACAGGCTGGCAGGATTTACAGGACGAATATCCGCAATATTACTCAAGGATTGATGGAAACCCATATTTCATATTTTCATCTAGATTTTTAAATACCGATAAATCTGTAGTAAGCGATGAAATTCAAAAAATAATTGAGAATGATCTTGTTAATGACATTGGGTCTCCTCCAAATACCGGGTTTCAGCAAAAATGGCTATATAGAACTGATAAAGAACCTAATATTATTTACTCTTTCGTCGATTCATTATTTAAGTATGATTCTGATATTCTTTTTGAGCGTAACTTAAGAGCATTTACAGGTAAAGCGTTTTGTTATTAAATTATATTTTCTTTTGTAATGTCGAAATGACCTTTAGTAATGCTTGTTACTGATAGCCTTGGAAAGTAAATATAAGTCGAGCATGAAAAAGATAGTTGTGAGGTAGGGTGTATTTAAATTTTAACAGCATGAACAAATTTTATAGTTTTGAAACTAGAAGAATAAAAAGCATCTTCTATTGCGTTCAAAGGAAAAATTGTGATACATCAGGTTTTAATGACAGTTGGGCTACTGATTTAAGTTCCCCCCATTTTTAAGACAACTTGCTAGTTAAAATTATAAACCATATT
>CALMSX010000093.1 GCA_937872515.1 uncultured Bacteroidota bacterium
TTCACTCCACGCCCAATCCCTCACCCAAACCATCAGAGGTGTTGTTGTCGATGCCACCAATCGCGAGCCACTCATCGGGGCGGAGGTCTATGTTATGGGCATTGACCCGGTCATAGGTACGGTTTCGGATGCCGAAGGGAAGTTTGTCCTTGAACAGGTGCCGGTAGGTCGCAGGACGGTGGTGTGCCGGTACACAGGTTATTCTTCTTTTGAAAGAGACAACATTCTGCTCAACTCTGCCAAGGAGTATTTTATCGAAATGGCCCTTTCTCCTGGTGTGGAAATGGGTGAGGTTGTGGTAACAGATACTAAACGCAGTTATCAGGCGGTCAATCAACTGGCGGTAGCCAGCACCCGCCGACTGGAACCCGAAGAACTCCAGTACCACGCCGCCACCGCCAATGATCCGGGCAGGCTTGTCATGGGCTTCCCCGGTGTGCAGCCTGCCAGAGACAACAGCAACGACATCGTGATCCGCGGCAATGCTACGCAAGGCTTGTTGTGGCGACTCGAAGGCATCGACATTCCCAATCCCAATCACTTTGCTACCCGGGGCGGATCCGGTGGGGGCATAACCATCTTCAGTGCTACCATGTTGGGCAGCTCCGATTTTTCGATGGGGGCCTTTCCGGCGGAGTATGGCAATGCCTTTTCCGGGGTCTTTGATATGCAGTTTAGAAATGGCAATCTTTACAAAAAAGAGCACACTCTGCGCGCCGGCATTTTAGGACTCGACATCGCCACAGAAGGACCCATCCAAAAAGGAAAGTCATCGTACCTGGCCAACTTCCGCTACTCTACCCTGGGCATCCTCAATGCCATGGGCGTCTACCTGGTTGGGCCGCGTACGGGCAACAACTTTCAGGACTTCTCATTTAAACTTTTTCATAAAGGAAAAAAATCGCAGTTCAGCCTGTGGGGCATCGGGGGCAACAGTGTAGAGAGTTTCCGACCCGCTGACCCCCCAAGGACTACCTTCAGCGATCATAGCCAATACAATTTTACGACCCGCATGGGTGTGGTGGGTGCTTCTTACAATTACCTCATCAATGACCAAGCTTACATCCGACTCAACCTGGCCTACATGGGTCAAAACCAACACATGGTAAAGGATACGCTCAACAGCACAGAAACTGCTGCCAATTATGAAGAAGAAAAAATCAACAACAGCCGCCTTTCGCTGAGCGGTTTTTATAAGTGGAGTCCAGGTACTAAAACTAGTTTTAAACTGGGCTTTTTGGCTACCCGTTTGTGGTTTGATCTCAATTCGAGAGAGCTGGATTTTAACACCAATTCCTTTCTGGAAGCGATCAAAGGCACAGGGAGCAGCTTTTTATGGCAACCTTATGCCCAGCTCAGCTACCACCCACATCCGAAGCTGATGCTCAACCTGGGTGTCCACGGCATGGCTTTATCCATGAATGAAAGCAAGTCCATCGACCCCCGGTTTTCAATGAAGTACAGATTTACCGATCAAACGGATGTGGCCCTGGCCTGGGGCAGGCAAAGCTCGATGCAAACACCGGGAATTTATTTTACCAGCGTTGACGGCATCGATTTTCCCAATCGGTCTCTGCCCCTGATCCACTCTGATCAATGGGTACTGGCCCTGACCCATCTATTTAAAAATGGCTTAAGAATTCAGCTGGAAGGCTACCACCAAAAACTCTCCAACGTTCCGGTCAATACAGACCAAAACCAAATTTTCTGGGCCCTCAACACTTTTGAGGGGTTTACCAATAAAACCCTGCGCCCCGATGGCCTGGGTAGAAACTATGGCATCGATGCTGTAATCGAAAAAACTTTTCAATCGGGCTCGTTTTTTATCCTCAGCGGCTCGGTGTACAGCTCTACTTTTCAAACGGAAAAAGGGGGTATTGTTTATAATACGCGATACAATGGTCGATATGCCCTCACTTTTTCCGGCGGGAAAAACTGGCAGCTCAATCGCACTACAAGCCTGGAAATGGGCTTTAGAACGATTTACAATGCCGGTATGCCCATAACACCACTCCTGCCCGGATCTGAAGCCACAGATGGCAAAGAAGCAATTTTAGACCGTTCGCGGCCAATGACTGACAGAATTTCTTTTTACCTGAGACCGGATCTAAGACTAGCTTTGCGCAAAAACAAGTCCGGTTCTTCCTGGTGGCTGGCCCTGGACATCCAAAATGTGATCAACCGCAAAAACGATGATTACATCGCCTACGAATTCAAAAAAGAAAGTCTGCGCTGGGCCTATCGCAGCCAAAGCACTTTGACTCCTATTTTGACCTTCCAACTTGATTTTTGAAGTTCTGCGAAGCGGCGGGGCGTGGAGCGGCGGGGCGCGAAGCGGCGGAGCGGCGGAGGGCTCCCTACACCGCTGTCGCGGCATAGGGACAAGGGAGCGTGAAGCGGCATGACCGAATGGTTGCGACTTTGGAGCAAATCGAGTGAAAGATTTCACTCGATAATTTATGCTTCGGCAAGCTCAGCATCGTTCGTTAACGCAAATTGTAAATTTGCTAACTCACGAGGTACCGTG
>CALMSX010000094.1 GCA_937872515.1 uncultured Bacteroidota bacterium
CGGTGAGCCGTTCCCTACGCCGGCTTTGCCTGCATAGGGACAGGTGACGGTGAGCAGAGAGCGGTAAGCCGTAAGCCGTTGACGGTAAGCCGTAAGCGGTAAGCCGTTCCCTACGCCGGCTTTGCCTGCATAGGGACAGGTGACGGTGAGCCGTGAGCCGTTGACGGTGAGCCGTAAGCCGTAAGCCGTAAGCGATACCTTCGTAATTAAAAAAAATGTAACTTTACTTTATTAACAATACCAACATGAAAATTAGACCTTTTTTGCTGTTTGCTTTTGCGATCATTTTTACATGCTTAAAAGCCCAATCGGCTTATGAAACCAAGTGGGACTCTACCGGTAAGTACCCTTATCAGTATGTGACCAATGACCCTACCCACACCCGCATTTACACCCTGCCCAATGGACTGAGTGTGTATCTAACAGAAAACCATGCTGAACCCAGGATCATGACCCTGCTTACTACCAAGGCAGGTAGTAAGAATGACCCTGCTGATAATACAGGACTGGCCCACTACCTGGAGCACATGCTGTTTAAAGGTACCGATGCTTACGGCTCTTTGGATTATGCCAAAGAAAAGGTAGAACTCGACAAGATCGAGGCTTTGTACGAGCGGTACAACAAGAGCAAAGATGAGGCGGAAAGGAAAAACATCTACCACCAGATCGATTCTGTGTCAGGGGTAGCTGCCAAATATGCCATTGCCAATGAATATGACAAAATGATGTCCAACATTGGTTCGAATATGACCAATGCGTTTACTTCTTTTGAGAATACCACTTACATGGAAAACATCCCTTCCAACAACCTGGAGAAGTTTTTGGCCATCCAGGATGAGCGCTTTAGAAATCCGGTGCTCAGGTTGTTCCACACAGAGCTGGAAGCGGTGTACGAAGAAAAAAACATCTCCCTCGACAATGGAGGCAATAAGGTTTTTGAATCGATGTTTGCTTCTCTTTTCAAAAAACACCCCTATGGTACTCAAACCACGATCGGTACCGTGGAGCACCTGAAAAATCCTTCTCTCGTAGAGATACGTAATTATTTCAACAAATACTACGTACCCAACAACATGTGCCTCATCCTTACCGGTGACCTGGATCCTGACAAAACCATAGCCATGGTAGATCAGTACCTGGGAGATTGGAAGGCCAAAAAATTGCCACCGTTCAGGTATCAAAACGAAGACCCAAGAAATGAAATCGAAGAAATTTCGGTGAAGAGTCCAGACGAAGAAAGTGTAGCCATCGGCTTTGTGATGCCCGATCAAAATCACCCCGAAGCTGTATTGGCTGACCTGGTAAGTTCCATCCTTTACAATGGCAAGAGTGGATTGATCGACAAAAACCTGGTTAAAAAACAAAAGGTATTGGATGCCTATGGCTTTTCATACCTGCTCAAAGATTATGGCATTATGTACATGGGTGGCAGTCCACTGCAGAATCAAAGTCTTCAGTCGGTGCGAGATCTGGTATTGCAACAAATTGCAGACTTAAAAGAAGGCAACTTTGACGAAGACCTCATCATTGCAACCATCAACAACCTCAAAGTACAGAGGGTGAGGGAGCAGGAAAACATCATGAACATGGCCTTTGTGATCAACGATCTTTTTGCTACCGACAAAAGCTGGGAAGCCCACCTGCGCAGCATCGACCGCATGAGTAAGATTACCAAAACAGACGTAGTTAATTTTGCTCAAAAATGGTTTGGCAACAACTATACGGTTGTGTACAAACTTACCGGTGTTGATTCTACCGTTCAAAAAGTGGAAAAGCCTACCATCACTCCGGTAGAAGTAAACCGCGAATCTCAATCTGCCTTTTTGAAAAAGATTGTTGAAACCTCCAACCCGCCATTGACACCTGTTTTTCTTGATTACCAAAAAGACATCAACTTTGGCAGTGTGCACAAAGATGTTCCGCTTTGGGCTGTACCCAATAAGATCAATGGCTTGTTCCAGGCGTATTATGTTTTGGACATGGGTAGCCTCAACAATAAAAAATTACCTTTGGCCTTTGACTACCTCAACTACCTGGGTACTACTACCAAAACCAATGAAGAGATCAACAAGGAATTGTACAAGCTCGCCGTCAACTTCAATGTTTCTGCCAGTGAAGACCAGGTGTACATCAGCTTTAATGGTTTGGATGAAAACTTTGAAGCCGCGGTAGAAATCATCGAGTCGTTGATCAACGATGCCAAGCCGGATCAAAAAGCATTGGACAACCTGGTAAAAAGTACCATCAAGGCCCGAAACGATGCCACGATCAACAAGGGCAAGATCTTCAACGAAGCGCTCGACTACTACACCACATATGGCGCCAAAAATCCATTCAACCAGGTGTTGAGCAATGATGAATTGAGGGCCCTGAAAGCAGAAGAGCTGGTAGGACTTATCAAAGGACTCAGCACTTACAAGCACAAGATTTATTACTTCGGTCCCAGAAAAACCGATGATGTGGCGGCGTTTATGAAGAAAAAACACAAACTGCCAGCCGTGCTCAAAGACTACCCACCTGCTGCCAAATACGACAGGCTTGATGCCAAAGAAAATACCATTTACTTTATAGACTATGACATGGTGCAGGCAGAGATCCAACTGATGCGCAATGACAAAGCCTTCGATGCCAAACTGCTGCCTATGGTAAGCGCGTTTAATGAATACTATGGCGGCGGCATGGGTTCTGTGGTATTCCAGGAAATCAGAGAATCTAAGGCCCTGGCTTACTCTACTTACAGTTACTTTGCCAGACCTTCCAAAAAAGAAGATCCTTTTGAAGCAGGCTTTTATGTAGGCACACAAGCCGATAAATTGGGTGATGCTTTCAAAGCGGTCAATGAATTGCTCACTACCCTTCCGGAATCAGAAAAGAACTGGGAGATTGGCAAAAAATCCATCAAACAAGGCTTCGAAACCCGCAGGATTTCCAAAACAGGCATCCTCTTTAATTACCAGAATGCCCTGCGTCTGGGCCTCGACCACGACATTAGAAAAGACATCTACACCAGTGTTGACACCATCGGCCTGAATGATATCAAAAAATTCCACAATGACTACATGAAAGGAAAAGCGTGGAACATCAAGGTCATGGGCTCAAAGGATAAGATTTCGATGACAGAACTGGCCAAGTATGGCAAGGTAGTACCGCTTTCTATCAAGGATATCTTTGGTTATGAGGTGGAGAAAGATAAAGAGGTGAGACCTTGATCAATTACGAATTGTTCAATTACGGATTACGAATTGTTCAATTACGGGTTACGAATTGTTCAATTACGGGTTACGAATTGTTCAATTATGAATTACGAATTGTTCAATTACGGATTACGGGCATTCAATTTCGAATTAAGAATTTCAAATTACGAATTTCAAATACGGTTAGCCTGTCTAACTGGCGTTAGCCAGGTAGATGAGCGGCAAGCGGTGAGCCGTCGACGGTAAGCCGTGAGCCGTTATCCGTTATAAGTTATCGAATTACAGAATTGGTGTTTTTGAAACCTGATGCTGTAATTCGTTTTTTTTTGCTCAATAATTAAATTGAAGAAAGTAACCGCCACCGCCGGCACCGCAGATCTTAAAGAGATTGTGTCCGGTGTCGAGGCTCTTTTTCCAGTCGGATTGGAGAGATTCTGTGATGAGGTGATTGAGGTGGGTGTATTGCAGCTTACTGATTTGATAGAAGTGGTTTTGGACTTCAGAGGGGGTACCGGAAATCATGGCTTCGATGGCCTGGAGGTTGTGGTGGGCCAGGATTTCCATTTGAGATTTAAAATTGGAATCAGACAAGCGGGATTTGAAGTCTTTGACCAGGGCTTCCGTGTTTCGGCGTTGGCCGGAATCTACGGTTTGGAAGAGGGAGAGGAGGTCTGTTGAAAGGGGCGTTTCTGTTACTTCTTCAGGGGTGAAGAGCAGGGTTTTTTGGGTGTAGGAAATCAGGGGGTCGACCCCGGAGCTGGAGCCATGGAAGTAAGATTCCAGGAAGCCAAGGATGGATTTTAGGGTGAGCAGGTTCGGTTGGCTGCTCGTTTCGGTGGTAAAAAAGCCATCGTAGATGGCGGCGATGAGGTTACCGCTGCTGCCCAAACCATAGCCTACGGGGACCGATGAGCGCAAAAAGCCCAGATTTTGGAGCCAATTGTCCCATTTTTGGTGGTCAAAGGTCAAAAAAGGGTAGATTTTGGTGACATCGTGGCAATTCTGGGCGAGGTTGGGGTGGGGAAAACGATGACCGTAGTCCCATTCTGCCCACAGGGTGGTGAGGGGGGTAGCCAGTACATGACCCCCTAAAAGGGCGGTGTATTCCCCAAATAACATCAGTTTTGCGGGGTAACGGTGTTGGGTAGGAGGATTTTTTGCCATAGAATCACAAAAATGCATATAAAAATAGCTAACTTTGGGGCCTAAACTGAAAAAAGTTATGACCACAAACCAAAAAAGCCTTACCAAATACTGGATTTTCTTTGCAGCATCTGTTTTTGCTTGTTTGTTGAGCTTTGTCTTCCTACCTGAATGGTGTTGGGTTACCTTCCCGTTTATGTGTACTTACTTTGTACAGGCTCTTGACTGGATGTAATTTTCACTCCATGAAAAAATCCGTTTTTTGTTTTCTGCTCAGTCTCGTAACTGTAGCCTGCATGGGCCAACAGAAAATTACCGGCATGTGGAAAAACATCGACGATGAAGACGGTAAGGAAAAGTCGCACATCCAAATTTATGAGAAAAACGGAAAGCTCCACGCCAAAGTGGTTAAACTCCTGGCCAATGCCACGGTAAGGGTCTGCGAAAAATGCAGCGGAGCCAATAAAAACAAGCCCATAGAAGGAATGGAAATCCTGTGGGACCTCAAAAAAGTTTCTGATAAAGAATACGAGGACGGCAAGATCCTCAATCCTAAAAACGGTAAAGAATACGACTGCTTTATCTCCCTGGTTGAACCCAATAAATTAAAGGTTAGGGGCTACATGGGTGTATCCATGTTTGGAAAGACACAGTATTGGTATAGGGTGAATTGATTGGGTGAATGACAAAACAAATGTCTGATTTTAAATTACCGTTTACGTCGTAGGTATATCCTACACCTCCTTCACCCAGATTGAAGCCAAAGTTTTTATAAGTAGCTGAGGTACTTTCGGTTGATACTTATCGGATAAATGCTATTTAAACATCATTATCAATTCCTTAAAACTCGAAGCTTCATTAATCATCCTTTCGAGGCCTCTTCCATCGTCGATAGCGTTCCAGAATTTTTTATTCTTATTGACATGCTTTAAAACTCTTTCTTTTAATTCTATCAAGGTAACAGTATTCAAATAGTCGTAAACCGGCTCTACCTGATAAATACAGCCTATATATTTAATACTCAGCCAAAGAGAAAATTTTGGATTTATTAGTTCTTTTACTGAAAAACATTGGCCCGCAGAATCGATAATTTCAAAATCTGTATTATAACCTGAAGATTTATTTAAATAGGCTTTGTCTGAAATGAAATGAGCCACTATGGTTGCCATATATCTGTCATTCTCCATAAATTTTAAAACCGGATATACAATCGTGTTCATAATTTACTTTTTTAATGAAGGGTATAATCTGTCAATGCCGAGTCTAACTCAAATTAAATCACATAACCTACAATTATTCGATGGTTTTATTCAATCACACAAGCTTAGAAAATTGACTTCTACGGATAATGGGCTCAAAGAATAGTTGAAATCAGTTGTATATAAAACCAAAAAGTACTAAATTTATAGGTTAACTCAGAAAATAATAAGTACTGACACTGCAAATATTAATTTTCTTTAAAGTTAACTGGCAGTACTACTTCCCACCTTTTTGCTAAAATTTTCTGCCCTTTCTTTAGTGTATATTTTTCTTTAAAAATATAAGAATTAAAGCCAAAAGAATTAAAAACAATTACCATCTTTTTGGTCTTTCTAAGTTCAGGTATGTACTGCAAAAAAGCTCCACCTAAATTTTTACTAGGAAATTTTAAAGGAACATTAAGAAATAATTCAGAATGAGGCTTCAAAATCTTAATGTCACTTTCTTTTGAAAACCAAATATTATCATCATAACTAAAACCCATTACAGCTTCAATTTTAATATAATCGCCTGTTTCATCCAAAAATTTAACAATAATACCTTGAGATGGATCTGCATCCATGCCACCACTTAATGAATCGAAATCACTAAAAATTACAGCGGTATCGGATAATTCAAAAATGTATTCAGCATCTGATGAATTTGAAAGCACGAAATGCAGAGTATCAGAAAAATTTTCAGAATCAATTTTAGGGATTTTGATATGCGGATTCTCTAATTTCAAATTTACTAAATTTGAATTATATGTTTGAGCGTTGCAACTTGTAAAGACAATAAAATAAATAAATGTTACAAATAATTTCATTTTGGAAAAATTTTATGTTTTTCATGAAATTTCTCAAGTAAACCAACACCTTTTATCTTAGAATAATTTTGTCAAAACTCCAAATATGATTTAACTTTATCCGTTCCAATTCCTGAGTAATTAGAAGACCATTCGTGGGCTAAAAGTTCATAATAGATAATAAGAATGATCCAATTCTACTAAGGAATATGAAGATAATATACCCGAAGAATAGATAAATTCAAATATTTCCAAAATCATAAAACTCAATAATAACAAAACTCATTTGCTCATCCCAAGAAACAAATAAATCTAATTTCTCCTATGTTTTTATTCTTTAAAGACTACCGGTATAAATTCCTCATATCTAATGCCCAAAATCCTTTGATTTTGATTCAAACGTTTTCTAAAGTAATCACTATTATAAGATTGAAACCCGAAGGAATTAAAAATGACAGCTACTTTTTTAGTCCTACTTAAAAAATTTACTCTCTGGCTTATTTCATTAATATGATGAGGGAATTTAAGTGGTGTTTTAATCAAATAAGTGGAGTTTGGCTTTAAGTATTTTGCATCCGCAATATCATCAAAAAAAGGTGTATCTGTATACCCAGCTGTTATATCAACTTTTAAATACGAATTTTTATTATCTAAAAATCTAATAATAATTCCATCAGATGGATCAGCATCAAGTGGAATGTCATAAATGAGCTGACCATCACTAAAAAACAAGCACGAATCTGCCATTAAATAAACATATTCATACTCCGACTTATTTATTAGTAGAGTATAAATTGTATCAACACAAGGTATTGAGTCATGTCTAGGAATTGTTATTGTTTCGTTCAATATGTCAACATAAAATTCTTTCGATTCAAGTGGCAATGAATTTTTTTTACTACATCCAATTACAACGAATGTTACACAATAAAAATAAATTATTCTCTTCATGGTAAAATTTTATGCTTTTCATAAAACTGAGTAACAATATTAACACCTCTTCTATTATATCTCTTTGATTTTTCCTCAAAATTTTTGATTGCATTTAATCCTCTTGAATTAGGTTCAGGAAATCCAGAATAATTAAATGACCATGTATGCGCAAGCAGTTCATTATAAAAATATGGAAAACTCCAAGACCCATCTTTATTAATTCCAAAACCTGCATCCAATAACTCCTGACTATAATCACCAGTTACAATTCTATGTACATGTTCATGACCATATGCTGTGGCCAATAATCTCCATGAACTAAAATCTTTAACATTCATTGTTATAATGCCTTCCTTGTAAAAAGACTTCGCAGATTCATCTGCATTTCCATCTAATCTTACCTCTTTTAATTTCGATTTCCCTTGAGGTAGCAATTTTGCGATACTTGGTAATTTCTCAACTGTTTCAATTGACCTTGAACTAAAATCTGCCTTATCATTTGGATTTATACCAGCTCCTTTTAATTCTTTATCAACCTTGTATTCTTCTGTAACTTCAACATAAGTACCTTTCTCACCTATTTCTAGCTCCATATCAGCTCCAAATACTCTCTTTGCTGCACCTGTTGCCAAATCAAAATTATTCATACTCTCACTATACATTCCTGATGGATCATGCTTCACTAACGCATTATTCTCCACATAATTATAAGGTGACCATGACGATGCTATCTCTCCCATCGGATCCACCACATGCCACCTGCCTATCACCGCATCATAAAACCTGGCTCCGTAATCGTACCACTTGAGGTCGTGGTCGGCGTTGAGTTCTTTGTAGTTATAAAGATAGTTATTATCCTTAATTTCCATCAGCATTTGAAGTAAAAATAACCTTTTATTCCCAAAGTAGATTTGTCGGTGCTGCGATCCGGTTGGTCGCAGTTCCCTCCCTATCGAGTGCCTTCGTGGCACTCGATTTTTACCTTGCAGGCAAAATCGGTCGGTCATCCCACTCTATCTTAGATGGTAAATTTAGGAAATTGTAGGTGATGTTGGTTATCCCCTTATAACTATCAGATTTTAAATTACCGTTTACGTCGTAGGTATATCCTACACCTCCTGCACCCGGATTGAAGCCAAAGTTTTTATAAGTAGCTGAGGCACTTTCGGTTATTGAGTTGAGTTTATTGGTATTGGCTGAATAATTAAAGGTGAAGTTGTCTATGGTGTTCCAAGAGGTAGTGTGCAATAGAAATAATACACCTGACTTTTAAAAGCACTTTTTACGCACTTCTCAGTTTTACATTAAGCATAAAATTCCAAAATCATTTTACCCCAAGAATTTCTCTTCCATATCTTTCAGGTGTCAAAAATTCAGTTGAAAAACAAGTCACCTCATTGCTTTTCCAGACTTGAAAAGTATTTTTTTCATTTAGTTGGTAATAAAAATGACAAGCTGGAGGCAGCGAGGAGGAGAGGTGCGGTATTCCACGACCTACAAATTCTTTCCCATCCATACAAAATGACATTCTGTGAAAGCTTTCCCAAGGAATGTCTTCTTTGGGATGTATTTTTATTACAAAAGTAAATTCCTTATATCCAAGCTCTTTAGCATTTCTTATGATTATCTCATATTCCTCTTTTCTAAATCTATATGCATCATTTTCATCATAAACCGCTAGATGATCATCACTACAATTCATGGATAGCCTTGAAGTATACAGTCTATTTTCCCAGCCGTAGGTCACTTTGTCGGTGCCATTATTATTCTGCTTGCACCCAAAGTTTTTAGCATAAATATAACATAGTATGAAGAAAAATCCAATACCACTAATTATTCTCATATCTTAATCTTCTTCTAAACTCTTCAATACTTATATATTCAATTGATCTACATGCGATTGTATTGCTATCCGAAATTATAATGTTACCTTGCTCGCTTAAATTAAAATAAAAATGGCAAGCTGGTGGCATTGAAGAAGATCTTACTGGATTACCCCGCCCTATATATTCAATGCCATCTTTGCAAAAAGAAATTCTTGGATTTTCGTAAAAATCTACCTCATCAAGTTTGCTAACTATTATTTCAAATAAAAACTTTTCTTGACCTATTTTATTATTTGGAATCATTAAACTATACTCATTTTCCTTAAACCGAAAAGCTTTACTTTCATCATAAATCGCTAAATAATTTTCACTGCAGTTCATAGGTAGTCTTGAAGTAAGCAGACGACTTTCAAATCCATAAATGATCTCAGGTGCTTTATCTTTGCTATTATGATGCTGACAATTAGTGCTTAAAATTATAGTACCCACTATGACCAGGCAATACACCTTGTATTTTTGCTTTATTATATTCATTTAATACCCGATTTAAAGTTGTTATAAATGCTGGTTTTTCATAACCATTTACGGTTGCAACATATATTGTTCCATTACTCGATTTTCCATAAAATGCTACAGAATGTATTGCACAATTTTTTATTCCATAATTTGGATGAGCACCTCCCAATCTAATAATTGTTTCTCTTGGAATCATATCAGTTATTTTAACAGATTCAAATGACCTTAAAAATTCTTCATCCATTCCTCCTTCAAAAATAAATCCACCCTGAGAGCAACTGAAACCATGACAATTGGAGATTGAACCATTTATTAAATACCCCTCACTGGTTAGTCGCTGTCCTTTTATAGCATCAGTTATTTCGTTCGAAACCTCAACTTTTTGTCCTTCGATGACATTTCCATCTTTGTCAAGTTTAGCTTTTGAATCCTTAATCATCTTTGATGCCTCCTTCTCAGTATACCCGTAATTCCTAGCCATAGTCTTAGCATTATCCCCCTTTTCCGCTACCAGGTCTCCTTTTGAGGTTGGAATCCAATCTGAATTACCACTATCTGTAACCCACCCTTTTTCTGTAGATCGCAAAGTAAGATCGTCTCCTGATATCCGCTTGGAAAAGCCAGCAGCCAAATCAAAATTATTCATACTCTCACTATACATTCCTGATGGATCATGCTTCACTAACGCATTATTCTCCACATAATTGTAGGGAGACCATGATGGAGTTCTCTCCCCCATCGGATCCACCACATGCCACCTACCAATCACCGCATCATAAAACCTGGCTCCGTAGTCGTACCACTTGAGGTCGTGGTCGGCGTTGAGTTCTTTGTAGTTGTAGAGGTAGTTGTTGTCTTTTGGTTCCATTGGCGTTTGCAGTAAAAATAACCTTTTATTCCCAAAGTAGATTTGTCGATGCTGCGATCCCGTTGGTCGCAGGTCCCTCCCTATCGATTGCCTTCGTGGCACTCGATTTTTGCCTTGCAGGCAAAACCGGTCGGTCATTCATAATCCACGGCCCTTCATGCGCGATTCCGAAGGCATAGTAGTGGTTCTCCTGAATGATCTCATTGGTGGCGGCGCTGTTGGTTACGTCAATCTTGCCATTGGCGTTAAGATTTGTAAATGTCACCCTGGCATTGCCAAGGTGGTCCTTTATACTAAATTCCGTACGGTAGATGGGAGTGGTGGTACCTGTATTTGTATTAAAAAACCTGCCTTCACCGTAGTAAATGGCTTCAACCCTCCGGTTGGTACCACTGGCACTGTTGTATTCGATACCCTGAGCATAATGCTGGATATAATTTGTTGTAGTCCCCGTTTTTACTGTTTTTGCCAATTTTTCTCCTGCTGCTGTATAAACGAATTCTATGCTTTTGGTTGTAGACCACTCTATCTTAGATGGTAAATTTAGGAAATTGTAGGTGATGTTGGTAAGTTTTGTGTTAGGAATATTGCACTTCGTACGGTGTAATTCACTTTGGAGCCTTTGAAGGCTTCTTCATGTGCATCCGTTCCTATGCAAGCCCTACAGGCTTGGTTTTTTTCCTTTTTATGTCACTGCACTTCGTGCAGTGTAATTCACTTGAAAGCCTTTCAGGCTTTGCGCTATTTTAGTTATATATAGAAAGCAAATACCGTACACATTCAAGCCTAAAGGGTTTGAATGTATATTACCTCGCATGCAATGCGAGGTACATAAAACAAAACCATGCAAGCCTGTAGGGCTTGTATGTCCCCATCCCAACTCTATTCCAGGTATCTTTCATCAAATTGGATATTATTTTTTTCCATGCCTCCAGGACAACTTTTGATTTGAATTCGGGGGTAATCTTCGTTCTGACAACCCAATCACCATTACCATTGTCGATCTGAATTAATGGATTCATTGCTGAATTCGAAAACATAGAATGGGTTTTTGAAATTGGTAATTCAATTAGTTACTGGTGCTACAATTCATAGCTACATCAATTTTTTGATATCAAAAATTTTGGATTGTCTGGGGAAAGGCATATTTGTTTATTTAAGGTATGAGTCCCGTGGGATCAATCGAGATGGTATATTTCTTCTAATTGGAAGATCCAAATTGCACATCTAACGCCACATCCAAAGGGCTATATCTTAACAAACTCTCCTCTGTGCACTTTGTGCTTTTCTTCAAAAATAACTATGTAGTGACCAGGGGGAAAGGGGCTGACATCGATAACCACCTCGCTATTGTCTTCTTGCATTTGTTGATAGACAGATTTTCCGGATAGGTCGTAGATGGATAAGAGGCCTTTGGCCGGAGGCGTGATGGTGATTTGATCAGATACCGGATTGGGTGCAATTGAAAAATCTACTATTTCAGGAAGCTGCCATACATTGCCCAGGGTGCGGTCACAGGGATAGGGCTCATCTACCCGGTAGTGGGGCAGGTTGGGCACCCCGCCGCCACCAGAGCTGTAGATCAGCTTGAGACCCAGGGCTTGAAAATTACAGGCGGCTCCCTTTTCATCTGGGGACTCTATGGTACTGAAATGACTGGAGCCCAATTTTGAAGCAATGTAGATTTTACAATTGGGGCCTAGCATGCCAAACATCAGGTCTTTATAAGGGCTGCCCTCAGAGCCCGGATTGTAGCTGCCTATTTTTTCATACGCTTCATTCAGATCAGTTTGCCATAAATCTATTTGATAGGCATTGGTAATGTCAAACACATATAAAAAGCGACTATTGGGTGAAAAACAGAGGCCCCCAATGGAAGGCTGCTGCTCTATGATCAGGCTGCGGTAATTGCTCAGGGCGCCAGTGGCCCTGTCAAAATCAAACAAATGAAGACCCGTCTCCTTATTGAACCAGGCATACTTTTTGCCATCAGGGCTAAACTGTGACTGGGCATGATGTCCTTTGATGCTGTCTCCTATGATCTGGCTATCATGGAGGTGGATGCCGGTACTATCCAGCAAAAACTTGAGGTATTTATTGCTCCTGGCCTCCAGGTGCATGATCCACCAATCTTTTTTGTTGGCATGTTTCATGGAGGTGAAAAAACCAGCCGCTGTATCTTCATCATAAAAAGCTGCGTTTTTTTTGACCACTCTACCATTAGGACTATTCTCATCAAATTTAATGGTTGAATATAAAAGGGGTTTGTGGATTATTTTTTCTAAATCTCTTGCCTCCATTTGATGAATTAAATAATATTCATTATTTATATAACTATTTGGTAATGCCATTACACTAAAGACATTGGGGTAGTACAAATACTTTTCTCCAATACAATAATTTTTCCAGTAAATCCCAAAATTGATGCTGTCACCATTTGCCATGATATGGTGAGTGCTATCAAAAACCACACAGCCATTGGAGTAAAACAGGAGCCTCCCTGTATTTCGATCACATATCTCACCCAAAGCAAGTAATGACTGAGGAGAAGAGGTGCCCTGATAGGTCAATACAGGAGGCACTACTCCAAAATCAATGATAGTAGCCTCCGTGCCTATAGAAGCATCACTATTGTCGGTGCCTGCAATCCAAGTGTAGTCATATTTGTTTTGTCCTTTTACTGAAAAAGAAAAATACAAAACAAATAATATAACAAGCCACGACTTCATAGTTTTACTTTAACCATACCTTTGATTGTTCCATCATCAAACTTTGTGGATAAAATATAGAAACCGAATGGAATTTGTAGTGTTGAGATGTTGATTTCTTGGGGGGAGTGAAGGATGGATCTAGTGCATAAGTCACCAATATCATCTCCGGTGTGAAAGTAATGACACATTGCTGGTATCGCCAACGCTACATTCGCATATGTGAATAGGTATTTCATTTAGATTCTGGTGTTTCAATCCAAAGCTACGTTTATTATTCTGATATCAAAAATTTTAGATTGTCTGGGGAAAGGCATATTTGTTTATTTAAGGTATGAGTCCCGTGGGATCA
>CALMSX010000095.1 GCA_937872515.1 uncultured Bacteroidota bacterium
AAGATTGAAGACCTTTTCTTATGGCTACACCAGACACACTTTTTGAATCACTATCTTTTCTAGTAATTCTTTCATGTTTCATATTATTTATTTGAATATTTGGATGTTGCAGAACATTGGCTATAACTGGTTTATAGCAGTAACAATGAAATTTATAATAATGTAGTATCAGAGTATTCTATCTGATATTATCGACAGATAAGATACTTTGATTGTTAAACTGAACATTCGAGCTTGCCGACTCTCTTTTTGTATCTGTCAATCATTTTCCTGTAGAAATTCAGATTGGGTCCATTTTCAGAAATAATCTCATCTTCCCGCCCTTTAAATTCTTCACCAATACTTTTGGAATTATCCATTATCCAAACTGTTACATCAGGATATGCGATATAAAACCATTCCGGGAATCCAATTGGAATAGGTTCGTTACTATCCAAAAGTTTTTTAAGGGTTGGGGTACATTTGATTTTTGTCATTCTAACAATAGGATCAGCAGATAATCTGTTAATCCTTTCCCAATCATCCAGTTTGAAAATATGATCAACTTTTGAGTTTGCTTCAGTATTATCGATGAGCTTCTGAATGTCTAAATTATCAACCAGATAGAACATTCTGAAAATTGCCGCCTCATCCTCTGTCAAGTCAGAGTTTTCAATAAATCCAAGCATCTTTTTCTGGTTAAGGTTGAAAAACTTTTCAGTTAGCCACATTTTTTCAGGTATTAATTATTGAAAGTCTTTTCTTTAGGTGTTTATCATCAGGGTCAATCGTAAGTGCATGTAGATAATATGATCTGGCCTTTTTGAAGTCCCTTATCTGATCATAGGCGTAACCTATCTTCTTAATAACTGTTAACATTCCAGGTGTATCGAGGTTGATTTTTTCCAGAATTAAAATAGCTTCTTTCTCGTGATGCATTAATGCCAAAGTGCTTGCTAATTTGTATGAGTAATCAATTGAATCTGGATTTTTCTCTACAAGAATTCTAAAAACTGCATTTGCTTTATCATATTTCTTGGTCTTCAGATATATTTTCCCCTTGAGGTTTAAGACTGCTTCCCAGAATGCATCTTTCCTTAAGCTTTCAACTTCTTCCATATTTATCTTTTCGAGACACTCCAGAGCCAGTGTATTTGATCTTTGTTTATAATATGAAATGGCTTTGTAAAAAAAACCATCAGGATTATGACCTTGAACAAGTTGCTGATCAAGTATTTTATCAGCTTCACTAAAATGATTTCCAGATATTAATGTCTGAACTTTTTCAATCCATGCCTTATCTTGTTCTTGGGGTACCTCCTGGATCTTGGTCTCATTAAACCTCCTTATATTCAAAGACCTCCAGGCCTTAATGAAGTCTTTTTTTAATTCAGCAACAGACTGGTATCGTTCTTCCGGATTTCTTTCAAGGCATTTTAAAACCACTTTATCCATGTCCTCAGTAATTGAGGGATTTATTTCCTTAGGAGATGGAAAATAGTAATTGTTTATAACCTGAAGGGATGTCTGATGAGGAGTCCTGCCTGTCAGAAGCTGGTATAGTAATACTCCTAATGAATATATATCTGAATTAAGATAACGTTTATGGGTTCCCGCCACTTCCGGGGCAATATATGCCCATGTTCCGAGTGTATAGGGTGTGTCGACATATACATCATCAATAAACTTACTTGTTCCAAAGTCAGTCAGCTTTATATTATTATTGCGAAGTAGAATATTGTTCGGCTTTATATCACCATGACTTATTTTCTTTGAATGAATAAATTCTATCCCTTCAATGATTTGTATGGCAATATCCTTTATTTCATCAAATGTTTTTGGCTCTTTAAAACCTTTATTATCCATTAAATCTGATAATCTGCTGCCTTCATATAATTCCATTTCGATCACAAAAAGGCCTTCAACCCTTCCCATCCAGTTCAGGGTAATCAGATTTGGATGTCTGACACCTATAAGATGCTTGCCCTCTGAGAGAGTATGGTCTGCTTTCTCCTGATTAATTGGTATTTTTAAGGCTACCACCTCGCCTGATATAAGATTTTCAGCCTTCCATACTGACCCAAATGAACCAGTATGAATAAAAGTCTTTAATCTGTATTTATCGCCAATACAGATATCCTCATTAGGCTGAAAGTCAAGTCTCTTTTTCATCAATTATCAATGGATTCTTACCCACCTGTTAAACACTAGTTTCCCTTCTACATTACTTGCAATTGCATGAAAAATCAGAAGTGAAGTTTTTCCTGAATCTATACCCGATAGCCATGCTCCTTTAAACTGGAATCCATCAATAAGTAATGCTTTTATTGAATCCATTTCCTGGGGCACTGCTAAACCTATTCCCCAGGTAACATAAAGCACCACCTGAAGATCTCTGTTTAGTTGATGATATGCTATCAACAGATTCTCGGCTTTTTCCCTTACTTTCGTTTTCTTTGTCCGTGTATTCTCGTACCTCTCAAACTCACTTATTAAAACAGGTTTAAAATTGTTTCTCTCGAACCAGATCGAATCCGCCCTGATTTCCCTTGGGACTTTATTCTCCTGAATTACAGGACATTCAGATATTGATACAACATCTTCAATTGTTCGGCCAATTTGGGTAATATAATTTAATCCAATCGAATGTACCATTTCTGAATAGTCGGCCACACCACCTTGGCATATCATAGGAAAATATTTTTCCCTGATTTCTCCTGAACTGAACTCATTAATTATAAAACCGGATAGTAGATCTTTATCCATTATACTTACCCCATACTTTAAGAACATTTGGAGACTCTCCTCCATGAATAAGTGCTTTATAGCCGACTTTAACCAATAATGGAGCAGGAATTGAACGTCCGCAAATTAATGCTTCCCCGGTCGATAATGATGGTAGTTCATCAATATCAGTCTTCGAGTATAAATCAGATGTTTTTGCAATAAATCTTTGATCATCAGGATTTTTAAGACGCATTGTTATGATAGTATTACACTGAGAAGTCACATCTGAATCCAGTTTGGATGGGCGCTGTGAGATAATGGAAAATCCAACACCGAATTTTCTACCCTCAGAGGCAATCTTTCTGATAATCCGTTTCGATATCGTGGGAGTATTGGCAGGTGCAAAGTTGTGACCTTCTTCGAATACAAGGAAAACAGGTCTTGTCTGTCTCTCTTTATCCATGGCTGCCCTCATTATTTCACTTGAAATAAGTGCCGTGACTATTTGCTTGGCATCGTCTGATAATCCCTGCATGTCAACAATTACCAGTTTCCCTATTTTACTGGTCTTGTCACCAGCCATTTTATAAATATCTGTAGGTTCTCCCACTGCTACTGAATAGAAACTGGCTGCTTCATATATTAATCGGGCCAGTTTCATGGCAACAACAGCAGCACTTCTATCGTTCAGAGCAGCAGCTTCTCCGGAAGAAATTTCACTCCAGTTTCTTAATTCTTCTACTCCTTCAGGACCAAGCAGATCAAGAAGATCCTGGATATCGCGGAGCTGATTTTCGTATTTTGCTTTCCAATATCTTAATGCTACCCCAAGTACTCTTTGCTGTGGTTCAGTTAATCCAGGTAAGACAGAAGTCATATCATCCATATCAAATCTGTCAAATTGAAGCGCCAGGTGCTTATTTTTACCAGCATATTTAAAATCAAAACTTTCACTCTGAGGAGTATATATTTCAATACCGCCACCAGCAGCCTGTAATGTTTCAAACTGCTTTATTATTATTTTTAGATCTTCTATCTCAGAAGGATTTTCCAATTTATCAATTCCTTCATTGAAATGCAGAGTCCCGCCAGCGAAAGCTTTGCCGTATTCACCATGAACGTCAAACACGATTACAGTGCCATTCATTTCAGCGACTAACCTTTCAATTATCCTTCCGACCGCATAAGATTTACCAGCACCTGTCATTGCAAGAATTGCCAGATGCTCAGTTGCAAGTTTATTTACATCGAGGTAGACAGGCACAATATTTTCTCCTTTTTCGTAACCGATAAGATTCCCGATATTTATGCTTTCATTTTCGTCAAATTTGTAGAAACTGGCAAGAAAATTATAGTTCACCCCATAAACCTTTTCACCTGGCTCAAGGGGTCTCCTTGGCATTTTAATATTGCCTGACGCATCACTGTATCCTACAAGCTCGATAGTTCCAAATAAACTCTCCCCGGAAACCTGTGCTCCAGGAAAAACCTCAAGGTCGTTGAGTCCTTCACCCATATTTGAGTTATATAGAATATTTGATCTTGAAACAGTTACTATTCTTCCAAGAAGATAAATTTCACCTTCCTCATGTGATTCGACATGCCTGATCTTTACGAATTCACCCCTTTTGGCTGCAAATGAATCGTTAAGGACTATTTTAAGATCATGTGGATTTCCAGTATTGCCAATTAATCTTCCGATATATTTTTCTTCCATATCTTTCTTGTTTTAATCTTCAAATAATTCAAGATCCTGCTGCCATATCTTATCAATTTCCTCATTATTCAACATCTCCCTGGCCTGACTTTTATAATATTCAAGAATACCAGGTTTAGAGATAATAGGCTTAAGTGCATATTTTGCATACCATAGAGGTAATGGCAATGCTCTTGCCTGATCAAGTGTGAATAATGAGGTATAAATTGAGGCAATATCATCTAAATCGCCACTGGTCCAATCATTTACAGTGCCAAGCATCTCCAACAATACAGGTGGTGTTTTAAATCCTGCCTTTACATGCATGCTCATTAATCCAAGAGGACGAATACTTTCAGGTTCAAATCGGGTATCAGGATTTATTGCTTCTGCCTGGAATGCTGCACTCCGGCAGAATTCATTCATAATTCCATTTATCAGTCTTTTAACTCCAAGTGATTTAATTTTTCCGATCATTTTTGGCTCAACGATCTCTGTTAGTTGTTCATAGTTAATCATATCAACTATAAAATCGCGATGTTCTGTGCCTAAGGCAAATAGTATTGCCCCAAGCTTTCCCGAACCTACAGAAATGAGCCTGATACCATTTTTGTTAAACGGATATATTCTTGATTTGTACTTAATCCAGAAGTCTTCAATTATTTTCACTGTCTTCGAGAATTGCTCAACTACCTCAATTCTTTCAGTGGGAGGCACATCTGAACGATCAAGCATAATAGGTGCTTCAATTAGAATAAACTCCGAGCAATCAGGATTATCAAGTGTTCTTGTCAAAACGGCATAAGCATTCTGTATTTCAATCAGTCTTATTTTTTTACTATAATCAAAATCGTCAATCTCATCCATTTCAACACTACTATCCTGTCGGGTTTTATGGATCGATCCATTTTTAATAAAAACATCCTGGCTTATTGCTGCACTTATGTAAAGAATTCCTCCAAATGCTGGTATTGCCCGATGCGCTGTCGCTATGCCAGTCACCTTAACAGAAATAGAGGGAATTGGAGCAATATTCTTTACCAGCCCCGCATTTCGGAGAACCGGAGCAATCTTATCTATAAACCTCATTTTGGCGGATAGTTTTGAGACAGTTCCAGGTAAGTTTAACTGGACTGACGCTACCAGACTTTGAGCCAGTGAAGTTTCTTTATTAATCCCAATCATCTGAATTTTCTTTACGTTTAATTAGTACATCCTGAAAAGAATCAAGGTTTTGACTTTGTATCAATTTTAGCCCCTCAACAGTAAGACTTGTTTCATTCACCAAACCCATCTTCTCAAGTTTAATCACAGAACTTTTAATGACCCCAGTGGAAAGATTAGTTCCGAAATACTTCTTAATGACCTTCTCTGGTTCAATGAATAAAGGAATCTGGGCTCCAAAGAGGAGAAGGATCATTTTATCTTCGACACTTAGAAGATCTTTCGCTTCCGGTTTTCTGTTAGAAACTTCACCACTATCTGAATCATTGAGAGATATTGTTTTCCACCAGTCTCTTCTTTTATCTTCAGATATACTGTGGCGATAATCAAGTACTGGTAATGTTGTGACCGTAATAAGACATGAAGAAGTATTATTGCGAAACCTGATTCCCTTTTTGATACTTCCTTCCTGGTAAAAAGTACTATAAACTGAAGTAGTTATAGTATAGTCACCAATATCTCCTGTTGAACTGGCCTCAATTTTTACTTCAGGTTTAATTGCAAGGACTTTTTTGAGGTCAATATTAATCCAGGCAGGTGTCAGTATAAGATGGTTAGCCCGGAAAGAAATCCATTTTGATAACTCCCTGGCATTTTCTTTTGTCAGACTTTTAAGCACGACACCTGGAATCAGCAGAGATCCTTGCTCTAAATTGTCAAAATCAACCAGTTTCACATCAGTCAATTGCTGAAGCATTTTGAATTCAGTGCGGTTCTTATGACAATTTAAGTATGTAACCATATCAGATAATTTCAACCCTGGTTTTTACTAGGCCTAACCTCTTAAGTTCTTCAAGCTCAGTTTCATATTTATCCCAGTCAAGATCTCCCTTCATTTCAATGACCTTGATATAGAATTCGAAGAGAGTGTTTACTCCATTTGCAATGAAATAGCTTTGGCCTTCCGCCTTGAAAGATTCTTCCTGGCTCTTCCAGTGACTCTTTGTTTTAAGGAAAGTAGATTGTTTTAAGTATTCTTCCAGCGGAATTGCGTATTCCTGTTGGTTCGTTTTTCGCCTGATCTTATTTATAGCCGTAATCAGTGAGTTATTTATCAGAGAATTACACTGTTGAGTTGCCAGTTCTTTGATAGATTTTAACTCTGCATCAATAATATTCCCTTCTTCAAATAATGCTCTTAATTCCTTTTCAAGTACTTCTACAAATTCAAAAGGCTTATTTTCAAGCTCTTCCTGTTTATCGTCAATTCTTTCTGACAGACCCTGTTCCAAATCAGTCCTGAACTGACCATAATACTTAGCAACATTTTTTACACATTGATGATCAGCAAATTCAGAGCCATGAAAGTACTGAATCCATTTCTCAATTTCAGAATGGTTCTTTATCAAATAATCTACTGATTCAACGAAGTAATACGCACATTTTTTGTATTTGCCACAAATCCCCAGAGTTTCATCCCAGACTACATCAGCATTATCAAGTTTTCTAAGACCACAATCTGATAAGATTCTGTTTAACCTGTTCAATGCTTCTTCAAACCTGTAATTAGTTAAGCTACATGCCAATGTTTCTGTGACATCACCCACAGTTGGCAAACTCGATGTAGAATCAAAATCTGTTGCCCATTCAAGTTCATTTTTAAAACGGTTAAGTATATTTATCAAAGGTGAGACAGGCATCTGATACTCCTTAAAAGTAGACCCTGCCTTTATTTCATCAATTTTACGTACTACAAGGTCTACAGACTTATCCCTTATTGAGCTTATATATTTTATCAGTTCAAATACATGTCCGATCCTGTACCACAATTCAATTTTGGTATCCTCAATCTTTAAAGTCCTGATAACAGTTTCATCGAATTTTATAGAGTTGAAGCGCTCCTTATTAAAAATGAAATCACATTTCTCATGAAATACATCCAGATTCTGAAGTTCACCAGACCAGTTTTCTTCTGGATCTTCTGTAAAAACAGATAAGGATTTGAAATCAATCTTGTTTTTTGTGTCCTGAGCAATTTCGAGGTCTTTCTTGAGATATGGTTTCTGATTATATAAATTGATAACCGAACCTCCTTTAATCTCCTTATCCAGTCTCTTGAGCATCTCAGGATAGTCTTGTTCAAACCAGTTCCTGACCAGTTCATATTTCCTGTCGAGATCGATTGAACTGACTCTGGTAATAAATCCCTTTTCATTCCTGACCAATCTTAAGAAACCAAGAAACTGGATCCACTGATCAATAACTTTTTTATAAGCTACTTTCTGTGTGCAACTGAAAAAGAATTTGTTTTCAAATTCAATCTCTTGCTTATTTGAACTTTCAAGAAATGCGAGACACCTGATCAGTGATGGCGGAATATTTGCTGTATAAGTATCATTATGGCGGTTAAAAAGACCTGTTTCCCTGTAGTTATTACTTTTCTCCCCCTGACCAAGGAAAACACTTCTTGATAACAGACTCCTGAATTCTTCATAATCTGCACTTTTCATTTTAAACTCAGGATTGACACCTATTTCTGCAGCTGTCGTAAGGTGAATCAGCATACGCCTGAAACCATCTGCAATGAGCTCAATCTCATGGTCACTTGCGTTTTTTTGAAGTATAGGCCTGAGAATCCATCCTCTGTTATCCTGAATATCAAACCACTCCTTGATTTTTTCAGTAAGCTGATCTTTAGCTCTCGTAATCTTATTCTTAAAGATTGTTGTCAGCTGAGCACTTGTTGGCCTGATATCCATAAGACTTTTATCAACAGAAACGGCAAATATTGTATCTCTGTTTAGCCTGGATATTTCCAGGAATATTAGACATCTGCCAATGCCTTCCCAGCCCGGGCCTGAGAATTTTTCAATAAACTTTTTATCAAATGGCTGGTCTGAAACAGCAATAACCGGATGAAACCCTTGATTCAGTAACTTCTTATCTTTTAGTACTGATAGTAACTTTTGTTCATCCTTTCCCCAGATAAGAGTCACTTTGTTTTTTGGATGTACATCAAGGTATGGTCCATTCTGTACAGTGGTTTGCAGACATGGCACTCCACTTAATTCGAATTGAGAAATCTCAGGGTAGTTCAGTTCGAGGAGCCTTGAAATTCCAACTAATAAGGCCTCTGGCTGCGGTCTCGATAAAATCTTCTTTATTGCTTCTTCCACGACCTGATTTGCTGCAGTATCCCTTAAGTAGCCGATAACGGGACTCTCAAGCCGGTACATCCTGTTAAGTTGCTGAAGAATAGCAAAGTTTGGCCCGATATACTGAATTCCTTTATAACCTTCAATTTCATCTTTGAGAAATTCAAAACTCAATCTTGCCAGCTGACTGGCTCCCTCAACCGGGTATAACATCTGAAGCTGATCGGCAATAGACTGCTCATCAGTACCCACGAGGCAATTATCCTTCTGATTATCAACCAGGTATGAAAACAATGATAAAGATCTCAGTAGGATCTTAACATCAATTTTATTTCCTGTATCGTCGGTATAAATGCTTTCCGTTTCATGTTTATAACCCTGGCGAACCAGAAATCCGGTTAATAATTTATGATTGATCTTGATCGATACATATGGCTTAAATAATTCAGTGCCGTCATAACTTTTCGCACTTTCCAGTATTGATAGTTGCTCTTTTGAATAATGGTTAAAAGGTAGCGGAGTCTGCTTAAGCAAGGCCATTCTTACGAAATGCTCGTATTTATCTTCTGTTTGAATGTTATTCAGAACTTCTTCATTGATAATGTATCTCTTAAACCTGTTACTAGTTTTTACAAGATGATTAAATACTGCTTCGAGGGTTTTCTCATTGTTATCAGAGGATAAGTAATTTTCAATATCATACATGATAACATTAAACCACCCCATATTCCCTCCAGAGAGACTATATACTGCCTCAACAAGACCTGCAGGGTATTCGTCGATGATCTTATCATCTTCGAGTTTCTTAATTAAATGCCGGACATCAGAGAATGAGATTTGATCAAGTTCCATTACATGGGTTCGTCTCTGCAGTGCTCCAAGTTCAGTTATGCTCTTGCCAACTACCGGAGAACAGAGCAGCACTATGTTAGCAAATGGATATTTTTTTCTTACACTGTCGTTTTTCAATCCACGACCAAGTACCTGCAGACCTTCACTATCTATATGATATGCTTCCTCCTCTTTTTCAGGAGACTGGTCCAGCCTTACGATTTCCGTCATCGTTTCTACTTCATCGACAAAAATCAGGAGATCATTAATCTTGACTTCCTTAAGGTATTCCATCCCTGATTTCACAAGTCTGTCAAGTAGTACATCATTATCGAGAAGTTCTTCAGAATTGTATTTTCCTGATTCCAGTTTTGCTGCAAGTCTTCGATAAATAAAGCCCCTGGGCAGCAGATGACTCTGGACCTGATCGATAATCTGTCCGGTTATGCTATTATCAGGATCACGAGCAATTTTCTCAAGTGCCCTGTAAATGCCATAAGTTAACCAGTTGTCTCCGACTGAATCGGGATGTGAAAAATCAGAGTAACTCAGGTAAATGGGCAGTGTCTGCGTATCCAGTCCAAATTCTTTAAGGGGAGTACCCGGCAAGCCGCTTTCCTGAAGTATCCATCCTTTTGAAGCCTGAAGCCATTGCGAAACAACCTCCATGGCAAAACGGGATTTGCCAACACCCCATCTGGCTATGACAGCGAAAATATTGGCCGTATCTGATCTTCGCTGATAGCTTTTGAGGAAATCGGAAAAAGCGTGATACAGTGGATCTTGTCCCACCATCGGGTGTTTCAAAGGAAAGTCGCTTAAACCATATGGTTGCCAGACTGATTTCATATCTGTGAGATTAAAATTCAAGTTTTATTAATTGTTTTTCCATATTACCCAGCAGACCTCGTCCATGACGTGGCTGACCTTGCTGATATCCTGTTATGGAAAATTTTCTTTCTTTAACTCCTGTCATAAAGTATTTGTCTATCCAGTCAGCCAGTTCTGTTTTATCAGAAGGCATAAATGTCTGTTTCATAATGTTGCCTACCACTGAAACCGGGAAATAACCATTTATCTCCTGGTATTCTTTTATGAGATCTTTTAAAAAGGTTATTTCATCCATCTTTATAATACCACCGAAACTTTCGAGTAATGGTTGTGGTAAAACCCTCCTTATTTCCTGAAAATTTGAAGTAAAGTTACCAGGGGTTGCCTCAATAAACAAGCCAAGCTCATTTGCCAGATAAATGGGATTTCTTAGCCATGTTGAGATAGAATGAAGGGATGGATCCTGCCTGTTAATCCCGGTTATTACAATTATTTCGCCTTCCGGTATATTAAGATCATCCATCCAGAATTTTCCTAATGTGGTGGTTGGGTTACTCCACATAAGATTGTTTAAATTGGCTTTATTTTTATCAGAGCTGAAAATAAAATAATCTATATCCTTATATCTGATGCAGGCTTCATTATAACCTTTTAAAAAGCCTGAGGGAAAGGTTATTACTGCATCATCCAACAAGGCAGCAAAAACTGATCTTAATCGCAAAGAATATTTAAGAACCTGCTGCAGCAATAACAGTTGCCAACTTTCACCCTTCTTATAAGCCTCTTCAAGTTCCTTTGCTTCTTTAGTTTTAGTATAACCCTGATCTGAACTCTTAATCAGGTTTGTTCCAAATATTCTGAAACCCCTTTCTGAAGGTTCTGCACCAAACAGATTATGAAACTCATCGAAATGTACTCTGCCTTTACTATCCTTGAGGAAATTACCGTAATGAATGGCTATGTCGTTTTTTGATCTCTCCCTCATAGTATCAGGAAATTTCAATAACAATTCAGGCCAGCGCTGGTAATGAGCAGGTGATTCCCAGTAATATTCTTTAGCAAGTTCTATTATCATATCTCACTCCTTAACTTATCTATTGCAGACCTCAAGTTCTTCTTAAGTGATCTGCTTTTATTCTTTAAGAATCGCTCCTTGTTATAAATTCTATCCTCCCATTCCGGACTCAAAAGATACTCTGTCACATTATAAACGAATACTGACCTTCGAAGCAAAGCAAATAAAGCCATATCAGTATGCGGTTCATTCCCTGGGAATAACAATATCCCCATGCTTGTGCATAACTCGGCAGCAAAAGCATTAAGATTTCCATATTCCTTCACTTTACCCGATTGAGATGACAGGGTAACGAATAGATCCTGCTCCTCCATTGCATTATCCGGCTTTCCAGGTCTAATGAAAAATCCATCCTCATTTTCAATGCGGTATTCCATTTTAATCATTCCAATGATTACGAGGAAAGTTTCCCATGGTTGAGATAAAATTGCTTTTGTTTCAGGTGATATTTTTTCATGACTGATATCCAATGTGGTAAGAACAAATCTGTTTGGCGAATCTGACCTCACAGAAGGGTATAAAGCCGAAACAATACGTCCATTAATCCAGTTATAATCAGGTTCATCTGATAAAGGTTGAACTGTTACAGTTTCAGTTTTCTTTATAAGCTGAATATTTTTAAGCAGCCTGATCATTGACTGATATGACATATTGCCATTAAACAGATACTGTAAAGCATCTTCCTGATTGATCTGAACAACTTTCAGATCTATTAATTTATTAGCAAAAAGCGGGAGTGAATCGACAAAATCAAAAACTTCTTTTTTATCATTCTTCAGAGCTATCTCAACTGCATAACTTTTTGTCTTTACCAATAATGCCATAATCATTTCAGGATTGACAGCAAGCAGAGTCCTAACAAAATCCTCTTCACCTAATCGATGGGATAGTCTTATCCATGATTCAGATATTATGCATTTGTTTTCAAGACGAATAAGGAGATTCTCTTTAATAAGGAAATTTAATTCATCAGCAAACGGATATTCTCCATCCTGATAAAGTAGTTTAATATGCCTGGTAATATTTGCTAGTTGAACTCCCATTATTCAATAAGGTTCAAGTATTCTTTTTTGATTTCAAATTTGCCTTCGATGAGATCTTCGATATCTGAAATTGCTGAATCAATTAACTCTTGCGAATATTTTAAAGCAGAATGTGCATTGATTATGTTTGATTTCATTTCTTGAAGTTCATCCTGAGTAAAATTTATCACAGGCAAAAGAATATTCCTGATATCATCTGGATAAGAATGCGCAGTCATTCCCTTAACTGTTCTTTGTATTTGATAATATCCCCAATCAGAATTCATAAAAAGAAATACAAAATATGGAGACATAATGCTTTCATCAGGGAGAATCGATGTAATTTCAGTTGTCCCAACAAAGCGGGTACCTTCCAGAATAATATTTACCTTTTGTCCAATATACCTTGCAAGATGTGCTGCATTTCCCCAAACAATTGATCCGTAGGGTAATATATTCTTGGCAGAGACTTTTTCATTTATCCCTTTATCTTCATTCCTCTTGGGAAACCAATCTCCTAATTCACCCACACCAATGTTCTGTAAACTGGACCAATCAGAAGAAGTTCTATAAGTTTTGCCATTAAATATCCTGCCTTTGCAAATCTGTTCAAGAGAAATCAATTCATATTTTGCTTTCAAAGATTTTATTGTTCCAAGGTATTCTTGTCCGTAAAATTCTGCATCAATACGATTTGACAAATCTGCTCTTTCAACAAGCGATATTGAATAACTTCTCTCTGAAATCTTTGGCTTTTCAAGGTATTTATTTAATATTCCAACCGATTTATTTTTCATAATTTGAACTTCACCTCTAAGTTTCTCAGCCTTCCTAACCTTATCTCCAATGTATTTCTGGATTTCTGGAGAAGGAATCGGAATTTGAATTTTTTTAATATTTCGGTTTGTGAGTGAAGGTTGGACCCCTCCATAAGCAAATCGCTCCATCTGTAAATAGCTAGAAGAGGATAACAAATAAATTAAAACATAATATGGGTCGACGTCACTTTTTACTCTAATCTTTGTAAGATTCTGTCCCATTGCATAATTTTTATTTTCAGAAGGTGCTATGCATACTCTTCCAATAGTCCCGACCCTAGTGATGATCAAATCTTCTGGTTGCACTTGAATAAAGGGTTGTTCATGATAAATGTGAGGTTTAACATCAATTAAATTCTCTTGAATTAGAAACGCATCTCCAATATTTTGGACTCTAATTAGTGGAATTCCTTCACCTTTAGGTAAATAATCGCTAGATGGGATTCCCTGCCATCCTATTGGAGATGACATTGATGCTATGATTCCTTCGAGGTATGAAAGTGCAATATTGGAATTAACCAACTTAATTTCATTTGCAAGATATTTATAATGATAAAATTTGCTGTCAACCCTATCATTATCTAGATTATTTGCCTCAATCAGTGCAACAGAAGGCATTTTATTTATAATTGTATATAAATTCATCTAACTTTTTTAAAATTGTCAATTATCCTTAGAAGATCATTATGGTCATCACCAAGTTGAATCTCAACTTTATTCTTAACAGTGAAACCAACCTGATCAGCAACAGCCATGAAAACATCGCCTTGTTTATCACCTGGATGTTCTTTCTTTTTAAAATATAGCAAAGAGGTTTTAGCTCCTGCCCCAGACAGGGAAAAGGTCTCCTGAGGTAAAGAAATTACTGCTTTGAGTATTGCCTTACCACCCTCAAATTCATCAGTAATATCATTTTTCTTTCCCATAAGGTATTCACGGACATAGCGTTCACCAGCATTTGACAGTACACCATCAGGCACAACCATCATGCACAAACCTCCTGGTTTTAGCAACTGAAGGTATCGATCAATGAATAAGACAGCCGGATCCATTGAGCTTACTGGTTTCCACTTCCCTTTACCATCTGGTTTTGATCCCAGAGAAAGGCCGGTTGAACGCTTCTGATTTACTCCATCTTCAATATCATTTCTGAAAAATTGAAGAGTGGTTTTTCCTTCTGTACTTTTTTCGCTTATGCCACCACTTTTAAATGGTGGATTAGTTAAAATCACATCAAATGTTTCAGGTTTAAGCTGGGGAGAAGTGAGCGAATTCTCCGTTTTAAATATCTGTGCCTTGTTTGCCCCATGCAAGGCCATATTTATCCTTGCTTTAAGTATCATGCCAGGAGAATTATCAGCGCCTACAATGCAATGCTCCTTCATTTTCTCAAAACGTTCTTCCCACTGTTTTCTGTCACCTGCAAGTTCAATCAGAAGATACTGCTTCAACTCTTCAAGCATTTTAATCAGAAAACCTCCAGATCCGCAGCATCCATCAAGAACTTTAAATTCTGGAATGTTATTTCTGTCTACTTTGATAATTTTTCCGGGAAATTTCTTTAAGTCATGCATGACTATATCAACTGCAGCTTCAGTTACCTGCCTTGGCGTGAGATATATACCCATGCCTCCCTTATTTTCGAATTTACCTCTGATAAGTACATCAAAGACTCTTCCCAGGACATCACCTGAAAGATCGTTAAGTGTCGCTTTTCGTGTTGTTCCGTTTGTTGAAATATCGCCAAGATCCTGCAGTGCCTTCAG
Organism: uncultured Bacteroidota bacterium; assembly: GCA_937872515.1. Classification (GTDB taxonomy): domain Bacteria; phylum Bacteroidota; class Bacteroidia; order Chitinophagales; family Saprospiraceae; genus JADKBO01. The sequence continues at coordinate 15,065 of CALMSX010000095.1, forward strand.
GACTTTGTAATAAATCTCAGGCTTGCCCAGCTTAAGATAAGCATCAGGATCAAAAATTGGTGCCTCTGTTCCATCATCAAGATGTGCTACATAATCAGGATGGTCTTTAATTTCTTTAAATGCAGTCCGAATTTCCTCGACAATTGCCTTTTTATCTGCATCATCTTTTTCAAACCTCTCATGCCATAGAAGGTCTTTGATTTTCTTACCTGCAAGCACTCCCTTTTTAAGCTTATAATCAGGATGGTTAATTCGGAATTCCTCCATGAATATCAACTTGCAGAATTCATCAATTGCATCATTTGTATTATCAACCGAATCTCTGCTATCATATATTAATTGATGAAGCTGATCAAAACGCGTCTGTAACTTTTCATACATCAGGTATGACCACTTGTCGCGTTTTGTTATCTCCTTCCTGCCAAATAGTTTCTCTTCTTCCCTGGTTAAAGGAGCAGGAATTTCAGGTAGTGCCTTGGCGAACATAACATCCTGGTAAGAATTAGCGTCACCATTGGTTATCCAGGCATAATTAGGTACTGGATCCAGCACTAACAGTTTTGTAACTATTGTATTGACAAGTCTTGGGGTGAGTTCCTTTTCGTCGGTTCTGATGATATGCACAAGTATTTCTCCGCCTTTTGCAATAACATGATCATCAGATTCCTCAATAATCTCATTATAACCAATTGCTTTAATCTTCTCGGTATATTCTTTCATAATTATCTGGCTCAGTTATCTTTAGTTTTTCTTTTTACAGTAATATTATTTGGCAGTAATTCAAATTCAGCAGAGTTTTTCACAATAGAAGCAATCTCTTCCCTGCTTGTTATAATTGACTGGGGCATGTCGTTCTTGATTCTGGGAATAGGCATTATTTCATCAGAACCCATTATCCGATCTATCTCTCTTAAGATTATTGATGACCTGCTGATGTTTTCAAGGTGGTATTTTCCATCCCGGAGAACAACGTCATGATCCAGTTCAGCATATAGTTTAAGTTGATCTACAGACCAGGAGTAGCCTTTTTCCTTAAGTTTTTCGAGGATTTCCTCAGCAGTTCTGGGTATGTTCAATATGTCAAGAAGAGGATTGCTCATTTAGCCTTTTTCTGGGTTTTTAAATAATTAATATAATCTCTGATAAGTGGCATTATAAGGTTTACGGATACGGCAGCGTCTTCGCGGGTAAAAATGTATTTATTGGCAAAATATTTATTCAAGTCCGGATCATCATCCAATCCTCCGTGAACAGCCTCACTCCTGAGATTATAAGCTTGATAAGCCATTCCCGAGGCTATCCGTGAAATTATCTCAGGACCTCCGGTCAACTCAAATCCCACATCTTTAACAAATCTTCTTCCTGTAAGTGCATCAAGCTTTCCTCTTACCCAGGTAGGATCATCAGTATATTTTACTGTTGCCAATTTTGTGGATTTGGATTTTATGAAGGCAAGAATATCCTCAACAATTGCCCCACAGGTGATGATAATATCTTTTGATTTCTTATGAATATAGGTACCCTTCTCATTAAGTTTTTCGAATTCATCGAGAACTTCTTTGTCAATTTTGTTAAATAGTTCAGGATTAAGTTCTTTTAATTCTCTTATAACCGACCGGCGAATGGCTGAATAGTCCATTCTTTTTTCATCGGGTTCCTCATTCATTGCTTTATCTATCTGCCGCAGAAGTTCTTTGCCAAACTCTTCGCTATCAATTGCTCTTTCATCTTTATCCAGGAATTTTACAATATTTGAGCGATCACCAAGGATTAATTTCTGAGTTCCTTTGTCTTTGACTGAAGCAGAAATAATAATAACCTTAATATTCTTATTGAACTTATAGTTAGTTAACTCTATATGATTCAGAACATCATTAGAATTAATAACATCCGGAGTATCACCTTTTACTCTTGGAATTTTCAAATCAAGTAAAACAATATCAGGTTCAAAGTCATCGATCTTCTCTTTTGAATCTGTTGAATTACCCGCAAGATCAATATACCCACCTGGCAGTTTTCCAGTATAAGTTAAAATTCGAACCAGACCTCTCTGGATTTCAACTTCATCCTCCACAATAAGCACTTTTGGCATTTTTGCAGCACTATTCATAATTAGTTAGTTTTAAGCTTGATAACAATTTTAAATTCCTTATTCATTACATATTCCTCGAAAGGGGCTTTATGCAGTTCTCCATTACTATCCTCAATACTTTGCCTTGCAGAGAAAAAACCACTGCCAGTTCCAGTCCCGCTATCTCTGGTCACCCAGTCCTTCCCAAGGTTTTCATAGAATTCTTTGTCCATCATACAGTGCTCTTTAACCTTATTACTTATGATAATCTCTACATGATAGATTTCCTCAACTACCTGGATTTTACATTTTCTGTCAGGTGAGTATTTACAGGCATTTTGAATAAGATCTGTGAAAGCAAGAAGTATTGATTTGTGTTTACCATAAACAAATACACTTTGTTTATCATCCAATATTTGAACGGCTTTATCAGTATCGGCCGCCCTGATAATATCAATAATGTTGATTCTTTCAAGATTATCTTCAACTATCTGATGATATATCTCAGAAATTTTTTTAAAGAAGGAAGTGTAAAGCGAGATCCGCTTCAGAGCATCCTGTAAAACATTTATTGCAAGGAAGTCTTCTTTTTTACCTTCTCCTCCTTTGATCATTAAATCAATTGCTTCTTCGGTATCAATATAATGCCTGGATAACAGATCCTTTAATTCCTGGTTTTGTGTGTTGGCAATTGCCTTTAAAGGTTCGTGCAAATTCAGCAGGAAGTTCTTTGTGGTATGGGCAAATTTGGCCAGATTGCTGCTGGCAGTTGAAGAAAGGATATGCCTGGTAAGTTTGAAAAGGAATTCTGCATAGGTATTGATTTCGCTATAAACCTCAAAATTAATCCTATCAACATTTTCCAGTATCAAAACACCAAGAACCTGTTTATCAGATAACAATAAGATATATGCAAAATGTTTATCATCTGATAATTTAAACCATGTGTTCTTTTGAATCTCATCAGGAGTAAATGGGAAAACTTTAAAGTCCATTTCAGTCTGAAACCTGGGATTTCCATTATGGAAATGGTTTTCCTGAACATATCTTTCAAGCTCTTTCTTCAGTTGTTCCCTTGTTTCGACAAGTTGTATCTGTGAAATGAATTTGACTATCTCAGATCTTTCGGTCTTATCTTTTTCGGATTTACTTAATATTTCATATTGTTCTGAAAGAGAAGGAACCGGGATCTTTATATTTAGAATATCTTTCTTCTGAACATATCTGTAGGTGGTTCCCACAGCCATTGCTTCAAGCTGTTGTTTAACCAGGACGGATTTTAGCTGGTATACGACATATTCGGGAATAACAAGATTTACGTTCCAACCGAATGCAAAAATATTTAAATTAATACCTGCCTTTTTTTCTTTTATTTCTACAAAAGTCGGGGCAAAATAATCAACTCTTCTATTTACAAGGATAGCTGACTCTTCTAACCCTCTGATCATTGTTTCAGGATCATTATATGCTGTATTCTTCGGATTGTAAATTAAATCCTGTATAGGACTATTGGAATATAAGTCCTTTGGTTGAATAATATATATTTCTTCTGATAAAAGTTCCTTGGAATATCTGCTTGTTTTAGGTTCGGTTAATACATCTGAAAGTGATAATAATCTTTCACCTTTTTCCTCAAGTGTTTTTATAGTATCCCATGAATCTGATAGATGATAATTAACAGTAAACACATCAATGCTATACAAGTCGTTATGAAAAACATCTTTACCAATCCTGGACGAGGACAGGCTTTTTACATTGACTAAATCCTCAATTCTATCATTCAGTTCCTGGTAAGTCTCAGCCTCGTCAATGCCAGGTAGATCAATCTTAATTTGTTTAATTATTTCTTCACTATCCAGGAACCGGGCAGGAAAAGGTTCCTCCTTGTCATCGATTTTTTTCTTATTAAGCAGAATTAAAGAGTGTGTCGCAGAGGTGTACGATCCAAAACTTGCAGTTGGCAATGAGATTATCGCTTTGATCCACACCTCAGGTAAGATTTGAAGGCGAAACCTCCTCAGCAGTGAGGAATCTGTAATTAAAGCAACGATAGTACCTCCTTCAATAGTCCTTGAAACCATTTGTTTTAAGAAGGTTAAAGCTCCATCTGGATCTGTATTTAGTGTTCCTTTGGCATTTTTATATTGAATTTTCCCTTTCGGTGGATCTGAGATCACAATCTCATAAGGTCCTGTACCAGAATTTAATGCGTCACAGTTCAAAATACCTGATGAAACAACCTTCTCAAGACTTAAAACTGCCCTTGCAAGTTTGTAAGCGTCAGGATTTATTTCGCATCCGTAGATATCAGCGAAAGGATTTACCTCCAGAATCTCTAGCAATGTTCTTCCTGTACCTGCAGCAGGATCCCATACTTTATCATTTACTTTTGGACTTGCTAATCTGGCCATTAATTTGCTTATCCATAGGGGAGTAGCAACATTCCAGACAAGACCCCAGTCTTCGATCAGATCGAGATAGAACTGGACCAAATCTTTCCCTTTAAATACTTTATATGTAGAGAGATAAATTACTATTAAGTTTATCAACTCAGGTGGCAGATTCTTTAAGTCCTCATTTTTTAAAAAATCAACTACATTTTCTGGCCCGCTTCCATGAGCAATGGCATTTCTAAGTTTACCAGGAAGTCCATATTGCTCCTCATAGATTGCGCTGGCAGCTACTGCTATTCTTAACCCCTCATTACTTAAATAACCAATTGTATCCCTGCCTCTTTTTTTAATTTCCTGTCTTATTTTTAGTATTAAGTTTTTTCGGATAGAAACAAGATCTTCTTCATTTAATAAATTAGTTATATCTGAAAGGTTAATTTTGTTTGGTATATCCTTCAATAATAGATAATTGGTGAATTTTGACAAATCATTTCTTAAATCAGTATTTTTCTCAATTGTGTAAACCTGGTTAAAGAATGTTTTTATGATTTCTTCATTCAACTTAGCTGTCAGATTATTCTTATTTTCAGTTAATTGATGCAAACTAATAAGGCCTTTTTCTTGATAAAAGATAGCTGGATAGTTCTTTACTCTCGCATGGATTTGATTTACAGGAACAGGATTACCATCTTTTCTGGTATATAGTTTTGCTTCATTTATGCGATTGGCTATGTCAGAAGCACTGAGGGGATTCCCTGCTTCCTGCAGTATTTTAACTATGGCCTCATGTAATGTCATCTAATGACTTTTATTTTTTGATCTATAAATTTAAGTATTTCCGCATTATTTCCTTGACAATTATCATCCAGAAGCTCCCCGATAGTTCTGATCCTTCCGCTGATGATCAATTTGTCATAAATTGATATACGGATTAGTCTGACCTGATAAACAATGGCAAAAACATCCCGAAGGTAGTCATAATAGGCTCTCTGACGCCATCTGGGAGAACCATTTCCATTGAGATCACCATTTATTCCTGGCTTGCCGAATTGTAGTTCCGAAGATGGGCTGGTCCAATATTTCCCCCAGGATGATTTCTTAAGACAATCCTGCTCCTTGGTCGAGCAGTATTTTATATAGTCAGATATCTCAAAACAATTAGAAACATGATAGGCAAAGGATTCAAGAGTGATACCTCTATAGCGGTTAAAATGCTGCTCTTCATCGAGTTCCAGAATAAATTTCTCAAGAATCATATCCCAACCTCCAAATTCAAGAGGATAAAGATCATTCTGGCCATCAAGTTTCTTCCAGATCCTGTAGACTTCATTTGTGAGACCTCCTTTTTTCAAATCATTAGAAGAAATCGAATTTCCGGGATTATTTCCTGCCTCATAATAATTATTCAATATCCCACTTAATATTTCCTGCCTCTGTTTCATCTTAGATTCTAAGATTCAGTTATAAAGTGTAATAAGATCAGGGAAACCCTCATAATACTCGAAGTTCATTAAGGCAAATAAGTTTCTACTCCAGATATCTTCAAAAGTCAAGAGGCTTATCTTGTACACTTTGCCGTCGTTAGCAGCTTCAAGCAGGCAAAACTCACCTCTGTTAATAAAGTTTTCAAGCATCAGTTCTGCATCAGAATCATTTAAATATGCGGGATCTCCCATTGAATTAAAAATTCTCCTTATCCTGAAGTTTTCCATCTGATTCTGAGTGAGGGTAACTCCTCTGGTACATATGGTGCGGTGCATTTCTTCAAAAATGCTCATTATCACTATAATTATTAGTTTGCAAGTGAGATCAACTTACTGTCAGGCATATAATTAGCAGATAGCTTACTTTTCAGAAGATTGGTGGTTTGAGGCAGACTTGTTTTAACCAGCACCTCTGTCACGTTGATTTTCATTTCGCGACACCATTTTTCCCAGATATAGACCAGCATATCTGATTCATACTGAAAGTCGTATTTGGGATTTATCTCAGTTACGAATACTTTGATATCAGAGAATTCCTTTTTAATCGGAATCAAGCCAAGATCATTGCTTTCAATTATCTTTTTCCAATCAGATTTATTCCTGACTGATGAAAGAAAACTTGTAGTCGGATATCTCTTCCCCTCAGGTAATTGTCTGCTATAATCTTCGAGATCAAAATATCCATCAGTCAGAACAACCAGTCTGTTGTCATAATCCTTCCCTGAGAGAAATTCAAGATTCTCATTGAAGAACTGCCATATACCGGTACCTGGATAGTAAGACGTAGCTGAGCCGAGATATGCCTTTGAGTAGAGTTCCTGGAGTACATTATTTAATCGCTTATCGAATTCAACCAGCTTGTTAAGTTTTACCCCAGAATTAAGCGATCCCATATCGATAAACATTGCATTCTCATAATCACTGGAATTGTAAGGGACCCCCTTTTGAGGTGCTATTATAACCTGGAATTTATCTCTGGAGTTTATCACCAGGTTTTTTCTGACATTAGCGTTAAACTCTTCAAAAACTGCTTTAACAATTTCAATGTCTCTCTCAGACTGGCCCGTGGTAATAAGTCTGTCTGACAGATCCAGCAAAATCATAAAGTTGACTGGTTTGCCCGACGCTTTTACCTGTTCAGAAGGTGAATTGGAACAGGAAACAGCAAGAAGAAAGAGAATCGATATGATGAACTGATTGGTCTTCATAAGTTGGGTTTTAAGCGGTTAATGATCTATTGAATGTCGCTGATTTAAAACTGATATAGACATTTTCACAATCTTGTTTTCTACTGTGATCTGACCTTAAGCCATTCAGGTAAGAGAGCCATCCGCTGTAAAAATCATCAATACTTCTTTCAAGATCCACAAGGCTATAGTGCACGTTACTTTTCTTTGCTTCGAATGCTTTGATTTTCTCTTCAAGAGTGTTAATCAAATTGACCTTTTCAATCCTTGAAGTATTTAAGACGCCTTTATCGAAGTACAATTGCCTCAATACTTTATCAATACTTAATATCTTCTCAAAGTTTTCTCTTTCGGGATTCGAGGCTTCAAACTCACATGCAAGCTTATGAAGGATCAGACTCCAACCAATGCTGGTGAAGAATCCAAAGAAAAGAACCAGGTAAAAGACGAAACTTTTATAAAAAACCCAGCTACCATCTGACAACCCCATTAATTCACTTACAGTATGATTATTATTCTCAATACTATATGCCAGCAATCCATCAGCGGTAAGAACAAACAAAACAACGGATAAAACGACAGCCCACTTAATTACTTTGGTTCGTATTTCAAGGCTGAAATGTAAAATCAAGGCAAAAATGAAAAATACTATCGGAGCGAACCAGTGAATATTGAATTCTTTAAAAGCTGAGATATTAAAGACGTTGTTCAGGAGTATGCTGATACTATTCTGGTCAGCATTTGCGACCTCGCCTGCAATATTCCTGAACAGAGCAGAATGAATGGCTGAAACATAGAACAGGTACAGGTAAATGAATCCGGCTATAAAACCGATCCAAGTCAAAATCAGGTTGAACCTATTCCTTTTAAACTTGATGCTCCATGTATTATTCTTAAGCTCATCAATTCTGCTTTTATTAGAGTCTATTTCCCTCTGAATGTTTGGAATATCTACCTGGTCTATTTTTTCAATTGCTGCTTTGTGAGTATTTATCTCCCCCTTATGATCATTTATTAATTTATCCAGACCTTCAATTGTCTCCTTACGTTTTTGTTCATTATTGTTTTCGTCAACAATCTGACCGCTTTTGATAAGCTCAAATGAGTTTCTGAGAGCACTTGGATCTCCATTGTTCCTTCCTGCTCTCATATAACCGATCTGGTTCATATTTCCCCTTTCAATCTCTGACAGACTTTGCATGGTAATCTGGGCGCTTTCAGGTAATATTGCCTCATTATTGTTACCATTTTTCTTGCTGATCAGATTCTGAAAGAAGTTTGCCATAATTATAAAGATTAAATTTCGAAATCCTATATTTCAAACTAAATGCCATTTTATTAATCGATTGATATAGAACCTTATACAATTTATTTATATATCATTAATAGATTTATATATATCATATTATGATACATTATCAATAATTTATTGGGATTTTCTTTTTACCAGATGAATTGTGAGAATAAGTTTTCGATTTAAACCTCTATTTTTAAGTAAATTAATTTGGCGGGCTAACTTTAGTAATTGATTCCTGATATGAATGGGAAGCAAATTTTAAACAATGGGTTTGGATCCCCGGGCTACGTCGCCAGAGCAATGACACACGAATTCTTAGGCTATCGAAAACGGAAGAAGCTTGATGATCAGGCCATACTCGAGAAAATCCTTGTTAAGAGAAGCTGGATTTACAGATTAATGGGCAAGAATATTCTGAAGAAGCCGGTCAGAGACAGAATTCTTGAATACTCAAATGGACAGTTGCCGTTTATTATTTTATCTGATGTTTTTGTAACCAACCGTTCGAGAGGGGATCAATATGTACTAGCCTTATGGCAAAATTTATCTCTTGTAGTAGAGGTAGTATTGGAAAATTACAACAATATGACTGGATATGAGGAACAAGTATCAAGTGCATCAATCCTGGAAGATAAATTCAGACAGTTTATTCAAACAGAATGGGATAGATATTGATTCTGTTTATACCCTTAAACTTATCATAAATGATATCTTGTGCCTTACGGGAAATCTTATTTAATTAGAATGTCCTGTGCGACAAAATTCAAAAAGTCATTCAGTGTTTGAGAATAAAAACTCTTTGCCAGGCTGGGTTGATGGGGAAATGGATAAAATGGCCGGTCTATCTCATTGTCAGTACATTTTTTAAATGCCCGGCTGCTTGTTTGATTTCCATAATCCCAGTAATACCTGACTTTATCTTTATATATATTAGAAAGTAACTGTAGAACTGGTTCTCCAAGAGTAATTACCGGCAATCCCTGGTATACATCGAGTTCTCTTCTTAAAAGTTTAAGATTCAATGTTAAGTGGTCAAAAAGGACGTCCATGGTTTTTGCAGGGGGAGATGTATAGAAATATTTATAAATATTTGTTGAATAAACATTTTCTAGTGTTAATCCCAGCTTTTCACAGATTGTCGTGACATATTTTGTCAGGCTTCCTGACCTGTTTAAATTCAATGTTGTGCTTATTTTAGACCTTTGTGATTGATTCTTAATTGTGGGATCCTGACCTATTATAATTAGCCTGATTTCTCCGGGACCCTTATATGGAGGAACGGGAGAAAGGCTCATGTCAATTTGATTAATTTCAGAATCAAGATTCAATTTGAGGTAACTCCTGATTAGAGTTGCTTCTTTTAGAACAGACTCAATAGTTGCAAGTTTTTGCTCGTACATTTCCTCATTTCTGAAAAAGGCAAGAGTTTTGCTCTGTCCACGGAAATATTCCTGAATTATAAGCGCCCTGTATTCGCCCGGAAATGAGTCTTCGTCCAAAATTGCAATTATCCTTTTCTCAGGATGGTCGATATAGACGCTTTTTAAAGTTGTTGAGACCATATATGAAGGCCCAATAAACAATGGGATACGATTTTCTTCGATCCGCACAAATACATTAAAATTAACCACATCAATTAATTCATGCTTAAGAGTTATAGCAGGGTTAGTATAATGTCCCTTATCAATTCTCTTGAACCTTATTTTACTCCATTTAGGATCTGCTTTTAACCGATCTATCCATTTGTAGTTTTGATCCGTTTCCATGTTATTTAATATTCATCAGTTTTTTAAATGCATCTACGACGTCCTTGATTAAATGTTTATTTGAATGATGTCCCCATTATGGCTCAAAGGGATACAATCCGTATCAGTTCTCAACATGGTTTTCATTCCAAAGTCCTCTGTTATTTCTTCGTGCTTTTCGTTCTAGTTTAACAAATATATCAGCATATTTAACATTAGGAGGAATGGTCATAACCATTGCATATCCTCGCCTTACCAATTCAGCATTCACGAATGTCCCGTCAGTTAAGAAAACATAGACAAGCGTTCGGTCATACTGATCGGTCTTATCAATATCATATTCGAGCCTGACCTTTTTGTTTTCAAGTAACCTGGTTAAGTATTCTTTTGACTGCTGACCATAGTATCCGATTGCTTTTCTTCCAGTGTTTCTTGTTTCAGGAGCGTCAACGCCAATAAGCCTTATTTTAACTCCGTTCTCACTACCGTTGTCGGCCCAGAAAGTATCACCATCTACCACACTTTTAACTTCCAAGTATTCAATCAAAATACTTTTTTCTCTACTGGAAATGCATGATAAATAGAGAAAGTAAAATATAATAATCAGAATAATTGAAAGTCGTTGTTTCATTTCTCCTTAGTTATTTGTTCCGTTGATTATTGTATACATGATATTTGACTGGTGCGTGGTTTATTAAAGAAACAACTTTTCTCAAGATCAATTTTATTACAAGCTATCTTTCATTCAATCATAATGCCACAGGTTATCATATTGGATATCTGATTATTAATATTTAATCATATATCATATGATGTATATGTATATCTATTTATGATATATAATCAATTTAGGCTAGTGTCATGTCAACTATAGTATGACGTAATTAAATATTTTGTATCTTTATCAA
>CALMSX010000096.1 GCA_937872515.1 uncultured Bacteroidota bacterium
TCGTCTCTGTTGTTGGTCAACATCCATCCTTCTTTTTGGGGTATGTAGGTAACCGTACACATCACACATACATTTTTAAAACTTCTCCTTCTGATTTTCGGGTAATATCCGGTACTGTAGCTCCTGCAGCAGGATAACCTACGGGCAAAAGTAAAAAGGCTTTTTCCTCTTCCGGTCGTTGCAGGATGGCTGATAAAAAATTCATGGGCGAAGGCGTATGGGTCAGGGTTACCAGTCCCGCCTGGTGAATGGCCGTTATCAAAAAACCGGCTGCAATGCCGGCAGACTCTTGCACATAGTAGTTCTTTTTTTTCTCTCCGTCAACTACGTCGTAGGGCTTTTTAAACAAGATGATCAGCCAGGGGGCGATTTCGAGAAAGGGCTTTATGTGGTTGGTATCAAATTTTTTTAAGTCGTTCAGCCACTCCTCACCCATTCGGCCGTGGTAGTTTTCGTACTCCTCTTTTTCAGCTGCTGCCCTTATTTGGGCCTTGATTGCTGCATTGCTCACCGCTGCAAAAAACCAGGGTTGTTTGTTGGCCCCGGATGGTGCACTTGCCGCTGTCATGATGAGGTCTGTGATGATCGAAGCCGGCACTTCTTTGTCAGAAAAAAAACGGAGCGATCTTCTTTCGGCCATCGTCGTGCGGAAGTCACGGGCACGATCTGCAATTTGGGTTTCTGTCCATTCAGGTCCTTCGTAGAGTTTAAATCCCCGGGCCTCCATCTTATAAGTCTCCCTGCTGTGGTCTCAAAATCATTTCTTCCATACACGCTGCAGGCGATAATTGCAAACAAGCCATCACTGCCTTGGCCACATCGTCTGCCTGCATCAAACGATCATAGGGCAGGTCTACTCCCTTCCAGCTATCCGACCAGGTGGCTCCCGGTAAGATGGCAGTAACTTTGATACCCTGATCCTGTAATTCGGCCCTCAATGCTTTGTTGAAGCCCAGCAAGGCAAATTTGGAAATACTGTAGCTTCCCCCTCCCGGATAAGCCGCCAGGCTGGCAATGGAACACATGTTGAAAATGTGTCCACCCTGGCTTTGTTGAATGGCCGGCAACAGTTGGCGGGTCAGGTGGTAAGCGCTGTAGAGGTTGGTTTCTATCAATTTTTCAAGTCTACCCTCTTCTTCTGTTGATACCTCTCCAGGCAGGTAGATGCCGGCATTATTAACCAAAACATCCACGGTGGATCCTCCTTCCAGGATGGCTTGGGCAAAAGAAAAAACTGCTTCCTTTTTACTTAAATCTGCCGGGGCAAATGATGCTTTGGTGGCGGGATAAAGGCTGTCGAGTGACGCCGCTGTTGCTTCTAGCTCCTCTTTGTTTCGACCCCCAATAAAAACGTCATACCCGGCTTGGGCCAGCTGATGGGCAATGGCAAGACCCAGGCCCTTAGTGGCTCCTGTTACAACGGCTCGTTTGTTTGCGGTACTTAAACTCATATTCAGTTATGATCTGATTTTTGGAAGTTTAAAAATACCCCAATTTTATTAAACCCTCTGTATTTTATGGTCGCACTACCAAAATCGGATGACTTTCTGTTACGGTCTGTGTTTTTAGTGCAACCGTATAAAAGCCCGGCATCAGATTTTTTACTTCAATGCTCTTCTCTGTAATCTCTGTTTCATACACTACTTCTCCAAGGGTGTTGAGCACACACACTTTAATGGCTTCTCCGGAACTCAACAAATGATCTCCTGCTTCTATTCTGAAATACGATACAGCTGGTACAGGATAAATCTTACTTTCTCTTTGTTTCTGTTCTCCATTTCTGCTGACAAAAATTTCCTCCGAATAGGTAGTTGTGCCGTCTTTATCAATTTGGGCAATCCTGTAATAACGTCCCTGACTCAAATCGTATGCGTAGTGATTATATGTATACTTGTTTTGCGTTTTTTGGTTCAAGGGTTCAACATGGGCCACTGATACATAGCTTTCATTTGGGTCTAGTTTGGTTTGTACATCAAAATCTGCCAGGTTCACTTCTGATTCAGTGATCCAGCGCAGTTCGTTGTATTTATCTCTGGCTACCCCACTAAAATGAATCCATTTTAATGGCAGGACTCCAAAACTCAATCCGGCATCGACGTTGTAAACTTCATCACCCGGATTCACTGAAAACATCCTTGTGGTATTGTAGCCATTGCTGTGGTCAATATCACTGTCTTTGTCTTCAGTCGTGGTTCCTGCCTGGGTAGCAATCCAGCTTGAAGGTGGGGTGAATTTTAAATAATACTTACTCTTTTCGAGATAATCTATGTTGTAATACCCTGCTTCATCTGTAAGGGCTTCTCCTGTTTTCACATGATTGGCGTTAAATGCTTCTACCCTTACGCCCATAATGCCGGCTTCGTTTTCGTCCTGAATTCCATCCTGGTTTTCATCCAGCCAAACCAGATTGCCCACCTGGCCCATAGGATAAAAACCGGCACCGAGGTTCATTAAATTTTCTCCTTCGTATATGGTAAATGAAGGGGTGGTTCCCTGTCCATACGTGTGATTTACATCGCTGTCAATTTCTTCATAGTTACCAATATTCGGTCTTGCATTGACCAGCCCGTAAGGAGGCATGATCACTTTTACATAGTAGTTTCCCGGAGGAACACAAAACGAGAAGTAGCCGTCGCCCGATGGGCTTCGCGGATCAGGGCCGGTTACCGTGGCATCAAAAATTTGGTATAGCCCGTTTTCGTTTCTATATAGTTCTACATCTATGCCATTGATCCCGTTTTCAAACGGCTCTGCCAGGTCGTTTTTGTTGTAGTCATACCATACCAGGTCTCCAATGTATTGGCATTGATAAAACCCTGCATACACATTGGTTTTGGTGGTGATGCCTTCTGTAAGATCGATCAAATCGGTGAAGCCGGGTTTTCGATTTCCGGTCACATCTGAATCTGTGTCGTCATTGCCTTCATCATATTTTGTAAACGACCAGTCTGCCGGCTCTTCAAATGCAACATAATATTTGCCAGGCTCTCCATAACTTAACTGATAAGCTCCGTCCTGATCTGTTTGTGTCGTTGATAAATACTCCAGTTTTGTTGGAAAAATATCTTTGTTGTATCTATATAGTTTTACCTCCAGATCACTCAATAATTTTTCTCCATTGTCGTATTGACCATTAAAATTCTGGTCTTCAAATGCGAGTCCTGACAGCACGATGCCACAGCCTGCGTTGGGTCTGAACGGACTGCACTCGTCATTGGGGTCAGTAAACATTACCAATACTTCTTCTCCGTCTTCAAAACCATCTCCGTCTGTATCGTTGTTGTCAGGATTGGTCTCATCTCCTGTTCCTGCTATGCCATCCTTACCCAAAATTTCATAGCGCCTGTTTAAACCATCACCATCGGCATCACAATTATCGGCCAGCACACTGGGGATACATGCTTGGTCGTCATTCGGGTCATAGAATCCATTGTTTTGATCCCTGGCTGGTGAATAGCCATCCTGGTCGTTGTCTGTACAACCGTAAACATCTGTCTTATCTGTCTGGGGCGTTTCGGCACATTCGTCAATTGCATCCATAACGCCATCATTGTCATCATCTGGATCACAATTGTCCGCAATACCATCCTGGTCCTGATCTGTTTCACCATCAACGATGCCGTCGCAGTTATTGTCTATGCCATCACAAATTTCTGTGGCTCCCGGATAAACGTTTTTGTTGTTGTCATCACAGTCATCGATAGACAAGTATCCATCCAAATCGTTGTCATTAAAAAAGTAAGCTTCTGCTTTTTTAAAGGCGTTTTTAGCAATTTTAATCCCGTTTTTCCTTCCGGGAATATCGTCTGCGGGCGGGTGGATTCCACCCCAAATTCTGGAAAGACTTGATTGATCTGAAGCATCTCTATATGCTGCCCATTGAAGTTTGATATCGGTAGAGGGTCCGTCTTCAAAAACCAGGTATTGATTTTGTTTGGCAACAAATTCTCCCATTCCCCCGGGAAAATAAGGGCTTCCGGTTATTTTTTCCAATAACTCCGCAGCTGTTCTTGAAAATGTAGAATGTCCTGATATAAAACCCGCAAATGGCGGCGTTACAAAGGTCGGTCTTTGATAGGGCCACCAGTAATCGGCCAAAATCCAATCCACTCCGGCTACATCCGTTTGTGGATCGGCTATAAAGGTGGGCCCCCTCCAGGCCTTGGCCTTAATTTTATACAGATTTTCGTTTTGTATACCCGCCAATGGATCGCCAGGATATATCAATTCAACATAACCGGGAATGAGATTCAATCCTTCCGGATGATACGACGGCAGATTGGGGTCGGTACACTGGCCTTTGTTTGCCATATACCTAATGGCAGAAACGGGCCTCACATAGTCATACCACCCTTTGATGCCCCAGGTAGAAACGGCCGCATCGTGCATGGCTCCTCCTAACATAAAATAAGTCTTAACGTCCCACTCCAGATCATTGACTACCTGACCGCTGCCCCTGTATTTTTTTTGAAACTGTGGATGGTCATTGATGTAATTTAATATTGTAAACCAGTGTCCAGGAGGGGTTTCTGATTCAGGCCCATCGGCCCAAAATTCTGCCAGTACTCTAGCATAGTCGCCCCTCTTGACAAGCTGTGGGGTGTAGGGTTGGCCCGTTACCGGGTTTACGGGATAGCCATCTTCCTGATGGCCTCCATTCAAATAATCATAAAAATTGTTGTATTGTGAGATGTCTGATGGAAGTTCCGGACTATTGCCAAGGGTCTTGGGAGATATATCAATCATTACCCCATCGTTTGGATCCAGGTGTGACGACCATTGCAAAACCATACCAAAGGTGTTTTTGTAGTAAAAAGAATTGGCCACTGAAAGAGAGTCCAGTAATGGCGGGCTGCCTGGATCGTGGTAAACATTCCAGTTGTGACCATCTTTTTGATACACCTGTTTTACACTGTCTGCCAGGGCAAAAGGCACTACATTTCCCCACTCCGCCCCCATAAATGGTGGAGTATTGGTGGGGATCTGGTTTCCACTCTGATCAACAAACACATTGAGGGTCAATGGTTGCCAAAGGTTGGGCTCTACCAGATTGGGGTTGCCTCTGTTGAAAATGATCAAGCCTCCGTTTTTAGGCTGGTAGTAAGCGTTTTGATATAAAAACTGTTCTCTGCTGCCGTCCTGTAAGCCATACGCAATGACCCTGTCTGCAATGTAATTGCCCAATGCAGCAGCCGATCCTGAACTATAATTGATAGAAGTAAAGTTGATGTCATATCCCAGGCTGTCCATAAGTTTGTTGTACCTGGCTTTTGCTCCCGGCCCCTCCGGAGAAGATTTAAATCTATGCAAGAGAAGGCGGTACATAGCAAAAGAAATGGCCTCATTTCGCTGTGCATCAATATTGGCACCCGGAGTAAATCCACTGAATGGAATGTTGAATCCATTGATGGTATTGCCCAAAAAATAAGGTTTGGCCTCACTGTCAAAAACAGCCCAGGCATCATAACAGGCAGCCGACATGTGGAACAAATTACGTGCATGAACCGTAGGTCTGGCAAAATCTTTGCGAATGGATTGTATCAGTTGTTCATTCCAAAGCCGGGCAACTGAATGGTTTTGTGCATTAACGCATGAAAGTAGTAACACAAAAAATACAACTCCATGGATTTTTTGGAAAGCAGACATTCGAATCATTTTGCTTTGTTTTGCGCAAAGTAACGAAATTTTTGTTGTAATTGTCTCATAATTAGCCCTTATTATCTGCAAAAAAATGATAATATAATGAATTTTTAAGTTTTTTAACGATTCGTTGTTGCAAACCAATGCTGTCATCTTACGTTTAATTGTTCTATTTTTGTGTCTTTCCTCTTTCCACCCACCTGGGTCAAACAGGAGATCAATTTTTACCAGTGATCACACGATGTCCGTAATCCGTAGTTTTTTACACCATTTCGGCAGCTATGTGCTGTGGAAACGACAAATGTTTTCCAAACCGGAAAACCTAAGAATGTATTACAATGAGACCATCCGACAGATGTACGACATCGGCATTGGCTCTCTGCCCATCGTTTTTCTGATCTCCATTTTTATCGGTGCGGTAACCGCGGTTCAGTTTTATTACCAGATGGACGGCACCCTGATTCCTCCTTACTACATTGGTTACATCGTCAGAGACATGACCATTATCGAGCTGGCACCTACCATTACCTGCCTGGTGCTCGCCGGAAAGGTTGGCTCCAACATGGCTGCAGAGTTGGGGGGAATGCGACAAAAAGAACACATAGACGCCATGGAAATCATGGGGGTAAATACTTCTTCCTACCTGGTTATGCCCAAAATTGTGGCTGCCATCCTGGTTATTCCGCTCCTGGTCTGTGTAGCCGCCCTGGTGAGCATCATTGGTGCCTACCTTGCCGCTGTGCCTACCGGCTTGTTTTCTACGGCAGATTACATCAAGGGCATTCGTTCATTTTTTGTGCCCTACAATGTGTTTATGATGTTTGTTAAGGCCATCGTTTTTGCCTACATCCTTACCGGCGTATCCTGTTACCAGGGCTACTACGTGAAAGGGGGCAGCATCGAACTCGGAGAGGCCAGTACCCGGGCCGTGGTGTACAGCGACATCCTCATCCTGCTGGCAGATTACATCATCGCCGTAGTGCTCACCGCTTAATTCCTCAGACATGATCAGGTGCGAAAACATAAGAAAAACATTTGGAGAACAAGAGGTGCTCAAAGGCATCACCTTTACCTTCGAAAAAGGAAAAACCAACCTCATCATCGGTAAGTCGGGCGCCGGTAAAACGGTCTTACTCAAGATCTTGGTGGGACTCATGCGACCGTCTGAAGGCAAGGTTTGGTATGACGACATCGACTTTTGCAACCTCAACAAGGCCCAGCTCCGCGAGCTGCGCATGAAGGTGGGCATGCTCTTTCAGGGCAATGCCTTGTTTGACTCCATGACCATCGAACAAAACATCCGTTTCCCGATGGACATGTTTACCCACATGACCCTCAAAGAAAAAACAGACCGCGTCAACCTCTGCCTCGAAAGGGTAAGCCTGACCGGTGTCAACAAAAAGTACCCCTCTGAAATCAGCGGGGGTATGCAAAAAAGGGTGGGCATTGCCCGCGCCATCGTGCTCAACCCGCTCTACCTGTTTTGCGATGAGCCCAACTCCGGCCTCGATCCGCAGACATCCATTACCATTGATGAACTCATTGCCGA
The DNA here is from genome assembly GCA_937872515.1 of uncultured Bacteroidota bacterium. Taxonomy (GTDB): domain Bacteria; phylum Bacteroidota; class Bacteroidia; order Chitinophagales; family Saprospiraceae; genus JADKBO01. The sequence continues at coordinate 7,190 of CALMSX010000096.1, forward strand.
CATCACCAAAGACAACAACATCACTACCATTATCAATACCCACGACATGAACTCGGTTATGGAAATTGGTGAAAACATCTGTCTCATTGACAAGGGCTACCTTTCATGGAGCGGCAGCAAAGACCAGGTTTTATCGAGCGAAGACGAGCACCTGCACGATTTTATCTTTGCCTCACCCTTCTTGCAGAAGCTGATCGACGGCTACAATGCACCCCATTGATTTTGAGGGAATAACAATCTTTTTCAGCCATTAACGGAACGAAAGGGCGAAATCCCTGAAAGGGCCCATCTCAACTTAAAGGCGGCACAATTATATTCTGTGGCCGACTATGTTGGTAATTGTTTTCTATATAAAATTTGGCGGTTAACGATTGGGTTAAAAATTTTATTCGGTGGTAGGGCTTTTGAAAAACGATCCGTTATTATACCCGTATGAGCAAATGTTTATATTTAAGCGTTTGATTTTTGTTTTGTTACATATTAAAATAAAAAGAAATTAAGCTTAAAAATATATGAATTTTTTAGCCGGAAATTTGTTTTGCTCAAAATTTGTCTTATTTTTGTTGTAACTCTTTAATAACCATAACATGCACAAACCCTACCTGTTGATCAGGATGCTGAGTCTTGTCTTGCCGTGTCTTTTGATTATGGCTGGCAGCATGTCGGTTAATGCCCAACGCAGTTCCGAAAAATACGCCACCATTGTTACGGGTCAGGCCACTGTGGTTGACCAAATCGTAGACCCCAATCTGGTGGGCAATCCTTCTGTTATTTCTCAGGTCGGCTCTGACTTTACCATTGTCACCAACCCTACTACCAAAGAGATTTCCATTGGTCTGGGCAGTACTTCCAAGGGCTATCGCTCATTTACCATTGAGTACATCATTGCCAATCC
>CALMSX010000097.1 GCA_937872515.1 uncultured Bacteroidota bacterium
AAATTGGCAATGATGCGGGGATGCTTAAAAAATGAAGTAGCTTTGCAGCCAATTTTAGACACATATTCAAATGACTTTTGAAGAATTAGGATTACACGACCAACTGCTGGAAGCACTATCATATATGGGTTTTGAACAGGCAACACCCATCCAGGAGCAGGCTATCCCAGCCATTCTCCAGGGTCGGGACCTGATTGCGTGTGCACAAACCGGGACCGGAAAGACAGGTGCCTTTACCATTCCGCTGTTGCAGCTGCTCAGTGAAAACAGAGACAGGGGTGCCATGATTATTGTGCCAACGCGAGAATTGGCCATCCAGATTGACCAGCAGATTGAGGGTTTTGGTTATTTTTTGGGTATACACTCACTTCCGGTATACGGTGGTGGAGATGGGTCCAACTGGGATCAACAGAAAAAGGCTTTGATTTCGGGAGTTGATATTATTGTAGCTACACCGGGCAAGCTCATTTCTTACCTCAACCTGGGCCATGTTAAGCTTGAACACATCAAGTACCTTATCTTAGATGAGGCAGACAGGATGATGGACATGGGTTTTAGAGACGACATCAATAAAATCATATCCCACCTGCCTAAGGAACGTCAGAATCTGCTTTTCAGTGCCACCATGCCCCCCAAGATCAGGGAGTTGTCGCACCGACTACTCAAAGACCCGTTTGAAATTACCTTGTCGATATCCAAGCCGGCAGAGGGTGTATTGCAGGCTGCATACATCTGTCATGACCACCAAAAAACACCGCTGTTGACCCAGCTGATCGCAGACAAGCCCAATTATAAGAGTATTTTGATTTTTAGCTCAACTAAAAAGAACGTAAACACCATTTTACAATCTCTTCGCAAACACAAGATTGCGGCTGAGGGTGTTTCTTCAGACCTTGAGCAGCAGGAAAGAGAGGATGTGTTGGGCAGGTTTCGTTCCAAACAAACCCGTATCCTGGTAGCAACCGATGTATTGAGCAGGGGCATTGACATCAAAGATATCAACCTGGTCATCAATTACGATGTGCCTAAGAATGCAGAAGATTATGTGCACAGGGTAGGCCGTACGGCAAGGGCCGACACCACGGGAGTGGCGCTTACCTTTATCAACGAAAAAGATATGTTTGACTTTGCCCAGATCGAAGCGCTGATTGAAGCAACCATTACCAAAATACCGGTACCTCCTGAAATGGGAGAAGCCCCTGAATGGAAGCCCATTCGCCAGCGCAGACCTATGGGTCCACGGGGAGGCGGCAGAAATATGAAAGGCAAACCCAGGGGTGGTAAAAAATAGGTCGCAATATAAAATTTGCCACACAAGTTTTATGTTTTTAGCAATTTCAAGGGAGGACTGTTTGAAAACCATGCTTTCTCAAAATTTTATTCTGCAAATCCCTTCTTTCTAAATTTAACCGTTTAGTTACCAATCTTTTATCGACGAAAATCGACACAATATTTTGTTGTTTTCTTTTTTTTGGAGGAAAATTCTGCTTACCTTTGCCCACGTTTTGCAAGACCCATCGAAGATCATGAGCCAAAAACATATTTTCCAAGTAATATTTGCCCTGTTTTTCGCGATTTCTGCGTCCGCACAGGCCCCTACCAGTCATGGTACAGACACCCTGATGCACACACAGGACGCTTCACATGCTCCTGAAGCGCAAGCTGTAGATTCAGACACTCACGGCACAGAAGCGCATGCTGCAGAAGGACATGGTCACGCAGAATACGATCCCGCAGCAACAGCCATTCACCACATCAGCGACGCCAATGTTTACAGCATCCTGGATTTTGTAAGGATTCCACTACCCATGATTCTTTATGCACCCACAGACGGATGGGATGTGTTTTTATCCAACAAATTTCACCCTGGCCACCACGAAGATGGCCACATGGCTTACAAAAAATATGTAATGCACCACGGCAGTGTTTTTCGCATTGCAGATCCGGCCTACAATCAAGAAGAAGCAGAAGTAGAAAGATTTATCCACAAGATTGAAGAAAAAGACGGCAAGCCCATAGATGTATATTTTGCTACCATTGGCGCAAAAGAATACAGACTGGATGCCAGAACCACCCTGGATGGTGGCGTTTTGGGAGGAGGTGTTACTACTTTCCAAGACTACTCCATTACCAAAAATGTAATGTCTATGATCCTGGTGGCTTTGCTGCTTGGATTTTTCTTTTTTAAAGCAGCAAAGGCTTATAAAACCAACCCAAACACTAGTCCGAAGGGAGTTCAAAATGTTTTGGAAACCATGTTTATGTACATCAGAGACGAGGTAGCCATTCCCTTTATCGGTAAAGACAAGTACATGAAGTACCTGCCCTTGCTGATGAGTATCTTCTTTTTTGTATTGGGCTTAAACCTGTTTGGTCAGGTTCCCTTTTTAGGCAGTGTCAACGTTACGGGCAACTTGTCAGTAACCATGATCATAGCCCTGGTGGTGTTTGTGATTGTGAACATCAATGGCAACAAACACTACTGGCAGCACATTTTCTGGATGCCGGGTGTACCGGTACCGGTAAAAATATTGCTGGCGGGCGTGGAATTTATGTCATTGTTCATCAAACCATTGACCCTGACGCTTCGTTTGGCCGGAAACATTTCTGCCGGACACATAGCCATCTTAAGTTTCATTGGCTTGATTTTTATTTTTGGTAAATCGGGAGAAAGTATGTCGGGAGGTGCCATTGGTACCGCCATGGCCATACCACTTACCTTGTTTATGATGGCCATTGAGTTGATCGTGGCCTTTGTACAGGCTTTTGTATTTACCATTTTGACAGCCTCTTATATTGGAGCTGCCATAGAGGATGCACACCATGGTGACGACCATGCGCATGCACACCATTAATTAGAATATATTTATCATTCAAATAATTTAAACAAATGACTGGAACATTAGCAGCAGTTGGAGCAGGTCTGGCCGTAATCGGAGCTGGAATCGGAATTGGTCAGGTAGGTGGAAAAGCAATGGAAGCCATTGCCCGTCAGCCAGAAGCATCCGGAGACATCCGTTCAGGTATGATCCTGATGGCCGCCTTCGTTGAAGGTGCAGCCCTGATTGCCATCCTACTTTCAATCTTCGTAAAGTAAGAAGGCCTTCAACCCAAGAAAAAACAGACCGGCAATGCGGTTGGCGGAGCGGTCTGTTTTCCATTAAAAAACCTAAAACAACATCATACATATGTTTGTCTTATTAAGTTTCACCCCTTTTCAACCTACACCGGGACTTGCCATTTGGTCATTGGTGATCTTTGTTCTCTTTTGGGTTATCATGGGCAAGTTTGCCTTCAAACCTATTGCCAGAGCGTTGGAACAAAGAGAGGCAGATATTCAAAATGCCCTTGATTCTGCCAAGAGTGCCAAAGAAGAGATGGCTACCTTGAAGGCACAAAACGAAAAAATAATGGCCGAGGCCAGAGAAGAAAAAGCAAAAATTCTTCAGGAAGCCAAAGAGATCAAAAATCAAACCATTAACGAAGCCAAAGAGAAAGCCAAAGAAGAGGCCTCTAAGATTGTTGCTGCTGCCAGGAATGAGATTGAAAATCAAAAGAAAGCAGCCATAGCAGAAATCAAAACCCAGGTTGGGGGTATGGCCATTGAAATTGCCGAGAAACTGGTTCGTCAGCAGCTGAAAGGACAGGCAGATCACGAGGCCTATGTGAAAAAATTGGTTGACGAATTCAACTTAAACTAAGACCATGTCTGTCAACAGAATTGCTACAAGGTATGCCAAATCATTACTTGACCTCGCGGTTGAGCAAAATGTATTGGAAGTCGTTAAATCCGATATAGAGACCTTTGTAAAAATGGTGGAGAACAGAGACCTCTACCTTTTATTGAAGAGTCCCATCATCAATGCCACCAAAAAGGAAAGTGTATTTGAAGTGCTTTTTGGAGCCAGGTTCAATAAGTTGACCAATGCTTTTTTCAACATTGTTTTGAGGAAAGGAAGGGAAACTTATTTGCCGGAAATAGGCAGAGAATTTGTAACCCAATACAAAAAGTTAATCGGGCTTACAACGGTAACCCTCACCACTGCCACACCGGTTGATGCGGGCAACTTGTCTGACATTAAGACCAGGCTGCTTGCCAGTGAAGAAACCGCCAAAGATGTAGAAATAATCACCAAGACCAATCCCGATATCATTGGGGGTTTTGTTCTTCAAATTGGAGATAAGCTGTATGACAACAGCATCGCATATAAATTAAAGCAAATCCGCAAAAGTGTGGATAATAAAGACTATATCAAAGAATTTTAAAACAATAACTCAGTATAAAATTTTGTAAGATGGTGGATGTAAAACCAGATGAAATTTCAGCAATCCTCAAACAACAATTGTCAGGATTCAAATCACAGGCAGAACTGGAAGAAGTAGGATCTGTACTTCAGGTAGGTGATGGTATTGCCAGGGTTTATGGCTTAACCAAAGCACAGGCCGGAGAATTGGTAGAATTCGAAACCGGAGTTCAGGCCATCGTATTGAACCTTGAAGAAGACAATGTCGGTGTGGTATTGTTGGGTGCCGGCGATGGTATCAAAGAAGGCTCTACCGTGAGAAGGTTGGGAAGAATTGCATCCATCCAGGTTGGAGAGGGCTTTGTAGGTCGTGTAGTAAACCCATTGGGTCAGCCAATCGACGGTAAGGGTCCTATTTCCGGTACAAGATATGAGATGCCACTTGAGCGCAAAGCGCCGGGTGTTATCTACCGTCAGCCGGTAACCGAACCACTTCAAACAGGTATCAAAGCGATTGACTCTATGATTCCAATCGGAAGGGGTCAGCGTGAGTTGATCATTGGTGACAGGCAAACGGGTAAAACCGCTATTGCTGTAGATACCATCATCAATCAAAAAGAATTTTTCGACAGAGGTGAACCGGTTTTTTGTATCTATGTAGCCTCAGGACAAAAAGCTTCAACCGTTGCTCAAGTGGTAAAAACCCTTGAAGACAATGGTGCGATGGCATATACAACCGTTGTTTCAGCAGCGGCTTCAGATCCAGCTCCACTTCAATTTTATGCTCCGTTTGCGGGTGCTGCCATTGGAGAGTTTTTCAGAGATACAGGCCGTCCGGCTTTGATCATCTATGATGACTTGTCAAAACAAGCGGTAGCCTACCGTGAGGTATCATTGTTGTTGAGACGTCCACCAGGAAGGGAAGCTTACCCAGGAGACGTATTTTACCTCCACTCTCGTTTGTTGGAGCGAGCGGCCAAGGTCATTGCCAATGACAGCATTGCTCAAAACATGAACGACCTTCCGGATTCATTGAAAAAATCAGGCTTGGTAAAAGGTGGTGGATCATTGACGGCTTTGCCTATCATTGAAACACAAGCGGGTGACGTTTCTGCCTATATCCCAACCAACGTAATCTCGATTACGGATGGTCAGATCTTCCTGGAATCCAACTTGTTCAATGCGGGTATTCGTCCGGCGATCAACGTAGGTATCTCGGTATCAAGGGTGGGTGGATCTGCACAGATCAAATCCATGAAAAAGGTTGCCGGTACTTTGAAATTGGATCAGGCACAATACAGAGAATTGGAGGCATTTGCGAAGTTTGGTTCTGACCTGGATGCGGCTACCCAGTCGATCCTGGAAAAAGGAAAAAGAAACGTGGAAATCCTGAAACAACCCCAGTATTCTCCAGTATCTGTTGAAAAGCAGGTGGCCATCATCTACCTTGGAACCCAGGGTTTGTTGAAAGACGTGCCAGTAAACAAAGTAAGACAGTTTGAAGATTCATTCCTTACTTCTTTGGAGCAGACCTTCCCACAGGTTTTGGAAAACTTCAGGGTAGGTAAATTGGATGACGCAGACCTGAATACCATTAAAACACTGGCTTCAGAAGTGGCAGGCCAATTTAAATAGAAATGTAGGGCCAAGCCCCAAATCATAAAGAAGAAATAATCACATGAGTGGTAAATTAAAAGAAGTAAGGGAGAGGATTAAATCGGTAAACTCCACCCAGCAGATTACCAAGGCCATGAAAATGGTTTCTGCTGCAAAGCTGCGCAAGGCACAGCAGGCCATAACCGAGATGCGTCCCTATGCCAATCGATTGGATAAGATGTTGAAAAACATTTTGTCGAACCTGGATGGGGATACAACTTCTTCTTTTGGTGTTGCCCGTGAAGTCAACCATGCCGTGGTGGTAGTTGTTACCTCCAATCGTGGACTTTGTGGTGCTTTCAATACCAACATCATCAAGGCTGCCATCGCTGCCATTGAGGGTGAGTATGCCCCATTGCTTAAGAATGGCAATTTGCGCATTCTTTGCATTGGTAAAAAAGGATATGACATTCTTCGCAAAAGATATGGAAAGGAAAATGTGATTGCTGATTATGTGAATCTCTTTTCTGATCTTTCTTTTGGCAACGTATCTACTGCTTCTCAATTTTTGATGGATGAATTCGCCGCCGGACAAATCGACAAAGTAACGGTTTGTTATGGCATGTTTAAAAATGCAGGTATCCAATATCCAACTACTGTACAATTCTTACCGGTAGAAAAAGTAGTGGTAGAAAAAAGCCAGGAAAAATCGAAGGCAGATTACATCTTCGAACCCGGCAAAGAGGAATTGTTGGAAGATTTGATACCCACTATTTTGCAAACTACCTTCCACAAGTTTTTACTTGACACCCACGCCTCTGAGCACGGTGCCAGGATGACAGCCATGGATAAGGCAAGTGAAAACGCCGAGGAGTTGATCAAAGAATTAAAGATCAATTACAACAAAGCACGTCAGGAGGCCATTACCAAAGAGCTTTCAGAAATTGTGGGCGGTGCTGCAGCATTAGGATAGTACTAAGGTTAATATGAATGATAATAAGGGATGCTGGTTTCAGTGTCCCTTTTTTTATGCCCCGAAAAATCGGGAAAGGTTGAGAGATCAAAATTTCATATAACAGCTGCACTCAAACCTATTGAGCGTAAACAGACGATTATATTTTTTGTGGAGGAAAACAAACACCAAATTGTAAGGCTTAAAGTCAGGGAGGATAAGGTGTGAATAAAGCATGCTATTAGATAATAAGAAATAGGAACTTTTAAATTAAGCAATATTTTATTCGTGAAAAATCTAGTGTGAAATTGTGTTATGACAACAGAGGATATTTACTCAACGCTAGATTTAAAATCATTGACACACATATTATAGGATAGAAAATAATGTTTTGTATTAGTTTATACATTCTAATGCTTGTGTTAAATATTAGTTAATTAAAGCATAATGTTTATA
>CALMSX010000098.1 GCA_937872515.1 uncultured Bacteroidota bacterium
CCAGGGCAGAGGGGGCGTAAAAGGTTTTGATCCACTCGGGTTCTATTACTTTTGAGATGCTGTCTGTACAGGTATAAAAGCCGTCATTGTTGTGGTAGGCGTAGAGTACTACGATGACGGGACGATTGATGTTGTACTCGTGCATAGGATTGAGCTCGGTGGAAGTGAAGTCATCTCCAAAATTCCAGAGCAGGGAGGTGAAGTCTTTGGCTAATTGGGTGAATTGTACTTCTCCTTTGATTTCGTTGTTGTAGCCGGTGGTGTAGTCAAAGTCGGCCGTGGGGCGGGTGAAGATGGTAATGGGTACGGCGGCATCGAGGGTGTCTTTGCACAGGGCGTTGTACACGGCAATGAGGCGGATTTGGTACTGGCCGGCATTTTCAAAGACCAGCACGGGCGTGACCTCAGTGGAATTGCCTTTGCCGGTGATGGTCCACTCATAGCTGTTGGCGTATTGGCTAAGGTTATTGATGGTGATGGCTTCTCTTTCACATGCCTGGTTGGTCACGGTGAAATCAGCTATGGGCTGGTGGTAGATGGCCACACTTTGGCTTATTGTATCCCGGCAATTGTATTCGTTGGCTACCAGCAACTCTATTGGGTAGCTTTTGTCTTCGGTAAATGTGTATACAAAATCAAGATCCTGAGAAACGGGACTTCCGTTGATCAGCCACTGGGCATCGTTGTAAAAGGTAGAAGCATTGGTGAAGCTGACCTGCATGGGCACACCGCACTCACGTTCCTTGGCATAGCTAAAGTTGGCCACCGGCTTGGGATACACGGTGATGGCTGTACCAAGGGTATCATTGGGACAGCCATTGTCATTGATGGCTATGAGGCTGGCCAGGTAGGTGCCGTGACTGGTATAAACGTAGCTGGTATCTTTGTTGACGGAAGTGACTCCGTTGCCAAAATGCCAGATGTAGCGGTCGCTGTGTTGCGACTTATTTTGAAAGGTCACTGGCAGGTCTTCACAACCACTCACCTTGTCTGTACTAAAGTCGGCCACGGCTGAGGGCAGGATGGTAATGCTTTTAACCATCGTGTCTTTGCAGCCACGGTCTGAGGTGGCCATCAGCCCGATGTCAAAGTTGCCAAAGGCGGTGGGCCAGAAAGTGGTATTGATTAATGTGTCACTTTGATTTTGAAATTGCCAAACATAGCCCACGGCTCCCGTGGAGGTGTTTTGTACACGAATGGTATCGTAGCCAAAGCAATATTTTTGGTTGTCGTATGTAAAGTCAGATACGGGCTTGGGGTGGATGATGACGTTGACCACGGCGGTATCGGCAAAACAGTTGTTTTCATCAAAGACCGTAAGACTTACGGTAAAGGTGCCGCTTTTATGATAGGTGTGTTTAGGAGCCACTTCTGCACTGTTGCCGCTGTCATCGCCAAAGTCCCAGTCGTACAACAGGCCGTTGATGCTTTGGTTGATAAACTGAATTGGCAGGGGCTGGCAGCCATTGAAGGTATTAGCGGTAAACGAAGCGGTGGGCTTGCCTACTATTTTGATTTGTTTGGCAATGCTATTAGTACAGTTATAAATTAATGATCTGCCCGTGAGCCGTACAGTATACGTGCCTGGTGTAGTGTACACGTGGTGTGCATTACTTTCTGTGGAATAACTGCCATCTCCAAAGTCCCAATAACTGCCGGCCAAATTAACAGAACCATTGGTGAAATACACTGTATCGTTCATACAGGCAAAGTTGGGGCTGCCAAAATCCACTTTTGGTGCAGGTATTACATCTACAAATGCACTGTCGGTATGGATGCCACAATTTTGTGCAAAGAGCCGGATGGTGTATCGCCCGCTTTTATCAAAGTGCACCGTGGCTGTATCACCCGATACCCCGGCCAACTTGCCGTCTGGCGATACGATCTCCCAGGTATTGGTAGCACCTGGTGTGCTGAAGGCCAAAAAGGTGAGGCTGTCGTACTGACACACTTCGTCATCGGGCGATTCTATAAAGGCTCTTACATTGGGGGGAAAGACTTTTACCACGCGATCCTGGGTATCCGCACCACAGTCGTTTCGGGCGATGAGTCGGATTGTGTATTCGGTAATGGTACTATCATTGGTCCTGTAGGTTTGTATGGGTGGAACACTATCTGTAGAAAAGTTGCCATTGCCCAGGTCCCAGTAATAAGATGTGGGTCTGCCCCGGGTGGAATTGCCAAAACTTACCTCAAGAGGAGAACATCCATCCACTGTACTTAGCCCAATTTCTACCCTTGGGTAGGGCCTTACGGTAAAGGTATCGCTCTTGGATACGGTGCCACATTCATTGGTGGTATAAAGGGTAAGGGTATAATGTTGTACATCGAGCAGACTATCAATGGTAACGGGTCCAAAGTTTTGGGTGTCGTATCGTTTTCCGTCAAGTGTCCAATACGAGGTAAAGGCCCCGTCTGCATTGCTGAGGTTGAGGGCACTTAGGGTGTACGGTGCACAACTACCTGGAGGCAACATCAGCTGCGAGCCTACGGTTGGTGGGATGGTGACCCTAATGAGTTGGGAAATCGAATTGGAACAGCCGTTGGGCTTGGTGAGAGAAAGGGTGACGGTGTAATTGTTTTTTACATTGTAGGTATGCGTGAGACTGGGGTTGAGGGTGGAGGTAATGCCATCGCCAAAGTCCCACCTCACAGTTGTTGGGTCATAACTGCCCGGAGGGGTTGTGTTGGTAAATGTGATTACTTCTCCGAGGCAGGTAGTGGTATCATGCACAAATGTGGGCTGTGGCAGGGAGTGTATGGTGATTTTTTTCTCTTTACATGCTTGACAGTTGCTAATCGCGTTGTCATTGACGCAATATTGATAGGTATAGGTGGTATCCGTTTTAAGCTGGGTAAGGTCAATGATGCCAAAGCTGGGTTGGACACCCTGACCATTCCAGGTGCCATTGCCCGGGCTTGCAGTGAGGGCCAGTGCAGTAGGGCCATAACAAAAGGCAGTATCGGCCCCAATGTTGAGGTTATTGGCGGGGTCGTTGATTTGAATGTTGACACTACCTTTTAACTCGCAGGAACTACCTTTTTCGTACACGTAGTCATATACTTTCGGCCCACCCCCAGCCGTGCTAAGGTTGATTAATCCTGTGGTGTTATTGATTCCCGGTCCACTCCAAGTACCTCCAGCTGGTGATGCAGTCAATAAGAAGGTGGCATCGTTGATACACAGGGTATCGTCGGGTGGGAGGGAGAGGGTGGGTTTCTGTACCATTTTGATCCATCCTGTGTCGCTGACTGTACATTGGCCCTGTCTGTGAATAGCAACGACCTGATATTTACCTGTATCCAGGTCATTGAGGTCAAAATTGTCAGTTACCAGCATATTGTTGATGTAAAAAACATTGATGTTTCCCGGAGGATTAACAATGTCCACTAATTCGTCAGATAACAATACCACGCCACCTTCGCTACAAAAAAGGGTTGTATCTCTTATGGAGAAAGATGGGAGGGGCTGAATTACCACTTGAACCTCCTTAGTAATGGTACAGCCATTTGGGTCTGTGCGATCATAAAAAACAGTAAACGTACCGACACCCGATGAGTCCGGATTGAAGACATTGGTTTGACTTACAAAGTTGCCCCTCCACGTGCCATCATTGGGCATGGCGGTTAATGTGAAGGGTCCGGCATCTTCGCATTGGATAGCATCTTTGGCGGTTACATTTTCGGCGTTGACGACTTCGATTTCGATTTCATCCTCTGATTCACAGCCTTCAATGCCGTATTTGTATTTGACCTTATATTTTCCTGCTCCAAGATTTTTAGGACTAAAAATGCCTTTGTCCTTATCTATAATGCCTGTGCCTGACCAGGTACCACCCGGCACATCGGCGGTCAGGGTGTCATTTTCACCACCTTTACAAAATTGTTTGTTGGGGGCATTGATTTTTACGTTGGTTTGGGCCACTACCACCAAATCTCTTTCCAAATGAAAGTCACCGCAATGGGCCTTCACGTCCAAAATGACCTGGTACTTATTATTGCCCGGTGGGTACATGATGTTTGTCGGCATTTTAATGGTAGACGACGATGGCATGCCGCCGGGAAATGACCAGGTTGTACTCAATGTATTTCCTGTAATAATTACATTTGGTACATATTTTTTGGTGTCACAAATGGTATCTCCAAATAAGTTTACTGTGGGTGTCTGTTCAACTCTGATTGGGAATGTCCAAATGGAATCGCCACATTTGTTCGTGGAGGTAAGTTTAAATGTGTAGGTGCCGACCTTTAAAAAATCAAGGATGATGGTGTCAATAAATAACACAGAATCAACCTTGCCGTAGCTCATAGAGTCCTTTTTGAGAATGGAGGGAAGAACCTTCCAATCCGTTTTTTCTTTATGCGGATTTTTTCCTGATGGAAATTGCCAATAATTATCAACAGACCATTGGTTACTTTTATCAATCAGGGTTACTCTCTCATTGAGACAGACCACACTATCACGAGCATTGAGAGAAACATCAACTACTGCATTGGGATAGCCGATTACTTCAATTTCCTGCTCAATTGTTTTTTCCAGCGTCGTAGTACCACATTGATTGGAAGCGATCAGCTTTACTTTGTACTTTCCTGTTTTGTCGTATTTGTGTTTGGGTGAGGTTTTGTTTGAAGTATTGCCATCTCCAAAATCCCACATATAGTTTGTAGCATAACATGATTTATTTGAAAACAAGGTAGAATCAGAAATACAGATAATGTTGTTATACGTAAACCTCGGAATTGGCGTCTTGTTTACCTTTATTTTGGTGGCTGCATTGGCATAGGAAACTCCTGCAGGGCAATTTTTTTTGGCTATTATATCAATCTGTATAACTCTGTATGGATTACCACAAACCAAATCATCCGGAAAATCATACGTGTTGCTAAATTCAAACTGTGTATTGGCAAAAGTATCAATTTCCTTTCCATCACACCAATAAATAAAAAAGGAATCAAAAACAGTCAACAAACTGGGATCAATACTTATCTTTCCTTCATAGCCTTCACAAAATTCAAATTCACTATTGGAAGTTGTTATCTTTAAATCACCACATTGATTGCTAAATGGTGTATTGTTAATATCCAAACAATTGTTCTGCCCCTTTATATTAGACAAGACAAATAATAGGCAGAGGGCCAAACTAATTCTTATACCAAACATTCTCATAGATCCTCCAATTTTCAGGTAAGGTTAAATCATAACAATTCACATCGTAAATATTGTCGAGCTTACACAGCGTACTTTTGTTGAGTCGGTAGGCAAAGCCAAGTCCCAAAATGGGTCCGATGGTGTTGCTCAGTCCGCCAATGTTGTGGCCATAGCTGAGGTTCATTTCTACCAGTCGACCCTGCCTTGGTTTAAACTTGTATTCCAGCATAAGATCTACCCATTTGGTATTGTTGGTGTATTGAGACAAGGGAGTAAAGTGCAGCGAAGACACCAGTCCCAACCGGTTGTTGATCACACCCACCCGGGCACCTATTTCTACATAGTCTATGCCACCCTGGTTTTGGTACACCGCAAAAAATTTAATCTTGGACAGGTTGCTGTTGAGGTGGGCGTAGTTTTTTTCATACAAAAAGTGGGCTGTAAACCTCCATGGGTCAACGGTAGCGATGCCCGTCAGTGAGTTGTACTGCAGCCACCGGGTATTGATGGTGCCATACGCCCGGTAAGCCGCCATACCGGTATTAATAACATAGCTGCGGTGGGTGGTGGCATTGGCATTCCTTATGTAGGAAACCCCAAATCCGGGATTGAAATACCAGCTCTGGTTATTGCCTGGGGCTACAAAAGCAGTGGGGTTCAGATTGCCCGCAGCGTCATAAATGCCGTACTTGGGATTGAGCTGATCAGAAAAGATTAAGTTGGTAAAATCGAGACTATTCCTGCCAAACGAAAAATCGCCCCCGATCCGGATGTTGTGTTGGATAAACTTCGTTTTTACAGGAGTAATGGTTATGCTGCTTAAAAAGCCCAACTCTGTGGTCTTGTACCTTGCCTTGCCCTCCTGGTCGTTCAGCAATTTAATGCCTATGTCCAACAAACGAGTACACGGCAGCGGCTCCTCAATCAACACACTCAACGTCTGGTACCGGTCTGAGGCATCCCCAAAATTATTCCACTGCATTTTGGCGTTCACCTGGATAGACTCTACCCCGGTAATGCCCACAAAAGAAGGATTAATCATCGCCCTTTGGGTCTGAAATGACATCCCATATGGATCCTGGCCCTCTAACCCAGGCCGGGCCAATAGGACCAATAGACAGCAGTACAGTACTTTTCTATTCATAGTATTACTGGTTTATATCAAAAATCGGGTAAGCACCTGGCTAGGACAAAGATAGGGTATAATATTCATCGGCTACTACTATTTGGGTTATTTAGAATGGGTACTTATTATATCGTCTTGGTTTATAATTGTGTTACTTATAAAATCAGGTCTCAAAACCGGGTTGTTCTACCTATGGACAAAGTTGCTATGCCTCACCCTATCTATGTACACAAATTCAGATAAGGTTTGACCATCAAAAGCCAGCCCTGTCATCGGCTCCATGGCCCGTCCTGACTCAAAAACTGCAAATTACAACATGGGAAAATGCCTAAAAAACAGAAATTTTGCGGTTTTCCTGAAAAAAGGGGCTAGGGGTTGGGGGCTAGGGGATTGATTGAGAGGGAGTTATAGTGTATTTTTTCCTGTAAATGGGGAGAATTAGGGGATAGGTTCTAGGGACTAGGGGATAGGGGGGCGAAAAGTTTTGTGACCCTTGTGTACCCCTAGTGACCCTTGTGGTGAAAAATACCCCTCCCTTCTAACCACTAAGGACACTAGGATGGCACTAAGGGCACTAGGAAGCTTTGTGAACTTTGTGTCCCCCCTTGTGAACTTTGTGGTGAAAAACACCTCTCTCTTCTAACCACTAAGGACACTAGGAAGGATTGTAGGCTGATGATGCCCTTGTAGATCTATTTTATTTCTACTGCCATTAATTAAATAAGCTCTCAAAAGACCGAATACGAATAACATTTTATCAGTCAATGAAAGCTGGGTCCTGGTAATAAACTCAATTTTCCTTTCATAGTCTGTAGGCGTTTCACGCTAATCATCCAATTAAAATTTGTTTAAAATATATTATGCATAATAAGAATCTGCCTAGGTGGCTATTCGGAACTTAGATCCAAATTATATTTGCTGTTACAAAGTTAAAACAGATCGTTTAAAATCAAACAAAAGCTTTAAGGGGTATCCATATTTAATCGATACTTGGGAACATTAATTGGGTTATTGGTGGAGCCAAACCCGGTCAGTAATGAAACGGATAATAACAAAATCAGATTTTAGTCATTTGCAAATAGTGGCTTTTATCATACCTACTCTTCCTAAAAAACTACCATACTTTTTGCTTCTGGTCGGTGGAGCAAAATATTTAATTGTCTTTCTGTTATATAGATTACGGTGTAATATTAATATGATCAATAAATTCCTTTGTTCGGAAAATATAAAGGTGCCTGAATATTTACATCATGCCTGGCATAGTTTCATTTCTACCAAGTTCCATTTTTCTACATTTTAACAAAAATCTTACTTTGATTGAAAGTTTTGGATTTTTGCTGCAACACATACATGCCGCTGGCCAGCTGACTGATGTCAATTTCATTTTCATATACCCCTGATCGCATTAATTGACCGGATAAATTATATATGCAGAAGGTATCAAACTCAAGGTTTTGATCTAAATGCAAAACTTCACCTTCAACATAAATTTCATTTTTTCCTTGGTTAGGTGTGTCTTTTGTGGAGACCGGCATATACTTAAACCTTACCCCTGTATTGGGTTTTGGCAGACTGTCTAATGAATTTTCGTCATCAAATTTTGTAAGTACAAAATTATTGATGGTGCCTTCAATAAACATTTGCTGTGTGTTTTCATAATTTTGAATTCCTATACCAAGGGTATAAAAAGTAGAATCGATAGGGTCTTGCATTGCCCCCTTAAATAGGGTGCTATCAATCAGGATTTCTCCAAACCTCACTTCAATGTCGCCATTCTCCCAAAACCATTGTTGGAAGTTTACATCACCCCCATTATAGGGGCTTGCTTTGGTATCAAAAACAAATGGGGCTACATGTCTATGTTCAATTATCAAAACCTTTTTTCCGTTTCTTGTAGAATGTGTATATCTCCAATCGGATTCAACAGGCCTGGCACTTTCATATCGAAATGGATCGTTCCAATAATATACATGCCATAAACTTGTAAATAGATAAAAGTTATATTGCACACTTCCTTCAAATATGCCAACTCCGTCATTATCCATAACTACTGATGCATAGTTTTTTCCAAAAAAAGGAAAGTCAAACCCAAACTCAAACTCTTTGGCAAAAAAGAAAGGCGCAATTGCAATTAAAGCATTTTCATTGCAAATGGAAGTATAAGTATCTAATGTATCGTAATTTTCTTCAAAGTACTCAACTACATAGCTTTGACTCGAACCAGTGAACGCAGTAAGAATGAAAACTAAAATGAAAAATAATTTGATGTCTCGTTTCATAATTATTGATTTTCTGATTAAGAATTATATTTGGATTGAAGGGATATAAAATTATTCCCCACAATAAAACAAGTAGCACTGATGTAATTAGCATCTAATGTAACTTCAAGATCAGATTTATATTTAGACTTTGACGTACCTGAATATTTAAAGCTTTGGGCATTTACTAAGAATCTTCGTTGCCAAAAACTAAATAAAGAGCATACGTTATTATATTTAATTGTTTATTAATGTTATCAACAGATGTTTCTTCGTGTATTGGGACAAAATATATTTGATATATAAAATCATATAAATAAATATTACCAGTCATGTATGTGAAAATGACATGTTTGAAAATGAAATAATAGTGTAAATCTATGTTAAATAGATTTTTCAAAGACTTAGTAAGTATCAGAATACTTAACTACTAAAAGAAATGAGAAAAAAATATTTAAGAATAGTCGGGTAGTGCTGGATTGTAACTTTTCATAGCTTGTAAATTAATTATTGCAATATTAAAAAGCATTTTTAGTATGAGCAAGTATTTAATATAAATTTAACACAATTCCAATTTACATGGCTGGCTAACGGATTTACAATTCAATCTTTGAATATTAAATATTTTTATTGTCAGCCTCTTTGTGACCTTTGTGTATCCCTTGTGACCCTTGTGGTGAAAAATACCCCTCCCTTCTAACCACTAAGGGCACTAAGATTGCACTATGGGCAGCAGGGCTCTTTGTGACCTTTGTGTACCCCTTGTGAACTTTGTGGTGAAAAACACCCCTCACTTCTAACCACTAAGGGAACTAGGAAGCTTTGTGGCCATTGTGGGTCCTTTGTGACCTTTGTGGTAAAAAACTTCTCCTTTTTATGAAACAATTTTGCAATTCATCTCGAATCATTTTTAAAACAGCTCCCTAACCTTTATTCAAAGAATATCTTTGCAAAGTGATACCCTATCCCCTAGACCCTATCCCCTAAAATAATGTAAATGAGGTTGTGAAAAAATCAAACCCAATAAAAAGACCTACCTTTGTCATTATTTGAATTTTGCAAAAATGAAAAACATAAGTATCCGGGAATTTTACAAAGATATATTTGGGGATAACGCGAGCCAGCTTGATGCCTTGTTAGACAACATAGGTTCAAATGATTTGGGACATTTTAATGTTTTTGATACCAAGAAGTTTTACTTCAGCGGAACAAAAAATAAAGAGATGTCGTATAACAGAAGGTTGTACTACAAGATCAGTTTGATTAAAGGCAACAATCTGGTAGAGTTTGCAGGCAAATCAGTTCTTATTGAAAGGCAGGGCATTCTATTTGCAACGCCTAAGATTCCGTACAGATATGTTCCACAAAACAATGAGCAGGCCGGCTTTTTCTGTGTGTTTACCAAAGAATTTATGTCCAAATCTAAAACAGGAGTACAGCTTGATGAACTGCCCATTTACATGCCGAACAGTGATTTTGTGTATCAGTTAAATGATCAACAGTACCTGGAAATAGAGCATATATTCAAAAAAATGGATGATGAGCTCTCTTCTGACTATGCTTATAAATATGATTTGCTTCGAACGTATGTGATGGAATTGATCCACACCGGGCAAAAACTAAAACCCATTGAAAGTTTAGAAAGCGTTACCAATGCTTCCGGTAGAATTACCTCTTTATTTATTGAATTACTCGAAAGGCAATTCCCAATTGAAGGTGTCACCCAGGCCATTCAACTTAAAGCTCCCATTGACTTTGCCAAAACCCTGGGTGTACACATCAATCATCTCAACAAAGTATTGAAAGAAACAACCGGTAAAACCACCACCGAAATTACCAATGGCAGAATTGTGGAGGAAGCCAAATTGTTGCTGAAACAAACACCCTGGAGCATTTCAGAAATTGGCTTTACCCTGGGTTTTGAAGAAGTAGCTCATTTTTCCAATTTTTTCAAAAAGTACACCGGCTTTTCTCCCCTGCAATTTAGAAATGGATTGAAAATTACAAAAGTTTGATTGCTTTTTGCAAACAGTGCTGTCATTAGTTAAACGACTTTTGTATTTCAAATTAAACGATCACATGAATCAAACAACAACACTAGGAAACAGTACCCTCAACATAAACAGAATTGGATTGGGTTGCATGGGCATGTCGGAGTTCTATGGGACATTTGACGAAAATGAATCCATAAAAACCCTGCACAAGGCCATTGAATTGGGCGTTAATTTTTTTGACACTGCCGATATGTATGGTTGGGGTGCCAATGAAAAACTCATCGGCAGGGCGTTTAAGGACAAATGGAGCCAGGTTGTCTTAGCTACCAAATTTGCGGTGGTGAGGGGCAAAAATGGTGAATGGCTGGGGCTCAATGGCCAACCGGAATACATCCAACAGGCTTGTGAGCAAAGTCTGACCCATTTAGGAGTGGAGGCCATTGATCTGTATTACATGCACCGCCAGGCGGCCGATGTCGAAATTGAAGTAATCGTTGGTGCCATGTCTGATTTGGTAAAACAGGGCAAGGTAAAATACCTGGGACTTTCGGAAGTAAATGCAGAAACAATCCGCCGAGCCCACAAAGTTCATCCGATTTCAGCCATCCAGTCGGAATATTCTCTATGGAGTCGGGAGCCTGAACAAGAGGTGTTTGAAGTTTGTAAAGAATTGGGAATCACTTTTGTTGCTTACAGTCCACTAGGCCGGGGCTTTTTAACAGGCGCCTATAAAAGTCGCGATGATTTTGAAGCAGGTGACTTTAGATTGAGTAATCCGCGATTTACAGAAGAGGCTATTAAAGAAAATATCCAATTTGTTGAGGTTATTGAAGAGCTCGCAAAAGAGAAGGGGGTAACAAAAGCACAAATTGCCCTGAATTGGATTCTGTGTCAAAACGATGAAATTACGGCCATACCCGGCACCAGAAAAATTCACCGTTTGCAAGAAAACCTAGGGGCATACCAGGTTGTCTTGTCCCAATCTGATCTGGACCACATTGACGCCTCCATACCTAAAATCACCATTGGCAGTCGGTACTGATCATCAAGGTTATTAGTCACCACTACTTGTCAGGGCTTATAAAACCCAATCAACCAAATGAAGCTGGTCAAGTACAGCAACCTTTGGACAATGCCCTGGTAATGGTTCACAAGCCCAAAAGAAGCAGAGAGTCCAATTACTAAAACAAAAAATGTTAGGTGGATCCATTTTTCTCTTTTGTGGCTCGTAAAAAAACTTTGAACCAGGATCCCAATTGTAAAAGATACACCTGCCAACTGAGCCAAGGCAGAATGAATCATCGATTGTATTTCAGAATAATGGTCAAGATCAAAGAATGGTTTAGTACAAAAAACACCTGTCAATCCAACACACAAGCCATATATTAAAATAGGTATGGTCCGCCACGTTAAGCCTTTATACAGTACACCTGCAGTTAGTGTCAGCCCAAAAGCTAAAAACCCAAATTGCATAATCAATTTTCTATCGTACCCTTGAGCTCCCAGATCGCTGATTGTGTTTTTTGTCCACTCATAGCCATGGGTCGCAAAAACATGCGCAACCACAATAGTCAACACAAAGATGGCTGTCGATATAGTAGGGTATTTGCCTGGAGTAAATTGCGGTATTGTGAACTTCATGTATCCCATCTGTTCTTGTTTTGAAAAACCACACTTTTAACCACTAAGTTCACTAAGATTTCACTAATGCGGCTTTGTGACATTTGTGTCTCCCTTGTGACCCTTATGGTGAAAAATACCCCTCCCTTCTATCCACTAAGGACACTAAGATGGCACTAAGGGCACCAGGACGCTTTGTGACCTTTGTGTCTCCCTTGTGTCCTTTGTGGTGAAAAACACCTCACACTTCTAACCACTAAGGACACTAAGATAGCACTAAGGGCACTAGGACTCTTTGTGACCGTTGTCTATCCCTTTTAACCTTTGTGGTGAATTAAATCATGCTTTTAAACGCTAAGAGCACTCTGTTTTCTCTGTGCCTAATTATGCCTTTTCTTTAAAATAAATTTGCCCTGCCCGGAAATAATATTGTGAAAGGAATGTGGTAATACCCGTTTATTCAATTTTTCGGTTTGTTAAATCCCGGGCTGAATGATGAATGGTAAGAATTGTAATTTCACGTTCGTTACGAATTTGGTAAATGATTCGATAATTACCTTCCACAATTTCTCTTATTATTGGAATGCCTATTTCTTCAACTACTTTTCCAAGGTGTTTTGAAGATTTTAATATATTCGTCTTGTTTCGAATTTTAGTTACTTGCCTTTTCGCGTAGAGCTTTGAGTCCTGTGAAATGAAGTCATATATGTCTTTCAGATCGCTTGTTGCTGTGTCTGTCCAAATTATGCGAACCATTTAGCCATTTTTTCATCTAGCTCCTCTTCGGTTATCGTTTTACCTTGCTCAACTTCTTTCAAACTGCGGTTAACTTTTTCTACGATGATGAGGCGTTCGATCAGTTCATCAAGCGTGAATTCATCCGGCATTTCTTTTATTTGGCTATTTACCAATTCTTTGGTCAACATATATGTTTAATTTAATTGATATTAATGTTTAATCATGAACCCTTATATATTACCTGTTTTTTTGCACTGGGCTAAATGAATGCTACTCTATGGTAATGGCTGTGATTTAGGCACTTTTAAATTCAAAGATACCAATATTTTGTATTTCTGTCAAGTGGGTAGGGATGTGATGGAGATTCATGGTCCGCGCCTGCGGTTGCTACAATGAATAGTGACATTTGTGTTTCCCTTGTGAACTTTGTGGTGAAAAAAGACCCGCCAATTTAACCACTAAGGACACTATGATTGCACTAAGCGCACTATGACTCTTTGTGCCCTTTGTGATTCCTTTGTGTTCTTTGTGGTGAAAAAAGACCCGTAAATTTAACCACTAAGAGCACAAAGATGGCACTAAGAACACTAGGACTCTTTGTGCACCTTGTGCTTCCTTTGTGCCCCTTGTGGTGAAAAAAGACCCATCAATTTCACCACTAAGGACACTAAGATGGCACTAGGGGCACCAGGGCTCTTTGTGACCTTTGTGTCTCCCTTGTGAACTTTGTGGTGAAAACACCTTTATTTGCGCGAATTTAACTGGTTAGAGTGGTTATACTCCAATGTTTGAATAAAGTGTATCAAAAAAATCATTTATGGTTTTAGTGGGTTAGATTTACGCTGGGTGATGTAAACAACTTGAGCACGGGCCGCTAATGAAAATAATTTGGCTTGTAAATATATAGCCTTATTTTATTACTTGAGTTTCTGAAATCACATCATAATAGGAAATATTTAAAGGAAAAATCATTCAAAGAATGACTCGGTTAATATACACCGGCTGGGTTTGAAAATTTTGTTTTAAAAATAGGAATAACTGATTCTTAAGCATCTTACGAGGTAAGTCTTGGCTAAATTTTTAACATATAAAATAAAGTTATATATTTAGCCTGAAAACAGAATATCACTATCTTATCTCATGTCATTAAAACTGCTACCTACTACTCCTAAAAAATCGCTCAATGCAGCTTTTCTAAAGGTACGTCCATTGCGAAGTGAGATCGATGCCTTTAAAGTCAATCTTATCAACCTGCTCGACAAAGTAGATGAATCCGAAAGGGAAGAAAATCAGAAAATCCATGTGCGGGATTTTTTGTTGAATACTTATTACAAAGGCAAAAACGAAATCAATACCAAAGGCACCATAGACCTGGTCATCCATACCGAAAATAACAATAAATCAAAGGTTGGTGTCATCATCGAAGCCAAAAGGCCATCTAATAAAGCAGAGTGGATTACTGCTGATAAAGCCAATGGCAAAGCCCTGCAAGAAGCGGTACTATATTACATGCGGGAACGGGTAGAGGAAAACAACATCGATATCAAACACCTGGTGTTGACCAATATCTACGAGTGGTACATCATAGATGCTGCATATTTTGATAAGCTGTTTTATCAAAACAAAAAGTTTGTCAAAGACTATCAGGCATGGAGTACAGGACAAAAAGTAAGTGGTGATACGGCTCTATTCTACAATGATATCGCCAAGCCCATGATTGAGTCATTGGAGGAAGAGATACCTTGTACTTATTTTGATTTAAGGACTTACGAAAAAGAACTCCGCAACAAAGATACCACCGATGATAAAAAGCTGATCGAACTCCAAAAACTACTCTCTGAATTCCACCTGCTCAAAGTACCTTTTGCCAATGATAGCAATAAGCTGGATAAAAGATTTTATTCCGAACTTTTGCACATCATAGGGCTTACAGAAATCAAAGACGGAGGAAAAAAACTCATCGGCAGGCACAAGGAAGGGGAAAGAATGATGGGCTCCATCCTTGAAGATACCATCATGCAACTGGATGCCAGAGATAAACTCGACAGGGTAAAAAATGCAAGCCAATACGGTAGCACCAGAGATGAACGGCTTTTCAACATCTCACTCGAATTGACCATCACCTGGATCAACCGTATTTTATTTCTTAAACTGCTGGAAGGTCAATTGCTCTCCTACCATAGAGGTGATAAGGCTTATCTTTTTCTCAATCATAATACCATTCGAGAGTTTGATCAACTGGATGCCTTATTTTTCCAGGTATTGGCCAAGAGGTTTGAAGACAGAAATGAACATGTAAGTAAAATGTTCCACCATGTGCCTTATCTCAATTCTTCCCTATTTGAGCCTACAGAACTGGAACACGATACTTTGTTCATTAGCAATCTATCTGATGATAAAACCATACCCATCCATGGACAGGCGGTATTGAAAGCTCAGAATGGTGCCAAACGAAGTGGAGACTTATCCACCCTTGAATACCTCTTCGCCTTTCTGGATGCTTATGACTTCAGTGGTGAAGGATCGGAAGACATCCAGGAAGACAACAAGCCCCTAATCAATGCATCTGTCTTAGGATTGATCTTTGAAAAAATAAACGGATACAAAGACGGTTCATTTTTTACACCAGGCTTCATCACCATGTACATGTGTAGAGAGACTATACGCAGGGCCGTGGTGCAAAAATTCAATGAAAACAAGGGCTGGCAGTGTGAGACCATCGACCAATTGTATGACAAAATAGAAGACCGAAAAGAAGCCAATGCCCTCATCAACGACATCAAGATCTGTGACCCCGCTGTAGGTTCAGGTCACTTCCTGGTATCGGCCCTCAATGAGATGATAGCCATCAAAAGCGACTTAAAAGTATTGCTGGATCGGGAAGGTAAAAGACTAAAAGAATATGAGGTAGAAGTAGTCAACGACGAACTCATCGTAAAAGACATCGATGGAGAACTGTACCAATACTATCCACACAATAAGGAAAGCCAACGAGTACAGGAAGCCCTCTTCTACGAAAAACAAACCATCATCGAAAACTGCCTTTTTGGAGTGGACATCAATGCCAATTCCGTAAAAATATGTCGTCTACGGTTGTGGATCGAGTTGCTAAAAAATGCCTATTATAAAAATAAAACGGAGTTGGAAACATTGCCAAATATTGACATCAACATCAAATGCGGCAACTCCCTGGTAAGTCGCTTCACCATAGATGCCGATATGAAAGACGTACTGAAAAAAGCCAAAAAATGGAATATCCAAACCTATAAACTTGCCGTTAATGGCTACCGCAATGCCAAAACAAAAGAAGAAAAAAGAGAATTTGAATCCCTGATAGAGCAAATCAAAACCGACTTCAAAAGTGAGGTGGACAAGCCCTTTATGAAAAAGATCAGTGAGGCCCGAGGCAAGGCTGAAAAGCTGGCCATGGAAATTACCAACCTCACTGCTTTTGGTCAAAAGATAGACGCCAGCCTAAAGAAAAATCTCGAAGTGGCCACTGCCACCCTCACCAAACTGGAAGCAGAACGGGAAGACATTCTGCAAAACAAAATCTTCGAAAACGCCTTTGAATGGAGGTTTGAATTTCCTGAGGTCTTGAATGATGAGGGAGATTTTGTGGGCTTTGATGTGGTGATTGGGAATCCGCCGTATATATCTTTATCTAAGGATAAAGAGCAGTCGGAGTATTTTTCTAAAATGAATTATCAGACGTATTCAAAAGGAGCCGACATTTATTGTTTATTTTATGAATTAGGCGGAAATATTTTAAAACCTTTAGGCTATATAACTTACATAACATCCAATTCTTGGTTAAGAGCTATATATGGAGAGTTACTGAAAAAACATTTCATAGATAATCTACAGCCAATAGCATTAATGAATATTGAAGATGTTCAGATTTTTGAAGAAGCCACAGTTGAATCAAATATTATTACTTTAAAAAGATTTTCAGATTCTAAATCATTCCCAGTAGTTAATTTATCAAAAGATTATATCCTCGGAGACTCATTAACTGAATATTTTTATAAACACAAATTTGAATTTACACCTTCATCAACTTCAGAATGGTTTATTGGTAATCAGTCTAATGGTATGTTGAAAAGTAAAATTGAAAATGGATCAAAACTTCTAAAAGAATTTAATATTGATATTAATAGAGGGTTTTTAACTGGTTTAAACGAAGCTTTTATTATTAATGAAAGCAAAAAGAATGAATTAATAAAAAAAGATAGTAGAAATAATGATATAATTAAACCTATTCTTAGAGGAAGAGATTTGAAAAAATATTACTACACTTTTGAAAATGTTTATTTAATAAATTCGCACAATGGAATAAAATCCATTGGGTTAAAACGAATAGATTCCGAAGTAGAATATCCAACCATATACGAACACTTAAAAAGTTTTTCTCCAAAAATAGAAATTCGTTTTGATAAAGGAGATCATTGGTCAAATCTTCGGAATTGTGCCTATCTAAAAGATTTTGAAAAAGAAAAAATAATATGGGGTGAAATCTCCGACAAACCAAAATTTGCTTATGATGATAATAAGTATTTTGCGGAGGCTACAACCTTCCTCATGACTGGTGAAAAATTAAAATTTCTTTTGGCAATTTTAAATTCTAAAGTTTCAGAATGGTATTTCAATCTAATTGGTACTACTACAGGAATGGGAACAAACAGATGGAAAAAATATAAAATTGAATTGTTACCAATAAAAGTTCCATCAGCAGAACAAGAAAATGAGATAGAAAAAATTGTAAATAAAATTCTAGTCATCAAAAAACAATCACCTACTGCCGATACTACTAATTTAGAATCTCAAATCGACCATTTGGTTTATGAATTATATGGGTTGACGGAGGAGGAGATAGACATTGTTGAGGGTAGAAAATAGGAATAAAGAAATATATTAATAATGTGAGAGTAAATGTCAAAAAAATTTAATGCAAAACAAAAGCGAAAAAAGTGTAAAGATAATAAATAAAGAGACTCAAAAAGCATTTGAACCTTTTCAAGAACGAATCAAAGAAACCGCTCAAATTCAAATTGAATCGTTCAAAGCTATTCAAAAGCAATTTGATGCAATTATTGCTCCTATTAAATCCTCTCAAGAAAAAATGAAAACCTTACTTGAACCCATTCATGAGGAGATGGAAAGGATACAAAAGAGCATTAAAGAAGCATCAGCCAGAATTACAAATTTATGGCAATCCTATCCTGATGACCTTATAACTTTAGGCCGGCATGGGTGGTATCTAGGCATTGATGCATCCTTTGGTGATCCCAATTATCTTGCAAATCTATATAATAAAGGAAGAGTAAAGGATGCAGATAAATACTTGACAAGATATTTTGAGGATTATTTCAAATATCAATTTGATAAAATTTATATCGTTTACCCAAATCGGCATACTATATTTGATGAGATGAATAAATTGTACCAAGATGGGAGCTACTATGGTTTTATAAATCTTGCTCTTGCACAAATTGATGGTATTTGTTTTGATATGACTCGTCAAAAATTCTTTCTGAAGAAAAAGGATAATAACTATTATCCACAAGTATATTCGGATCTTGAAAGAATCAATGACTCTATAATAGAAGTGTTACTCGCTCCGATAAAAAATAACACACCTATTCTTGCCCAAGAAAGTGATTTGCTTCATTATCCTTGCCAACTTAACAGACATAAAATATTGCACGGTGTATATACTGAATATGGCAGTAAAATAAATGCTTTAAAGGTTTTTTCATTATTGATCTTCGTATCTGATTTATTAAATATATTTAATGAAAAGAAATGCAAAATATAACTTTTTAAAAAAATTCAAATGCTAAAATACACTCTTTTAAATTCTGCCCACATCACCATTCCATATCTCAAACCTTTGTTTACATTCGGTCTGGATTTTGAACATAAATAATAAGTATATCATCACAATATATTCGTTGTATCATGCATATAATGATCAATTATTTTCCCACGAAAAGACAACAAGTATCAAAGTTAAAATATTTGTGAAAATTTAATGCACATATTTTATTAAGGTCTTATAATTTGAAAATATGCACATCTGCAAATTTCTAATAGATGATTTTCTCTTTCTAATTCTCACTATTTGGTTCAAACAGATTACTTCGTTTTTTTGTATAACTGCCAGAAAAAGAGAAAGTTCACCTTATAAAATATAATTAAAACAGACAAAACAAACTTATTCATCACCTGCCAAAAGACGATAGGCTCATCCCCCTTGACAATCTCCCTTACTCTTAGATCTTTGCCATATAGTTAATGGACAACCTAAAAGCAAAGTTAGTGAGTTCAGGAGATTGTGGGTTGATAAGGGTGGTTTTATATCTATACTAACTTTTTTTACATTCTTGTAATATTTTTACATAAGTATCTAAAGAAATAGTTTCTTTATTTGTTTTTATTAAAATATCACTTAAAGAGTTTGATGATAATCTTTCTGATGTTAATCCATTTTTTGATTTACTTACAAATACTTTACCGGCAGCATCTATGGTATAGTCTATTACATCAGATTTATTTAATTTCTTTCCTTTAAAATATGCAATAGAACCACCGTTTAAATTCGGAATACTCATTTTACCACAAGCATCTGATTCATTTGAAATGCAAAATTCAATACCGAACCCTTTAAATTTTATAATCCAAGCTTTTGCATCATTTGACCAAATGCTTAAAAGCAAAAAAATGGATAAAGAAGTCTTTTTAAATTTAAATACTTTCATAATATATAAAATTAATTTCTATCGCCTACTCTCTCCGTTTTTCAGCATCCCCGCCCTACTCTTTTTTCACAGGATTTTCGGGTTCGTCCTTTTATAATTCAATGCACTAAATTCTATTCTCCCCCCAACACCCTCACCATCTCTTCCTTTCTTGCCTTGGCTACGGGTACGTAGCTGCCATCGCATAGCACCAACACGCCACCTCCTTCTTTGCGGTAGGCTACTACGGCGCTAAGTCGGACCAGATGGGAGCTGTGGCACCTGAAAAATTGATCGGTTGGGAGTTGGTCTTTGAGCTCGCGCAAAGGCTTGCTGATCATCAGGCGGCGACCGTTTTTTT
>CALMSX010000099.1 GCA_937872515.1 uncultured Bacteroidota bacterium
AAGGCCCAGGTGATCCTGATGTTGTTCCTGCCACAGTGCCCTAAATCAGAATAAAGGGCTTCTGCACCGGTAGTTGCCAGAAAGACTGCGCCCAGCAACCAGAACCCATGGGGATAATTAACCAGTAATTCAATGGCATATTTGGGATGGATGGCCTGTAATACCGATGGGTAATGCACCAGCTGGCTCAAACCCAATACTGCCAGCATACCAAACCAGATGACCATGATGGGCCCAAAGGCAGCACCTACTTTTTGGGTGCCAAAGCGCTGAAAGAAAAACAATATCGATAAGATGACAATCACAATGGGAACCGTGGGCAAATCTTCCAGTCCTTCAATAATGGTGAGCCCTTCAATGGCAGAAGCTACCGAAATAGGGGGAGTGATGATGCCATCGGCTAGTAAGGTGGTGGCACCCAGAATGGTGGGGATGGCCAGGTATTTGCCATACCTCCGCACCAGGGCATACAATGAAAAAATACCCCCTTCACCGTCGTTGTCAGCTTTGAGGGTGAGCCAAATATATTTGATGGTGGTCTGCAGGGTGAGGGTCCAGAAAACGCAGGAGATCCCTCCAAACACCAACATTTCATCAATGGCCTTTTCTCCCACTATTGCTTTTAGTACATAAAGTGGACTCGTACCAATATCGCCATAAATAATGCCCAAGGCTACGAGGAGTGAGGCTGCAGTCACCTTGCTTCTGACCGCCGAAAAATCTGTTTGCATAACTTCTTATTTGTATGCAAAATTCCACCATCGGGCATAATGAAAAAATCAAGACTTATACAGGAAACATAAAGATTTTATAAAGAAAACTCTTGAGAAGGATGTTTTTAGATTAACAAATCAGCCACCAGAATAGCTTTGCACAATGCAAATTTATTGAAATCGATAGCCCACCCTGCTTTCAGTTACCAGGTGTTTGGGCTGGTTGGCATCGTCTTCAATTTTTTTGCGAAGCGTACCTATAAACACCCTGAGGTATTGGGTTTCTTTTTGATACGATAAGCCCCAGATGGTCTTGAGTATGTGTTGATGGGTAAGTACCCTGCCCGCATTGGAGGCCAAAAGTGCCAGGAGTTGGTATTCTGTGGAGGTAAGCTTGAGCAATTGGTCTCCCTTTCTCACCGTTCGGGCAGCAAAATCGATGAACAAATTGCCGGAAGAAATAAACGTGCTTTTTACCGCAGAAGGATTGTTTTTCATGGCGGATCGGATCCTTGCCATCAATTCGGCATTTCGAAAGGGTTTGGTCAGATAATCCGATGCCCCTTCATCCAGCGCTTTGACAATGTCGTCTTCCCCATCCTGCACAGAGAGGATGATAATCGCGTTTTCATACCACAAACGCAGAGCCTTTAACACTTCATGACCACTCATATCGGGCAGACCCAGATCGAGTAAGACCACATCGGGCTGGTGATTGGCTGCCATGGACAAGCCCGATTTGCCGTCTTCTGCCTGGATAACGTGCATGTCGTGACTGGTCAGGGAAAGCTCCAGCAATTTTCGAATCTGGGGTTCGTCATCCACTATCAGTACGGTTGCCTTATTCATTTTTGAGTTGATTGATATAAGTGGTTTCTGTGGGCAAATGTAAGGTAAATAAACAGCCCTTGCCAGGTTCTGTCTTCAATCTCACTTCTCCTCCCTGCGCATCACAAAAGCCTTTGACAACGGCAAGGCCCAACCCAATGCCACCTGCTTTGCTGCCGGGAGCCCGATAAAATTTATCAAATACTTTTAACGCAGCTTCTTTGCCCAGTCCCGGTCCCTGATCTTTTACATACAGATCAACATAGCCATCATGTAAATCAGCTCCAACCTCTATTTGTCCACCACCACCATAAGTAAGCGCATTTTGGAGCAGGTTGTAAAGGGCTTGCGAAGTAAATCCCATGTCGATTTTGATCAGAGGCAGGTCTTCAGACAACATAACTTTGATGCGTTTTACCTGCTCCTCCGGCAATTGGCCAACAGCGCCATATACTACCTCACTCACTTCGCACCAGTCGGGTCTGGCCTGCAACAAACCACTCTCCAGTCGGTTCATGTTGAGCATATTTTCAACCTGGCGGTGAAGCCTGTTACCCGCTATTTCTATTTCGGTGACCAATTCTGATAAGGCAGATCCATTGTTTTGTTCCAAGGCATACTTCATACCGTCAACTGATGAAATAATGGCCGATATCGGTGTTTTCATCTCATGTGAAAGCGAATTGAGCAGGGTGTGGTATAATTGAATAGATTTTACTTTTTCTTCCCTGTCCCTGGTTTTTTCGCGCTCTGTTCTAATCCTTGACTGTAGTACCGTACTCACAAGAGCAATGATGAAATAGAGCAAAAACATGAGTATGTCTTCTGCATTGTCAATGTGGAATGTGTACAATGGAGGAATGAAAAAAAAATTCCATAAAAAGGCACTGATGGCTGCCGCTGTTATCACCGGCCACATGGACAAGGTCATGGCCAAAATGGATACTACCGTGAGTAAAATTAGTGCCACCACCTTGTAGCCAATCAATGATACACTCAAAAAACACAACAGTGATGACAATAGCACTACTCCGATGGCAATCACAAACTGGGATCGCACATCCTCTTCTTTTGAACTTGGTTTAAATATGCCGAGTGCAGACAATTTTTGATTATTGAGCCGGGAGATCCCCCATGTGCATCACCTCCCATTGGTGGCCATCAATGTCTGCAAATGAGTCATAATACATCCAACCATGATCCACTGCCTCTTTATACCGTTTACCGCCGCTGGCCAGGGCCTTCGTTACCATTTCTACCACCTTTTCCTTACTTTCTACCTGGATGGCCACCAGCACCTGGGTCGATCTACCATCGGCTACCTCACGGTCGGTAAAGGTTTTAAAAAAGGATTCTTGCAACAGCATAGAGTAAATGATGCCTTCCTGCAAAATCAAACACAAGGCTTTTTCATCACTGAATTGATCGTTGAAACCAAAGCCAAGTCCTTCCCAAAAAGCCCTGGTTTTTTCAAGGTCTTTGACCGGAAGATTGACATAAATCGATTTTATTTCCTGCATTTCTTAGGCTTTTCTTTGGGGTAAAGGTAAAAACTTTGAAACTGTTTTCTGATATGTTTTATAGTCCGGGTACTTTCCCGCACTGATTTCTTCACTAAAATCGGCACTGCCCTGAAACAATAGTACTAACAGCAGCGCACCTGTTAAACTCCAGTTGATCCACTGTCCGGAAGCCGCAACGGAAAAGAGGTAAAAGCTGATCCAAATACTTTGTTCTGCAAAATAATTGGGATGCCTGCTCAAAGCCCATAATCCTTTATTCAAAAACCCCCTTTGCTGATCAGCCGTTAGCTGGGCCCCACTCTTGATCGCCTTCCACTTACCGCTTTGGTACTGCCACTGCTGCCAGTCGGCCACCATCTCATACACAATAAATAAAAACATCAAACCCGCAGCCAGGTAGTCCAATCCATACATGTCCTTCCCTCTCTGACCAAAGGCAATCACCGCCGGCAATGTAAACAACAAGATGAGCCCATTCTGATAAACTGAAATAAAAAACAAATTAAAAAGACTCCACTTCCACCCCGGCTGAAACTCTTTTTTGGCCCTCAATATACTCCATCGGTAGTCTTCTTCTCCTTCCCAAAACTTCCACTTGTACGCCCCCTTCAACGCAAAATTTCCCGTTAACCGGATGCCCCAAAGCACAGTCAATACCCACATCACCACCAGTCGCGGATCCCAGTCACCCTTCCACGCCACATAGCCTACATACACAATCGGCAACAGCGACCACAACTTATCCACCTGCGAATAATTTTTGGTGATCTCTGAAACCAAAAAACAATACCCCGCTGCCACCAACGCTATCATCCCCAATTCCACCAACAATACATTGCCATCAATGGTCAAAGCAACGCCCGAAAAATAAGAAAACGCCGGCACCACAATCAAGGTCAGCATCAACAAAATAGACGTAGTAAGAATCTTCATCTTCTGATTGATTTACCACAAATATAAATGCCTCTCCCAATAAAAACCAAGTTTTTGTTGTGGATTAGAAATCAAAATCCAATAAAATTACTGTTAGTCGGATAGCGCATAGCGTTAAGCGCGCAGCGCATATTGCGCGAAGCTCAAGCATTGCCCTAAGCGAACCGTATTGAACTAAGCATGACTGAACGCTTGCTATGAAATAGCAATTTGATTGCCGGTGGCAATCAAAAGCGAATGCTTCGACAAGCTCAGCATCGTTCGTTAACGCAAATTATAAATTTGCTGACTCACGAGGAACCGTGCAACCCTTTGCACGGCAACGACCAAGCTTGTCTAGGATGGCTACTATTTCAATTCATTGAACTAAAGCACAGCCGCATTGCTCTAAGCGCGAAGCGCGTATTGCCCTAAGCGAACCGTATTGAACTAAGCATGACTGAACGCTTGCTATGAAATAGCAATTTGATTGCCGGTGGCAATCAAAAGCGAATGCTTCGACAAGCTCAGCATCGTTCGTTAACGCAAATTATAAATTTGCTGACTCACGAGGAACCGTGCAACCCTTTGCACGGCAACGACCAAGCTTGTCTGGGATGGCTACTATTTCAATTCATTGAACTAAGGCACAGCCGCATTGCCCTAAGCGCGAAGCGCGAATTGAACTAAGCCGAAGGCTTATTGCGCGAAGCACGAAGTGCCAGCACCTCCAACACCATAAACACCATAAACGGAAGATTGTAAAGGATCATCTTTACATTGCCCATAAATACACCAATAAAAAAGATAAAGAGCATTATCAACGCCATACCCCCAATCGATAACAATGTGAGTGTTCTGGACTGCTTGCTTTTAAACAAAGCATACAAAATGCCAGCGAAACCTAACAACGGAAACAATATAAATGGGTGTAATAAAGTAATAGGATCTGCCAGCCCTTTTTCAATAATGTCGGCAAAGGCTTGAAAAATAAACATCTTTTGATCCTTGCCCCATTCCATATATCCTATCAGAAAGCTTGCTACAAGACCCAGATGAATCCACTTGGTTTTTGTTATCAACATGGTTTTTTGTTTTAATAAATACTAATGTTGGGGCGCATTGCAATGCGCCTCAACTTATTTTTTTTT
>CALMSX010000100.1 GCA_937872515.1 uncultured Bacteroidota bacterium
TTGGCAAAGCTACCTCTCAGTTAGCGTTTACACAATCTAATCTATACTCCCGTTTCTTTATGAATTTAAGATATAATCCCTCAAACTCTTTTTTTAGATTTGCCAGATAATCATTCAAAGCACTAATATTCATCTTATACAATAATCCATCCTCTACAAACTTTATTCGGGGGATAAAATTATCTACCGCTTTTTTCGAGGATTCCTGAATAATTTCTTGATTCTTTTTCGATAGAGTATGTATAACATCATCTATTAATTCATCAAATTGTGGCTTCAAGTAATTGCTTTTTTTTAGAGCTTTGCGATCTTTCTTAATTCGTTGAATTGCACTTAATTTATCAATTCTTTCATTAAAATTACTGTTCTTAATAAGATCTAAAAAATAACGGATCTCCTTCAACCTTTTAATCATCTCATCATACCTCAGGTTTGGATTTGCTCTATCCGTCTTTAATTTAAAAAGGAATTCGGCTAAAATATTAGAGCCTGAAACAATATGATAATCCGCTGAAATATCAATGGCATAATCATATTTTTTAAAACCGCCAATAAAATCTGCACTTCTACTACCTCTTCTACTCATTCTCGCTTAGTAAAAATTATTTTGACCGTTTTGCCTCAGCATGAACTTTATTAGTTGTCTGTTCATCTAGGGTTACCCATGTCACAGCACCCGAAGGATGCTTATAAGGAACAGGATTTTTAAACTTAATAATATCCTTGAGTACCCAGGCATATTGACCCTCAAGATCTTTTGCCTCAGCTTTAGTTAATGGCCTAAATCCCATTATTGAATGCTTTTCATAAGCTATTTGTGGAGTAAGTTGAATAACTTCAGTCAGGTTGGCAGTACCTACAACAGTGCCAGATCCTGCTCTGATAAGGGCAACCGGGCCAATTTTCTTGGTGAGCTTTGATCTGATTTCCCATTTCTTTTTTCCAGCCAGAATCATATCGATCCATGGTTCACGAATTGGAATTGCTGAAAGTGTTTCCATCCTTTTTTATTTGAACATTATTTGTTGCGGTTTCACGACAAGTGTATCTTTTGAGACTGCTAGTATTCTTTCAAATTCTTCAACTCTATGGAGTTTCTTTCGTCTCATCTCAATAAATGCTCTGAATACAGCTTCATATGAGTTATCAACCATCCACTTTTTGAAGGTTTTATAAGCATCCGGTTGTTGGTCAAGAAGTGTATTGAATGTGGTTAGCAGCAATGGATTATAATCTGACACATTTTCGATAAATGTAAAAGTATAATACTGTGCCAAACCTTCGGCCAGAAATTCATCAGTCTTTGGAAAAACATCCCAGTGCAAATTATCCTTATCGAATCCAACATGGTTATAGGCATGGGACAATTCATGGGTCAGAATTACAGTAATGAAATTTTGAAGGTTAAGATTATATAGTTTTGAGAATAGAATGCAGGGTAACAGATATAGTTCAACCTCATGCTGTTTAATAAAATAGCATCCAAATATGTCTTTATTATAATCATCCCTCAAGAATGAGAATAAATCACGATTTAAATTTTCGAACGGATAATCTTTTATCAGTTTTTCAGCGTAATCAATTGAATAACTAATGGCGTTTGCTGCAAGAGGATATTCAAAATGTGGCTTTACTTCATAAGCAACATTCCTGAATTGAAGAAGGGTAAAATACAGATCAAAATCAAGATGCTGATATCGTGTTTCAATGACGTTGATAAATGATTTATCATATGATGCTTTAATTCTGACAGGAACTGGGATAGCTTCACCTCTTTCATCAATTAGCTTAACTCCCATTTTATCCCTGAGGTAGTCTCTGATTTTATTGTTCCAGGATTTTTTAACGATTTCTGCCTCTTTTTCATAATCGCTATAAAGTTCATGAATCTTTCTTAAGGTAGGATTTCGAAAAGAATAACCGATTAAGTTATTTAAGCTCATAGAAATATTTTATTTATGGAATACCTTACTGATTAATTCATCAATCTCCCTAACCGAAATGGCACCACGGGTACTCCCATCTTCGATTTTCGTCGGTTTGTCTTTCGTTACTATTAAGTAGCCATTTCTGCCTCCACCTTCTTCCCAGGGCAGAATATTATTTTCCAGATACCATTTATACTTCTCCTCCCATCTTTCAACATACTCTCTGTCATGCATCATTCCACAATGTTCCCAATAATATGTTATCCCTAATTCTGGGTTTTCGATGGTAAAATCTGGCAGCTTTTCTACCTCCTTAATCACAAGTTTCTTTTCATAGGCAGGGGAAATTCTTTTATCCAGGAGTCGTTGATAAATCAGCAATTCACTTTTCGATCTTAACATTTTCCCGTCACTTGCCTGATGAATGAGGTTTTTCTCCAGGTATTGGCCATCAACTTCAATTAACTCAGGATCTGTAAAAAGATTGGTAATGCGTTTTAAGGTATCCGAATAGATCGGGGATGATAGAGTTTTAATATCAAAGGTTTTACCCTGAAATAAAACAATGATTTTTTGCCTTTGTCGTGTTAGTGCGGTATAAAGTAATTCCCTTGTTAATAAAAAGCAGGGATTAGGAATGATTAAAAATACTTTCTCAAATTCACTGCCCTGGGCTTTATGAACTGTTAATGCATATGCTAATTCTAACGGTGGATCATTTTCATCTTTGAAATCAAAAGAGGTGAATGAATAAACAAATCCCTTCTGTGATGAAAATTCAATTTCCACATATTTTGGTTGCCCTCTGTACTTAGCCTTCTTCCTCTTAAATTGTCCGGTTACTATACCGATTTCTCCATTCGCAAGATATGTTAATGAATTTTCTTTCGGATACACATAATCACGACTGTGGTTCCCGAGATTAATAACCTTGTCACCATATACTATTTGTTCGATTCCTAAAGGTTTTGGAATCTTTTTTTCTGTGTACGTAAAGTTATTATATCCATTTACCGTTCTCCCCTTAATTGCATATTCTATTTTATCTTTCCTGAAAAGCTTGTGAATTTTTCTGTTAATAGCTCTCACTCCCATAAGTCTTTCCTTAATAGGTGAAAGAATTTGCCAATCGTCAATATTTTCTACAGCAGGGTTTGAATCGAAATACTCTGCGTCAAGACTATTATTAAAATACCTGCCATCTACTGATCCTAATTTAAGATTAAAATGTTCAATGTCATTGATTGAGCTTAACTCCAATTCTTTAACTAGTACATCCTCGAACTTTTTCTCAAAATCACTTTCATTTTCCCAGTTTACAATTTCCAGGTAGGGGCTTACCTTTTTTGTTAGTATATCATTTATTATCTGATCAGCTCCTGGTTCAAGAGGTTCACCACTAAACCATTCAGCTAACTGAAGATCTTCTCGTTTAGATCCACCCTGCCGCATTTTAATAGTAAGCTCTGAAAATCCTTTTGACACCCTGGGGAATGTAGTTTCGATAGATTCTTGCTTTAGAAAATTTACAATGTCAACAAATGGTCTACCGGCACCTATAGGAGGGAGTTGCCTGTGATCACCAACCAGGATGAATCTCTTTGAATGTTTTAAACAATCCAGGGTTGTAGCCAACATTTCCTCGGTTAACATACTTGCTTCATCAAGTATTACAGTTTCAAAGTTGTCTTCCGTTCTTTCAGAGAAAATATATCTCTGTAGTGTCCCATCAAATCGATCGTACCCATTAAGAAATTGAGCCAGCGTTTTTGCAGTTACATCAAGTCCTTTTGCAATCTGTTCCATACGGACTCTGGCCTTACCGGTCGGGGCCAGTAGTAGAACTCCGTTCTTATTGATCTCTGGATGAGATGCAAAAACTGTAAGTAATGTAGTTTTCCCTGTGCCTGCCGGGCCAATTAAGACTGAAAACCTTGAAGAAGCAATATTCCTTAATGCTGCCAATTTTTCCACCCTGGCTTTCTCTTCTCTCTCATCAACTTTTAAATCACTTGACTGATCTAAAGCCTTAAGAAGGAGTTCCTTCCACTTGTCCGCCACTGTTAATTTCTGGCCGTTTAACCGATCTGTAACTTTTTCCCTTATGATTTCACTGCAAAAAGTTAGTTGTTTCAATTGATAAGCACATGAGCCATCCTTCATCTTAACCTTTTCAATAGCTCCCGGAAAAACATCCTCGGCAAGTTCGTAATAATCGCTATCAATGTTGCATTTTGGGATTATCGGTAAGGTGCGAATTTGTTTCACAAGCTCTTTCCTTGGCATCAGGGTATGACCCAAGGTGGCTGACAATTGAAGTTGTTGGATTGTTATTGCCCGAACGCGATAAGAATCCTGAGGATCTTCATAAAAGCTATCGGCAGGGAGTAGATCAGACGGCTTGTTTTTTAAGTAAAGACCCAAATCTATAGTATAAAGAGAGACAGGATCAATCTGATGTATATTTAACTCATAAATCAAATAAGGATTCTTCAAAATCTGCTCATCGGTTATACCAGGATCAAGTAATTCTCTTTCCTCCTTAACAAAAATGCGTTCAGCCTGATCTATACTTAGTTCGAATCGACTCAAAAGGTATAATAGATTAAGTCGATCAGATTTTTCTTTTACCAAAAGTCGTTGATATAATTTCTTTGAACTTGTAGGTATCAGGGAAGCTACTTCATTGCTGAGAATATCTTTGGGATTATCTAATGCTGCACCAAAAATTTCCCAGGGATTCTCAGTATCATTCTTTAAGTTGTTTATTATTTCCGCAGCAATAAAATGTCCTTTTTCAATTCCAAAAGCACATAATGCTGCCCCCATACCAGGGTAGCATCCTCTTACTTTCTGTATTCTTTGCAGTTCATCATGAATCCAGGAGAGTGCTCTTTCATGATTCTCACCTATTCCTTTTTCTTTTGCCTTTTGCCACACTTGGTAGCAATTAAGTAGAACCCTGATTGCACTATCATTACTTACATGCTCGCTTGCATAAGAGAATTCAAAATTTTTGTCACTTGGTGCAATAACAGCAAGTTCAGATGGATCAAAATCAGGATGTTCTTTCTGAAATTCAATAGCATCATAATACGGAAGGAGAAATCCATCCTCCATATTAGGTCTGATACTATGTAGAATCATATTCTCCCAATATCCTGCACTAAAATGTGAATTACTTCCATCATATTTATCTGAATCTATTATATCCTTCACCCTTCCAACCCCAACAATTACTCTTTCAGTTGATTCAACAAAAGGTACTCTTTTTGCATAGATAAAAACCAAAGATCTTTCTTTATCAAGGTGTTCAAAAAAACAATTAAGCAGCGCTTTTTGATTCTGATATTCCTGAATCCAACCTTTCTCATATTCTGGTTCATCCTGCCAATCCAACTGAGGTTCCCTATTTTCATCATAGTTTAAGTCATATTTATCAACCAGAGTTACCGCATGCTCTTTACGCATCCAATAATAAGGAACAGCAGGTGCCGAGTAAGCCGGAAAGTGAAGTATTGTTTTTCTGAGATGTCCATGTGTAGTAGGAGATAGTTCGATATATGGATGGGTTATATACTTATCGAAACTAAAATTAGCCATAAATGTACCTCTCTCTGAGACACATACTGGATAGTCTTTCTCTTCCAGTTTTTTGATTGAAACTCCCTTGATCCCCTCCTTATCTTCTTTCTCATCATCACGTTTAAGTGCGCAGTTTTTTAGCACGAGGCACGAAGAATTCTCATAAACATTATCACAAACACATCCATTCCAACCTTTATCGTGCCACGGTACTCGAAGGGATAAGTGTTTAAATTGATATCTTGAATTATGTCTCATGATTATCCTATCTTAATGACCATGGAAAGTTTGAATGATGAGTTCCATCTCAAATCAATTTAACTGATTAATATAGAACACTAAAGCTATTGAAAATCTTGACATAATAAAATAGTAAATTCTAATAAATTACTGACCGAGTTAAATATGAAATTTATTTACTCTTTGATCTAAGGGATTCAATAAGAGGGATCAAAATAAAGGTCATCCAGATTCCATTTATCATTGAATA
Organism: uncultured Bacteroidota bacterium; assembly: GCA_937872515.1. Classification (GTDB taxonomy): domain Bacteria; phylum Bacteroidota; class Bacteroidia; order Chitinophagales; family Saprospiraceae; genus JADKBO01. The sequence continues at coordinate 6,004 of CALMSX010000100.1, forward strand.
AATCAGACAACTGCTGAATGTGATATCGAAAAAGATCATACTTATGGAAAAAAGGATCACATTAAAGATTAGTACTACCAAAAACTCAACAAACTTGCGAAGAAATAAATCGCTTTTAGTATTCATGTTCAATGAATTAGTTTAAATTTTTCTGGTGCTTTCTGAGAATTCTTCTTATTATATGGATCAATGTATAACACGGCTATTTTCTGGCCACCATCAAAGATCTCATAGCCATCTATCGGATAATTTGAAAGAGGTGATGTAAAAGAGCCAATTCTCACATAAGTAACCTTGACTCCTTCAAGAGTTCTAAGTCTTCCCAGATAAGCAGTATTTCCAAAAATTGTGTTTACTGGAATTGGGTTAGTGACATCATAGCCAAACTGACCATAACCATTGGGAATCATATCCTGATCCGTTCCGTCTTCATTCATATTGTGCATAATATCATATAATTCTCTTAGCTTCTTAAATTCAGGGTTTGAATTAAGCTCATCCGATAAAGTTTTCGATTTTTTCTTTGCTGGAATGATGCTTAAAATAACAATTATTACTGTTGCTATAAGAGTTACAATTATATATGTACCCATGGTTTGTTTTTTTATATCTACTCTCGATATGGACAAATAGAAGGCCAATTAATCACCCTATTTGGTTTTGATCTGATTTAAAGGGAAGTATTAAAAATCTTAGTAATATGTAAAACCATGATCATAAGCATTATAAGCAGTATGCTTTAAAGTGGCTTAAAAACCTCTATGCCAGATTCATTTAATGACTAGTGTCATGTCAATTATGAATTGACGGATATAATCTGTGTAATTTCACTCTG
>CALMSX010000101.1 GCA_937872515.1 uncultured Bacteroidota bacterium
AATGTCAAATGACGAATTACGGGTTTCAATGTCGAATGTCAAATGACGAATTACGAGTCTCAATGTCGAATTAAAAATCACAAATTACGGGATCTATTTCGAACTGAGAATTAAGTTTCAATTCGTAATTGGATTTGACATTCGTAATTCGTAATTGGATTCATAATTCGTAATTGCCATCGTAATTCGACATTCGTAATTCGACATTCGTAATTCGACATTCCTAATTCGACATTCGTAATTCGACATTCGTAATTCGACATTCGTAATTGAACATACTATTTCGCCTTCAACACCAGCTGATCTACTGCCGGTTTTTCTACTACATATTGTCGGGTCGACAAGCCATGGTAATTATCAACGGTGAGCTCAATTACATCTGACGAGATCCAGCGGTAGGTGCCATTAAAATTTTCAGTCAGACAGTCAATGCCAATGCAGATGCCACTTTCACTACGGTCGATGTATTGGCCATTGTCAAAAAATACAAGGCCGTAGTCAAATTCACCAAATCTTGAGGTGGAAGTATATTGGGCCTGAACCAGGTTTTTACCTGTTTGCAGCCACTGGCCTTTGATGTCCAATTGTGTTGTTGACTGCTCGTCTTTGGTGCAGCCAATTAACAGAAAGAGGATAGAAATGATTAGAAATCGCATTTTGCAAATATAGGGTAGAAACAAAGGTCGGCGCTTAAAATCAGCCATCATTTGTCGGCTGGCCGTCAATGCTTATCCTGATAGACGACCATCTTGTTTTGTTCCCAAAAGAAAATGGCGGCAATTCCACTGATCCATAATATCAGCCACCACCAAAGTACCATACACCAGCAAAACCCAAAAAATAGGATCAATGAGGTCAGCAGAATGTAAATCACCGAAAAGCCGGCGGATGCTGATGCCTGTAATGATGCTACAAATTCTCTTTGTTTGACCTTTGATTTGGCGAGGCCGAAACCCGCAGCTACGGGTAAAAACCAAGCTATCATGCCCACCAGGGCAAGGGGCAGTGCCAACCAGTACCAAAGGTGACTTCTAAACGCCAATACGGGTGATACCCTTAAAGCATCCGGTACGCTGACATTTTTGGGTTGGGTGCTGTTGAGTTTTTTTTCTATTTCTTTCAGGTAGGAAAATAAGCCCCCTCCTTTCACAATTCTGGGCAAAAACTGGGACTTACCCGGCTTGTTGTACATCATCCACGCCTGTTTTAATGAGGCTTCTTCTTCTCTGTCTTCCAGGTGGATCATGTTTTCTTTTACTCTGTCATAGGCATACTGGTTGAGTTCTTCCATCTTTTCTTTGGCATCTCTGGCATTGGAGGTGTAAAAGGATTTTACGGAAAATGCCTTTCCTACACTCAACACTACCTCATTGCCGGGAAGGGTGCTGGCGCTAAAGGTAACACCTACCGGCAGTATGTGTAAATCGAGATCGGGACTCCCATCGAGGGTTTGAAATGCCATCCTTGCCATGCCTTTCTGAAAAGGTCGGAGGTACTGATCCGCGCTGGTGCTGCCTTCCGCAAATATAATGATGGCCTTGTTCTGGCGGAGGACTTCTATGGTTTTGGCAATGGTTTTCTGGTTATTCCTAAGCCCGGCAAAGCCATCCCGAAAGCGATAGATGGGAACCTGGTTGGTTCCTACCAGAAGATGTTTGAGCCAGGGTTTTTCAAAAAGATCACCCCGCACCAAAAAATGGAGGTCGATCGGAAAGGTACAAGCCATGATAATGGGCTCCAAAAACCCGGACGGGTGGTTGGAAACGATGAGCAAGGGCTTATCTTTGGGAATGGTGTCCAGGCCATAAACATGAATTTTGCGGTAATACACCCTGATGATGATGTTGGCAAAATAATATATAATTCGGTACACCATGGTTTAATGTTCAAAAAGCAAATTAAATTTGCCAAAAAGCAGCTCAAATTACAAAATATTATTTCTTCACCACTCTTTGACCGTTGGACAAAAGTAAAAAATTAATCGTAATCGGCGGGCCAACCGCTTCAGGAAAAACTGATTTGGCAGTAAGGCTTGCTAAAAATCTGAATACTGCGGTGTTTTCAGCTGATTCGCGTCAGATCTACCACGAACTCAACATCGGAGTGGCCCGACCCACAGCCGAAGAGATGCAGGGCATTGTCCACCATTTTATCGACCATGTTTCCATCAAAGAAGACTACAGTGTGGGTAGGTATGAAAAAGAGGTGATAAAAGCGCTCGACCACCATTTTGCTGACCACGATACTGCCATCCTGGTAGGCGGCACCGGTCTCTACCTGCGGGCCATTACCCATGGCATCGACCCTTTTCCCGATATACCTGCGGAAATTAATAAAGAGTTGGAAAATGAACTTTTGGAGCAAGGCCTGCCAAAGCTGGTTGAAGAGCTCAAGATAAAGGACCCCGTCAGCCACAACACACTTGATCTGCAAAATTCCAGGAGGGTATTGCGTGCCCTGGCCATCATTCGCACTACAGGTCAGCCTTTTTCGCAATTTAAAACAGGTACTACACAAAAAAGGCCGTTTGAAATGGACTACCACTACCTGGAACCGGAAAGAGCCCAGCTTTACCAAAAAATTGACAGTCGGGTAGATCTTATGATGGGCAGGGGCTTATTGGCTGAAGCGGAAAACCTGGCATCCCTTCGCCCGCTTAAAGCCCTCGACACCGTGGGATACAGAGAATTGTTTGATTATTTTGACGGCCTGTTTTCCCTGGATGAGGCTGTGGACAAGATCAAACAACACAGTCGCAACTACGCCAAAAGGCAGATGACCTGGTTTAGGAAATACAATAAGGAGATGAAAAGCCTGGCTGTAGCCACCTACTTTTAGGTCTAAGCTTTTCTGCATGGTCATAAAATCCTACCTTTGCACAAAAATTTAGAGAAGATGAATTTTGTGGAAGAACTGAAGTGGAGAGGCATGTTGCACGATATGACGCCCGGTGCCGATGATTTGCTGGAGAGCGGTAAAATCACCGGTTACATTGGCTTTGATCCTACGGCCCCATCTATGACCATTGGCAACTTTGTCCAGCTGCAGCTCCTCAAACTATTTCAACTCAGCGGCCACCAACCCATTGTCCTTATGGGTGGGGCCACCGGCCGGATTGGCGACCCCTCCTTTAAAGACAAGGAGCGAGAACTCAAAACCGAAGACGAGCTGGACACCAACCTCCGCTTTCAGCTGGAGCAGGTTAAAAAGTTTCTCGATTTCGACGGACCCAATGCCGCCATTGTAGTCAACAACTACGATTTTTACAAAGACATGAATGTACTGGCCTTCCTACGCGATGTGGGCAAGACCCTAACGGTCAACTACATGATGTCAAAAGACAGCGTGAAAAACAGGTTGGAAACCGGTCTTTCTTTTACCGAATTCAGCTACCAACTGCTCCAGGCTTACGACTTTTTGGTCTTGTACCAAAAGTACGGCTGTCGTATCCAGATGGGTGGTAGCGATCAGTGGGGCAACATCACCTCCGGTACCGAATTTATCAGGCGCCACCTCGAAGATGGCAAGGCCTTTGCCGTCACTACCCCGCTCCTCACCAAGGCCGACGGCAAAAAATTTGGCAAGAGTGAAGAAGGCAATATCTGGCTCGACCCCAATCGCACCTCTGCCTATAAATTTTACCAGTTTTGGATCAACGCAGATGATGCTGACATCAGCAAATACCTTCGCTACTTTACCCTAAAGAGCAAGCAGGAAGTCATCGACATGGAAGATACACACAAAGAGAATCCCCGCATGCTCAAACAACTGCTGGCCGAAGAATTGACCGCCCGCGTCCATTCACCAGAAGACCTGGCATCTGTACAAAAAGTAACCGAGCTGCTCTTTGGCAAGACCTATGACAGTCCGGAGGCCCTACAACAATTTAGCCCAGCCCAACTCGAAATGGTCAAAGGCGAAATCACCTACAAAGAAATCCCATCTTCTTTGCTCGGTGAAAACATTTCTGTCATCGACCTCATCAGCGAACACACCGGCATCGTAGCCTCCAAAAGTGAGGCAAGAAAGGCCATTCAGAATAAAGCCGTAAGCATCAACAAACAAAAGATTGAAGTAATCGAGCATACGATATCTGCCAACAACCTCCTGCATGGCCAATACCTGATGGTTGAAAATGGAAAGAAAAATAAGTTTTTGGTAGGGGTAATTTGAGGCATATGTTCATATATTCACATGGTGTTCCTACACCAGTGAACTGTTGTAGGAACTATGTTCATATATTTTTTTTTATAACACATACTCTTGATATATTAACAAATAATTTGAGTATAATTCTATTTTAAGGATTGTTGTGATTGAATACAAAATCCACATATTCATGATTGGTTTGCATTTTTGTTTCCAATTTTTGTTTTTCCTCTAAGAATTGAATAAATTCCATAGCTTTAATAATATCAGAATTTTGTTTCAAAATTTTGTAAGCATCCTCATAAGAAACCGTTTTTGGTATAAAATTATTCATGATAGTAAAGGTGTCCCTGCCACTATTATCTTTAGTCAATGAAATTATCATATTTTCCAAAAAAGAAATTGGTTTCTTTTCAAAAACATCAATAAGAATATTGTCAAGTTCTTGATTTATAGCGGCACCGCTTGGGGTCCCAATTAAATCATTTCGCCCCATTATAAAATAAATTTCATTTAAAATCGAACTTAAAGCCTTATCAGAATAAACCTCAAATCCATCTGTGTATTTCCTTAATAAAACTGCAATTTCCATCAAGTCAAATTTACTATCTAGATTGAAGTATTCAATCTTATAAATAATCTTTTCTGGGCCACTCTTTACAAAATAGTCTCCAATTATTTTATTCCTTAACGCGTGATTAATTAGTGGTCTATATATCAATCCTTTTGAACCAGTATACTTTTCATAGGCATCAACTATCAATTCCAAAATCTCTTCTGATAAAGTTACTCTTTCTTGACTTATTACTATATCAATCTTATTAAAAATGTCAAAGCCGTAACCACCCATAATCAATTCAAAAAGCGCTTCTTTATTGCAATCGCTCAGAATATTGAATATTTCTCTTTGGGATATTTGATTATCGTCCGGAATATATCTAAAGTAGTTACTAAAATAAAGAGGTTCAGTAATTTTAAATTTTCCGGAAATGCTTGATATTTTTAGATGATTTGCTATCGTGCTTGACAATGGTACATTTGAAAGACCAGATTTTACATGTCCTTCTAATAGTGAATAATTATTTGATAGTTCTATATATACTTCAGGATGCAAATTTCTTATTATTTCAAGTTGAAGTAATGTAAAACTGTCTGTGTCATGCTTAAGTATTGAATAAATAAATTTATAATTACTAATTATATTGTCCGCCGTGCGTAAATTATCAACCTTTTTTAAAAAGAAATCTCCAACAATCCGCCAGAATAATTTATATGATTCATTAACATTGTCAGAAAGTAATAAAATTTTCACCTCTTTTTGAAACTTATCTTTAAAATAACCTTGAATATCTTTCACAACTGGTACATGAATTCTTATTTGAAAGAATTTATCTAAGTACTTGCTTTCATTTTTTTCAATTCCTAAACTATTTAAGACATGTATATCATCAAAACCAACAATAAAATGTACATTAGGGTAATTTAGAGTATTCCTAATAACCCTCATCACTGATTCCATTTCACGATTTTCTAAGCGATCAAGATCGTCCAATAGTATAAATAGCTTTTTTTCTTTTAACTCTTGTTTAATTGAAGTATGAATTTCTTTTTCAGTTTTCTTAAATGTTCTTAAAATTCCGAAAGAAATAGTTTTGAAAATTGAGCTTTCATTATCGGCGTTCAAAAGATGGATTAATTCAGAAAAATATTCCTCTAAGGCTCCAGTAGAATTGTTTTTAACTGCTTTTAGTAACTCAATTTCAATTGATTGAATGTTTTCAAAACTCCAGGGAGCAAATTCTACTACAATGATATTGTCTTTGCCTTCAAGTTCTTCCTTAACATACCTTAACAAATATGACTTACCAGAACCCCACTCGCCAAGGAGTGCGACGTTGAATGCTTCCTGGTTTTTAATTTTTGCCAAATGGTCGACCAATTTCTTAACAAATTCCTTTCTGCCTAAGTTATCCTCCAATATCACCTCAGTAGATGTCTTATTGTGAGAATAGTCAATCCAATATTTAAAAATATATAATAAAAATAGACTGCCAAAGATCAAGAGCGGGGTAATTTTACTAGTATCCATGGCGTAAAATGAATAAAATCTATAGCTCCAAATGAACAAGACTGCAGTAAACACCAAAATAAACTCCAAATGTCTTTTGCCATAGTGCCTCATCGCTAATGACACAAGGCATGCAAACACAAAAATGAAAAGTGATATTTCAATTAATAAATTATCAAGAAAAAAATAACTATATTTCGAAAGGAAAAAATTAAAAACTGAGACAAGAATTAAATCTTGAACGCCAAAACCTATTAATCCAATAATAGGCAATATTATTAAATAAGATAAGGTATTTTTTTTCATAATGCGATATTAACATTACGAATATACTAATTTCTACCTACCATTCCTTTGTGAAAGAATATATTTAGAACATTTAGCCTCCCAACGGGAGGCGCGAACATTTAGCCGACCACCGGGAGGCGTGAACATTTAGCCGACCGAAGGGAGGCAAACCATTTAGCCGACCAACGGTCGGCTACCCCTTGTTCTTCTTGGCTTTCTCTTCGTCGATTTTAATGATTTCGTTCATCACATTGCCCAGTTCTTCGGAGGGAAGGTCCTTAAAGAGGATTTCCTTTTTCTCATCGAGGATGAAAATTTTGGGCGTGGTCTGGAAATGTACGATTTGGCGGTAACGCTGGTACTGATCGCCGGTGTTGATGAGGCTTTCCATGTTTTTTTCCTTCACCCCTTCCCAGCAGGTATTGGCTTTGTCGCCCCCTTTGGTACAAACGGTGATGGTGGTGAGGCCTTTATCCTTAAACTCTGCGGCGTACTTGATGATGTCGGGCATCGATTTTTTGCAGTGACCGCAGTCGGGAGCCCAGAATATGAGCAGGGTATATTTTGATTTTACATTGTGTAAAACCACCGGCGTATTGTCTTCTTTGTAAGTGGTGATGTTGGGGAAGATCTCACCAATGAGGATGTTGCGAAGGTGGTCTGCACTCTCCAGGATTTTTTTGAGGTTTTCTTCCTTCACCCAGGTTGCTTTTCCTTTGGCGTAATAGTTGTCTGAAAGGAAAACAAAAATTTTGTCCATGCCTATGATTTTGCTATTCGCGTATTCATTGAGGAAGTGCGAAAGGTAGTATTTCTGGGCATCTGGATTCTTTTCCAGCTTGGTCAGGATTTCCTTAACAGAAATGATAAGACTGTCCGGATTCTGAACCGTTAGTTTTTTTACGTAGTAATCGATCTTTTGGTGGATGTATGGTGTGCGAATCAGCGCCGGAAATACCCAGTCCATATAATCCCAGTAATGCTCTTTGTAATAACGGTAGCGCTTGAGTTGGGTCTCTTCTTCGGGTCCTTCAAATTCAGGGATGGTTACTTCAAAATTGGAGTAGATCAGGTTGGCGGTATATGTGCCTTTGTGGTCTTTTACAAATTTTTCCTGATAGGCTTTCACGTCGGTATCAATTTTATCCAGCTTAGCCTTTAAACTGGGATCATCCTTGTCCTTTTCTTTTAACTTGGTAAGACTGTCGCGCAGTGGGGTTGCGGCATCTCTCATGGATTTGATGTAGTCCATGTAGTCGTAAAACCGTTTGTTTTCCGGTGAGTTTTTGAAGGTCAGTTTGGCGGTATCTGCCTTTTTGAATTTGACATCAAATTTGTTATCATCACCCGAAACGATAAACTGTACAAAGGTGTTATCGGGTTTCAAAAGGGCTATGTACATGCCGTCATCGAGTTTGTCATCGCCCTTAAACGTAAATTCTCCCGGCTTGGTGGCGTAAACAGTGTCTTTCACCAGCTGTTTTTCACCATAATAATATCCAATGATCAGGGTGTCATTGGTGTAATCATCGATCTTAAAGTTGATGTGGTATTGACCGGTCAGGGTGGGTACAAAAAATACCAGGCCCACCAAAGTACTCCATAAGTTGTTTTTCACTTTCATAATTTTACCTCAATCTAGACTCTAAATTAGACAAAAATGTTTCCATGGCCTCCCATGTATAACTTTTTTTAATAATATTTTAACAGTTGGTTATTTTTTACCTGCAAGCAGATACAGCACTGCCATACGGATGGCAACCCCGTTTTCTACCTGGTCCAGGATGATGGAGTGTTCTGAATCTGCCACATCGCTGCTGATCTCCACGCCCCTGTTGATGGGGCCTGGGTGCATGATCACAATGGGTCTGCCTACCTTGTCGAGCAAGGCCTTGTTCACTCCGTAGTACAGGGCATATTCCCTCAGCGAGGGTATGTATTTGATGTCTTGTCGCTCCAGCTGGATCCTGAGGATATTGGCCACATCGCACCATTGCAGGGCTTCGAGGATGTTGTACATCACTTTTACTCCCAGGCTGTCCATGTGTTTGGGTATTAGGGTCGGTGGACCACAAACCGCCACATTGGCGCCCAGTTTTTTAAGGCACAGGATATTGGACAAAGCTACCCTGCTATGCAGGATGTCGCCCACAATGAGGATGTTTTTTCCTTCCAGCGGACCAATGGCTTCTGTCATAGAAAAGGCATCGAGCAGGGCCTGGGTGGGGTGCTCGTGGGTTCCGTCGCCGGCATTGATGATATTGGCATCGATGTGGTTCGACAAAAATACGTGGGCTCCTGGGGCCGGGTGTCGCATCACCACCATGTCTACCTTCATGGCCAGGATGTTGTTGACCGTATCCAGTAGGGTTTCACCTTTGGACACAGAAGAAGACGAGGCTGTAAAATTGAGCACATCGGCCGAGAGTCGACGTTCTGCCAGTTCAAATGAAATGCGGGTGCGGGTGGAGTTTTCAAAAAAGAGGTTGACCACCGTGACATCCCTCAGCGAAGGCACCTTTTTGATGGGTCGGTTGATGACCTCCTTAAAGTCGGCCGCCGCTTTAAAAATAGTGAGGATGTCTTCGCGGGTAATCTGTTTGATGCCCAGCAGGTGTTTGGTACTTAGCTGCGAGGTAGACGTCATGCGGTCTCATTTTTATCAGATAACAATAAGATCTGGCTCTGTCCGTGGATGTGCTCCCACTCTACCCTAACGTAACTTTCGTCCATGGTATCTACAATGATACCCGTGTAGTCTGCCTTAATCGGAAAGTGCCTGTTGAAACGCCTGTCTACCAGGCAAAGAAATTCTATGCTGGAGGCCCTTCCAAAGTCCTGGATGGCCGTCATGGCTGCATGTACGGTGCGACCCGAGTACAAGACATCGTCTACCAGAATGACTTTTTGGTCTTCCACAATAAAGTCAATCAGGGTCGAAGAAGCCTTCAATGGCTTCTCCCGGTGCCGGTAATCGTCGCGGTAAAAAGTAATGTCCAGCTTGCCATACCTTGGCACCATCTTTTTATTGAGCTTTTTGAGTCGCTCCATCAAAAAATCCGAAAGCAGGGCACCCCGGTCCTGGATACCGATCAGACAAGTATCCTCAAAATTGCCGTGGTTTTCGATCAGCTCGTAACAAAGTCGGTCGACCGTGAGTAAAAAACGTTGTTTGTTGATTATAAGCCTTGAGACATCCATTTCGGGTACAAAGATAGAAAAAAAACAAACGGATTTTGTGTGTGACGAGGGGAATATGTTCATGCTGGGGGAACATGTTCATATCGGGGAAATATGTTCATATGGTGAGACTTGCTGGGCAAGTCTCTATGTTCATATTTTCATATCCTTTGGTAATAGGTTCATTTATTGGACATCCCTTAGCAAAGAAATTAAGTACAGCGGTAAAAACTTCATTTTCAGCCAATAACCCAGGATATGAACATAGTGTTGAGCGCAGCGAAACACACCATTTGAACATGTGAACATATCAATGACCAATCCCATCCCAAAGAAAATAACACATGTGGTAATAACCTCATTTTCAGGCAAAAACCAAGGATATGAATATATGAACATATGAAAATGTGAAAATATTTTTCCAAATTATCCAAAAAACCGTAATTTTGCATCACTTTAAAACGGTGGCTATAGCTCAGCTGGTTAGAGTAGTGGTTTGTGGTACCATTGGTCGTGGGTTCGAATCCCATTAGCCACCCAAAAGGGGAGATTTCTTTGAAATTTTCCCTTTTTTATTTTACACTGTCGCCTGCTTCTTAAATGATTATCCGCTGATCTTTGCCTGAATCTATTTCCCTTAATTTTAGGTATTGGTCTCCAAATCAAAATCGATAAAATAAGCACATTTTAAAACCATATTGATCTTAATTTTACACAATTAACATATTTAAGATCATTATATTGATCTTATTTTATATTTTTGTGATAATTAAGATATTTACAAAATGCCTTTGCAACCATTTTCAGAAGACCAGATTCTCGACAGACTGCGGTTTGAAAATCCTTGGTGGGTAACGGGGGCTGTGGAGAATTTCTATACCACGATGCGGCGTCGGGTATATTTTGAGCTTTTTAAACCGGTCGTTACAGAGTTGGACATTCGCCGGGCGGTGGTGTTGATGGGGCCGCGTAGGGTTGGTAAAACGGTAATGTTGTACCATACCATTGAGCATTTGTTAGAGCAAGGACACAACCCATTAAAAATTGCCTTTGTTTCAGTTGAAACACCCATCTACAACAACATGGCCTTGGAGCATTTGTTTTCCTTGTGCAGGAGGGCAAGCGGTCAAAATGATGCCAATGGCTGGTTTGTCTTTTTTGATGAAATTCAATACCTCAAAGATTGGGAAGTGCATTTAAAATCGTTGGTGGATAGTTATCCAAATACCCGTTTTATAGTGTCGGGTTCTGCTGCTGCAGCACTCAAATACAAGAGCAATGAGAGTGGCGCAGGGAGGTTTACTGATTTTATGCTGCCACCACTTACTTTTCATGAATACATTCACCTCAAACATTTGGAGGGCTTGATCACAGAAAGTGAGTTATCCTGGGGTGGCAGTCTGCAAAAAATTTACAGCACCCACAATATCCATGAACTCAACCAACATTTTATCAACTACATTAATTTCGGAGGCTACCCCGAAGTCATTTTTTCTGAAAAGATTCAAAACAACCCTGGAAGATACATCAGAAGTGACATTGTGGATAAAGTTCTCCTGCGCGATCTTCCCGGACTTTATGGGGTGCGCGATGTGCAGGAACTAAATTCATTGTTTACAGCTATAGCCTACAACAGTGGCGGCGAAATCAGTCTGGAAGAGTTGAGTAAAAATGCTGGCATTCAAAAAAACACCATCAAAAGATACCTCGAGTACCTGGAGGCAGCTTTCCTTATTAAAATAGTGCACAAAATTTCAAATAAGCCCAAACACTTTCAAAGGGCAACGCAGTTTAAAATTTACCTCACCAATCCTACTCTAAGGTCCGCCCTCTTTTCTCCTCTCCATTTTACGGATGCCGCCATGGGCAGCATGGTTGAAACTGCCATCTTTGCCCAATGGTTGCACAGGCCGTGGTTTACTCCATATTACGCCAGATGGGCAAAGGGAGAAGTGGATATGGTAAAACTCTCGGAACAAAATTTTGCAGTAGATTGGGCACTCGAACTCAAATGGAGCAATCACTTTTATGATAAACCCGGCGACCTCAAAGCCTTGTTGCAATTTCTAAGAGACAATGAACTCAAAACTGCACTCATTAGCACCATCGATAAATCAGGCAGTAAAATCCTGGATGGCATCACATTGGTCTTTATACCTGCAGCGGTATATGCGTATACGGTGGGGAGGAATACGATTTTACATTTATGGGACCAAGAAAGGGAAGACAACCTTGTCACGTAAAACAATCTTATTCCAATCCTGTATATAATAATAAAAACGTTTATTTTGATCCAGGTCAGAGAATAGTAATGTAATTGCAATAATAATTGATTAAAAGTAGAAACTAATACCACCAGTAGTATCTTCCCCCCCCTACAACAACACATCATTATACGGCTCCACCTTCGGCGGCAAATTACTTTCTCCCAGCATTTCTAAAATGTCGATTTCTATGTTTCTACAGATGGCAGACATGGGTGTGTCGCTGGTGCCATTGTCAAAGGGGTTTTCGCTGGATTCGCCTATTTGTTCCATGGTCATAAAGACCCAGGAGATCAGTACAGAAAAGGGGATGACCAGCCAGACGCCGTATTGACTAAACTTGCTCATTTCGGATACTAGGGCAAAGGGCAGGAGCACAATAAAAAGTTTGACAAAGAGGCGGCTAAAGAGGCTGTACTGTCGAAACAGGGGGGTCGTTTTGATCCTTTCGCAGCCACCCTGGAGGTTGTAGAGCTCGCCCACCAGCTTGCTCAGGTCGCTGTGTTCGTATTCATCCAGTACCTTGTCGCGTTTGAGCTGGGTGAGGACCTCAAACTGGTAGCGCAAGGCACAATTGGCAATGTTGCCCTTGTGTTTGACCTTTTCGTAAACGTCCATCTTATCGAGGCTTTGAAACAACTCAACGATGGCGTGGTCAAACTGTTTAACCTCATCGGCTTCGGATACCACCCGGCGGTGGTAGTCTTCGTTGTTGGTAGCCCACGGTATGGTTTTGCGCAGCTGCATCCTCACAATGTTGAGGTAGGCGATGTGGCGGGTAAGGAAGTCTTTTTGGATGTCTTTGTCCTTGACCAGCGATATAAAGGAGGCAGCCAGGGTGCGGCTCACATTGGTAAAACCTCCCCATAGTCGCCGGGCTTCCCAGAGTCGGTCATAGGCCTGGTTGTTTTTAAAGCCTACATAAAAGGCTACGGCCGTACCGATGGTAGCTACCGGTAAAAAGGGGATGCCATTAAAATGGAAGCCGCCGTAGTGGTACAGCAAGACCACCACAGAACTCAGGGCAGCGGTCATAAGGATGTTTTTCCTTCCAAAAAACCAGACAAAGGGTAGTTCTATTTTTTTGCCTATGAACATATGGATGTGATTGATTCGCAAACATAACATTTGTTTGATAATACAGTTGAATTAATAAGGATTAACATGTGAGACTAATTTTCTCAATTGTTAAAACTTCAAGGCATTCCATAACAAGCCTTATTTTTACCAAAAAAGCATATGTTAAGAATCCTCCCTGCCCTGCTTCTGTTCACCACCACACTGCTTGCCCAGGCCCCCAATTCCCTCTCCCGCGCCGACCGACTTTATGCCGTGTCCCGCTTTTGGCAGGAGGTCAATTACAACTTTGTTTTCCTGGATAAGGTAGACCGCCAGCAATGGGACAGCCTGTACAAGGAGACCCTGCTGCGCTGCCAGGAGACAGCCAGTGATTATGAGTACTACCTGCTGTTGCAAAAGTTGTGTGCCAGTTTAAAAGATGGGCATACCAATGTGTATTTTCCCAATGAGGTCGCCAAAAATCTCTATACCACGAGCTTTGGTCCCTACCGGTTTTTTATCTCTTACTTTGACCAGAAATACATCATCACAAGGGTCAATGCCAGCAAAAAAGAAGAAGTGCCGGTAGGCAGTGAGATCGTGGAAGTCAATGGCCTTCCCGCTGCCACCTATGCCAATCGGTATGTAAAACCTTACATTGCTTCTTCTACAGACTATGTGTTGGAGAGCCAGGCCGCCTATGACCTGCTCAAGGGTTACATAGGATCAAAATACACAATTGTCATCAAAACACCGGCCGGTGTGCTTAAAACATTGAAACTGGAGCACCAGCCCACCGAAGAAAAAGAGGTTTATCCACCCTTTGAAAATCGGGCCCTGCTGGACCACAAGGTCATGGATCATGGCGTTCATTATCTGGCCCTCAACTCATTTGAAAACATCAAAATTGACTCGCTCTTTCACGATGTCTTGCCCCAGCTTTACAAGGCCAAAGGTCTGATTATTGACCTGCGTTACAATGGTGGAGGCAACACCAACATTGGCTTCGACATCCTGCAATATTTTACCCATGCCAAGTCACTTGCAGGGTCAAAGAGCCTCACCCGCGAACACCAGGCTGCCTACAAGGCCTGGGGTGCCTTTATGACCCCGGCCGATACCATTGTCGCTCAAGCCGACGGGGAATCGTCCAATGAAGAGGCGGTAAAATGTTACCTCATGGCCCATGATCAATTTTACTATACCTTCCCCTATACTCCAACCAAGGTTTGGACCAAGGACAAAAGATTGGTAGTACCCACCGTAGTACTGATGGGCAACAATACAGCCTCTGCGGCAGAAGATTTCCTCATCTACGCCGATGCCCTGCCCCACTTTACCTATATGGGCGACAAAAGTTTTGGCAGCACGGGCCAGCCTTACCTCTTTAATTTGCCGGGTGGCGGAAGGGCCAGGGTGTGCACCAAAAAAGATGTGTATCCCGATGGCAGAGAGTTTGTGGGATACGGCATCGCTCCGGATATCTATGTAAAACCTAGCTTGGAGCAATACCTCAGCAATAAAGATGTTGTTTTGGAAAAAGCGATGGACTATTTGGGTGATAAATTGAAAAAGTAAGCCAGGGAATACCATTAAAAAATGAGGGTTAACCCGGTTTTTCACGAAATTATATATTACATTTCCCCTAATACAAAATACAGGGTAGTATCTTTGGAAAAATTTAACCCATGAAAAATATTGCCACCGCTCTCTTCTTTTTTGGTTTTTTGTTTTGCCTCAACGCGCAAATCACCAAGGTCAAGTACCTGATGTCGTATGACACTACCCATTGTGAGTACCTGGTGAGTCTCTATGTGGAGGAGGGCCAGATCAGCACTGTCAGTGACCGGGTGCTTTTCAACTCGCAGTTTTCTGTGGTGAGTCCCGATGATGTAAGCCTGACCCTCGGTAGAGTTTATTATCCATTGATCGGTCCCAATGGCACCACACCGATCCGATATGAAATAGTACCTCCCATTGTGACACCTGCCAATTGCAGCAGCCAAAAGTTTCACCGCATCTATCCCAGTATTACACCTACTGCCTATTTTCCGGAAGGATTGAAAGCAGGGGATACCCTGCCTCTTTTTAGTATAAAAACAGACAAGCCAACAGCCCGTTGTGGCTTAGACATTAGATTGTACGAAAATGGTGTAGATCCTGATGGTACAGATCCCAATATGCTGGGCAATGATTTTAGCAACAGTTTTACCATGGGCAGTGCAACGCCGCTTTACAATGGCAACCTGCCCCAGGTTGGTTCTCCGGGTCCGTTAATGACAGGACTTGATTTTGATCTGGCGCAGAACCTGACATTGACACCTCACTTTGCTTTTCGTTTATGTGCAGGTAACAACAATTATGAATGGACAGGTCCCCTGGGCTATGCCAGCGCCAATCAGGGCATCTTCATTCCCAACTTTCAACCCGAGAATCAGGGATACTACCAATTGCAAGCCTACAACAAAGAAGGATGCAAGCGCAATTATACCATTCCCGTATTTTATGGCAGCCAGGCTACCAATGACACAGCACTGTGTCCGGGAGCAACACTGGTGCTTTCCGGAGCCCCCGCCGAGATCAACGGAATACCGGGCAGCTGGCAGGCAGTGGGCACTGGCGCAGGCGAGTTAATCGCCCTCACCGGTGGCAAGGCATTATTAAAGATCAATGACCAGGCATCGGTGGGTAAATACAGTTATCAATATACAGTGGATAACAAAAGT
Organism: uncultured Bacteroidota bacterium; assembly: GCA_937872515.1. Lineage (GTDB taxonomy): Bacteria > Bacteroidota > Bacteroidia > Chitinophagales > Saprospiraceae > JADKBO01. Next base: position 15,735 of record CALMSX010000101.1, read on the forward strand.
TATGAAATCAGCATAGAAGTGAATGGTATTCCTCCGGTACCTCTGAGCATTTGTCCACTTTGTGAGGGAGACACCCTTGCCTTGCCTACCCCACCGGATATGACCTGGCAGACAGATTACAACCCTTTGGTATTTGATTCCTACGAAGTAGTAAAAATAATTGGTGATAGCAGGGCTGCCGCAGTCAAAAGTGGTAACGCCCTCTTACAATTAAAAAATGACATCACCGGCTGTATATCCAAGCCACTGCCCGTCAAGGTACTTCCTTCGAAAGTGAGCCTTGTGGGTAATTCCACCACTGTTTGTGTCAATAGTACGTTTCAATTTTTACCTTCAACAGGAGGCACATGGACATCTAATAGCCCAGCTATAGCCACCATCAATAACAGTGGCTTGGCAACCGCCATAGCAGAGGGCGAGGTTACCTTTACCTACCGACCCATTGTGCCGGTGTGTGGCACACAGTTGCTATCTCCCGTCATTACGGTGATTGGCAATTCAGGGGCAGCCTTTACAGGTCCCAACTCCATTTGTATTGGAGGAACCACCACGCTGAGTCCTACTTCAGGAGGTACCTGGGTCAGTGCCAATAGTGGCGTTGCAACCGTAAACAATCAAGGGCTGGTAACCGGCGTTGCAGCGGGTACTACCACTCTTTCTTTTACGAATAATAGCACAGGATGTACCTCTCATTTGCAAACACCTGTCATTGTCTCACAAAAACCACAGGTTCAACTGCTGACCAATGATACCCTCTGTGTTTATGATATTGGTTACTGCACGCCATCATCAGCAGGAGGTGTATGGGTATCGACCAATGTTACTGTCATCACGATTACCAATGGAGGTGTAATCACAGCCACATCTCCAGGTAAGGCCAATATCATTTACAGCCTGTCCAATTCAGGTTGTACCTCAGATCCCATCCAACTCACGGTATTGCCCGAAAATGAGTGTGCAGAAAGTGGTCACAAATGGGTACACGTCACCTGCTTTGCCGATCTCAATGGCGATGGCAATTATTCACCGCCTACAGAATACCCATTAAACAATACCAGTTTGCAAATTGCTGGATTTCCCATTACCTTTTTTACGAATATATACGGAGAAGCCCTCTTCCAGTTGGATACAGGTAGCTATTCCTTAACAGCTTTGGTACCTTATGGCAACTGGGAAGAAAATCCAATTGTCACAAACTTTCATCACACTGAAAATACCGAATTGTTGATAGGCTTCATTCCTACGACGGGATCCAGCTCTGCCATTGCACAACAAGCCACCGGAATCATGCGGTGTAACCAATACACCCAAGTCAACGTGAGTGTCATGAATGTAGGCAGTGCACCTCTGAATGGCAGAGTTACGGTACAGCACGAAGAAAGATCGATGGTTAAAAATTTTAATCCGGCACTACTTTCGATGACCGATACTACCATCACCTGGCAGATTGCCCAACTCTTACCCGGACAGGTATTTAAACCCAGCTACCAGGCCCGCATTCCCAATCCGGTATCAAACAACGACAGCCTTCATTTTACCATCCGTGTATACGATGCCAATGACAGTCTGTTATTTACGGAAACCCTTGCCTACCTCATCCGCTGCTCCTATGACCCCAACGATCTACAGGTACGACCTGACCGCATTGGAGATGAAAACCTCACCCTGCGCACAGAAGCCCTAACCTACCAGGTTCGCTTCCAAAATACGGGCAACGATACCGCCTTTTACGTGCGCATCGACGATGTACTCCACAAAGACATTGACCGTCGCACACTTATGCTCATTGATGCCAGTCACAAAGGCAGGATGATCCTGTGCAGCAACGACACCCTTTGTTACATCATGGACACCATCCAATTGGTTGACGACAAGACCAGCTACGAGGGTAGTCAGGGGTATGTGGTCTTCACCGCCAAAACAAAATTAGACATCGCAGAAGGCACCGTGGTGCCCAACCAGGCCTACATCTTTTTTGATGCCAAAGCTCCGGTAATTACCAATGCCGTAAAAAACACCATCGTCACCTCCCTGCCCTGCCCCGACAATGCCCTCATCCAGGACGGCCCCTGGCTCGTGGCCACGGAAGGAGGAAATCAGTATACGTGGATAGATTGCAACAATGACCAAATCCTGGAAGTGTCTGATGTCCCCTTATACAAACCGGAACAAAATGGCAGTTATCGGGTAGCAGTGAAGGGTGATTATTGTACGGTGGAGAGTGCGTGTATTTCCTTTGTAGTAAACTCAGTAGCGGAAATTAACAATGACCTATTGATCTACCCTACCCTTGTCAATGATGTGCTATATATACAAAGTGAGCAAGCCATAGAAAAAATAACATTAGGCTCGCTATCCGGAGTTTTGCACACATTATCCTCTCAATTAGTCGGGAACAATCTGTCATCAGTGACCTTGCCTGCCGTCCCTTCTGGGTACTATGTAGTGACAGTTGTGACGAAGGGAGGTGTTTATACGAAGGCAGTGGTGAAAATGTAGGGGGTTCAATTACGAATTGAGAATTACGAATTGAGAATTACGGATTTTTTCAATTGTGAATTAAAAATTACGGATTAAGAATTATGGCTTTTTTCAATTACGAATTTAAAATTACGAATAAAAGAGGCTTACCGATATCCCAAATAAAAATTGCATGTGGCATTGAATGTTGTGAGATATATAGGTCAGGCTGCATAAATACTGATGGATCGTACCGCCTCGGTGAACCCGGGTGGCTTTGGGAAGGATTAGATTGCACTCCTCCGGGAAGTGGTGGAGCAGCACACAACGGCATAGTACCTGCCTCTTGCAGAGAAATAAGTGAATGCGAATATCGTTGTGGATACAGTGACGAATCAAATTAAATTCAAGTATAACCTTTATCATGCTTACAAAAATTGTATTTCTATTGGGGCAAATTTTAAGTTTACTCTTGCCATTTGGTCTTTATTCCCAAATTGACTCTTTCCAAATAGACTACAATGAAGCTTCTCACCTTTGGACCTTTGTAGTTTGTACTCCGGATTTCAAAAAGGACACAATCTTTACCAATATCGACAAATACAATAGATTGTACCCCGGCCCGCCACTAAGGGCTGGGGACAATATCTATTTGTATAGTAGGGCATATGATGAAAATTTTGATTATTTTGGATTTGTTTTAAACAAATTTAATATCAAAACAGGAGAACAGCTATGGACAAAGTCCAACAACATGTTCAATTCCAATTTTCAGGATCTTTACCATGAAATTTTACCCGGAGACGGATCCCATGAAATTTCTCTGCTGGGCTTTGTGAGAGCTGATCCTGAAAAAACAGATGAAATCTGGCCCAGCTATGGATACAAGTCTTTTTTTGTTAAAAGAAAATTGAATGAAGAAGACGAAGAGATGGTGGTATCAAAAGATACAATTTACAACGATCTATTTGATCTTTATACAGATTGTATTCAGGATAGCATAAACATTATTCACTCTCTTGCACTGGAAAAAGAAACTGAAAACAGTAAAATAAAATTGGTATTAAATACGGTTGCATATGATGAAGAATTAAATCGCCTCCCCGAATACACGCAAAAAGTTGTTTTCCCAGACACCAACAACTTAGATTATTTATCTTTTACCGGGGGTGTCCATATGAGAAAAATGGCAAACCATAAAACAGCTATTTTAAGTTTTAGAGACATTTTAAAAACAGATAAAAGAGTTTCTACCTTATATCTATTGGATTATTCTGATATAAAAAATCCCCGTCTTATCTTTGAAAACAACATTAACAACACCCTCCCTAATCTGGTATTTGATCCCAACTCCATGGAATTTGATGTGAGGGATAATTACCTGGTATTAACCGGAAGGTACAAAGATCCCAATGGAAATATCTCCCGCTCTTTCGTGAGCTGGTGGGATAGCACAGGGCAAATAATCAATTCGTATCTTAATGTGCAATACTCAAGTCAGGTTTACAGCAGGATATGGCCTTTAAAAGTAGGTAAATCAGAATTGTATTTATTAGCCTCCCCTTCCAGAACAGGTAAAAGTGGCTTTGATCTAGTGAAATTGGACTCTGAGCTAAAACAAGTACAGACGCCCACTTCATTTACCACAAACAGAACTGATGTAACACTTACAGGGTTTCTATTCACCTATTTTTTATATAATGATGACCTTCTTCTTATTGGACATCGTCCCAAGTATACAAACAAGAGTGAAATAGCAACTATTTACAATGTATTCGATCTAAAAAAAGTAGGAATCTCTGTAGCCACTCAAGATATCCATCCTAAATCAAAAAATAACATACATCTTGCTCCCAACCCGGCTTCCAATTTACTCTATATTTCATGCCCTGAAAAAGAAATTCAAACCCTCAACATCACTGATGTAGTAGGTAGTTTAAAATACCAAACAAATCCCCATCAAGTATTGGATAATTTCGAGATTAATATTGCCGACTTTTCTCCCGGTATGTATTATATCATTGTTGAAGATGTCCACCATAACTTTAGCAAGTCGATTTTTGTAAAGATATAGTGAATTCTGGGAATGAATTGAAAATGACGTTTTTTTCAATTACGAATTAAAAATTACGGATTAAAAATTGCGGCTCCATTCAATTACGAATTAAAAATTACGGATTACGACATTAAAGCCCGTAATTCGTAATTCGACATTCGCCATTGAAACTCGTAATTCGTAATTCGACATTCGCAATTGACCAAAAACCAAATATTATTCTGAAAATCCACTAATTTACCACTTCGAACCATATCTTATTCTGAAAAATTGCTTTTCGTCACCTTAACCCACAACTCTTATCATTGATTTTGGGCTGAAAGACAAACAAATTATAGCTGTAAACAACGGCAAAATTTGAAGTCATGGCAGAAACAATCCAGACGATTTTCACAGAACCCGCCCACACCCAAATGATGAACCGACTTTGGGATTTGCAACTCCAAAATGGCTATATCAGGGATGAAGACATCACACAGCTGGCCTCTCTTTTTGGGCTATCAGAAATAGAAGTGGAAGGCGTGGTTTCTTTTTATCACTTTTTCCACCGACAGCCTACAGGCAAGTACACCATCTATGTCAACAACAGCATTGTGGCTGAACACAAGGGATGTCAGCGCATCATAGAAACCTTTGAAAGAGAGACCGGGGCCCGACTCGGCTCCGTGGACCGCAGTGGCATGTTTGGACTTTTTGAAACTCCGTGTATTGGACTGAGCGATCAGGAACCTTCTGCCCTTATCAATTTTTACCCCTTCACCCAGCTCAATGCCATGAAGGTGAAAGACATCGTGGGTCGATTAAAAGCAGGGGTAGATGTAGCCGATATCTGCGATCAGCCGCAGGACAACATCCGATTTACCCCGGCAGAAAACAAAACCCTCTTTTTTCGCCACCTTGAAGCGGGAGCATCTATCACCAAAGCCCAGGCCTTAAGCCCGAATGGTGTCATTGATGCGCTTAAAATCTCAGAACTGGCCGGACGGGGAGGTGCTTACTTCCCTACCTGGAAAAAATGGCAGGCCGCCAAAGAGCAGGGAGCCAGTCCCAAGTTTGTGGTGTGTAATGCAGACGAAGGAGAACCCGGTACCTTTAAAGATCGGGTTTTGATGAACGCCTGTCCCCATTCTCTGATCGAAGGTATGATCATCTGCGCGTATACGATTGGGGCATCAATGGGCTTTATCTATCTGAGGGGCGAGTACCGATGGCTGCTGCCCCGTTTGGAGGCTACCCTGGCTGACTACCGAAAAATGGGACTGCTGGGCAAAAACTGCAACCGCATCGAAGGCTTTGATTTCGACATCCGCATCCAGATGGGAGCCGGCTCTTATGTTTGCGGTGAAGAAACCGCCCTGCTCGAATCACTCGAAGGCAAGAGGGGCGAACCCCGCACCAAGTGGTTTTTCCCGGTAGAAAAGGGTTACCTGCAATTGCCTACGGTGGTCAATAATGTGGAAACCTTTTGCGCGGTGGCACAAATCTTAGACATTGGCACCGATGCCTATCTCAAGTTGGGCATCCCCGGCTCACCCGGCACCAAACTCATCAGTGTATCCGGCGATTGTAAGTTGCCCGGCTTGTATGAAATCGAATGGGGCATGACCGTGGCAGAACTCCTTGAGCTATGCGAAGCGGAGAATCCCTACTACATCCAGGTCAGCGGACCATCCGGTGAGTGCATCTCCATCAAGGAAAAATTCAGGCGAATATCCATGCTCGACCTGCTAGCTCGTAAAGACATCCGGTGCGGGGGATCCTTTATGGTCTTTAACAAAGAAAGAGATCTGGTGAGAGTTTTGCTCAACTTTGCCGCCTTCTTTAAACAAGAATCGTGCGGTATCTGTACACCCTGCAGAGCAGGCAACTTCATCATCCAGCGCAAACTCGAACGACTTGACAATGGGCTGGCCATAGAAGAAGACCTAAAGGAATTAAAAACCTGGGGTGAAATCATGAAAACCACCAGTAGATGTGGTCTCGGAAAAACGGCCACCAATAGCCTGATCCTGGCAATGGATAAGTTCCACGATTATTTTGTTGAAAAGCTGGATAAGAGCTACAACGGACAAAGCATGAAATTTGACATGGAAGCGGCCACCCGCGAGTATGAAACCTACAAAAAATAAGTCATGGCAAAAATGGTAAACCTACAGATAGACGGCAAACACATCCAGGCAGAAGAAGGCAAAAACCTGATGCTGGTGGCCCGGGAAAATGGCATCTTTATACCTTCTTTGTGTTATTACGAGCACATAGAGCCGCCGCTGGGTAGTTGCAGGGTATGTACCTGTAAGCTCAATGGCAAGGCGGGACCCGCCTGCACCGAAAAAGTGTCGGAAGGTCTCGTGGTAGAAGTCAACACCCCTGAACTCAATGACAGCCGCAAAGCCCTGGTGGAAATGATGTTTGCCGAAGGCAACCACATTTGTCCCGCGTGCGAAAAAAGTGGACTGTGCGATTTGCAGCACATGGGCTATGAATTGGGCATATCGGCCACCCGGTTTCCGCACCTCTTCAAAGACAGGGTGATTGATTACAACCCATCAAGAATTGTAATGGAACACAACCGCTGTATCAAATGCCTGCGCTGTGTGGTAGACGTAAAATCCAAAGAAGGTAAACGCGTATTCAATTACATCAACCGGGGCAATGAAACCTATGTAGGCGTAGACTACGCAGAAGAGGCCAGGCTGACGGATGAAGAAATCCTCAACGCCATGCACATCTGTCCTACCGGAGCCATCATCGTAAGAGGGGTAAGCCAATCCGAACCCTTTGGGGAAAGAAAATACGACCAGGAATCTGTGCAAAAACACAGGCCTCATGCCAAACAAGCGGCGGCCCAAAGACCACTGGTGAATGAAAAAAAAGTAGTGGCCACCGTTTCACTGGCCGGCTGTTTTGGATGTCACATGTCTTTGCTGGACATCGATACTGATCTATTGGATGTCATTGAACTCGTTTCTTTTGACAAGTCTCCGCTGACCGACATCAAAAAATTTACCAACCGGTGCCATATCGGACTGATTGAAGGAGGGTGCTGCAATTCTGAAAACATAGAAACACTTCGACTGTTTCGGGAACATTGCGACATCCTCGTGGCCATGGGTGAATGTGCGGTTTGGGGCGGCCTGCCAGCCATGCGCAATGCCATACCCTTGAGTGAATGTCTGGAAGAAGCCTACCTCAACTGCGTTACCAACGAGCCTTCTTCTACCATTGTACCTTACCATGAAGACCTGCCCAAGATCCTCGACAAGGTTTATGCCTGCAACGAAATAGTTAAAATTGACTACTACATTCCCGGCTGTCCACCCGATGCCAACCACATCTGGAAGGTGGTGAAAAACCTGCTGTGGGGTGAAGAGTATTCTATCCTTTATTCAGAATTTAAATACGATTAAAAACCGATCATATGAGCAGAAAGATCACCATTGACCCGGTAACCAGAGTGGAAGGCCACGGCCGGGTAACCATTCACCTCGATGAATACGGACAAGTAAAAGATTCATTTTTTCACATCGTGGAATTCAGGGGCTTCGAAAGATTTATCCAGGGTCACCCCTATTGGGAGGCTCCTGTTTTGGTGCAAAGGCTCTGTGGCATTTGTCCGGTGAGTCACCACCTGGCTGCAGCCAAGGCCATTGACCAGATTGTGGGCATCGACCCTGCAGACCTCTCACCCACCGCCACCCTGCTGAGGCGGCTGATGCACTATGCCCAGGTTTTTCAGTCCCATGCCTTACACTTTTTTTACCTGGCTTCTCCCGACCTGCTCTTTGGCATGGATGCCCCTGTTGAAAAAAGGAACATTGTTGCGGTGGCTGTAGAAAACAGGGAACTGGCCATCAAAGGCATTATCATGAGAAAATTTGGCCAGGAAGTCATCAAGGCGGTTGCCGGTAAAAAAATCCACGGCATCCTGGCGGTCCCCGGTGGGGTCCACAACTCCCTAACCCTGGAAGAGAGAGACTACTTCCTCGATGGCAAAGAAATAGAAAACGTGGATACTATGATAGATTGGACCCTGGAAATGGTTAGCTTCATCCACGACTACCATGTTAAAAATAAAAAGTTGCTCGATGAGTTTGCCTACTTCCCATCTGGTCACCTGGGTATGGTCAATGCAGAAGGAGGCATGGAATTATACCACGGTAGCCTCAGAGCAAGAGATGCCAGTGGCAAAACCATCCTCAATGATGTGAACACAGACGATTATGAACAGTACTTTGCAGAGGCCACGGCTCAGTGGTCGTATATGAAGTTTCCATACCTCAAACACATCGGCAGAGAAAATGGCTGGAACAGGGTGGGTCCCATTGCGAGAATGAATGTATGCGATTTCATTCCTACCCCACTGGCGGAAGAAGCAAGGAAGGCGTACTTTGCCTTTGCGGGAGAAAAGATGGTCAATGGCACCATGTTCTCTCACTGGGCCCGATTGATTGAAATGTTGCACTGTGCCGAAGAAATGAAGGTCTTACTGCACGACCCACAACTGTTGGGCAACGACCTCGAAAGAAAAGGTGTAGCCCGATCCAAAGGGATAGGCATCATTGAAGCACCACGAGGCACCCTCACCCACCATTACGAAGTGGATGATAAAGGCATGATTACTCGCTGCAATCTGATCGTATCTACCACCCACAACAACGACGCCATGAACCACGCCGTAAAATGGGTGGCCGACCATGTGATCAGTCGCAAGGGTACCATCACAGAAAGTATGCTCAATCAGGTCGAAGTAGCCATCCGTGCCTACGATCCCTGCCTGAGCTGTGCAACCCAGGCCATGGGAAAGATGCCCCTCAAAGCCGAATTGTACGATTATACCGGAAAACTGATCGATGAAAAATTTAAAGACTAAAAGCAATACCCTGATCATTGGCATTGGCAACAGCGGAAGGCGTGATGATGGCCTTGGCTGGGCCTTTGTCAATGAGATTCAAAACCGGATGCCGGATCACTTTGACTATGAATGGCGGTATCAACTGCAGGTAGAGGACAGCGAAATGATCTGTGACTATGAAAGAGTCATTTTTGTGGATGCTACCACTGAAGAATTGCAGTCAGGATTTTCTTTTTCAAAATGTGAGTTGGCTGAGCATTATTACTTTTCTTCTCATGCCCAAAATCCTGAAACGGTGGTTTACCTGGCAGCTACCTTGTATGATGTAAAACCAGACGCTTATGTGATGGCCATTGGGGGAGTGGAATGGGAACTCCAAGAAGGTTTAAGCGAAAAAGCCATCTCTCACCTCAATAGAGCCATTTCCCATTTTTTAGAGGTAATTGGGCATTTGCCATAAAATGTAAAACCAAATCACGTCTTTTATTAATTGATTATCAGAGTATTAATAAAATATGGTTCATTTTTTTCACCTTCCTTATTGCGTAGTCAAATAGCTACATATATATTTGTAGCCAAATAGCTACATAATGAATTTAAGACGAGATGTATTTCAGGCCATAGCAGATCCTACCCGCAGGTCTATCCTTCTCTTAGTGGCTTCGCAAGCCATGACCGCCGGTGCCATTGCGGCCAACTTCAACAGTGCGCGTCCTACTGTTTCCAAACACATCCAAATCCTGACCGAGTGCGAGCTCTTGCACCAAGCGCAGGTGGGCAGAGAAGTGTACTATCAGCTCAACCTTGAAAAAATGAAAGACATTGCAGACTTTATTGAGCCCTTCCGTCAAATGTGGGATGCCCGCTTCAATAGTTTGGAAAATTTGATGAAACAACACAAAAAATCCTAAATCAATGGAATTAAAAACCAAGGTGCAGGCAGAGCCCGGCAGACAGGAAATTTTTATAACACGTCAATTTGATCTTCCGGTAGATCTTATTTTCAGAGCCTATACAGAAGCTGACCTGTTGGCGCAATGGATGGGTACAAAAGTCATTAAATTAGAAAATGAAAGGCACGGCAGTTGGCAGATAGAAACATCTGATCCCAACGGCAACGTGGTTTTTAAAGCCAATGGTGTCATCCATGAAATAGTAACCGATAGTAAAATTACGCGCACTTTTGAAATGGAAAATACCGGCTTCCCCATCCAACTGGAATACCTCACCTTTGAAAGTACAAGTGCTGAAACTTGTTTACTTACTGTCCACACCATTTTTAAATCGGTAGCTGACAGGGACAACCTCTTAAAAATGCCTTTTGCCTTTGGGCTCAGCATGGCGCATGACAGATTGCAAAACCTTTTTAAGAATTAATCAGATGCAAAAAGGAAAAAAAATTACCTATTGGATCGCCACCCTCTGGTTGGCCCTTGGCATGGTATCAACCGGCGTTGTACAATTGATGCAAATGGAAGAAGAAGTCCAAAAATTCAATGAACTGGGCTACCCTATCTATTTGATGACAGTTCTTGGAATATGGAAAATATTGGGTACAATTGCCATCCTGGTGCCCCGTTATCCCGTGCTCATAGAGTGGGCGTATGCCGGCTTCTTTTTTGCCATGTCTGGAGCGGCCATATCACACCTTATCTTGCATCACAGTTTTGCAGAAATTGCCCCTTCACTTTTATTATTAACCCTTACTTTTGTTTCCTGGTACCTGAGACCAGACAACAGAAAAATATTACCTCAACACACATAGATCACAGACATGAAAAAACAATTGGACAAAACACAACGAGCTACATTGATCGCTACCCTGGCTGAAAGGTTTGAAAAAAACAAAGATCGACACAAGGGCTTAAACTGGAAAGATGTTCTTGCCAGGCTGGAAAAAGAGTCGGAGAAACTTCACACCTTATTTCTGATGGAAGAAACCGGCGGCGAGCCCGATGTAGTGGCCCATGATAAAAAAACAGGAGCATTTGTTTTTTACGACTGTTCATCTGAAAGTCCCAAAGAGAGGAGAAGCCTTTGTTACGACAGAGCAGCCCTGGATGGCAGAAAAGAAAACAAACCCAAAGACAGTGCCATGGATATGGCCAATGCCATCGGTGGTGAAATGCTCACTGAAGAAGAGTACCGCTATCTCCAGACCCTTGGATCATTTGACTTAAAAACTTCCAGCTGGGTCAAGACACCCGATGCCATTCGAAAGCTGGGTGGTGCCATCTTTTGCGACCGGAGGTTCAACACTGTTTTTATGTACCACAATGGTGCGGAGTCTTATTATGCAGCCAGGGGTTTCAGGCTATCTGTCCGCGTTTGATATTGAATGAGTCTAAAATTCCTTTCACCACATTCTAAATTCCAGTATCTTGGTTGGGCTAAATACGATTAATCAAAAAAAATCCCATCCATGAAAGCTGCCAATAAAACCATTCGCCTGCTGCTATCTGCCTGCCTGTGTTTTTTGATATTAATCATTGGCAGCGCGCAAAAAGATGATACATTTTCAAGAAGATTAAATTCCATCCTTGACCATGCCCAATCAGCTTCGCTTTATCGTCAAAATGTAGATTGGAATCAGTTGAGAAACGAGGTTTTAGAAAGGGCCGGAAATAGGGCTTCGATGGAGGATATCCAACCTGCCTTAAATCACCTGCTGGAAGTCCTGGGTGATGAACATGGCAAAATCTTCTTTCAACAAAATGTAGTAGCCTATTATTTTGGAGGTTTGAAAGACCACCATAAGGGCTTTGACGTCAATATGTACAATGTTATCCAGAGCGGTCAGAAATACAACTTCGAAGTTAAAATGCTGGGACCGGAAACAGGCTATGTGAGGCTTTGTGGTATGCCCATGGGCGATAATTATAAAATGGCAGAAGAACTGGTGCGAAAGATTTGTTACGTGCAAGTCGATCTACCCCAAAACTGGGTTTTAGACCTGCGATACAATGGAGGAGGAAATTTGTTTCCCATGGCCGAAGCTCTGGTTCCTCTATTGGGAGAAGGTCCTGCCGGAGGCACCGATGGAATTTTAGATGCAGAGGATGCAGTCTGGAAGGTAAATGATGAAATGTTCTACTACGGCGACTTTACCCTTGCTGTCCCAAAAATGTGTTTATTTTCAAGGTTACCAAAGATCGCAGTATTGACCAGCATGTACACCACCAGTTCTGGTGAGGCCATTGCTGTTATGTTTAAAGGAAGAAACCATACCCGTTTTTTTGGTCAAAAAACACTTGGTATGACCACGGTAACGGATTGGCACCCTATCGATAAAAATACAACAATGTCTATTTCAGTAAGTTACTACAAAGACCGAAAAGGCAAAGTATACACAGAGTACATAGAACCCGATGAATATTTTCCTTTCGAGGAAAACCCGCTATCAGAAAATGATCAGTGTCTAAAAAGAGCCATGGCCTGGTTAAAAGAATAAAAAGTTTCGGGTACCTCAACCCGCTTATTTTACATTTTTAACATTTAGTCACGCGATAGTGAGTTTCGAGTACCTCAACCCGCTTATTTTACATTTTTAACATTTAGTCACGCGATAGCGGGACGCACCATTTAGTCCCGCCGATAAGGCGGGACGTGAACATTTGAAAATTTTCTTATCTTTACATCGATTTCTGGGGTGCCTCATTATTGAGGCTGAGATTATACCCATTGAACCTGGCCGGGTAATGCCGGCAAGGGAGCATTTTCTCCTCATGTTCTTTCGGCATAAACTCTATCCCATTATTTTGTAGCCATTTAACTTCAAAACAATGAGGTATTGTATTATTTTATTTATTCTATTGACAACCTTGCAAATACATTCGCAAGTGCTGAGAGGTACTGTAAAAAATGACAAAGGGGAAAAGTTGGAGGGTGCAGTTATCTTTGTTCAGGGCGGCAGTCAGGCCTCAGTAAGTGAAAAAGGAGGAAGTTATGAATTAAAAGGATTGAGTCCAGGTTCCTTCCAGGTGTCGTGCTCTTACTTGGGTTATGAGACGGTTGTCTTACCTTTACTGTGGCCAGAACAGTCTGCTCTTGACTTTATCTTAAAGGGCAATATTTACCACCTTGATGAGGTCGAGATTAAATCCAACATCCACAAAATAACTCCCTTTAATGGAGGCAGTGAGATTAGCAAAGAACAGTTGGAAGTAATCAACCATGGCCAGGATATACCTGTATTACTGCAGTGGCAGCCATCTGTCACCATAAATACGGATGCCGGGGCAGGAGTTGGCTATACCGGTATGCGCATAAGAGGGGTGGAACAATCGAGAATCAATGTTACCATCAACGACATTCCAATCAATGATGCCGAATCCCAGGGAGTATTTTGGGTAGACTTGCCCGACATTGCTTCTTCTGCTGAATCCATCCGCATCCAGCGGGGAGTAGGCCCCTCCACAAACGGGGCCGGGGCTTATGGTGGAACAGTATCAGTCAATACATTCGGACTAGATGTGAATCCATCCGCATCTGCAAATATTTCGTACGGCAGTTTTAATACCCGCAAAATGACTTTTGGGCTCAATTCTGGGTTAATGAACAATAGATTCAATGTTGATGCCCGTTACTCAGTAATAAAATCCGATGGATACATTGACCGTGCCAGCGCAGACCTCAAATCATGGTACATAGAAGGAGCCAGGGTGGGTTCTACATCTTCACTAAGACTCATCGCATTTTCAGGTTCAGAAAAAACCTATCAAGCATGGAATGGAGTACCTGAAGCCAAGGTAAGTGGCGACCAGGAAGCATTGTTACAGCATTATAATAATAACAAGGGCGGACTTTATAATACTATTCAGGATTCACTCAATTTATACAACTCAGACAGGCGATATAACTACTTTTTATACGATAAACAGGTTGATAATTACACCCAGACCCATCTTCAGCTCCACTATGCTAAAACATGGGCGGCCAACTGGAAAACAAAAGTGGCTTTGCATTATACAAAAGGAAGCGGTTACTTTGAGCAATACAAATATCAGGATGAATTGAGCAACTACCTCATCCAACCTATTCCTTTAGGTACTGACACCCTATTATCTTCAGACATTGTCAGGAGAAGGTGGCTGGACAATGACTTCTTTGGTGGCATATTTAAATTGGAAAAAGAGTGGAATACTTCGTCCCTGCTGTCGATTGGTGGTGGCTACCACATCTATAAAGGAGATCATTTTGGAGATGTGATCGAGGTAGTATCAGCACCAGAATTTGAAAAAGAAGACCCTTATTATGAGAGCGAGGCTACAAAAACAGATGGAAACATCTATCTTAGATTCGAACAAAGAATGAAAAGCGGTTGGTCGTGGAGCTCAGATGCCCAACTCAGAAATGTCAGTTATTCATCCATGGGCAGCGACAATGATTTGCGAGCCATCGATTTTGATGTGAATTATCTATTTTTTAATCCCAAGTTTTCAATAAACAAAGCGATAGATAAAAAGAATCAATTCAATCTTTCTTTTGCGGTGGCCCACAGAGAGCCGGATAGAAGTGATTTTACTGATCATGGAGATCAGCCCCTTCCCACTCCGGAAAAACTATATGATACCGAAATTTCATGGAAACATCAATCTGCAGATTGGAATTTGGAAGCCAATTCCTTTTTTATGTCTTACAAAAATCAATTGGTACCTACCGGCCAAGTCAACGATGTGGGTAATACCCTGAGAAAAAACATAGATAAAAGCGTTCGTCTCGGTTTGGAATTGGTTGGAAAACACCAGATCAACAAATGGTTACAAATTGGAGCCAATGTAACACTGAGTCAGAATAAAATTAAAAATTTTACAGAGACCATTTATGACTACACCCATCAAACGAAGGAGGTAAATGTTTTTCACGGTACAACAGATATAAGTTTATCCCCCAATATCACAGGTGCAGGTTTATTCACCTATCAAAACTCAAAAGGGATGGTGATAACATGGATTACAAAATTAACTGGTCAACAATTTTTGGATAATACATCAAACCCTAACCGCCGTCTCCCCGCCTTTAGTACTAGCCATATCAATTTCAGTTTTCCGTTAAAAACCCAATTTGCTAAAGAATTTCAAATTCAAGCACAATTAAATAACCTCTTCAATCTTAGATATGCATCCGGTGGTTACAGTTATACGTACATTTACAGTCAGCAGATAACAGAAAACTTTCTTTATCCACAAGCAGGCTTTCATGGAATGGCGGGGGTATTGATTAAATTGTAGAAAATACACTTTTTTTTATTAAAAACGCCTATATCTCAAAAGATTCAATATATTTGTTATCTAATATGTAGGAAAATGGAAGGTTATTTTATGGCCCAAATCAATTGGTTTGGGGGTACATTTGCCCCCAATAACTGGTTTGATTGCAATGGCGCATTATTGAGCATTGCTCAATATGATGCCCTTTTTGCCCTTATTGGAACGACCTATGGTGGTGATGGATTGACCACGTTTGCAGTTCCTGATTTCAGGGGCAGGATTCCTGTTGGCGCCGGTACTGGCCCTGGAATAGGTACTATAAGTTTGGGCGAAGCTTCAGGATCTGAATATACTACATTGTTGATTACCAATCTTCCGGTACACAATCACGGCGTAATTTCTGCACAAGTGAAGGCCAGCAGCGAACCAGCAACCGTAAACACACCGATTAACAATGTCTTTGCCACTACTACTAGTCCTTTTTATGATGCGGCAGCTGGAGCGACCCAGACTTTAAGGGGAGTAACAGCCACATCATCCATATCAGGGGGCAATCAACCATTTGCAACACACATGCCCAGCTTAGGCCTGCGATGTGTCATTTGTGTTTTTGGTATTTTTCCATCACGAAATTAAATTATTAGAAATGGAACCAGCAATGGCCAGTATTATCATGTTTGCCGCTGATTTTAATCCCAAATATTGGGCTTATTGCAATGGGGCAATCCTTGCGATTAACCAAAATCAGGCGCTCTTTTCACTTTTAGGTACCACCTATGGAGGAAATGGAATCACAACCTTTGGACTGCCTGATCTTCGGGGAAGAACTCCTGTTGGCGTAGGGCAAGGGCCGGGCCTGTCTTATATTAATTTAGGTGAAGCTAGTGGAACAAATAATATTACACTGACCACGTCTCAAATGCCTAATCACACCCACCTGGGTACTCTTACGGTTGGTGCTACTTCTGCCAATGCCAATACTGAGGAGCCTGCAGGGGCAATTCCAGCTACCGGCACTAATTATTTCAGACCAGACGGAGCTGGAATCGGTGCACTCGGAGGAGTTTCTGCAACCGTAGCAACTGCAGGTGGGTCGCAGCCATTTAGTATCAGACAACCCTATCTGGGCATTCATTTTATCATCTGCCTGAACGGGATTTTTCCGTCAAGGTCTTAATAACTTACAAATGGAAGGGACATTAGCTCAAATAATAATTTTTGCCGGAAATTTCGCCCCTCAAACCTGGGCCCTTTGTCAAGGCCAAATTTTGAGTATTTCTTCAAATACAGCACTGTTTTCATTGTTAGGTACCTTTTATGGTGGAAATGGAACGGTAACTTTTGCATTACCTGATTTGCAGGGCAGAACACCAGTTGGAATAGGTCAGGGGCCAGGATTGAGCCCAGTGAGTCTAGGACAAATATGGGGGTCAGAGAGCACAACACTTTCATCAGGCAATATGCCTGCCCATAACCACATAATAAATGCTTCAATATCTGTCAAAGAAGAGGATTCGTCAGATGACTCTCCTATTGGCAATGTACTGGCATTAAATAACAAAAGTATTTTTAGTACTCAAGCCGTCAATGGTTCTATGGTGCCAGGGATCCTTACGTTAGCTCCTAATGGTACCAATTTACCAATTCCATTGAGAAAACCTTACCTGGGATTAAATTTTATCATTTGTACAAATGGAGTTTATCCATCAAGACCATAATTAATCTTAAAATACTAAGCAGATGCTAAATAGGAGAAAGTTTGTAACATTATCCGGCGCTGGATTGGTTCTGGCTTCAACTGGTGCGTGGTTTAAATTAAATGGTGTCAAAGCCGTTTCTGAAAAATCATTTACAAGCATATATGGTAGTAAAACCAACGTACTTGTTTGGGGACACGGTCCTTCAAGTGATTACCTTCTTAAAAAGTTACAAAATCAACCTCACATCCAATTAACAGGTCTCGTTCAGGTAGATCATTTGGCAAACTCTTCTAAGTTGACTACGTTTTCAAGCTTCAGTGAGGCTTTAAATAAAAATATACCTATTGATGTTATTTGGGTCGTTGGACATAAGCCAGGGAACTCAGCTTTAATGGAGCTCAAACATTTAAACGCAGACATATGGCTGGATCGACCTTCTGACTTAGACAACCATAAATGTGAGTCAATTAATGGGGCTTTTGCTCAAAAAAACAAAAAGGTTTTGTATGCCTATTTGCATGAAAATGAGCTTATGTTCATGAATAATAATGTAATTACTGTATAATAAACCGTTTTATTAGTCCATTATTTTTGACAAATTGATGTCAACTGCAAGTATTAATCCCAGCTTCACTCATGCATTAAATGGGATTGCCACTACCATTTTTGACGATCACTCATCTCCACTCGACCTAAGAAATGCTTGCCATTCTTTGTTAAAAACACTAGATGCTATTCATTCTATAGATGAAAACAGAGAAGTCCTCTCTCCGGATTTACTTTTACAAAACGGAAAAGCAGTAAATGCCATTTCTGCCTTACATTGTCTCATAGATTACACTAGAACAAGCAGTTTTATTCGCGGAACTTTTAAGGCAATTAAAGATCAACAACAAATCAAACCCGGCAAAAAAATTCATGTTTGTTATGCTGGTACAGGCCCCTATGCACCTTTAATATTGCCAAGTATTTTACTCTTTTCGCCAGAAGAGGTTGAATTTACACTACTTGAAATAATACCTGAAACTTTCCACCTGTTGCAAAAATCTGTTGAAGTCCTGGGTATCTCTCCATGGATTAAACAGAGTTTAATGGTAGATGGTACCCAATTTCAATTTGAAGAAGAGGATAGACCCGATATCATATTATCTGAAACAATGCAATTAGCCCTCCGCAATGAAATGCAGGTTCCTTTGACAATCAACCTTTGTCCACAATTAGCAAAAAACGGTGTTTTTATTCCTCAGAATATCAATGTAAGTCTGGGAAAACTGGACAGACAATCCAACTCGATAATAAACAAAGTTGAATTAATCAATTTTAGTACAAAAAACGGAAAATGCCCGAATGATCAATTTGAAATATTGAAAATCCAACTCTCACATTTTGCTCCTAATGAACCTTTACAAGAATCACTCTATTTTTTTACCGAAATTCAAGTTTTTGAAAACGAAAAATTAAGTCTTCAACAATCAGGCCTTACCATGCCCTTATTGGCCTTTAATCCTCAAAAATATAATCCCTGCCCCAGTCATCTTAAAATTCAGTATAAAATAACCGATGTTCCCGGTTTTTATGTCTCTCCAATTTACGACTAAAGCTCAACCCACATTTTCATGAGGTTGCTATACACCTGAAGCAAAGATAAAGCTTCAGTTGACTTTGGATCCAACGCTTCCAGCTGCGCTTGAATAGTTTTTAGCTGAGCTACCAGTTGTCTCTTTTCAATATCTGCAATCAAACACTGCATCCACGTTATTATAGCGATGCGCTGACCTGAGTTTATGGTATTGACACGATGCAAGACACTGGCAGGGTAAATAATTGCAGATCCTCGGTTTAATTTTATTTGCCTCTCTCCTTCTTTCAATTCCAGGCATAGTTCTCCTCCTTCATAATCTGAAGCATCGGTTAAAAACAAGGTCATAGCAAGATCTGTTCGTACAATGCCTACCATTGGATCTGCCATTAGAGGAGAATCTACATGCTTTCCATAATACATCCCTGCTTCATACTTGCTGATAAGGCATGGCAATACTTTGTAAGGCAACAAATTATTTTGAACATAAGAATTGGATGAAAGAGCTTGCAACACAATTCCATCAATTTGTTGTTTCAAATGATCTTCGCTCTTAGGTACCTGAAGATTGTTTTTTACAGCTCTGGCAGCATCACTGGCGGTACCTGAACCATCCCGAAAACTAAGTTGGCTTAATACCATGGTTACCATGCTTAGCTCACGTTCGTTCAATAAATTTTGGATAATGTGTATATCGTGTTCCATATCACCCTTTATTGCACCTTATACCCACTTTATTTTCAAATTGAATGATATCCCTGTCTTTCAACAATTCATTGGGTAAACAAATAAAATTTGTCAATTGATCTGCATGTTGCTCTGAAATACCCTCGAGGTTTTCCAATTTGTTTCTGCTGCAGTAAATCGTTCTTAAATTTAAATTTTGAGATAAATCCTTTAATGATGTAACCAAATTGGATTGGAAATAAAATTCCTTTAGATTGGGAAGACTGCTTACACTACTAATGTCACTGATCTTATTTTCGAATACAAACAAGGATTCAAGATTTTGGAGCCTTTCAATTCCTTTCAAAGATGTGACATTGTGGTTGACCACTACCAGGATCTTCAAATTATTTAGTTGCGATATACCACTCATATCATCCAACTCAGTTTGCATATTGGGGTACATGGCAGTAGGGCCTGCAAAACGCATAACGGGAACATTGCTTATCAAATTTAATGTGTCATCACCTGGCAAATCAGTGGTGTACGCATTTGTATAAACAGCGTTGAATGCGATTTTCCATGAATCCGATAAGGTAGTCCACCACAACTTGTATTTATCTAAATTTTCTGCTGTAAGAGCAGGTAAAACAAACTCTTCGTTCATTGGTTAAAATTTGTTAAATAAAAAATCACCGGAAGATGTTTCCGGTGATTCTATTTCTTGTTAAATTAGATTTATTCTAAAACGACCAACCCTTTGGTTGCTGTGAATGATCCGGCTGTTACCGTATAATAATAAATGCCTGTCGCAGGGAATAATTTTCTATCAATTTCAACTGAATTATATCCGCGAATAGAATTAATCTCTCTCGTAAACAATTCCCTTCCGGTTATATCACTAATTTTCAATTCCACAGTACCTTGATTTGGAATTTGATACCCAATAGTAGTGGTAGTTCTGAATGGGTTGGGCTCATTCTGATAAAGTGCAAAACTGCCAACTTCATCTTCTCTTCCTATCCTCAATTCAACCTTACCTACCTCCAATTCTTCGCCACTGTAACTTTC
>CALMSX010000102.1 GCA_937872515.1 uncultured Bacteroidota bacterium
CTCCTTGCGATGCCAGCTTCAAAGGTGAGCCCGTTGTGCCATCTCCTTCCAATGTAGCATTTTTTTGAACTACCTGATTACCCCAATTGTCAAAGCCAATATCATCAGCGGGAATCCATGATACATTATTCCATTTCAACACCTGGCCTGCAGAAGCTCCCTGGTGGGCAATGGCAAGAGGATTGGAAATGGTGCCATCTCCGGCCATGGTATTGTTGTGTGCTATTACCTGACCTCCCCATTGATCACCAGTAGGGAGTTGAACTTCATTGCCCGATGAGATGCTTAAAAATCCATTTTGCAGCGATAAAGTTTGAATCTCATTGGTATTGCTGATGTCGCCTTTATTTATAATAATCGGATTCTTGGGATCCGAGTTGTTTACCTCTATGCCATTGCCTGAGTTCACTGAAAGTACACCATCTACATTGCCACCCACGGTACTGGTGAGATCAATTGAGGGAGTCCATTCTGAGCCATTCCATTTTAATACTTCTCCAGTATTGGGCATGTTGCTTGAAATAGGTTTACCTTTTATTGATTCTATGGTAGGATTTGGGTAGGTACCTCCAAGGTCTCCCCCGGCAGCACTCCCTTTGGTGATGTCGTTTGAGGGGTCATTATCACCGCTGTTTGAAAATGGTGAGCCATAGATAACCTGAGAACTTACTTCCTCAAAGCTGCCATTACTATTGCACTCCATCACCAAAACGTTGGTTTCAGACCAATCTATACTTTGATAAGAGCCAGTCTCAGGCACTCCATTGCCGATAACCACCTGGAACCAGCCAAATGCATCTGTAGTAGGCGTTTGTGTTTCCTGATATCTCAATACTTGCAAATTATTTTTAATAATAAATCGAAGTTGAATTTGTGTGTTGGGCAGGACCTTGCCTTCTGCATCTTTGATTATTGCCTGATACGGAAGACCTTGCTGCGCACTTATACAAAATGGAAGTACAAGAAAAACAATCATTTTAAATATCCTTTTCATATTAAATGGTTTAGTTGGTTTGTAAAATTATTTGGGTAATTGCATAGGTTTGATCGGTAGAATATAATTTCAACATGTACATGCCAGGGGGTAATGAAGATAGATCTAAGTAGTTGTGCTCATCAACAGAAGTTATCTTACAAACAAGCTTGCCGATGGAACTATAAACTTGTACGAAGTCAAACTTCCTACCCCCCTGTACATTCACAAATCCAGTAGTAGGATTGGGATAAACGTTTATCTCATTTTGAAGTACTGGAATTACAGAAGTAACCACATCACCGCCAGCCCATGGAGGCACAAATTGTAAATCACCACACTGGCCATATAAAGCAGCTCCTCCTCCTATCCCTCCCTGAATGGAAATTTCTCCACAGTCTCCAGAAAAATAAGAGCCTTGTGTTATACTGACATTGCATTGAGCGTAAATCAGTTTACACATTAAGACCATAAACGATGCTGTTAAAACTACTTTCATCATTCTTGTTTTTACATTTTAATTAATAACTTTTGCCTCACGGCTAAACTCTGAGTACACACCGTTGCTTGCTATACAACGCAATACATAGGATGCGTCTTTGTCATAGTCTTTATCAATAAATTTATTGGCAGCTGTACTTGAAAGAGTAATGTACTTTCCACTTGTGCCTTTTTTGTAAACTATGTATTTTTTAACATTTGGTAAATTTGTCCATGTGAGGTGTACTTGTTTATCCATTAGCTTGGCCTGTATCTCCAATTTACTTACATCTACTTTTATTGAATTGGTAATTACCTTGACCCTGTTTCCAGCGATACTTTGCAGATGAACTTCGTCAAAGGCATGAATTTTATAATAATAGGTAGTCATAGGTTTCACATTTTCATCAACCCACGTTGTCTGAGATAAATTGGTACAAGTATACACTTGGGTCCACTCAATGTTGTTCGGATTTTCAGTTCTAAAAATTGAGTGTCCAACAACATCCTTACTGGTGCTGTTGACCCATTTTAATAAAACACCTGCATCTGTTTTTTCATAATCTGCAATCAAGGCCACAGCAGGTCGAACAATATCAGGTCGCTCCAACTCCAACATTTTTGAATAGGAAGAATAATTGTAATTTTGATCTACGGCCACAATCTTGTAGTAAATGTGTTCTGTTAAAGTCCTTACCATAATTGTATCTGTAAAGGAATTGGTTAGTACCGGACTATTGGTCAGCGATGCAAACACATGATCACTCTGGTTGCTAAAATGCACTTCATAACCCAAGATATCAGGTTCACTGTTCTTTTTCCATGTCAGTGAAACAATTCCATTGGTATCAACAGTGCCAAAAATGTCAACCGGGGGAGCAGGCGGAATGCTATCAATTAATTGGGCATAATGGGATAGTGAAATATTGTAGTTTTCTGCAGTATCAATGGCTGTGACAAAATAGAAGTTAGGCTTTAAAGGATTGGCATTCTCATCTATGTACTCTCTGCTGTCAGGAGACAAAAGAACGGGGGTAATGTTGGCAAAAGAATCCAAAACATGAACCGATCTGCCAATCAGAAAGCCTGCAATCTCTTTGCTTTCTGACTCAGGAAAGTTCCATGACAATTTTACTTTATTGGGGCCTAATTGCTTGGATTGTAGTCCATCGGGTTTGGAAGGCGCGGTCAAATCTACACCAAAAGAAATCTCATAATTACCAGGAGGGCTTAATTCTCCGAAAGGACTTAAGCCTATTATGCGATAATAATAGGGTATGTAGTTTTGATCTACTGAGTCTATATAAACATGGAATTGTTTAAATTCTTCGTTTCCTATATTGTCACCACTCAAATAGGGCACATTATTTAATCTTTTATAATTTTGACCATCAACAGATTTTTCAATGTAATAAGCCACATACGGATTGGGACCTTGTTCTCTATCCCAAAGTATTTTTACGGCTTTATCCATTGACTTAATCTGGCTTATATCAGGCGGTATTAATTTTGATTCCATTGACGGGTAACAAACTATGGTCGATGGATTAATGATATAATTTTCCTGCGAAGCGAGGCTTTTAATTCGGTAAACATAAACATAGCCAGGTTTGATGTCCGTATCGATGTAACTGAGTCCAAGTGCATCTGCAGCTTGTGCAGAAAAATCGGCTGACATCATAGCATAGGTATACTTATTTTGAAACTCATCTGCTTTTTGCAATATCTTTGAGTTTGCACTAACCGAAGTACCTTTACCATATAGCAACTCTGCTGCTATAATACAATAATTATCATAGCTTGCCAATTGATCTTTCTGCCATCTTTCTTTAGGCCAAGGCAAATGTTTTGGTTCTAACATTATAAATGCGCTCATGGTACTGTCACCTTGTTTATTGACTGCTCTTTCAATGCTATAACCATTTGTAAGAGACAAATACCAGGAAATAGAGGTAGATGGAGCCCATCTCAAAGTAATTTGGGATTGCTCGATCTTAGATATTGTGCGAATAAATGCTACACTATCATTTTGACTCATCGCTTTTGAAAAAGTCAATAGGATCAACAATACTAAGTTTACATACTTGGTCATAGATAAAAGTATTTAGTCAATGTCTTCAATACAGGGTCCCGGAGTTACATACTCTTTTTTCCATTTTGTGCCTATCTGTCTACTACCCAGCCATGGATATCGATAGATGATACCAAATGCAGCATCCTGACAAGTCCAAATTGTACCTGAAACGGGTTGATTGACAAAACCTGAAAGTCTACGATACAAGGGTGCATTATTTGATTCCAGATAAGTACCTCCAATTGATAGATAGTCAACTATGTCAGACTTGTTGAAAAAATCAGTAATAAAGTACTGAGTACCGTATTCCAACCTAATTTTAAATGTTTTAGGGGGTGGAGGTGGAGAAGTTGGGCCTGATTGGGTACTTAGGTTGGCTGGTACATTACTGCTCAAACCATTGCTGGATTGAGGAATAATATATGGGCCCAGTGTACTGTTATAGGATTGTTTGGCAATTTTTGATGGCGGGATACCAAATCTTAACCTCGCTTTTATCCTACTCAATTCAGACACAATGGCATTATAAGCAGCTGTATTTACCTGTGAACTTATGTATTCCAGTAATGAAAAATGATAATCTGAAAGAGCGATTGGGCTTTCAAAATGAAATAGATTGTTTCGGGATATTACATCATCATTGCCCAGGTAATCAAAGGGTTCTTCGTCACCATAATTTTCACCAACATGATAATGAACTCCTGACTTTATAAAACCAGCGTGGGTAGTAAAAACACCCGTGCTTGTTTGTCTTTGATAGCCCTCCATTTCAAAAACATCAAAACCTTCCACAGGGTTAAGGCCATCATGGATAATGTCTTCTAAGGTGCCAGGTAGGGCATATTTAGGTGCATTCCATGTAAGGGATTCGACCTTATCCTGCAAATTGTCAAACTTACTGGTTCTGAAATAAAAAGTATACAAATCCTTCTCCACACTTGCTGAAGCTGCAGTGCCCAGAGATACCATTCTGGCGGGCAAGATGTTGTAATCATATTCACCTGCTTTCTTTTTATTAAAACCGGAATTGGCATAGGTGGCTGAAATGTTAGATGTCGCATAGGATATTGCGCTATTCGCACTAAAATTACCTTTTACTCTCCTTAATGTTGCGTTATAAACCTGATTGGGTTTCAACCTATCTACTTTAAAAATGATATTCTGAAAGTCACCGGCTATGGCATGCTCTTTTATCGAAGGCTCTCCGGCAGTGTACGAATTAAAAATAATTTCATAATGGTAAGTGAGGGCGGTAACTGGATGTTTAGTATATAAAAGCTGATCATCCACATTGTTTAATCTGATAATCCCTGAACTATTGAATGTTTCTTGCTTCATAAAAAACCGCTGTTGTTGCATAGGGTACGTATAGTCCAATTGATGGGGATCTATTGAGTCAGGTTTTGTGCCGGTTTTAAAATGCACGGTTTTGTCCTCCTGCCAATCTGCATTGCCATCCTTGATGGTGGTCCACTGTCCTGTCGCCATCATTTTTTCTTTGGCTTTCACTTTGATGTAAAAAGTATGGTTAGATCTAGCTTTTAGTACTTTATTGGGCTTGTGGTAACTGATATAATTGTCGTTGTCAAAAAATCGCTCAGGTTGGTAGTTGTAGTTATCTGCATTTTTTAGACTCACCTGATCAATTAACAATTTAAATGTCCTGGGTCCTACTTTTTCATCGATAAATGAAAGCTCAGTATTGATAGGAAAAGCATACGAAACAGTGGGCAAAGTAAAAACAGAAACATCCGTATTGCCCTCCTGCGGTTTTGTATCTATGATGATCGGACTGTCGCTGAACGGATTGCCATTGCCGAGGGTACATTTCTGGCCCAAGACCATTTCGAAAGAGTGACTTCCTTCAATTAAGCCCAGAATTTCGTACTTCATGGTACCTCTACAATAAAACCAGGATGGATTAGGTAGACCACCACTCATTAAGGCAGCAATTGACCCTTTAAAGATTTGAAAGTCTCCTTCAACAAAAAACATATCTACATGAATGCCAAATTCTCCACTTATACCTGCATACAATTGTCCCATTCCATACCAATCATTATATCCTGGTACATTACCTGTTTCTACACACTTTCTTTCACTATTTTTGGTGAGATTAAAATCAAAACCCATAATCACTTTGACTATCAGGTAAAAAGGTTGGTATTTGAAATTAAAAGAATCTTTGACAACTGCACCGAAAGCAATGCCATAGCCTGTCAGGTCGATGGGCTTGTTTAAAACTGAATTTGGATCACCGCTGCTCGAACTGTAATTGTCTTTTTTATTATTGAGCATGGCCATAAATTGCGGATCGGGTTCTGGTATTTCAATAGGGATGCCGTGACCAAACATGGCATAGCCCTCTGCCGAGGCTTTTTTAATTTTTAAATCCATCTTTATTCCTCCTCTTTCCGAGGGCGTACCTACCAATAAATACCAGTAATCTTCACCCGCCGTCTTTGCATGGAAATGCGCATTGACCATTCTTGAATTGGGCCCGATTCCTTCTATTATTCTCTCATCAGCTTTCTTAATAAGTACATTCATCTGGACCACTGCATCAATAAAATGTTCCTGACCGTTGTACTGAATTTCAGCAAAGCCCCAGAATGCTTTTTGGGTTTCATCTATTTTTCCTTCTGCATTGATGGATTGTAATTTTGACATCAGATATACATCTCCCCGCAAGCTGACAATTGGACCTCCACTGGCAGGAAAATCGGCTTTCACGGCCAACAACATATTAAATTTATCTCCACCACCGGGGTTTCCAAACAAACCTCTCAAACGAAACCCATATCCTCCTCCATAATAATTGTGATAGGGTATGCCACTGTTTTGAACATTACCGGCAGTTGTTGCGACGGGCTTCATCATGTCTCTGATGTTTACCTGATGTAAGGTATCTTGTTTCATATTGTACCACATCCCTCCGCCTAATCCGTATAAATTTACCCCAGAAAAGATGGGGAAGCCAGCGGATCCAAAAGCAATCATTGCATCAACGTACCAATAATTGTAATAGCCTGCTGTATTGAATGGTGCTCCTGACTGTGCGCCTACGTTCCCAAATTTGGCTTTAAAATTACCTTCAATACCCCCGGGCAAAGAGGCAGCCAGTACTCCCTCTATTCCATCATTGCCTGCTTCATCAATAAATTTCACCACTCCATCCAGCTTAAAACCATTTTTGGCGATATGAATATTTACATCTGACAGAAAGGCGTTGGGATTTAAAAATTCATCTTTAGGGCCGCTGACCTGCATTTCCGCATAAAAAATTAAACCCGCTGACACTGAAAAGCCATTGGTATCACTTACCAAAACCAATTTAGGTTTGATGTATAAGCCCGGATGGCCATTGTGTGTTGTAAAATCTATGCTGTCTATTTGAATAGGAAATCCATTTAATGATTTGGCGGGGCTTGCCATCCTGAATACCGGTTTATTTACAAAACCTTTATAGGTTTCATACTCCATTTCTTCAAATACAATGCTTAATAATTTTACATTTTTTAATTTGCTGATATAATTGGTCTTTAATCGATCATCTGCAGATAGGTGTCCATTTAGCAAAAATCTAAATCGATGTTTTTGGGTCACCGGGTCTTTTGAAAAAGAAATAAGACTATTTTGATACAGAGTCAAATGACTCATAAAAATAGGCGCCACAATAGAATCATTGCCTACCTGAACCAGAAAATTCCAGTCTTCGATATCGTCATATAGGCCGCTGAAATTAAGATATGCACCTTCCTCCACAAAAGGCATTTTGAGTTTGCCGGTCATTCGGTATCTAAAATCCATATTACTAATGACACCATCTATAGTATCAATAGTAGCACTTAACCTGCCAATGATTCCTTCATTGACGACATTATAAGCTCTGTGTCTCAAATAATAAATGCCCTCACCCAATATCAAGGTAGAATAGCCCATTGTGGCCCTAAATCCATCGGTGACAAAAGACTCAGGACTTAGCACTTTGGCTCTCGGTACATAAACACCTTTCCAGATGGATGCTGTGGCAGGGTTGGTAAAATATCCGGCACCATAACCTTCTGGAATTTCAAACCCCGGTGGATTTGAGTTGTCTGATAAGTCAATAAAAATGGTATCTGTATCAAAGCCCCAACCCTTGAGGTGGTCTTTAAATTGAAAATCCTCCATACGTGCAGTGATCATGACATCTTGCTGCAACCTGTTGTATTTAAAAGTAAAATGACCGTTCACACGCTCATTGATTGGAGTATCGTCTGATGTAAGACCACTGTCTTTTAACAATAGGTTTTGTGAAAAAACAACGGCACCTCCCAGTTGCAGTTCTATGAATCCTTCACAACCCCACTTTACATAGGTCATACCTGTAGTATCATTAAGACTTTGCCCACCTTTGAAGATAAAACCATAGCCGGATTCATTCTCATCCAGTACAATATCATTCTGATGGTACAGAAAAAGGTCCTTTTCATACCCACCGGGTTGAAAACAGACATCAGCTGTCATTACCGGATAATTATCGCTTTCATGCAATAACGACAAAGCATCACCCATATCCAATGATACTTGCATGAAGGCATTGGTAGGATTAAAAGTAATGCCGGTAATGCCCAAGGTGAGGTGAATATTTTGAATGGTCGTATCCCAGCCAAAAGGCAATTCCATGTGTTGCCCCAAAAGCAGGGTATTTAAGGTTTCCAGTTCATTACCACTTTCTTTACCGGCAACGGAGCCTTGATAAACAACCTTATCGGTATTAATTTTAATGTTGCTGAAACTGGTCTTCAATTTGACCTTACGGATAAATGGTATTTCAATCAAACCTTCACCAGAGTAGGTATTACCTGATTTTTCAATTTCAACAACCTCCATATTGAATTGACCAATCTTTATTATTTCATTTTCCACTGAACCGACAAAATCACTTAGATTGGTAATAGCAGGGATTTCACAAAGGGTCTTACATTTGGCATTGGAATTCTGTTCCACCGTTGGAGTAGTTTCTACTGCCACCTCAGAACCGGCATTGATACTGACTTTAAAACTGTCGATCTCACTGGCATTGTAGTACAAATGAGCATCGGTTTTGTAGCTATCGGTCACAGGGCTATAAGTTGCAGGTGATTGGGTCCAAAGTACTCTCCAATAATAGGTTATCGTGTCTTGCAAATTAATTTCCACAGCAAGCTCTTTGTAAATTTCAGATATAAATCTGGGTACATCATACAGCCTGTCTGCAACTTCATAATTGGCATCATTGCCAGTGATTGGCAAAGTGGTTGCATAAATCACAGTATCAAAGTTCAATTTCTTACTAACTTGAATGACGGCCAATTCATTAATACTAAGAGGAGGATAATCAAATACATCCTCATCAATAATTTGTTTGACTCTAAAAGGTGGAAGAGGTTGCTCCGGAATCTGATCATGAAAGGCATTCAATACCACATTGCCTGGCGAAATCAATTGACCCCCTACAGGATAGGTCAATTTAAAGGGTGGCATGCCTACTGTAAATGAAGAAAGCCCTGTATCATAAGTAAATCTTTTATTATTTTCCAATCTTACTTCACCTGTCACTATATAAGAATATTCTTTGGCACGCTCGCAATACAGCATATTGTTGTAGTCACTTACACCAATGTGACTGCTATAATATTCATTAGGGTCGTCTATATTCGTTTTTCGTTCAAAAAACTCCCGAGGCCCCTGCCTCCACCTCATGGTCCTGTTATAGGCGGCCTGCAACTCCCCTTCTCTTTTTATGGATGTTTTATAGACAAATTTCCTATAGCTGTCACAGTAAGGAATAAATTTCACAACCGGCACCAAAGTTTCGAAAGGAATTATTGAATTAGGAGCAGGATAGATAGGTTCAACTGAAAATGACCTGCCGCATTCAAAATCACTCTCCACATATTGGAAAACATGGATGTTGCTTTGGGCGGACTCAGCGGGATACATAAAATCATCACTATAAGCTGTGATGCGAACAGCATAGAAATGATCAGCTATAAACGGTAAATTATCAACTTGTACAGCGTGAGTTGAGCTAACATCATTTTCATTGTAAAAAGGATTGACATTGATATCATTCATCACAATGGTCGCATCATTTTCTGATGGAAATTGACCATTGTTGCCATTCATATCGATAATTTTGACATTGTATTTTGTTGCTTGCCTCAACTCCATATCTGAAATTACATGCGTCCAAGTAATATTAAAAAATGTTTTTATAGTACCATCAAGACTACTTTCAGCCTGAGGGTGGATCAAGGTGGGCCTATCAGGAAAATGGATTTCAAATTCCAGACAGCTCGTGGCAAGAACAACGCCATTATCAGCATCCTTTGCCGTCAAACAATAACTATAATTGCCCTCTGGTAAAATACCATGTTGAATCAGGGCTGCCTTTTGCTCTTGAGTCAACGATCCATAGTTAATATCATTGACATTAAAATGTAGGCATAAGAGATCATAGTTTCCGATCCCAAATGATTTTGATTGAAATGATCCTATCTCAACGATGCAGGTTGGATCAGCTGACGCGATGCTAAGACCACCTGGGCCTATAATTGTTGCATACATTTTAATATCTGCAGGGAAAACACCTGTGTTCTTAATTTTAGCTGTAATAACTCCTAAATCCTCCAAATAATTTTGAGCCAAAACAGGAAATGGATATCTGCCATTTATGGTAATCTCAATCTGTGCCTTTACATTTTGCACTAAACTGCCGAAAAATAATAAAATCAGAACTAAAATGGGTTTCATTTGATAGGCATTGAATAATTAGTGTAAAATCTTGATTCGTTAAACTGTGTTGATAAATCTACAGTTTGCCTGCTTATGTAATTGTGCTGCAACATCAGGGTGCCTTTCCCCAACTTTATGGTAATGGTAGGACCAATATTCAATTGCAAGCCGGCGTTCTTTTTATTCTGCCAGTTGTTACTAATTGAACTCCTGATTCGTATATTCAATTTATCCTTCATAAATGTTTTAGCAAGGTTTAATGTTATTCCACTCCTGCTGTTTCCAAATATTTCCGTTTTATACTCAAACCTGAATACATTTATTCCTGCGTTCCACTTATTGGGTTTATTTCTGATCTGATAACCCACACTGTAGCTCACATTTGAGGAATTTAACATTGCAAAATCATTTGCTGTTAAATCATTTAGACTTTGCTTTGTAACATTTAAATTTAGACTGTGCTGCCATAATTTATTGTAAAATCGAAGGTAAGGACTGATAGAATTGGTAGAATTAACCTGAATGAATCTGATTGTATCCATTACATTTTGGAAACTCGGTTGCTGATCAAAATTATAGTTTGAAATTTGGGCTTCTACACCGAACCAATGGATGGGTGTAATCTGCACATTGACATCGTAGATTTTTTGCTTCACAGTGCTGGTTCTTAGTTTAACAAGATTGTTCCTATCTATACCATAAGACCCTGAAATAGCCAATATCCCGTTGAACAAAGAAATGGAGGATTGCAAAGAAATATTTTCCCTATCCCCTCTTAGGAAGTTCACCCCAAAAGATTTATAAAAAGGATCAATTCTTTGGTATCTTGCTTTTAGCGAAAAATTCCGGTATGAGTAACCTAAAACTGCATCACCTGCAAAACTCAGACTTGTAGATTTATTAGGATCAATAAGCTTATTGACAGATGAAAGCAAACCATTTTGACTTAAATCTCCCTCCTCCAGTTCTGCGCTGTTTATATTATGGGTATAAGCACTTGCCGCTGTATTAATGGACAAATTGAGGGTTTTTCCAATAAGATCCACTGAGGAAGACATCCCAAGGCATGTATTAGAATGTAGAGGAAAAAAGGTAGAATCTGACTCAATCGTTGGATTACCCGAATCATTTCCCACCAGCAACGAAATGTCAAAATAATTTCTGTTCTTGCCGATTCCAATCTTGACAGCTGTCACTTTTCTGTTGTAGGGATTGAGTACTCCACTGTGATATGTCAAACTATCAAATACAACTTTAGGGTTATAGACCATGCCTGTGATAACCGCCAATCTAAACAAACCAGGATTAAGATCTACACCGAGTCCAAAAATTTGAATGCCAGAAAGTAAATATCTATTGTATTCCACCTGGCTATGACCTATATATAATTTGGCCCATTTGTAGGTAGGCGTTAGGCTAAATCTTGAAAATGAAGCTCCATAACTTGCCTGTCGGTCTCTGTATGTAAAACTAAATGGTAAATTGAAGCCATAGATTGAAAGAGATGCGTTTACCCCTACAGAATAAGCAAAAGGAGAATATAGGGAATTTTTAGCATTGTTTATTACTGAAGTAGTACCTGCATTCACGCTTGCCGACCAATCAATAGGTTTCAATTTTTTAAATCCTGTCAAATCCTGCGTCGAACTTCCCAAAGGAATTAACATAATGATGAAAATAAAAAAGATCCTATTAGAAGGCACCATGCGTTATTTGTTTTTCATGATGCAAATATGACTGCCTTTTCACACGTATAAAATAGCACATTTGTAGTAAATAGGCCAAAACACCATAGTTCATTTGTGGTAAATTTTAGCAAATAAGATATCTTGTGTTTCACATTGCATTTAATAATGGAATTCAAATAAATCTATTTTAAGATGCAGCAATGCTAATCCCGCAAAGAAATAGTTCATATGAACTATAATAATTTTTCAAAAGAGATTCTTATTAACAGAAATAAATCTGTAATTTTGGCTGATACATAAATCCAACAAATAAAGATTGTCACCCTCCTTCATTATAGAATTATTTTATCAATTTTTTCAAGGCATTCTGCTGTTTCAAGTGATTTTTTTTGGAGTACTCTTTTTTTTGACGAAAAGAAAAGAACTGATCCTTTATTGCCTGATGATATTTACAACTACTCTCTACTTTTTTTTGAATGCCCCTGACACCTTTTTCCATCTACAACCGGTGGTAATATTTGAATCAAATTGGTATCCCTATGTAAATTTTGCCATGTTACTGAGCTTAATGCTCCTCTATTTACTATTTCTAAGAGAAGTATTTTTTGATACAAGTCAAAAAAAAGAAGTAGACCTCATTTTTAAATATACCTTGACATCTATACCCCTTTTGTATATTTCCTTTGCTGTTTGTGTATACCTCCAATATTCCAACGATGTTATCTTTTACGCCGCACATTTGATAAATGGCCCCTACTGTACGCTACTTATTTACCATAACTGGAAAACAAAAGGCAACCTCAAACTCCTCATCTATGGCCTTATAGTCACTTTTGTGTGCGTGGTACTTACTATGTTAATGACAATAAGATACAACCAGGGACACTATGCACACTACATTGACAAATACCCTCTTCTTTATATTAGAATTGGAATGTTTATTGACATCCTTTTATTCCAGCTGTTTTTAATGCGACATTGGGTGAGTCAGGAGAAAGAACTGGCAACTCAGGAAATTAAAAACCAACTCGCTATTGCTCAATTCAAAAACAATGCAAACCATGCGCTTCATGACGATATAGGCACCAACCTAAGCAAGATCAATCTAAGGTCGTATATGGCTCTTCATAAATATAATGACCCAGGGTACAACGTTCAAGAATCTCTACATTCTATTCAAACGGAAGTACAATCTATGATTGAAAAAATAAAAAATATTTTATCAGACGAACAAACTTTAAAAGAAATACCCTGGAAAGAAGAAGTGTATAAATATGCTCAGGAAATGTGTGAATTTAAAAATATTAACTTAATATGTAATTGCCCTGAAAACGAGCCCAATACATTGACTCCCCACCAAAAATACCAGGTTGTACTTATACTTAAAGAGGCAATCAATAATGCTGTAAAATACAGTGAATGTACCACCTTACAAATAAGCTATAAGCAGGAAATCAAAAAAAATACTTTCAAAATTACGGATAACGGTATCGGTTTTGACGTGCCATCAGCAACATTTGGAAACGGTTTAAAAAATATGCAAACCAGGGCCACTAATATTAATGGGGATATTCATATCATGTCTGATAAAAAGAATGGGACAGAGATTACACTTACAATTGTTTCATGACTGCTATGAACTTATCCACAAGCGTCGCAAATCAAGCAATCTTATTTTTACAGTATAGCCGATAGTGCACACCTTCTCCCGCTTTGCTCGCAATCTCAACAAATCCTCCAATTTTCTCCATTCTTGACTTAATGCCATCCAGGCCATGCCCGTTCGAATTTTGAGTTTTCGAAAAACCAACTCCATTGTCGCTAAATATGATTAGAAAATTACTATGGTCCACTTCTTCTATTCTAAACTTTAGCACAGTTGCCTGCGCATGTTTTGCAATGTTATTGTTTATTTCTTTAATTATAAAGATCAATTGCGCTTTTACCAATGGATCGAGTTCAATATTTGACTGTTTTAATTCTAAAACAATATCCAAATTCATCGAGGTGTGCTTCCAATACTCAACAATCCACTCCTTGAGGTCATTAAATAAATCAGAAACATGAACAACGCCTGGTTTCATTGCATAGTACAAGTCATTCAACTGTCGGCGAGCCAATTGAACATCATTGACAAGTTTTGAAATTCTTTGAGAAAAATCAATGGGTTCTATTGTTTGTGGTCTGGCAAATAAACTGAGGTTAATCTTAGACAACGGTTCACTTACTTCGGCGTACAATTTTGTTAGTATATTATCTCTTAAAAGTAATTCTTCCTTTCTCATCTTCTCCTTGATGGCAATATAATTGAGAATCAGATAAAATATTACCAATAACATTTGAGGAATGTAAAATATCAAATTTATAAGGGTGTGTAATTTATGATCGTAACGCACATAGTTGTTTTCCACACAAATAATGGCCATATAAAAAAACAAATGTAATAAATAAAATAAACCCAACCACAGTCTTCCCTTGATGAAACTATAATGTTTGGAAAATAAAAAGAAAAAAGCAATAATGGAATGAGCAATTATCATACCTGAATAAGAAACACTAATTAGGATTTTATAGTAGCCTGCAGGCCAAATTGTAAAATAATGTCCAAAGCCAATAAATGCCGAACCAACATAAAATAAGCCGAAATAGCGAAAATATCTGGCAATAGGCATATACTTCGTTGTTGTTCTCATGGCAATTCCTGCCATTTCCAATAAAGCTAAGCAGCAAACAGCTCCCGTAAAAATAGCTGCATTTACCTCAAGAAAAGGAAGTGAGCCCCAAATATAAAGC
Organism: uncultured Bacteroidota bacterium; assembly: GCA_937872515.1. Classification (GTDB taxonomy): domain Bacteria; phylum Bacteroidota; class Bacteroidia; order Chitinophagales; family Saprospiraceae; genus JADKBO01. Next base: position 14,771 of record CALMSX010000102.1, read on the forward strand.
GAACCATATCCACTTGTTGCAATTAAATGCAAGGCTCCAAAAATGGCATACACAATGAACCATGCAAATGTATTGGTTCGTTGGTTGTATTTCCAAAGATAAAAGTAAAGTGTAACAGAGATAAATAAACAAATTGCGATAAATATAAATAATACAAAGTAAGCAGAATCGGTCCAATCAAAATCATTGTCATAAAGGGGGTCTACCAGTTGAGGGGTAACAGCTATCTCAAATTCTCTTCCATATACATGTAAAACCAGCGTATAATTCTGGTTTGATTTTAATAGCAGAGGTATCGACAAAGTTCGATCACCAGTAGGCCTGCGTTCAATCGGCATGTTACAACCTGTAATGGGAGAAACACTAACTTCTAACTCCGATTGATAGAGGTCGTAATACGCTGTGTCAAGTTGCGCGTTGTGTAAAAATAAGACCAAAGATCGATCGTTGGTATCCCTGTTAACAATCGAAAATTTAATACTATGCCAATGGTCGGGAGTTAAGTTAATGTTATCAGATACCACTTTTTTCCATCCTTCAGCCTCCAACCCTTTCTGCAAACCCTCTTTATAATAACAATTTTTGCCTACATAAATATAGTTTGACTCACTTTTCCATTCAACTGACTGCGACATAGCCAGATTGGCAAAAAATATCAAATAAATATATATGCCAATTTTGGTCAAAATCTGTTTGATTTAAGGTTAATAAAAAAATGAGCTTTCAACAAATCCTTTTCTGTTCTTTGAATACTAAGTGACTGCAACAATTTGTTGCCCGGATAGAATAAAAATTCAATGTCTTCAGGCTCAACAACCTGGTTACATTGAAACATAATGGTAAAATACAGTTCGTGGGACATAGATTCGTTCAATGTAAAATGCACTTTTGTTATGGATATATGGATACTGATGAGATACATTACTTCTTCAAACATGCTTACACATTGGTTTTTAAAAGTGTTGCTCAACTCCAGTTCAGGGTGCCTGATCTGCTCTTCATAAACATGCTCAAAACCATGAAAATATTTTAAAAATATTTCTCTTATTCCATGCACGGTGTATTCAAGTGTATCATACTTTGGACTGATGGACAATAAAAAATTTCTAAGTTTTTGGTTTGCATCTACAGCATAGTCTTCAATTTTGGCAAATAATTGTGCCTTTATTGGGTTTGATTCAAATTTAGTGGCAGACACACGGGCTTGTAGGGATATTTTGGTCAATGTGCTGCCTATTTCATCATGTATATCCTGGGTTATTTCTTTTCTCATATTGGTTATCACATCTACATTTGATTCAATGCTCAACCACATTCGTTTAATTAAAAAAATGAGCAATAAAACCAACTGCGGAAAATGAGCAGAAACAATTCTGAACGCATGAAATTCAAAATTATACCTAATAGCTCCCACCTCAAGAGCAATAACTATGATGGTATAAATGATGTAAAAAAAGAAAATAAACAAAAACCAATAATAGTTTTTTTCCTTGTCAATCCAAATTTTCTTTACCGTCAAAATAATGATGATGATCATATTGATTATCACAAGGATATATAGCAGGCTCAGTAAAGATCCAAGAAGCCCGCTGGGCAAGTAGTGGTGGTACATCAAAAAGCCCAGAAGAGATACGGCAATATAAATAAATGAAATCACATCAAACCAAATACCCAATTTCTTATTCCAATGCTTAATTTTTAGAATCAGGCTACATAAATACATAAATGCACTACCACTCAAAGCCCCGAAAAAAATGGCAGCATTCACTTCAAAAGCGGGGTAACTTCCCCACATATACAATGATCCATAACCACTTGCTGCAATTACATAAAGCGCTGTCAAAATTGAATAAATGACGAAGACCAGCGTATCCTTTTGACTGATCTTTCGCAGGTTCCCGTAATAAGATAAAACCAAACCTAAAAAAGACAAAAAAATACAACTGCTAATTACAATTAAAAAACTAATATCTGTCCACCTAAAATCAATACCTGTTATTGGATGAACAAGATGTGGACTGACCGTAATACCAAATTCCTGGCGATATACTCTGATATACATATCATACACAATTCCAGGTTTAAAAATCAAGGGGAGCGCCAATGTGCGATGAGAGTTGGGTCGATCTGATCCAGCCACTGTGCATCCCGTTTCAGGAGAACGGTACATTAACTTATTGTCATTGTACAACAAGACATCAGCAACATCAATTTGAACATTGTGCAAAAATAACAGCAGGGACTGGTCATGGTCTGATAAATTGACAACGGCCACCTTCAATACATTGTACTGATTGGTCTTTAACCGGTGATTTTTTTCCAAAACCTTAACCCCCTCATTCAGAATTAGAGGATTGTCAATTTTAGTGATTTGAAAGTAATGCACACATTTACTTCCAAAATATTCTTGTTCAAAATCTGATGAAATAAAAAGGGTGTCCGGGGTCTGGGCAAATGTATTGTTACTGAAAAAAATCGTGATGAATGCTAAAAAGCAGCATGGTAAAAAATATGGTTGACATTTGCTCAATTCACTTTCCGGTACTATACTATGTTAGATATTTTCTTAATAGCCTCAACCTTGCTATGGACGTGCAATTTATCATAGATGCTCCTAATCTGGGCCCTCACCGTATGGGTGGATACAAACCTTTCCGCCGCAATTTCTTTATAATTAAGTCCTTTATTGAGGGCCTTCAACACTTCCCACTCTTGTTTTGATAATTTCTCCAATTCCAGATTTTTTTTATTGGCCTCATTGAATGATTCTGCTACCAATCTGGAAATTTGGGGTGACATGGGTGAACCACCGTCAGCGATGTCATAAATATCCTGAATGAGTCTGTCCGGGCTGCCTCCCTTAAGAATATAACCCTTAGCTCCCGCTCTTAAAGCTTCAAAGACCTCCTGAGAATCAAAGTGGGTTGTATACATTACAAAATCGGGTTTATTGCTGTTTTCAGTACACTTTCGCACACAATCAATACCACTTATTCCCGGTAGGCCAATGTCCATCATTACAATGTCTACATTTAAATCTGGCAATTTATCAATAAAATCCTCCGCTGAACTACAAGTTTCTACACAAATGATATCATCCTTAAATTCTAATACGTCTTTGGTGAGCTGCCTGATTTCTTCATCATCTTCTACCAGGCATACTTTTATTTGTTGAACCATTCTTTCTATCTTGGAATCTTTCAACAAAGATAATCATATCACAGTCAGAAAAAAATAGTTCATTTGTGGTAAACGATAGCATCAGAGGATCAAGGGTTTCGACACTGGATCATCAAATTATGGGAAGTATGCCTCCATTTTGTATCATACATCACCATGATTCAACAAAACCCGCTTCATTGTCGTATTGTGACGGGTCTCTATTTTGACATACAGTATTTGCAAGTCATATTTAGAAAGATCGATGTCGTGATCGTTGCCGATGAGCTTTTTCCTTAATAATTCATCCCCAAAAGAATTATAAAAGGTAAGTGTACTGTAATCTCTTACAGTTTCATTTGAAAAATGGATTTTAACTCCATGACAACCTGGCGAAAAATAAGGTACAATAGTAACCATAATAATAGTGGTCTAAATTGGTAATTAAACCTACTCCTTTTTGGGAGGAAGAGGCAATGGTAGATTAACTTCTATGGCTTTATCCTTCTCCTGAGTATCCGCTTTAGTGTCTTTTGTACCCTCTCTAAAAGAGGTGCCGATGGTACCCCCACAGGGCTCAATGACGGCTGAAAAATTAGAGATGGACTGTGCCTGGAAGCCGGGACTCATGCGAATGTAACCATCCTGCACACTGTATCTCACATTGGATTGGGCTGTACCCAAAATGGTAGTAGTAGATTTAATAGAATCCTTGGCAGATAGGTTTTGACGAAAATTGATAGTACCTCCGAGTGATTCCTGATAGCTGGTGCAGCTGAAATAGGCAAAAAGAGGTGAAGTGGACACTCCCCGTCCGAATAAACTGGCATATATCGTTTCGGCACCAGGATTGATGTATAAGTCGTACACCTGGGTAATAGGTAAAAAATTGTTGAAAGGAATCCATTGTTCTTTATTAAAGGGCCTGACATAGACCCCTATATCTGTACCCACATACAGGTCTTTTGAGTACTCATCAAACGCTATACATAAGATGCTCACATTGGGCAAGCCTGAAGACCAATTGATCCAGGTAGCACCTCCATCCTCACTTTTGTACAATTTTTTATCGGCTACATTTCCCAACACACTAATGTACACAACTGAAGAATTATCCTCACTGATGTAGATATCAGAAATAACAGAGGCAGATACCGGCGTGGTGACTAGGTTGATGGTAGTACCAAAATTGGTGGTTTTATACATGAAGTCGTTACCACTAATAATATACCAATCACTGTTGTCAGATTTAGCCACTCTCATCATTTTAACTGGATTGGAAAACCCCGTTACAATACGATTCCAATTATTGCCCCTGTTTGGACTGAAGTACATATCCCGCTTCATATAATACAGTTTCATAGGGTCATTTTTATCAACCTGAAAGCACTTACTGAATTCAAAAGTACCACTGTAAAGAGCTGAATCCGGACAAGCACAAGAAGGTCCCGGAACCCTCATTCCTGTTACAGTGCCATTCACCGATTTTCTAAAAAATTCTCCGTTTTGTACCGTGCCAAAAAAAATATTTGCATTGGTTTGGTCAATGGCTACCGCAGTTCCATCACCACCTATAAATTGACTATACTCCGAAGCAGTTCTAAGATGCACACCATTGTCTTGCAAGCCCATTAAGATTATATTTTCGTCTTGAGGGCTGCCATCTATGGCATAGGCCTGCGCTATTTCAATACTCGCGGTCATATCTGTCCACACACCTCCAGGTGTATAAGATTCTGTTTGTTTCCAAACCCCTCCATCGTTGCAAACATAAATCTCACCATTGTTTTTTGCTATCATGCAGGCATCCACGTGAAATAACTGAGCATTCGTGCTACAATCTTTACTTTTTAGATCCCATCCTCCATAATTATCCTGAGCATAAAATTCAACACCCCCAACAATAGCATCGCCAAAATTGGAATCGCTAATGTACAATTCAGCGTATTCACGACCTCCACCACTGGCCCAACAGGTATCAATCTTAGTGCCACAAGTAGCAGATACAATAGTTGGACTATTACCGGTATCGTAGTTCATTTGTACAGCATTATAAACATAGGTATTGTACAAAACAATATGTGGGCTTTTATCGGGGATGTTGGCAACCAGGACAGCACCTACCTGATTGGGCGCTGCAGGAGAGACCGCCAGCGACATTGCCCTGAAATTGTCGATAAGAATAGGAAATGGGCCCGAGCTATTAAATGGAGTCGATGCCGTCCAGGATGCCTCAGATACTCCTCCATCCGTACAATGATAAAAATAAGTTATACCTTTCCCGGAGATATAGACAACATTGGCATTATTGGGCTTAAATTCAATATCCCAAACTTCACCGGACTTGACTTTTGTCCATGAATCCCCGGCATTGGTAGTTTTAAACAGACCCAAATTGGTACATGCATACAAAGTATTGACGTCATTGGGTTTCATTGCCAACTTAAAGGCTACCATTTCCTGGTAATTGGTAGTAATACTATCCTGCAAGGCTGTTGGCACCCAATGGATACCTGCATCATAAGATTTAAATACGCCGATACTGGAATTGGACTGATAACTTTTTCCTGCTCCGGTCAATATGTATACAATATTGGGGTCTATAGGATTGACAACGATAGAGGCAATTCCACCACAAGGTAGATCATCTGTTAACGGAAGATAGGTGGCTCCTCCATTTGTGGTTTTCCATACCCCGCCCCCAGCTGCACCAATATAATAGATATCAGGGTTGCTGGGATGAAAAGCAATACACTCTACCCTGCCCATTCCCTTAGCGCTTTGTAATAAGGGATAGTTGGTCCAATTACCATTGAGAACACCATATGCATTACTGGTTTCCTTATCAATGGCTTTTTGCTTCATATAGGCATCGTAGTTCATCTTGTTTCTGTTTTTCGATGTTATGCCGTTTTCAGCGTTAAACCAGTTGATATTGTCGCGGATTTGTTCTTTGTATCCCTTTCGGCCAATGTACTCGGTCTTCATGCCATCGGATTGACCCAAAAGGAAGCCAAAACAAAAAGATAAAAATAAGGTCAGTCTGAATTTCATTTTTTCCCTTTTTTGAGTTCCTCCAATTGCTTTTTCATGGTCTCATTCTCCTTTTTGAGCTCAATCATATACAGGGTTAGTTCTTCAATTTTTTCCATCATCCTGCGCTGCATTTCGCCCAATTCAATGCCCGAATTTTGCAGTTCAGATGCTGCAGGGATGTTGGGCAGGTGGTGGTGTGTCTGAATAAATTTTTCCACTTGCTCCAATGGCTTAAGATCGTAATTTTCAGCAAATACATAATCCGGCCACTGGGCCTGCAATTGTACTTTTACTTCTTCGCTGATGATTTTACCCTTGACCCTCAGCTTATACCCATCACCAAGACTTTCATTGGTGGTGCCAATCAATACGTCGCCACCATCGGTGATCGACATCCGCTCCAGAAGACCACTTTCACTGATAGAAGAAAAAGTGAAAAATCCAAGACGAGCATTGGTACCGTCAATGGCAGTGGTCTTGATCAAACCATCAAATCTGCCTGCTGTTTTGAAAGCCAGCGAATTGACCACACCGGCGTTGTGCGCATTGCCATTTTCCAGCACCAATTGTCCGCTGACATTGGATTTGAGGTGATGTTGATAAGTACTCGTGGTCACCCCGACATAAATGTTGCCATTGCCGGTGATGCGAATTTTTTCTGTAAAGTTGGTTGCATTTCCAGTACCCAATTCAAATCGTTCGGAGGCTGATGGTACATAAAAACGCAGGGTACTTCCTGCTATTCCCAGCCCATAGTGATCAGTATTGTTGCTGCCCCAAAGTGCAATTTTATTGCCCAGATTATTGTCAAAAGATAATGGATTGAGAGGGTCTGCTACATTGATGCCGAGATTACCATTTAACAGATTAAAAGCATTTCTCCAATTGGCCCCTCCCGTAGAACCCCAAATGCCAAACGTTGTGTCATTGACCATACCCAAAAACCCTTCTGCGTTGTTGTCTGACTTATTAAACCACAAACCGGCTGAGTTAACATTGTGCCTTAGCCTCATCCTTCCGTTTACATCCAGCATATAGGAGGCATTGGGGCTATTGGTTCCAATACCGGTAACTCCTTGCACAATGAGACCATTGGCCGGTGCTGCACTACTGCCAGCATAAGTACTGCCAATGGCCGCTCCCCCTTCCACATCCAGCGCACTTTGAGGTGTTGCTGTTCCAAAGCCTACCCTTCCAAGTCCTACATAAAGTGCGGTGTTGGCTGAGCTTGTAGTGCTGAAATATCCCGCCACACCTGAGGTACTAATGGCCTCCAGAGCTCTTCCGGTTCCGTTTGTCTCCGCTCTCAAAGCTGGGGTGGTATTGCTATTCGTCGTTGCCAGGATAGCACCTCCCGTGCCTGAGTTTTGAACCGTAAATAAGTTGCTGCTGCTATTTACAGTAGAAGAAAAAGGCAGTGTGAGGGTAGCTGCCACATCTATGAGTTTAACAAAACTCCCACTTCGTCTGAGAAATAAACCATTCTGATCTGTATTGTAAACGATCATACCATCCGGAGCCAGTGAACCCAGTGCATTCATATTGGCGGTAGTGAGCCTGGGTAAAAGCAGTCCCTTGTTGGTAGCCGCTACCTCTAAAGCAGCAAAATTGTTGGGAGTCTGGGTACCAATACCTACATTTAAATTGGTAGCTACCGTCATTTGAGGTGCCCCGTCATTGGTAAAAAAATGCAAAGGATGATTGGTTTTTGATCCCAGCCAGGTTGCATTGGTGGTTAAATAAGAACCCAATTGAACTGTATCAGCATTGTCACTGTGCAACCAGCCATAACCGTTGCCTTTTACATTGAGTCGGGCCAGGGGATTTGTGGTACCTACACCTACATTTCCCTGTACAAGCAAGCCATTGGCCGGTGCTGTGTTGCTACCTGAGTAAGTGGCACCTATAACAGCCCCTCCTTCTACATCCAACTTGTTCATTGGACTTGTGGTGCCTAGTCCAAGATTGCCTTCAACCAGCAAGCCATTGGTAGGTGCTGTGTTGGTGCCACTGTAGTTGATACCTATCACCACACCTCCTTCTACATCTAGTCTGTTGACGGGGCTGCTGGTACCCAGACCAATGTTTCCGGCATTGGTAATGGACAATCGGCTATTGAAGTTAGTTACCAGGTCCAGTCCCAGCTGATTGGTGGCTGTTAACCTGTTACTTCGAATCAGACTTCCAGAATTATCACCACCAAACTTAAGAGCGTTGTCAAGGCCTCCGTTGTTTTGTGCCGACTGGTCAACAGTAATACCTCCTGCTACAGACAATTTTTGACCGGCATCAAAGACTCCGATGCCTACATTACCGGGGTTCAAACTATAAACATTGTTGAGGTTACCAACGTAGGGAGTCCAAATATTTACGCCCTCGGTGATATGTACCCAGGTTGGTATGGCAGGGTTAAAGCTGGTATTGATGTACAAACCGGAAGGCGTAGTATCGGTATTTCTCTGATAGACCAATAAACCATTGGCTGGATTCTGAATGGCCAGTCGCTCCGTCTGCGTCATATTGGGAATCAACAGTCCCTTATTCGATGATTGTAGATGTAGCAAGGCACTGGGATCGGGATTGTTGGTACCGATACCCACTTCCTGGGCCTCCATTTTAATTATGCTCATGGCAAAAATGCAGATCACAAAAATTCTGTGCATGGTTTAATTTTTATTCAAAATTATCCTTCACAAGTATTTTGGTTTTTGGTAATGAGCAAAAGGTAGCCCTATTGAGAATTTGGCGCCAATCAATTATTATTCGGTCGGTGGATTTTGCATTATTTTATCAGGGCCAGAAATTCAGCTTTTTTACGTCTGCTGAGTTCTACCTTGTCTCCATTGTCCATAATTACAAAATCACCGTCGTTTCGCTGAATGCCAGATACGTGTTGCATGTTGATGAGGTGAGACTGGTGGATCCTGAAAAAAGAGTGGGCGCTTAGTTGGGCTTCAAAATCCTTCAAAGTTCTACTCACCATCAATCGCGCCTTGTCTTTGATGTAAAAGATAGAGTAGTTACTATCCGCCTCTATGCGTATGATATCTGCAATGGGTATAATGTGCATACTGCCTTGTACAGAAAGCGTGATTTTATTTTCCACGGGCGCCAACTGTAATTTCATCTGCTCTTCAACTCTGTCAATGGCATCCTGAACATCCATGGGTGAAAGGGGCTTCAGCAGGTAGTCAACTACCTTTAGTTTAATGGCCGGTATAGCATACTTCTCATGGGCAGTAGTAAAGATAACATGAAATGTTTTGTTGGGAAAATGTCGCAAAACATCGGTACCATTCATGCTGGGCATCTCTACATCCAGAAAAAGAATATCCACATCCAGGTTCTCCAATTCCTCAATTGCCTTTAAAGGATGGATGTTGGAGCCAACAATCCGCACTCGTTCGCCAAACTTTTTTTGCAGCATAGCCCTTAAGCCGTCAACTGCATTTTGTTCGTCGTCTAAAATGTATACTTTTAACACTTGCTTTTTGTTAGATGTTATTCAATAATGGGCAAGCACAACACCACCCTGGTCCCTGCCGCCTTACCCTGCTGATCAAAGAGGTCAATAATTTGTACTTCCGCATTTTTGCGGCTTACTTCCATAAGTTTTTCCAATCGCTGCTGTGTGATGGATTGCCCAAGAGGATTGGAATCGCTTGGGGTCGCTGTCTCTTTTTTTCTTCCCACTCCATTGTCTTCGATCACTACTTCCATATTGTGTTCGTCTTTTTGACAGATATCCACCAACAAAAAACCACCTTCTTCTTTTTTACCCAGACCATGCCAGATGGCGTTTTCAATAAAGGGTTGCAGGATCAGGGGTAAAATTTTGACCTTCGTTGCGTCCAAAGAGGGATCCAACTGCAATTGATATTCAAATTTTCCGTTGCTCCTCCTATGTTCCAGGTCGATATACAACTTTAGTATTTTAAATTCTTCTTCCAGACTTACGTATTCTTTTCTGGAATTTTCCAGAATGGCCCTCATCAGTTTGGCAAAACTGGCCAGGTATTCAGCAGCCAGCTCTTCTTTGCTTTCCCAGATGTACTTTTGGATAGAATTGAGCGAATTGAAAATAAAATGAGGATTCATTTGACTACGAAGCAATTTTTCATCCAGTTCGGCCATCATTTTATCGAATTTGTTTTTTTCTTCCGCCCTATTTCGGATTCCATTGATCCTTTTATGGTACCAGGCATAAAGTCCGGCTACCAGGACCAAGGCTGACAATAATTTGAACCACCAGGTTTGCCAAATGGCAGGTTTTACTTCAATGGTATAAACAGCAGCTTTTAAACTCTCCACCCCATTGATGTTTCTTGCTTTTATTTTAAAAACATATTGTCCGGGAGGCAGTTTTGTATAACTTTTATATCGCGCCTCACTATATTCACTCCACTCTTTGTCAAACCCTTGTAAAAAGTAAGAAAAAGTCAATTTGGTAGGTGCAACATATTCCAGAGCAGTGTAGGTAAAAGTAATATCCGACTGGTTGTAGGGGAGGATCAATTTTCCGTTCGCCGCTTCTCCATGCTCTTTTCCAAGAGCCGTAACACCTGTGATATACACCACGGGAACGTTGTTATTTTGACCCAATTTTTTAGGGTCAAAGCTGGTAAATAAGGATCTATGACCTAAATTCATTTGTTCGTTGTAAAAAAACAGGGTCACAGGGTCAGTAGATAAGGTATAAATGCCATCATTTTGATCAAATCGCTGCCAACTTTGATCCTTGGGGTTTATTTTGTAAAAACCATTGGAAGTAAATACCCATAAAAAGCCTTGTTTATCGGGCATCATACTTTTGACCTCTACAAAACCATCAACCAATTTTTCTAACTTACCCGAGAGCGGATGTAAACAATACAAACCTACGTAAGTGCCAATATACAGCTTATCACCCATGCCTTGGATGGCCCTGATGTTGTTAAGTACCTTGCCATCCACCTTATCATATTGCAAGGGAAGCTGCTTGAATTTGTAACTGTTTTTATCAAATAAAAAGAGACCCAGTGAGGTACCCACAAATAACTTTTGTGGGGTAAAATCGGTTACTGCATTAAAGTTGTCTTTAAACATATCGTATCCATAACCATCCGGAAAATAAAAGGCCTGATATTCCTCTGTAAATGGGTCAAACCTAATGAGGTGTCTTCCTGCCAGCCACAATATGCCCTCGTTGTCTTGATAGGAATCATTGGCATAGGTGGCATTGCCATCCACCCAGGTATCCACGAATGATACCTCGCCGTTTTTTATTTTAGCAAATCCACCATAGCTGCTTATCCACAGTACATCATTTTTGTCTTTGTATATATGGTGGGGCCATCGTTTCTCATAGTTAAAATCTCTAGGCTTGACAAAATCTTTGAAATAATATTTTTTGATTTTTTCAGCCTTCTTATCCCATTCTATCACACCGGTGCCATTGGCTGTCATCCATACCTTGTTGAGATCGTGAGGATCATCAACAATTCCCGATATTAAATTGTACATGTTAACATCCAATTCGGGGATGTAATGTTTGGAAAAAGATTGTGCCTGAGGATTGACATTGTGCAGGCCGTTCCACGAAGCTATCCAAACCGAACCATCCCGCGACACAAAGATGTCGGTCAGCCAATTGGAAGCGATGCCATCCAACTGGTTGGGGTCGTACGCCAGGTGTTTGACAAATCGATTTTTATTAACATCAAATAAACCCAGACCGCGGTGAGAACTTACCCAAATTATATGATCACCTGTAATATTGGGTGCAAAGTCACAATCAGTATATGTGCACTTTTCATAGCCCTCAAATTTTTTGATAACAAATCTTTTTTCTTCAACAGGCAGCTTTTCTCCATCAAAAGGCATAAATTCTCCCAGCCAACGCCCTGCATATAATTGATGTCGTATTCTATCTTCAGATATGAACATGAGCCAGTCATGGCCTGGGGAATAGGCCACTTTGTCTTTCCTCCAATTGAATTTATAAAAACCATGCCTCTCAATGGTAACCCACAATATCCCGTCACTATCCATAAAAAGAGAGGTAACATTTTGTGGCAATTGTTGAGACAATGCTGTTGATTTTAGCTCAATACTTTTTTCGTCTATAAAGTACAAGCCGTCATTGCGTGAGGCCAGGTAAATGCGCCGCGTTGCTGGGTCATAAATCAATTTCTGACAAGCAACGTTTTTACCCTTGTAGCTATACTTTTGAAAAATGCCCGAGTAGGGGTCAAAACTGCAAAAACCATGGTCATAGGCCATCCACAGTCTGTCTTTTCCATCCACAACTATGTCTACCAGGTTGTCATATGGCAAGGAAGTAGTGTCATTGGCCCGGTTTCTATAATTTTTAAAACTATGCCCATCAAATCTACTCAGCCCACCTTCTGTAGCCAGCCATAAAAAACCCTTGCTGTCCTGTGCCACCTTGTTGACCTTGTCGTGTGGCAGTCCATCCTTGGCCGTATAGTTTTTAAATTTAAAGTTGTATTCAGAAAATAGCTGGGCATGCACCAGGGTAGATATACACAGTCCCAGGCACAGCAAAAACACTCTTATACCGATTGTCTCCCTGCTTTTCAACAACATCGATTGATGATCACAAAGATAAGGTTTGATGGTGAATGGTCAATTACCAAATACTTAATGGATGGTGCCGAATTCTCTACCAGTCTTTACAAGCCGTAGGTTTGTTGAGACTATTATCTACTCATTATCATATAGCATAATAGGTGCCCTCAAAATAATTTAGTGAAGTACTTGGGAAATGATTTTTCAATGGTATAGATCAAGCTGATGAAAAAGCTAAAGACTACTTTTAGAGGAAGAAAGTTAGGAGGTATTTATCTATAAACCAAAATAACACTGAAATGACAATGTGAGAAGTAAAATACTTTTAACTAGCTATCCTTAACCTTTGCCTCAGCCATTGCTCCTTGTAACTTTTTACTTAATAATAACTCTGACAATTTTCCATAAAATCTCAAGCCCATGAGCATCAATATTAATCTGATTTACAAATATTTACCCTCATGATTTTCCATTAAAATCCAATAATCTGGCGAAAATTGGAACTTTTTTTCATTGTTGTTGCAATACGCTGATAAAGAGCCCATTAAAAATCAATTACCCAAAATGACCCAAAATTTAATTAATTCCACCATATTTACTTTCAATCTCAGCTCATTTATATGAAACAACGGGCATCCGTCCTCCTTTTTTTCTTTTTGTCCTTGGGTCTCCTTGCCCAAAATGAGCCTACCATTACGCAACTGACGGTCAATGACGGGCTTTCGCAGGGCATGATCTTTGATATCTTACAGACCCGAGATGGCTTTATTTGGATAGCCACCAAGGATGGACTGAATAGATACGACGGCAGCCGGTTTGAAGTTTTTTCACCCAATCCTTATGACCCCTTTGCCATTATTGGAAGTGAGGTGTGGGATCTTTTTGAAGACAGCAGGGGTTGGTTGTGGATCGGTCTGCCAGAGGGTACAGATGTTTACGACCCCCAGTCTGGTGCCTTTTTCCACATTAAGCATAAAAATAAATCCATCCCATCCTTTTTTATAACAGAAACAGCCGATGGAGCTGTCTGGTCGGCTAATAAACATGAGTTAATAAAGATCAAACTCCAAAACGATCAGTTGCAGCAGGTGCTGGAGCAAAAATCCGCCTGTATAGAGGTAGCTTCTAAGTTCATCTCCCTTAAAAACCAAACTGGCGCGCCAGTTGATGATGTCTTTGTAACCCGTCTGCATCTAACCAAAGAAAAAAAACTACTCATTGGCACCAACTACGGGCTTTTTAATTTGGATACCAAAACCGAAAAGATCACACCCACATTACCCTTCCGGGGTTACAAGGTAAATTTAATTTCAGAAAATAGAGACGGTGATTTACTGATTGGAACAGATAAGGACTTTAAACATTATTGGTCACTGATTTCAAAAGGAAAAGTAATTCAAAAGGTCAGCCCTTTACAAAATTCATTTGTCAACGGACAACTGCTGGATGACATGGGCAATGTTTGGTTGACTCAAAACAACCATCTTATTAAATGGAAGTTATCGGAATTCCTTGCAGACGGCAAATCAGAAATAGACATATCACCAGATAGATTAAATCTTGATTACAATAATGGTTTTGGATACATATGCCTCATGACCGATCGAAGTGGCCTGCTTTGGGCCGGTACCGCCGGTTTTGGGATTGTCAAAATAAATGAAAAGGGGCAAAAGTTTAAAACATCTCTTCCCAGAACAGGCCATCGGTTGGTTTTGGAAGACAAAGATGGGGCCCTTTATTCTGCGGTATTACCTGATAAAAAATTCACCAATAAAAACTTTGAGACCAGTGCAGCCAATGCCGATTTCCCAATACTTGAAGTCAATGGACGCAAAGCCCTGGTCAATGATCGCGATGGAAACCTTTGGTGGCTTGCAAATAAATTGAAACGAAAAGACAAAAATACTAAGATCATTTCTTCTTTTGCTTTTCAGGGATTAGCGCTATTGTATGATCGCCATGATAAATTAATTAGTGTTAGTGAAAAAGGCATCCATCGATTTGACCCAATAACACAAAAAGCGCAGGATTTCCCTTTTGATCATCCACAAAAAATAGTAAGTGAAAACTCCAACTTTTTATACGAAGATCAATCAGGCATCATTTGGATATTTGGACTAGAAGGTTTGATCAAAGCGATCCCTCAAAAGTCAGGTTATCATTTTGTTTACTATATTAACAATCCTAAAGATCAAAACACACTTTCCATCAATAATGTGATGAGTGTGGCAGATGATCCGCTGGAACCCTCTCATTACTTATGGGTGGGCACGAAAGGAGGTGGATTGAATCGCCTGGATAAAAAGACCGGGACCTTTAAAAAATTCAGTAAGGAACATGGCTTGCCCGATAATGTGATCTATAGCATTCTGGCAGAAGACAAAGCACAAAATGGAGCGGCTAGCAGTTATATATGGATGAGCACCAATAAAGGGCTTTGTCGCTTTGATGTACAAAAACACGCAAGCAAAAATTTTACCGTAAAGGATGGATTGCAAGACAATGAGTTTAATGCCAATGGCTATTTGAAAACCAGAGACGGTCATTTGATTTTTTGTGGCATCAATGGCATCAATCTTTTCCATCCCCATCAATTGCATTACAATCAGACCATTCCTCAAGTGCAGATTACCGGTTTGATCGTAAATAATAACAGAATAAAAATTGATCGTCTGGTACCCATTGAATTGGCTGCTGATCAAAACTTACTCAATTTTGAATTTGCCGCACTCGAATTTACCAACCCAAGCCAAAACCTTTATAAATACCAATTAATCGGCCTTGACGACAAGTGGGTGGATCTGGGCTATAAAAACAACATCCAATTTGCCAATTTGGCGCCGGGCCATTATACCTTTAGGGTGAGAGGCAGCAACAATGATGGATTGTGGAGCAAAGATGCAGCGGAATTGAAATTTGTGATCAACAGTCCCTGGTATGCAAGTTGGTGGGCTTACCTTTGTTATGGTTTGCTACTGGCTTTTATTATCAGAAGTTTTTACCAATACAAGATCAACGAAAAATTTAAGCAACAGGAAACCAACCAACTCAGAGAAATGGATGAGTTTAAGAGCCGTTTCTTCACCAACATCACCCATGAGTTCCGCACACCCCTCACCGTCATTTTGGGTGTAAGCGATCAATTGGCCAAAGAACAAAAAGACCAAAACCAGGTAAAAAAAATTGAACTGATCAAAAGAAATGGCGACAACCTCTTGAGACTCGTCAATCAAATTCTGGATTTATCCAAACTGGAATCTCAAACCTTGCAACTCAATTATACCCAGGGCGATGTGTTGGCTTATTTGAAATATATCACCGAGAGTTTGCATTCAGTGGCCAATGCCCAAAACCTGCTCTTAAAGGTAGAAAGTGACCACACCTCTTTACTGATGGATTACGATCCCGTAAGGTTGTTGCAAATCATGTACAATCTTTTATCGAATGCCATCAAGTTTACGCCTTCAGGAGGCAAGATCACGCTAAAAGCAAACGAGGTGGGTAACAACTTACACCTTTCTGTTGCCGATACGGGAGCGGGCATTGCAGAAGATGAGCTGACCCAACTCTTCGATCGTTTTTTTCAGGCCAAAAACCAGCAACACGCCAAAACAAGTGGAACAGGCATTGGCTTGTCACTCACCAGAGAATTGGTCAGGTTGATGGGGGGTGAAATTTCTGTTGAAAGTAAAAAGGGCTTGGGTACTCAATTTAACATTGTTTTACCCATTACCCGATTGGCACCCAAAGAAAATGATCTTTCCTACCATGACACTTCTTTATCTCAACCATCCAATCCGATAATTCCTGTAGAAAATTATCTACATCAAAACAAATACCCTACCTCTTCTACCATCTTACTGATAGAAGACAACGCCGATGTAGTGGAATACCTTACTGCTTGCCTGCAAACCGAATTTCAGCTTGATTTTGCCTTTAATGGGCAGGCTGGTATTGAAAAAGCCCTTGAAACCCAGCCCGACCTCATCATCAGCGATGTGATGATGCCTATAAAAGATGGATTCGAGGTATTGGGCTGTCTGAAATCAGATGAAAAAACCAGCCACATTCCTATTATTTTACTCACAGCCAGAGCCGATATCCAAAGCAGGTTGGCCGGACTGCGCAAAGGGGCAGATGCCTACCTGGCCAAGCCTTTTAACCCTGAAGAACTGATTGCCACCATCCAAAATTTGCTCGAAACCCGAAAAAAACTCCAGTTAAAATACCAACAGTTGGTGACCATTGCTCCGCCCATAAATGATATAAAAGCGGAGGTTGAGGATATGGAAGATCTGTTTATTCAAAAATTCAAAGCTGTAGTGAATGAAAATATCTCCAATTCCAACTTCGAAATGCCCGACCTTGAAAAGGCATTGGCCATGAGTCGCAGTCAGATCTACCGCAAAATTAAAGCCCTTACCGATAAGTCGCCCAGCCAGCTGATCAGGACTATTCGACTGCAAAAGGGACGTCACCTCCTGCTCACCACCCAGCTTACCGTTTCAGAAATAGCTTATGAAGTAGGTTATACCGCCATCAACAACTTTTCTGATGCCTATTTAGAAGAATTTGGAGAGCGACCCCTGAAAACGAGGGGTTAAAGCTCAAAAAAGTGAGATATTAAAGTTTTTACCAATTATTCAAGGTACTTCATTTCCAAAAAAAGTCGATTTCAGGTAACCCACTGTGCCTTTCTATTTTCAACAAAAAAGGTAAAAATTATTTTTTTGGATCCAATTACATCTTATCGAAAAAATGGATTTGAAAACACCTATACACCTGTCTTTCTGATAGTTAAGATTTATGTTGCATCGGCAATGCAACCTGAGCGGTAAAGAAAAAAAGCAGCCTGCACCCTCAAAGGTAAAGCCTGAATGATGAGAGGAAGTCATTGCTGACCCGATGAAAGACTTTTGTGAAGTAATTCAATTATTAACTCACAAAATTATTTCACAATGAAATCAACACAATTATTAGTAGTACTTTTTGCCACCTTGATGGTAAGTTTCTCCTGCAAGCAGGCAGATAAAGCAGAAGATGTTTCATCAACTGAAGTGACCACCACACCTGCTACCGATCTTAACGCTTTAAAAGCAGAAATCCAGGCCATAGAAGATGAGTGGGAAGCGGCCTCCAATTCCAAAAATGGTGCAGCCATCCTCGACTTTTATGCAGATGATGCGGTCAGCTTTAGCAACAACCAGCCCATGTTGGTAGGAAAAGAAGCGATCAAAAAAGACATAGAAGCAGGACTGGCCAAACAAAAAGAAGGCAATACCGTAAGTTATGAAACCCTGGATATATATGGTGATCAAAACCTCGTCACCGAAACCGGTAAAACAACCGTTACTGACGCTAGCGGCAAAGTAATATACACCGGAAAGTACATGGCTGTATGGCAAAAGCAGGATGGCAAATGGAAAACCATCAGAGATATTTACAACGACGACGCCAAAGAAAAATAAAACCTATTCAAGTTACCACTAAACTATATAAATATGACAACTTTATTACGAAACAAAACAGCCCAAAAGTTAGGGCAGATAGGATTGATTATATTGATCTTATTTACCTATCATAAGTTGACTTACGGACAGACACAAACCAAGCTTAAAATTCAAAATTTCAGCCTCACAGTAGATGCTCCTAATGGGGGTATCTGTACTAACGTACCTATGGCTTATGGTTATAATGGATTTACAGGATTTGGTAATGATCCAAAAAATTTCCTCATTGGTAATGTAAAAACATCACCATTTTTAAAAGAGGCATTTGAAAAGATACCTAAAGAAAATTACTTTAAAGCAAAAGCAAGGCAACCTTTAAAATTAAACTTTACGTACTTTGCTGGTGATACCATCGTCAATGGACAAAATGCTAAAGTTCAAGCTTTTGGGAACGTAATAGGTTATTTAGGATATTCAACTCCTGATGGATTTGTCAAAAAGAACAACGATCCTAATGCTCAGCCAGACTTACAGCTCGGTTGGACAGGTTATCAAAATGGACTTGGCAACCAACTGTCTGAGGTTACAGTAACATTTGATAAAGCATCCACGGATGCCTTCATTGTAATCGTCGCAACTTTAAGGTATGTCAACAATTTAGACCAGGAAGTTGCAAGAAGGCAAATAAATATCATGTTACCTTTTGTAGTAGAAGGCATACTGGATCAGGCAGTAGATTCTTTGGGCCTTGTCACCGAACCCCAGATCCCCTACATGGTATTGCACGATCCTCCGGGCGATGGTAGTTTTACTGCCTTGGATCAGGCAAAAACGATTTGCAGAAGCCTTGAAACCAGCTTTGCCAACGATGAGTCCAACAACACCAATGCCTCCCTGAAACTGGGATATGCCGGATCGGTAGGCGTAATTGTGGTGGTTGATATTGAAGTATACGTTGAGTTTTCTGGTAGCCTGAGCATTGGCGATTTCAAAATGCAATCCAAATCCAATGAAACATGTCTAACGCTGAGCAAGGCCTTTTCAACCGCAGCCGATAATGGCTTTAAAGATGGCGGCGATTTGTTTGTAGGGTATGGCTACGATGTTGCCTATGGTGTATACCGGCAAATTGTCATCGACGACGATAGCTGTAAGGTAAGGATAGAAAAAAATCTGGTTTACCGCCCGATCAAAACACCTGAGTCCATTAGGGAATTTGCCCTCGATGAAAGTGGCATTCTATTAGAAATAGAAAGGTTGCAAAAAGATGTAGACAATACCGCATTACCTGTCAAAACCAGAGCCGATGCCCAAAACCAGATCAAGGTATGGAATCAGGTATTGGAGCTCAACGAAAAAAACAAAAATACAGCCTCAGCCTCCCTGGATCCCAACATTAGTTTTAGCGGTGGTACCGGTGGCTTCACCAGGACCAAAACCCTGGAAGTATCAGAGACCAATACCATCTCTGTGGAGCACTACATTGGCGCTACTGCCGGCCTTCAAGGTGTGGTCAACATTGGTGGCTCAGGATTTTCAGCTGGATACGAATTTGCCACAGAAAAAAGATTTGGAAAAACCACCGCTCAGACAAACGCCACTGCGAATGCTCTGGCTTATACTTTTGTAGATGCCAACGGAGGAGATAAATTTAATGTAGATGTATTCAGAGATCCCATGTTCGGCACCCCGGTTTTCAAATTAAAAGAAGGCACCATCAGCAGCTGTCCATACGAAGGTGGTTACCAAAGAGATCAACCCAAGTTGAAGCACAACGATAGCAATCAGGATTACATTGTTTCACAAGGTAACCCGGTAGGATCTTCCTCCACTTTTAAAATAGATCTATGCAATGAAAGCAATGAGACCCGCACCTACAATCTGGCCCTCAATGCAGCATCCAACTTAAATGGAGCCGTGATATCCGCCTCCGGTGTACCCCTCAATGGCAACGACGCCGGTCAGGTATATTCCATTCCCGCCAACAGCTGTTTGCAAGACCTGATCGTTGAAGTAAAACAGCTTTCTGCCAACAGTCCATTGTCGTATCCCAATCTGGAGCTGTACCTTTACTCCCCATGCGATGAAGGCATTCAATCCAGCGTCTTCGCTTCTGTCTATTTCGGCAATGCCACCTCTGTAAAAGATGTAATCGATGACCGTACATTGACGGTCTACCCCAACCCCACCTCCGGCATTTTGAATATCCAACTTGCGGATGAAATGTCGATTCACAGCATCCTACTAATAGACGCCATGGGCAGAATGGTTGACAAGATCAGCACCCATCCAACTTCTTCCCAATTGCAGATGGATGTCGATCACCTGTCACCCGGCATGTACACCTTACAAGTAAAGACAGCCGATAAAACCCTGGTCAAAAAGGTAATGATACAGGAGTAGCATATTTATAGTTAATGCAGTTTAGCCGGGATCTGGACCATGATGAATGGTTACAGATCTCGGCTACCCGCTGTCCGCTGTCGGCTGTCCGCTCACGGCTAACCGCTGTCCGCTCACGGCTAACCGCTGTCTGCTTTCGGCTAACGGCTGTCCGTTGACCGTATGCCGTTGACCGTGATCCGTTGACCGTATGCCGTTGACCGCAAGCCGTTGACCGTATGCCGTTGACCGTATGCCGTTGTCCGTGAGCCGTTGACCGTATGCCGTTGACCGTATGCCGTTGTCCGTATGCCGTTGTCCGTATGCCGTTGTCCGTATGCCGTTG
>CALMSX010000103.1 GCA_937872515.1 uncultured Bacteroidota bacterium
TAAATATATAATTTGAATGAATGTATAGTTGCATGTTATAAGGTAATTTATGATTATATATTGAATTATAGAGCTTTGTTTTTACAAATAGGCTTTAGAAGTGATTTAATTAATCAATGAGAAATCGTACAATATAAAATTGTAACTAATTTCATTTGTTTTTATTAATTTTGAATCTGAACCATTCATTTTAATCCCGAATGCAGCAGTAAAGGTTTTGAAAAACCGTATAGTGCTGATTATGAGGGTTAATCCCGATATACGAATCGTTTCAATGGTTTACAGAAACCATTGATTACGAGTCGTAAATCGATACCGTATTTGTCTAAAGCGGAATTTGGGTTAAAATAAAATTTTTAATTATGTATAATAAATTGTTGTTTAATGCCCTATTAATAATTGTTTTTGTTGTTCCTTGTTTTAGCTTACAAGGACAGGATTTTGTTACTGTATTCTCAGCCGGAAAAGAGGGACATGCCAGTTACCGCATCCCAGCTATAATTGGAATGTCAAGTGGAAAATTGATAGCATTTGCCGAAGGCAGAGTGAATCATGCAGGAGATTTTGGTGATGTAAATATAGTTATGAAGACCAGTTCTGACAAGGGTATGACTTGGAGCCCTCTGACTACAATTGTTGATTACGATAAGATGCAGGCGGGAAATGCAGTACCTGTGGTGGATTTGCTCGATCCCAACTATCCGAAAGGTCGCATTTTTTTGTTTTATAATACCGGGAATAATCATGAATATGAGGTTAGAAAAGGAAAAGGCCTTCGGGAAGTGTGGTATATTACTTCGATTGATGAGGGACAGTCTTGGAGTGATCCCGTTAATATAACTACTATGGTACATCGACCCAATATGCCTTCAGTCAATCCTAATTACCACTTTCGGGAAGACTGGAGAGCTTATGCCAATGGTCCGGGTCATGGATTACAATTGGAAAATGGCAAGTACAGAGGAAGGATTTATGTGCCAGCTAATCATTCTTTTGGTCCACCTCAAAAAAATGGCATGGATTATCGGGCACATGGATTTTATTCAGATGATCACGGGAAAACATTTCATATCAGTGAATCTGTTTCTCTCAAAGGTGGCAATGAATGTTCCGCAGCAGAATTGCCCAATGACGGTCTGATGCTCAATATCAGAAATCAAAGTGGTACAACAAAAAATAGATATGTTGCCCTCTCGAAGGATGGTGGCAGTACTTGGTATAAAGAATATTTTGACAAAACCCTTATTGATCCTGTATGTCAAGGATCTAGTTTAAACCTTGAAGAAGTCTTTATCTTAGAATGTGGTCCCATTGCGTTTTGTAATGCTTTTGATGCTACTTTACGCAATAATTTAACCGTTAGAATTAGCACTGATAAAGGGGAAAGCTGGGAGGTGAGGATACCTATATACAATAATCCATCTGTGGCAGATGCTGCTGCATATTCCGATATGGTAAATTTGGATTCTTATTCACTCGGAGTTTTGTTTGAAAAAGATGGCTATTCCGAAATTGCTTTTAAGAAGGTCATTTGGAGAGAAAAGGATATAGATCTTAGGGTGGATTGAATTAGGACAATGCTTTAATTTCAAGCATCCTTTTTTTACCTTGGAGGTCGTGGTGTATTAAAGCATTTGCAAAAGAATACTGATGAGCAAGTTGCTCTATTTCATCTGTGTGGAATTCATTGCATTCCAATAGAATGCTACCACCTTTATTTAATTTACTTTGGGCAAAGCGAAATATGGCCTGATAAAATTGCAATGGGCTATCCGAAAACAAAGCCAGATGCGGTTCATACTGTATTGTCGAGGGAGACATGAGTGATGCTTCATTGGCTGGAATATAGGGCGGATTGCTGATGATGACATCGTAATCTTCATAGTCTGACAAATGTGGATTGAGAATATCTCCTT
>CALMSX010000104.1 GCA_937872515.1 uncultured Bacteroidota bacterium
CACAAACTGTATCTTGCAGCAGGTCTGTTTTTATTTTGGGAAAGGCCTGGGCACCAAGGTCTACCGTATCCAAGATCGTAAATCCATTATTGTCGGATATGGAATATTGATAAAGATTGGGGCACAGATTCATAGCAAAATTGCCCTGCGTGTTTTCTCCTGTTGTCAGGTTGGTAATTGTAACGATTACTGGAGCTGCGCCTCCCTGAATGCCTATTTGAATACTGCCGTTACATGCTACACAAGATGAAGGGGTCACATTGATCTGAGATTGGAAGGGGGCAAGTAAATCAAAGCCCAGGGTGTCAATGCATCCATTTTTATCGGTAACCGTGATGGAATAATGACCAGCCACCAAACCTTTTTCCTTATAGCCATCTTTCCCGTTGCTCCATTCAAGATCGTAACCTGGCTTCCCCCCAAAAATCAAAACTGCCGCTTCTCCTGTCATGGTTGGTGGCGCAGGTTGAATAACATAATCCAGAACGATATCCAATTCAGGCGGGTTTACCAATTCATAACTTTGTACAGTAAAACATCCTTTAGCGTCTGTTACTGTCACCATATAAACCCCCGCTGCAAGCTCACTGATTGTTGCCGTAGATTCTCCGGTAGACCACATAATATTAAATGGCTGGTTAGTAGTAGGCAGGTTTAAATCTATCGTACCGGTTGCCTCATTATAACATTTGATGTCGGTTATATCCGCATCTATGGAAAGTACTTCTTCGTCAATGGCTACTTCATAAATTTCACTCACATCACATTCATCGTCTCTGATAATCATTACCTGGTAGTTGCCCTCTGCGCCAGCGGGAACGTTGTAATTATAGGATGTAGCTCCCGGAATGGCTATGCCATTTAAATACCATTGATAAGTGGATTGAAGGTAAGTATTGGAAGTAAGTGTAATACCACTAATACAATCACCACTGCCATCAACCATTGCTTCCAATGTGGGTTCTTCCAGTTCTTCACCCAATAAATGAAAGTCGTCAAAAAAATAATAATGTGGGCCACTTACCGTATTGCAGGAAGCACCAATGGCGATAGCTCCAATTTGGCTACCTGCAGTAAAGGACGTTGACACCTGCACCCATTCACCAATATTGCCAATGGCCGTCATACTGCCCAGCAAGATCCAGTTGGGATCCAGCAACAAACAATTTGATTGATTAGAAGGATAGTTGCTACAACCAGAGGTGCCATATATGTTTATGGTAATTGGACTGGTGCTGCTAAATAGTGCATTATTGTTGAACCCCACAAATAGTGAGGCTTCGTATTGTGATCCTGGCACTAGGGGCTGGGGAAGACACACTCCAAGATATTCTACATAAAAGCTTGTGACAACTATGCCACCGACCCCGTCACCAGAAGGCATGGGTAAAGGCACGAACGGAGAAAATGGACCGGCAGCTCCTCCCATATAACCGCAAGTGTGAAAATAATCCGGAGTTCCTTCCGTCGCAGGCGACATGCCACTCAGGCATTCAATGCCCGGAGGAGAACCACCTGAGGAAAAAGATTGAGGGCAACAAATATTGTCTTCAAAGTCTTCAAAAAAATCTACCTGTTCCTCTGAATAACAAACACAGTCGTCATCCCATAAATCGATCAGACCATCGTTGTCATCGTCTACGCCATTGGTACAGTCTTCCTGGGCTTGCATTACACAAGACATCAAAAGAAAACCCAGGACCAAAAGATTATTTTTCAAATATCAAACGACTGACTCAAACAAATATAATATTAAATTTGAACAAGGTCAATCTTTCAGAACATTATTTTGTTTTTGCGATTTATTACAACCCAAACAGGTTTTTATATGGCAATTTGTCGTAATGTTTATTAAAATTTGGAAAAAGGGAAGGCCCTGGTTGTTGATTAATCAATGTCTTCGTATTTTTCAATCAGGGATAAAAATTCTACTGTTTGAGCAATCGTCGACAAATCAGGGTCCTGTTTTATCTTTTCAAGACTAACGCAGCCCTTTTTTAAGACCAGGTCCAGGTAATTGATGGCTAGTTTAGGGTCGTGTTTGAGTGCTGAAAAATTGGCGAATGCATAATAAGTGTAACACTTCTCCTCATCGCTTTTTGAGAGATTCATAGCTTGTTGCAATAAGCCCAGGGCATTGTCGAATTGACCTTGTCTAGCCCGGGTTATCCCTAAAAAATTATAGTAATTGTAATACTGCGGGATTTCTTTGATCAGTATCCTGAAAAGAGAATCAGATTTTATCAACTCATGATTTTTGTAATTTTCTACAGCTTCCCTTTGCATGGGCATGGTACTATAAAGCAATTGATTTTTCATCCTTAAAGCCAGGCCCATTCTGATGGCGAAGTCGTAAATTGGATCCTTATCGTACAAAACGGAAATGTACATTAAATCAGGATTGTTATTGTATTCGCTTTTCGGGTAGGTGAATGGATGTTTTCTTACCCATCCTCTCCCCTCAATATAAACTTCGACCCAGCAATCCCTATCCAAATTTGAAATGAGTCGGTAACCATAGACTACCCTGGCCGGTATGCCCATAGCTCTGCACAAGGTCGTCATTAATTCTGCATAATGGATGTAGTCACCCTTTCCCTTTTTTAAAGCTTTAACCAATCCCCCGTGGTGTGCCGGTGTAGTCACATAGGTAAGGTTTTTAATTCCAAGTGCCATTATTTCATCCAAAAGGCTGTCAACAGAATTTGACTTCAATTGAGCAACCAGTTTTTGAACTTCTTTTGATCGAAATGGGAATCGTTTGTCTTCCAGCAGATATTTATCTATCTCTTCTTCTCCATTTTTAAAAATACTGCTCTTGTGCTGACTATCGGTTGAAACCAACATAGCTGTTTCAATGACGATTTCCCTTACAGGTAAAACTTTACTTAAAAGCCACCTAACATGCACATAGTCACCACGGTCTTCCTTATTAAAAGGTTCAATGTTAAACTTTCGGTCCAACAAAATTTGGTGTGGCCCCGATTTTGGCAGGTTGATGGTGATATTTCCACCACAAGCCATGTCCAGGTTACTGCCTGAAAACAGATCATTTCCCTCCAGGATAATTTTTTCCTTAAACATAATCCGCACCACCTGTGAGGATAACGGCACTATAAAGAAAAGGAACAAACAAAAAAGAAGTACATTTTTCATTCCACAAAAATAATGCAAATTATTTTATTAGTTCCTTGGTCGTCTTTATTAAGGCGCAAAATACCAAGTTATCTCAAACAGACCAAAGGCCGGGTTAGTACCTGATTTTTATACCTCAGGCTTATATAATACAAGCCTTCTTTTTGCAAATCTTCGCCCTTGATTTGGAGGTAATTCCTGCCACCATTGCCATTGAGATTAATGCTCCCTTGTGCCTGACCACTGGCATTATATATTGTATATTGGACCTCACCTGGCGATGGTAAATAATACTTGATTTCTGTGACATCAACAAAAGGATTGGGTGTGCTCTCATACACCTCAAATTGTCTTTGATTCCTGGGAACAAGATAGGAAAGTAATAGTTTGTTTGCTGCCACCTCCTTACCTGTATAGATGATGCTGCCTTCCTCCTTGCCAAAGCTTAAGAAAGAACTGAGTAAGCCATCTCTTTCTGCCCTACCCCTGACCCTTAACACCTCACCTTCTTTTTTTAAGTCAGTGGTTTCGTTTAAAACAGCATATGAAATAAAGGAGGAAACATCTTTTAATTCAACTTCTTCAAATCGGTCTTCTAAAGGAGACTCTACCACAGCATTACTAAGGCCGTTGGTCTGCCAGTTGATTTGCCAACCATTCAGTTCGATTTTTTCCTGAAACCAAAAAGACGCTACTACCTCTTCTCCTTTTTGAATCCATCTGTCATCCGTTGTTAATGCAAATGTGTTAACTATTTCATCATCCTTAGGATCCACTGTACTTTGATTGACATCACCCACCTTGATGCCAATAAAATTCTGCTGCGTTTGTACAGCAAGATCAACCAGGGCTGTCCTTTCAATATCATAAGGTTGGCTTTCATCCTTAAAGGAATAAGGACTGGGCAAAAAGATCCAGCTGTCGTTATTGCTAAATGTATCTTGTATACCTATTCTCAAGCGATACAATTCATGAAAATCTTCCATGGTGATTTTGCCATCGGCATTGATGTCGGCAGCCAATAGTTTTTCAGGACTGTCCAACAATTCTTGTCCATTGATGTGTCTCAATAAAATAAATAAATCAGCACCCGTAATGCCGTTGCTGAAATCATTTCTTTTTTTTAGTTTAACTTTGTACCAATCTATAAACAAGTTTACTTTGTATTCCTCAGAAAAGAAGAAGTACCGGTGCTCATCCCTGCCTATTCTTTCGATGGAGGCAAAGACAGGTGGAATGCTTTGGTTTGACAAATTGGTAACCTTACCCGACAAACAATTTTCCACACAATCAAAACGGGATAAAAATATTTGTACGAAGGCGGTGTCTGTATTTAAGTATTCATCCCAAACCGAAATTTGCTGTCTTACGGTTTTTTTTCCGCTACCGTCACAAATCAACATTTTTGATGAAGTGTTTAAAGCCGGGTTCCAGTACTGAGCTATGCCCCGGATATATTCATTTACATCTGCATTTATACCCTTGCCCTTAAAATAATGAAGTTTGTTTTGAAGGCTGCTCACCGGATACGCTCCGTCAAACGTAAACCACAGTTTATCATCTGCAGTACAATTGTCATGTGATGCTGCATTAAACTGAGCTGCCACGATTTCCTTCCTTTCACCACCGTTGGCATCAAGGGTGTCTGTCAAAATGAGGTCTATGGTTGGTGGGTCTAGGTCTTTTATTTTTACAATGGAATAACACGTGGCTCTGTTTCCACAACTATCCACGGCGCTCCACATAATTTCGTGACTGTTAAACGAAGCCGGCCATTTCCATTGAGGAATAGAAGGAGCCTCTCCTTCCTTTGATGGCGGAAGGTAATAATCTACAATTCCATTGCCATTAGAATCAGTTGTGAGATCCACATCCGTAGGGTTCACAAAACTAGAAAATTCCAGGTCGTCCACTCCGTTACCGTCTTTGTCCACATACACAATCCAGGATATTAGAGCCGATGAAGTACATGTCAGGTCCTTGTAAGCTGTAGCCCTCAATTGAATGTCTGCTATACAATTGGGTTCGTTTACATCGGCTTTCAGGACAAAAACCTGATCTTCACATTGGATACTTATGGCATTGGTGGAAATAGTTTGAGCCACATTTGTCTGGGTCATCAACAAAGGGACCAGACCCAGGGTGAGCAATATTCTGACACTGTTCATGGTGTTGGATTGGGGGGTAAGAAGCTAAGATAATTAAAAATATTATTATTGTTCTCAAAAAACACGTTTTTCTTTCTGCTAAACCAGTTGGCTCTGGCACATAAAGGATTTTCCACCATTTGAAAGCAGGAGAAAGACCAAAAAATATAAATTTATCCACGGGGTTTTAATATCAGAATCCGCTATATTTTCTAACTTTAGTTTCGAATTTTGGATAGACATTAAAAGAAAGCCATGGGTCAAATATATCCATCTTAGTAACCAATAACTATTATGAATATCTTAGGCTACAATTTGTTTGAAGAGGATTATCAACAATACACTAAATAGGGATTCTGCATTGAAAAAAAGCGATGAATAATAGGCCGTATTTCCATACTGATTTGATACTAAAATTTATATCAAAGAACATACACGTTTCCCTGTGTCGTGTGTGCCTTGTTTTTATAGTTGGCTTACTGACTTTGTTTTCTACTTTCGGTCAGGCTGAAGTAATAAATATAGATTCACTTCCCAGCTCAAAGATTCCATTATCAGAATTTTCTATAAGCCGCAAATTTGACCACGAGATTGTAACTGGTAATAAGCGTTATTATGATTTTGGCATCACCCTCAATGTATTCAAAGTTGACCTTAATCCAGCCACCACCTTCGGCATCAGTCCCTTCTTAGATATACACATAGTCGACAACAAAGGATACAACAAATATGGCTTTCGTGTTTTTGCCGAATTAAAGTCTACCGCAGAGTCAAGTTACAAACTGGCTTTTGGACCTGCCCGTTACAATGACTTTAGTTCCGGCTTTCTATCTAAAAAAGTTGAGCCTCTGGGTTTCACCAGTGAATTTAGTTATTTTATCAGTCCCCACTTTGGTCTTACCTTTAGGTATGACCTCCTTCAAATAACATATTTCAACACCACTAAAACGATATCAGATGTTTCTATTGGTATAAATGTGCGTCCCACCGGGTTGGTAAGTGTGCTAGGCTACTTATTTGGTTTGGGATCGATGGGTTTTAATGGAATTTTGAGAAGTCAGTGAGTTGGGAGTATTACCAAACTGGAAACCTTGTCTCCGTTTTTTGAAAATTGTTGATCTAGGCGCTCTACACTCTTTATATATATGATCTTCCTAAGTATATCGCAACTGCTGATAGCAATACCTATCCACTTGTAAAATACTTTGATGCGCTTATTGTCACCATGTAGTTCACTAGGAATAACTATTCATTTTCACCAAGGTCAAATACTTCTTAAATAGAATAGATGAAAAGACCGGTGGTGATGGGATAATAATTGGGGATTTGGGAATAGTTTAGATCAAACCAGCGGTGTTGACAACGCCAAAGATCAACCTGCAATAAGGATTATAGCGTATAAAAACAACGATTTAATTTGTAACCTGAAATAGTTGGTTTGTCCTCTAATTGTATCTTATTCAATTCTTGTATGTTTAATTTTTGTGAAGTAACGTCAAAGAATTAGGCTACCCATAATCATTTGCAGTTGAGTGTAGGCATGCGTTATACAATTGCCTTTTACAAAAAAAAGTGCGCTTGCGATGCTATTGATGTTCTGTTTTTACACTCGATTGTAATATTAAGTCTCATCCATTACAATTATATTGCGACCTCATTGCAACAGCATTTTCATTAGATCAGCTTTTTTTCGTCGTGACACATCGATTATTTTGCCATTCGCCAGTACTACCTGGCCACCTTCTCCTTTGATATAACGGGTAATAAAACTGACATTGACCAGATGAGAATTATGCAATCTAATAAACCGTTCCTCTTCCAACTGATCTTCAAATTCCTTCAGTGTTCTGGATGCCAATATTTTACGGTTTTCGGTAAAATGCAATAATGTATAATTTGAGTCTGCATCTAAATGGATCAGTTCATTTAAATCAAAAAAACTAAAGCCGTCTAAGGTAGGGATGGCAATTTTGTTAAAATTTTTAATGTTTTTTTGTGAATTTAATGTGAGTACTTCTAGCTGTCCAGATACATCAGGTGACTTTAAATTGGGTATCCTGGAAATTGCAGCTTTAAGCTCATCAATATCGATGGGTTTTAATAAATAGTCAAAGGCTGCAAATTTTATGGCTTTAATTGCATACTGGTTGTAAGCAGTGGTAAAGATTAAATGGAAGTTCTTCTCATTTAATTTATTAAGCATTTCAAAGCCATTTATTCCTGGCATTTCTATATCCAGAAAGACGACATCAGGACGCAAAGACTCAATCATTGATTTACCATTCTCACCACCTTCTGCCTCTCCTATTACCACAACATCTGGGCAGTGATCAGCTAGTTTTTGGCGGAGTACCAATCTTCCCTTTTCCTCGTCATCAATTATTAAAGCAGTGAGCATATGATTGTTATATTTAATGATTGATTTTGACCTTAAGTTCTATTCTGGTGCCTGAGGGCAGACCATTGTTTGTCAAGTCAGTTATTTTAATATTGCTGACATCATTTTTATTAAACAAACTGAGTCTGTCTTCTGATAATTGCATTCCGTACGATTTCTGCTTTTTCAGAGATGAGCTGCCGGCAGCGACTCTGCCCACACCATTGTCTTCAATAGTATAACACAGGTAATTTTCATTTTGCTCAATTTTAATCAACAACTTGCCCTCCCCTTCCTTTTTATTTCTGAGGCCGTGTATTATTGCATTTTCAATATATGGCTGTATTATCAAAGAAGGAATTTTAATATCCATATTGTTTATTTCCTCGTCAATTACAAATTGAGTCTTAAATTTTCCTTCAGACCGCATTTCTTCCAGTTGTGTATAAAGTTTCATTGTTTCTATGTCTTTTTCAAATGAAACCAAATTTTCCTTACTGCTATCTAATATGTTTCTAATTAGTTTTGCGAACTTATTGAGGTATAAGGATGCATTATATTTGTCATTCATGTGTATAAAAGCATCAATACTGTTAATGCAGTTAAAAATGAAATGTGGGTTCATCTGTGCTTTTAAGGCTGCTATTTCTGTTTCGGCAATTTTGTTTTTTAAAACGGATTCATTTCTTATTATGTTGACCCTGTATCTATAAAAACCCGCCACTATGAAAGCCAACAAGCCTCCAAATAAAAGATAAAATAAAGTAGTTTCGTACCAATGGGGTCTGACAATAATACTAAGTGAAGCAGGCTTATTTGACCACTGCATATTTGAGTTTGCAGCATATACTTGCAACGTATAACTACCTGGCTTCAGTTTTGTGTAATTTACAAAACTCCTTTGGCCGGTATAAACCCAACTGGTATCCAGGCCGGTCAACCGGTGTCGGTAAACAATGTTATCGGTTTGTGAAAAATTGGGTGCCTGATATTCTATATTGATAAAATTTTTGCCTGGCGGAAGTATAACCTCATTAAGATAAGGCGAACTAACAGTTGAGGTGTAATCTTCATTATATAATTGAATTCTTGTAAACAACGGCATAGGCGAAATTTGTGCCACCGGAGTAAAGTCTTTATCAATTTTATTGATGCCCTCCAGCCCTCCAAACCATAGGTTGCCTTCAGGATCCTTAGTACATGCGGCAGTATTAAATTCTGATCCCTGAAGCCCATCCTCCTCATTGTATTTATTAACAGTGTTGGTCTCCGGATTTATCATGTTGATTCCCCTGTTTGTACTGACCCAGATATTGCCATTTAGATCTTCAAGTACGGCATATATCACACGATCAGACAATCCGTCATCCTGTTTCCAGACTTTAATCAAACGCTGGTCCCTTGCATTTGCCTGGATGAGGCCTTCATTGGTTGCAAGCCACCAGTACCTGGGAGTGATTATAAAATGAGAGCAATGATCTGACGTTTGAGTGAATTGGGGGTAATTTGTGAAAATCCCTGTTGTCATATTGTATTTGGTTAACCCTCCGGTTTCTGGTCCGAAAAGCAGCTCTTCCCCATTGAACTGATATATATGACGAGCTCTATAAAGAGCATGTTTTTCCACACTCTTCATTGGGTCCTTGATGTTTTCCCATTTTTTATTATCAATGTTAAAGTATTTGAACCCCATTTTATACCCCGCCACAAATAGTTTGTTTTCATGCTTCAACTTTACAAGTGCAGAAAGTTGTAGCGTTGTTCCGTCAGGTTCATTGTATAGTACAAATTTTTTCGATTTTGTATCAAAAGAACACAGCCCGCCCCAGGTGGCAAGCCATAAGGTATGATCGTCGCCTTTTACAATGGTGTACATATTGCGGGCGTCTGTTCTGAATTGTTTGCTCTCAGGTGGCAGATGGTAAGAATGTTCATTGGTTTTGACATTCAGGATCAATAGTCCACCGGTCATAGTTGACAAGTAGAAATTGACTCCATCATCAGTGTACATAGCAGTTATAAAATTTTCAGGTATTTTTTCTGAGCCGGGAGAAGCTTTAATCCGCCATAATGCGAATTGCTGACTTGCAGGATCATGCTTGGCTACACCGGCGCCACTGACCCCTATCCAGGTAATGCCTTGTGAACTGGTATAGAAACTGAGAATAAAATTCTTTAAAAGGCTGTTTGGATCTGCTGAGGCTCTGCCGTGCTGCAAATTATTGGAAGCCAGGCTTATTTTAAGTACTCCATCTGACCTGCTTCCCAACCAAACGGTCGAGGCATCACTTTGATGCACCCTTACCGGATCAGCAAAGATTTCTGCTTTCGGTATGAGATTGTCTGTATTACTAGCTTCTCCCGAAACAGGATCTAAGATTTTAATTTCATTGTCAGTAGAGATTAGCCAGATACGGTCATTTACAACTCCAATAGATCTTATTCCTGAACCTTTGATCAACAATGGTCTCTTTGATTTTATAAGTTTCCAATTATTAGCTGACTCCCATTGGTATATCTTGGTTTTGGTTGCTACATACAACTTTTTTTTGTCAAAACTCAAAGCCATGTCAACTATGTCTTCTCCAAAAAATCCGGCTTTGGCAACATATCCTTTTCGCGCTTTTTTATCAATGATGTTAATGACATTGGTTTGATGGATGAAGATCACACCATTGCTATTTTCAAGGATCTTATAGGTCCATAAGTCATTTTTAATACTTGCATAAGGTAATTTCTCACTTACCGCATAAATGCTATCCGTCTTATAATCCATTATAAAAACCTGCGATACCGATCCTGCCCAGAAAATGCTGTCGCGGTCCACATGCATGGTGGTAATCATCTCTGCCGGCCGAAATCCAGGGTTTCTAAATTTAAACCTGGTTTTTTTAAATGACTTGCCATCAAAACGGTTAATGCCGTGTTGCGTCCCAAACCACATAAAACCATCGGGGGTTTCTGTAATGCTGTAGGGGCTATTTTGGCTTAAGCCGTCTTTGGTCGTATAGGTTTTAAAATGCAGGTTCTGTGCAAAACAAGGTGCAATCAACAAAACAACGAAATATGTAATATATACTTTCAAATCAATGTTATCGGAAAAACCAATACAATTATATAAATTCTGTAGTTATTTCTGAGGGGGATTTTCCTTTTTCTGAACATCCACATGCCCGCATTGTCTCATCATAAATGCATAATGATCGGCAAAATTAGCCCAAATCTCCTTTAAATTTATTTTAAAATGGCCACAGTCGTTATATCCTTTAGCCAGAACAGATTTACCATCCAGAGAGCAATATTGCCTGACAGCCTCATACTTATTGAGTTGCCAGGCAATAGCTCCGGGATAAGTTTGAGCCTGCACATTTGCCTTAAACTTAAAAAATGAAGCAAGAATAAACTGCAATTTACATACAAATAAAAACTGAGGACTATAATTTTTACTCACTTCAATACATCTGTTTTGTGAAATCTTTGATTCATTTCATCCAGAAATAATCTCTGCTAATATAAGCAACTCAATTGATCCCATTATCTTTGAATGATAATTCGTCTGACAACAGCATCTGAGTTATCGATAGATATGATGAAGTAATAGGCTCCCGATGGTTGATTTGATATATCTATTACTCTGTCAAAGTACGTAGTCACCTTTATTCCGGTGGCGGTATACAATTCTACTTTCTTTATTTCAAGTGGCGATTTAATGGTTATATAATCAAAAGAAGGATTTGGTGATACAGCAACGTGCTTCTGCAAGATTTCATTGGTGCCTGTAATCTCATCAATTTGACCATTGCAATTATCATCAACACCATTACCCGGCACTTCATTCATATTTGGATTGACATCTGAATTATTGTCGTCGCAGTCATCGGCCAGGGTGTACCCATCTTCATCCAGATCATCGTCTGGGGTAAATGGATTGCAATCATCATCAATGCCATTGTAGGCAATTTCAAGTTCACCCGGATTTATGCTTGCATTATTGTCGTCACAGTCATCAGCAAGGTTATAACCATCGCCATCCAGATCGTCGTCCAGGGTAAATGGATTGCAGTCATCATCAATGCCATTGTAGGTGATTTCTGTTTCTCCCGGGTTTATTCCTGCAATTTTGTCGTCACAATCATTCGCCAGGTTAAACCCATCTCCATCCAGATCGTCGTCCGGAGTAAATGGATTGCAGTCATCGTCAATGCCATTGTAGGCAATTTCTGACTCACCCGGGTTTATATGTGGATCGTTGTCGTTGCAGTCATTGGCCAGTACATAACCATCGGCATCCAGATCGTCGTCTTTTGTAGATGGATTACAGTCCTCATCAATGCCATTGTAAGCAATTTCTGTTTCACCCGGATTTATGTTTTCATTGTTATCATTGCAGTCATTGGCCAGGATATAACCATCCGCATCCAGATCGTCGTCTTTCGTAGATGGATTGCAGTCATCGTCAACCCCATTGTAAATAATTTCTGTCATGCCCAGGTTAATTTCGGCATTGTTGTCGTTGCAATCGTTGGCCATGACATACCCATCTCCATCCACGTCATCGTCTTGTGTATTAGGGTTGCAGTCGTTATCAATTCCGTCATAAGGTATTTCGGTGGCTCCGGGATTTACATCGGGATTCGTATCATTACAGTCTTCGTTGGCGTAATAACCATCATTATCCAGATCTGTTACATCGGTAACTGAAATACAGCCCAATTTAAAATTGCCAAATGAATTTGAAAAGACAATGTTTTCCAATGAATTAAAATTAGATTGTATCGGGCTTGTGTTTACAAAACCGCCATTCTCAAATTTATTGACAACATTGGCTTCAAAATCAATTATATATTTTAAATTAAATTCAGACTGTACATCATCATAATGATCCAGATAAAAAATATCAGTACTGAAAAATTTAATTTCAAAGCCTGAGCCTATAGAAACATTCATTTCCACCGATATCTGTCCATTAACAGCATTGAGACCAACTCCTGCCTCAATATTGTCGCCACTAATAAATGAAAGATAGGCCTGGTTGGCATCGCTACTGTTACATGCCGTAAAAGAGCCTCCTGCCCAGGTTACATCAGCAGTGGCATTGCTTAAATCCGTCCAACCTGAATTTTGACTGCTAATAGGACCTTGCGAATAAGATTCAAAATCATCATTCAACAAAATGGTCTGGCTATTCAGTAAGGCGCTACAGGTAAGTATTATGAGTAATAAAAATATAGGTTTCATGTTGTTAATTTTTAAAATCTATTTAGAATTGGAAGCCGTAAATATGGGCGATTTAATCTGGTTTGGATAAACCGCCTGGAGGCCGAAGTTGATTGCAGATTTTGTGCCCTTATAGAAATATCTTGTGTCTTCAGGCCCGGAATTTGCATATTGAATCATTCCATTTCCTTCATCTTTGTATATAATATAATAAATAGGTTTGACTTTGGGGGCCACCCATTCTATTCCCTTTCCAGCCTCGTCTTCAATCTTTTTAACTTCCAGATCTTCACTTGTTTTATTCGTATAGGCTTTTATTGTTAAAGGAAAAGAAGGGTTGGATTCCAAACCCACTTCATCTGTTGCAATCACTGAATACTGGTAAATAATGTCTTTTAGAATGTTGTCATCTGTGTAACTGAGCTCATTTGATTTAATGTCTTTTTTAACAATTTTAGATTCTTTCGTACTTTGGTTTTCACGTTGAATTGAGTATGAAACCACGTCATCACTCGGGCTTTTTGTCCAGGTAAACCATACACTGCCATCTTTTACTTTGTAATCTACTATATTGGGAGGATAGGGCGGTACAATATCCGGTTTTAATAATTTTATAGGCTCTGTCATTTTACCGTGATTATAACTCAGATCAATGGCACTAACCGCATAATAGACCTCTTTGGTAAGCGTTTTTAAATTTAATGAGTCATGATAAACGGTGTCATTTAAATACCCTTCTTGCAGGCATACAAATTTGTGATCTACCGCGTTTTTTCGGTAAACTCTATACCCAATAAGTTCATCCAAAGTGTCAAGTGACCACTTTAAAGTAACAATTCCTTTTGCATCTATTTGAGCCGTAAATCCATTGGGCGCTCGTGGAGGTTCCGTATCTGGTAAAAAATATCTAACGGGATTAGAGGCTCTAACATTTCCAGTCTTATCAACCGCATGTACCTCAAAATAAGTTGACCTTACCTTGGCTTTGTCCGGGTAATAATAGGTATTGGTGCCAGGTTGAATGGTTGTAATACTATCCGTTATATCATCGACATAGTTACCCTTTTTAATTATAAAATGTTTTAGATCAGATGGTGTTTTCTCACTAAATGACCATTTCAACATAATACCATTGCCATTTTCAGATTGTTCTTCTAATGACAATGGCCCAGGAGCGGTAAGATCTACTCCCATTCCTTCAACCACCTGGCTATATCCGGTTAAGTCACCAAATGGATCAATGGCTTGAATTCTATAATAGTATTTTTGATAGTTTTGATTGAGGCTATCTACATAATTTGCATCATATTTGGTGTCGTTTCTGAAAACTAAAAATGGTTTGTCATTTACTCTTTTAAAATGAATCCCATCCTCAGATCGCTCGATGTAGAAGCCAGACCATCGGTACAGTTCTTTATTTACCGGCCAGGAAAGCTCTATGGCCTTCTCTTTGTTTTTAATAAATAAAAAATCAGGAGCATTGGGTGTTTCCCATTCTCCATAAGTAACAAAGGTCATTGTAGTATCTATTCTAAAAAGAGGATGGTTGAAATTATTGTAAATCCTGAAAAACAATTTTTCGTCTGGCTTAATTTTAGTCTTTATCACGTATCGTAGCCCATAGCTATTAGCAGCCATAACGTTATAATCAGCAGAAAGCAGAGATAAATAAAAAAGATTGGCAAGCAACTCTGCCTGCTCTTTTACTCTGCCTATTTCATCGGTTTTAGAAGAAGGTATGTTCCCGTATAAGGCTTGAGCAACCAGTAGCATGTCTTTATTTTTTTTATATGCCTCGGTATTGAATTCCTGCAAGGGCCATGGTTTTATGGCTTCCTTATTGACACTGGTCCATTCTGAAATTTGGTATGGAAACTTTCCTGTTACCACTTTTTGCTCGATGCTAACCCCATTCTCTATGTGTGCAGGTAGCGCATTGGGAGACATTGGGGCAAATCGCAAAACGATGCTATCCTCATAGGCCTTTGCCATGATTTGATATTTAACTTCTATTTTAGGTACTTCATTCTCAACACTTTGGGATATTATTTCAAAACAACAAAGTACTAATAAGGCACAAAGAAAAAATGTTTTATTCACTAAATTTCTGTTCATAATTCTTACATTTAATATTGTATACATTTCTAATTGCTTATAAACCATTCAATATGTTGGGCTTAAAATTTTTATATATTTTATTCTCAATATTCATGTTGAAATTATGCATGCCATCTGCCTTCATGGCATTAATTATTACTCCATCGTTGTTGGGTTTAAAATCAATGACATCTTTCATAGAAATAATATAAGCTGGAAATACCTTACTGCCGCTTCCCAATGACTTTAAAAATTTTGATAACCTGTTTATAGAAAATAATAGTTTATCAGATCCTTGTCTTTGCATTTTGCCATAGGTGCTGCTATATATCAAGTTGGGTGGCGTTTCATCCAAAAATGGAAGTACATTGTCACTGACTACATTGTCACGTACAGCATCAAGCATCCTGTCTGTGATGTAGTTTTTAATGAATATTCTTTGATTTATAAGTTCGTTGTCTCTATTTGCTTGCTTTAATCCCAAGTATTTTTCCATTACTTCAAAATTATCAAAGTAGGATTTTAAAAAGGAATCCACCACAATTTGCGAAGCGTTATCAAATGCATAACCTAAGTATCCATCTTCCAGCATCTTGTCATATGGTCTATAACCAGCTGTACCGCTAAACATGTCCTTTAAACTAAAGTTATTTAAATCATGATAGTCAAAACACTCAGTACCATAGAAACTATACATGCTTTCCTCAACTTCGTAATTCTCCCATTTTAGCCCTGCCTTGTTTCCTTGTAAGTTAAACTTCTCTGTAGCAATGGTAGGTTTGCCTTTTTCAATTCGCAATCCCCTCATTTTTTCCTTATAATTAACAAAATCACCTGTATTGAAATACCAGCTAAATAAGACGATCTCAGATGTATTACTAGCCATCTTACTTGAGATAGGCACCACCCGGTTGTTTATTTTAACATCCCCATATTGTTTTCTGACTTGAAAATCAGAACCAAATAAATTTGCAGCCAAATTTGGGTTGTTTGAATTTACCTTCTTCTTTATGATCGGCTGAATAATTACATAGCTGTTTTGAGGTAGGTTTTTCGGCATTTGAAATCTGATTTCAGCTTTGTTGTTTTGATTTATGTTTGTGTTATATACTTCTTTATGAAATGATTCTCCATTCCCCCTCCTATCATAGCTCATCACTCTTAATGCAAAATCAAAATTGCCTTTAAAATCATTGGGAATGCAAAGTACCGACTCATCAAACATAAAACTTCCGGTAATATTTCCACCGGTTGCTGCAGCCGACAGATGTAGAATTGGGTATTCAGGATTTTCTTGATTGATAAAATTAATATTGGTGTTCAATACTTTTGCATATTTCGAAGGTGCCTTATACACAACACTGAATGTATTGTCCTGACTGGCTTTCCTAAATTCTCTCTCATTGAGAGGCGTTGAGGAACCATACGGATTATTTTGAGTTCTGTGAAATGGATATAGATCAGAAACCCATTCTTCTTTGATTTCTTTGATTCCACAATTGGTAGTAAAAGTAAATAAACGTTTATCTACATAAACCTTGTCTTTTTCATCAACTGCCAACTTCCAGGCGTTTCTATCATGATTGGTATAGTTTTTATTTGCTCCTTTTGAATTAATACCCAAATTAAAAATTCTTACTTTGGCAGTCAACTCCGCTCTAAATCTACTTTCTTTTTCAAAAAGTAAGTTAGCTTTGGGTATCAAAGAATAACCGTCATTCGAAATTTTGAAATTACCTATGTGCAATGCCGTTTTTGATAGAATCGTATTTTCCCAAATGCCACCATATCGATTCAAAGCATTTTTTTCATGACCTCCCAACCACAAAGTTAGATCGGATGGGAGGATGTGGTAATACCGGTACTCAGTATAATTTTGACCTTCGTTATCCGGGTCAGGTACGGGTATCTTTATCAAAAAGGTTTCATCAATTTTATAGTTAAACGTGAAGGTAGGTTGTACATAGACTTCCTGCAGATCCTTTGCATCGTAGGTACTATCCAGTTTCTTAAGGTCAAAATCTGTTTCAGGAGTAACAGATGCAATGAGAGGAATTGCCTCAGATACAATATCAGTACATTTTTCACCAATAAAGAACGGAATGCTAAAATTGCCTGAAATCAATCCACCTAAAACACTAAAATAACCACCCAGTGCTCCTTTGAAATAGGTTGGACTAGGCATGCCCATTTCCAAATATGCTGCTGCTCCCGCTTCTACTATACTGATATCTGCCTCAATAAAAAATAAATCAATATGCACTCCTACATCCATTTGTGCTCCAATATATGCTTGTCCTTTTGCATAAAACCCATTGATACCTTTGGTTTGAGTCTGTCCATTTTCATTTCTGCACAAGGCTGCATTTGCTTGTAGTTTATAAAAGCCTACATCAAATCCTACCATAATTCTGGCATATAGGTAAAAGATGGCAAATTTGACGTCCAATTTCTGGTCAAAATTGGCACCAAAGGCCAGGCCACCCTCTATTGCTCCTTTCTGATATGCATTTAAATTATCGCTATTGGCATAACTACCCTCCTCCCCTTGATGGTTGCCATTGATGATGTTCATGATAAATGTAGGTATAGGGGGCATGCGATCCACAGCCGCAATACCACTTACTTCTATTCCATCTCTAAATGCATTGCCACTTCCTGAACCGCATTGCATATAGGCTTTAAATTTTGCAATTTCTAAGACATCTATGAAAATGGGATCGCCTCCTTCTAAATTTCCGGTTTTCCAGGGTCTGCCAACATGAATAAACCAGCCTGTAGGACCTGCAAAAAAATCCAATTTAGCGCTGGCTCCTAACAATATTTTTTGCGAATGATTCGGTACTCCAAATTCTATTCCTGCATGGAAAATAAATGATTCTTCCACGAAGTTCATTTTCATTT
The DNA here is from genome assembly GCA_937872515.1 of uncultured Bacteroidota bacterium. Lineage (GTDB taxonomy): Bacteria > Bacteroidota > Bacteroidia > Chitinophagales > Saprospiraceae > JADKBO01. The sequence goes on from CALMSX010000104.1 coordinate 17,878, forward strand.
TTACGTCCAGCTTTCCCATACAATCCTGATTTCGTCTAATAAGAGGATCATTTTCGTTCACAATAAACCTACCATCCATGCTAAAGGTAATGTACTTTACACCTCCTGTAAGGGTGTTGAACTCCATGGTTAAACCACCATCAGCATCAAATGTATTTCTGTTTTCTGCTCCCACTAAAACAGATGCCTTAATTCCAAATACATCAGGACTTGGGGTATATACAATTCCAGAAAGTGATTTAAAAGCTGAAACATCATAGGGATCATACTTTTGTGTTCCTGTAATCTTGTCACCGGAGTATGCCTGGGCAGCCTGCGTCATATTGTAATAAACACCACCGCCAAATCCATACAAGGCCAAGCCTGTGCCCAAAGAAATTCTACCCGGAGAAAAATCAACCATGCCATCTATAAAAAAATAGTTGTACCCCCCATTGCCTTCACTCTTATAACCGAATTGAGCCTTTGCATTAACATCAATTTTAATTATGTTCATGTGGAGTTCTCCCATAAAGCCATAGCTGCCTTTATTGTCATTAAAATATCCGATCGTACCATCTACTCCCACCGGCCCTATTTTTGACCCGGCATTTAACTTTATACTATTCAATTCTGCATCTATCCCTTGCCAATCAGGTCTGCCATTCTTCAGTCCTATCTTTCCATAAACCTTAAAAGCTACATCTGCTTTAGGCACAAAATCAGCATCCGCCAATTTCAATAATGCTTTAAAGTTTATCCCTACTTTAAGCCTGTCTGCCTGATCTACATACAAAGAGATGCCCCTGCCTTGTGTGGGATCAAGGTCAATGGTAAATCCTGCAATACTGTGTTGCGGAGACGCTGTCGCAAATTGCACATCATCGTAAGCAAAATACTCACTTTGACTTTGTACCCTCAAATTTTCAAACCGGAGCCCGGCAAGTTTAATATTGGGTATATCTTTAATATCAGGTATGATGTCTAATTTGCCAAAAAGGGCTGCTTTCGCCAAAAAATCCTGTCCACCCCTTTTTTCTATCGTAATGCTGGTGCCTTGAATAAGCCTTGCTTTTGCCCAAAAAATATCAAACGCTATATCTGCCTTGGGCTCAATTTCAAAACTGAACCCTAAATTTTGATTGGCAGGCTTTGACAACGTGCACGTATAATCCAATTGGTTGGATGTGTTTTCATAATCATGCGACAGTGGCAACACGATCTTACCTTTGAGACTACTGCTTTTGAATGTACTTTTCCACAAATCAATTTTAAACTGATCAATAGAGAAATACCAACTATCTAGTGAGCCATCACCTACTGCCAAAATATTATTAACAGAAACATTTCCTGAAAGGCCCTGGTCAAAAATTAATCTTTCTGCTAAGACCGTAATCGGTGTTTTGGTAGTTGCATTGTTAAAATACCCCGGCAAGTTGATTTGAATGGCCGGAATATAAAAACCTCTCCAGGTTAGTAAATCGGTAGCAATGGGAGGGTCATTTACATCACTGCTTTTGTAGGGACTTGGTATGTTTTGTGGATTTCTCAAATCAGAGTGGTCATAGTACATCTTAGTACCATTTTGATCAGGCCCAAACGAAAATTCATCGAAGCCCGAAATATAAAATGTAGAAAATTCTACCTCTGCCACCCAGTCATTCCATCCTTCCTCTGTATCACTCTGCATTAATACAGTTGCCGGGCCATTGGTGTTTTTATCAATTAGACTGCCCGCCGGAAAGGTGTACTTTGCCCCAATGTGCAAATTCTTGAAGCCCTCTTTATCAAAGGTTATCGAGGTTGCCTTATTATCATTTATTCCGCCCAACAGAGTGAGGCCAATGACAGGTATCTCAAAGTTTTTTGCCAGCATCAATTTTACATCTCCGCACAAATCATTCTTATCAATACAGATTCCTTTGCCCAGGAGTGCAAATTTTGAATTGGCATCCAACACATCAACAACAGCTGCTGCCTCAAAATAACCTTGTTCAGGAGTAAATGTAATATCTGTAATGATTACAGAAATGGCCTTTTCATCAAAGCCAATGGGCACCGAAAATGCAAAACTGTTGGCTGCATTCTTAATCCAAGATATTTTCTGTTCTGCATTGTTTTTTACAAAATCTGAAAGATTCGCCATTTCATTTTGACCAATACTTATACCTCCCGGGTCATTTATATCTGGCTTAGGCAGGAATGGAGTGGCACTGGGATTCACATTTGCTTTGATGATGCCGGAGACATGGATTAAATCATTTCCCGATTTTTTAACTTCTATGTCCGTAAATACAACTTTTGCCTTAATGAGTTTGGCATTTACCAAAGGCAAGGGTATAAATCCTGTTCCACTATAAAGGTTGCCATTTTTCTGAAATGATTGCACCTCCATATCGAAGTGGCTCGTCTTAACAATTGAGCCCACCGTGAGGTCAACTGCATTTACTAAGTCTGCAGGTAAAGGAAGTTTGCAACTACAATCTACATTTGGTTCGTCGTTTTGATTGATCTGATTGTTCTGTTGGTTCTGGCTGGAAAGTGTAAATGTACAAACGCTGCTCAAGCCATTATTAGCAATGGGATAGTTACCATTTACAACCTTGGCAACAACGGCCCAGGCATAGTAACCCTGTGCTAAAATAGGATGCTGCAGGTTGTAATTAATAGAATTAATGTCGATGTTTTTCACCCAAATCGCATTATTACCTCCATTGTCAATGGCATTTTCAATAACATCTTGCGGTACGTCTCCTTCAAGTAGTTTGACAATGTAGAGATCATATTTTATAGGCTTGTTATGATTGACAGGTGTCCAACTAAAGCTGTACGACTGAGGTATACTAAACAATTGCTCACCATTATCGCACGATGGGTAAATGAGTTGAGGAGCATTGAGATATTGTATTATTATTTGACCGCACCCTACGTTGGCTACATTCAATTGCTGATCCGTTACAAAATCATATACATCTATACAGAGCGAATAACTACCTTCCGGCAAGATACCGTCTGCCAATAATTCTGCTACTTCCAGGTCCCCATTGTTTACTTCAATGTTTTCTTCATTAAAAAATTCATAGAGTTCACCATTTGCTGGCAATTGATACATGGCGTTTGGGCTCAAAATTATAGGGTTCAATGGCTTGTAATTTTCCACCGTTTGGGCAAGAAAGCCATTGTCATTAAAAAATCTTGCCTTTAGATAAACCTGCTTCGTATTGTTTTGATTGTTGTTTAGTGTAATCACCACTTTATTTCTTAAATTGGTGTATTCGCTTAAATAGGGAGAATAGGGGGGATTGACAAGCGTATTTACACCAACGGCTTGTGCATAGGAGTACTTTGCTATAAACGATAAAAAAAGTACTAGAAATATTTTTAGAAATCTGCTTGTCATCATGATCTAAAAATTTTGGGTGATGTTTGCATTGATATAATTTTGTGTAATTCCTCGTTCAGATATGGTCATTCTGGAAGTGGTACCGGAGACCACCAAACTCGATCTTTTTGTTAAGGACAAAGAGACCGATAAACCCAGCGAAAAAGCAGGTTTTGATTTTTCTCCCTCTGCCCCGGCCAGGTTAAAAGAATTATTTAGGTTGATAGCAAGTTTTTCCTGGATTAGATTCTTTGAGAATGCAGCATTAATACCATAAGATTTTACATTCCCCTTTACGTTTTGTGAGGCTAAAAACAAAGAATAACTATTGTTATAATTGAAACCAATAGAATAAGAATGCTTTTTTATGTCATTATAATTATACGCCACAATAGCGTTAAGATTATTAAAGCTTTTGTCAAACAAAGGATTGAACTCATAAATTTCCACAAGCCCTTGTCGTGAGAAGGATACATTCACCGCTTGAATGACTTCTATTGATTTTGAAAAGGCATAGTAAGCATTTATATTGAGGTTGTTGCTCACATTTTGAATAGATATGCTGTCAAATTTGTCGGGGTTGGTGGCATTCGTTATTAGTCCAAAATTACTAAAAACAACATTGGCATTGAACCTATCATTGGGTATGTAAGTAGCATTAATGTTAAAAATGGTGTTGTTGTTACGGGTAATTAATTTTTGATTTAAATTATTGGTCTGTTTTCCAAATACTAAATTCAAAATTAATGTTTGATTGTGCAGTTTAAAACCTGGCTCTATGCTCCATTGAGATATATCTGTATTGATATTGGCCAAGCCCAGGGCCTTGTATTCTGGCTGGATATATTTATACCTGAGATTGAGATATAGATTTTTACTTCCGTAAGATAATACATGATCGTGTGCAAAAGTCAGTTGTGTAGTGAGATTGGGTTTCTTCTCAAGGATGCCCGACCATTTAGGAAGTTCTTTTTCACCTGAATTCCGCAAAATAGAATCAATATGGATGCCATTCACATCTCTTGTGTATATAGACAATCCAGCATTAAAATGATAAAAAATATTTTGATGCAGGGTCACTAAAATCTCACTCCCGATGGTCTTGCTCCTTCGGGGCTTGATTTTGAATTTCGGATTGTAGTAACTGATCGAACTTTTGTCATCATACGCACTTGCATAAGTCAAAAGAAAAGCATTTTTCCTGGTCTTTAATCCAGCTTTGATTACAAAACCATTGGTCTTATACTTAGGCGTTACTCTATTATAGGCAATGTCTGTACTGTCAATAAATACTGCCTTTTGGAACCTTCCTGCAAAGGCGCCCAAATAAAAAACAGAAGGATTTATTTCAAATCCCAGACCAAAAACGTTGAATCCCGTAAAGGCATATCTGCTAAAGCTAATATTGTTGTTGCCCAAATAGAATTTTGCCCATTTGATCCTCGGTGCCAAACCAAATCTCAAAAAAGGGTAGCTTGCGTTTCTGCCATTGTCAGAATAGCGAAAGTTAAAGGGCAATGTAATATATTTTGTTTTTAATGAAGTAGAGAAACTCACCCCATAGCTGTATGGGTTTATAACTACATTGGAATCAGAACTGTTTGATATTGATCCAAAGATATTGACATTTCCGGATACCTTAATGGCCCTGCTCAGTGCATTATCTTTCTGCCCAAAAGAATAGCTTGTAATGAAAACGATGATGAAGTATGTGTTGATACATTTCATTACATATGACAGGTAGAGTAATTGTGGTTTCATCATTAAGCAGTATTCTTGTTTCTGACCGTAATCTCATCTGTTCCATTTTTGACGCTATCCAGTTTCAATTGCACCACACCCACGTCCATGTAGCTGCCGTTGTCACAGGTAGAATTTAGATGGGAGAGGTTGATACTCCCGAGCTGAGCAAACCTTATGTATAAGGTGGTGGCTAGTATCAAAAAAATGTACAATACGCTCATTGCTTATGCTAATAGCTGATTTAAACCAAAGCTAAAGCGAAGTGTCCTTACCCAAATTCAGGATTGAGTAGGTGGCGGACTTGGGTGAGTTGTCGGATGAATGGCCAAATAATTGGTCAAGCTGTTTTTCCGTTTCTTCGATTTAGCTCCCTTCTTTGGCTGTGAAGTAAAATTCTTATCTAAATAGTATTGGGTATTTTATACTGACCTTTCCAAGATTGTACAACAAGCAAGCTTCCATCGGGGGTCAATTATTTCCATATCTGGGGGAATTCGTGTGTCATTACCAGTGATACAATTTTATAAAGTTTCTTCGTACTCGTTGTTTATGCGCTAGCAAAAACCCCAATTATATTAGACAGAAAACCGGTTATCCAAATAAAAGCTCTTCACTTTGTCACATTGTCACCTAAATCCAAACTAAATTTGGCGTTTTATATGATTGGTTGGTTTGATTTCACCCCAAGAGCTTTCTCAAAGAGAGGCCCATTATCCCCTGATTTTGGTTATCACCGGTTCTGTCAGAATGAGGATAATAATAAAACAAAATCAAATGCTGTAAATGAATGTCCTCAAATTCTCTTAATGTCTGTGCCAAAAAAACATAGTTTTGTAGGCATGAAAATAAAATGAAACTCTCTTTCCTATGACAAATGTCTCTATATTGTCTTAGCCCTTCCAAGGAATTTCCCAAATACCTCTTTTAAATAATGTATTGCGTTTAAACCTGCTCTTATCTAATTTTTAAACATGAAGGGAATGAAGAGAATTAAAACTATGACCTTAACCACTCCCTTTATGCCTTAAATTTTCAATTCCTCTGTTTAAAGAAAAAACATTTTGGTAGTACTTTAAAAAAGTCCTTTCTCTGACCATGAATTTCTTTTTCTGGTTTTCATCAACAATAGTAAATTGCCCACAAATAGACCTTTCACTTTATAAAGAGATGCCGCAGTACTTAAACATTTAGAGCATTAAGTAACATTAAGTCTTCAATATACCCCACCCATCTTAATGCATCTTAATGCCCTTATTGCTTGTGCGTATGAATCGTAGTTTTGTAGGCATGAAATAAAAATCAATATCTCTTACTAA
>CALMSX010000105.1 GCA_937872515.1 uncultured Bacteroidota bacterium
CACATATTAACATCGGTGTCAACAGAACTATTGGCTGGACAAGTGATCTGTGGATTTTCATTATCGGTCACGGTCACGGTAAAACTGCACTGCGCGGTGTTGCCCGATCCGTCGGTGACTACAAAGGTATTGGTGGTAACTCCCAATGGGAACATAGAGCCACCTGATAATCCAACCGTTTGAGTCGTCATTGCCCCGCTGCAATTGTCGGTGCCTACAGGCGATGTATAATTTACGACCGCACTGCACATATTAACATCTGTGTCAACAGAACTATTGGCTGGACAAGTGATCTGTGGATCTTCATTATCGGTCACGGTCACGGTAAAACTGCATTGAGCGGTGTTGCCCGATCCATCGGTAACTACAAAGGTATTGGTGGTAACTCCCAATGGAAACATGGAGCCTCCTGATAATCCAACCGTTTGAGTCGTCATAGACCCGCTGCAATTGTCGGTGCCTACAGGCGCTGAATAGTTTACGACAGCACTGCACATATTGACATCGGTGTCAATAGAACTATTGGCTGGACAAGCTATCTGTGGATTTTCGTTATCGGTCACTGTCACTGTAAAACTGCACTGCGCGGTGTTGCCCGATCCATCGGTGACTACAAAGGTATTGGTGGTAACTCCCAATGGGAACATAGACCCGCCGATCAATCCAGTCGTCTGTGTCGTCATAGACCCGCTGCAATTGTCGGTACCTACAGTTGCTGAATAATTTACTATAGCACTGCACATATTGACATCGGTGTCAACAGAACTATTGGCTGGACAAGTTATCTGTGGATCTTCGTTATCGGTCACGGTCACTGTAAAACTACATTGCGCGGTGTTGCCCAATCCATCGGTAACTACAAAGGTATTGGTGGTAACTCCCAATGGGAACATAGACCCGCCGGATAATCCAGTCGTTTGAGTCGTCATAGACCCGATGCAATTGTCTGTACCAACAGGCGCTGTGTAATTTACGACCGCACTACACATGCTGCCATCGGTGTCAACAGAACTATTGGCTGGACAATTTATCTCTGGATCTTCATTATCGGTCACGGTCACAGTAAAACTACACTGCGCGGTGTTGCCAGATCCATCGGTAACTACAAAGGTATTGGTGGTAACTCCCAATGGGAACATAGACCCGCCGGTCAATCCAGTCGTTTGAGTCGTCATAGACCCGCTGCAATAGTCGGTGCCAACAGGTGCTGAATAATTTACGACCGCACTGCACATATTAACATCGGTGTCAACAGAACTATTGGCTGGACAAGTGATCTGTGGATCTTCATTATCGGTCACGGTCACGGTAAAACTGCATTGAGCGGTGTTGCCCGATCCATCGGTAACTACAAAGGTATTGGTGGTAACTCCCAATGGGAACATAGAGCCACCGGTCAATCCTGCAGTCTGTGTTGTCAATGAACCACTGCAATTATCTGTGCCAATTGGCGCAGTATAATTTACTACAGCACTGCACATATTGACATCGGTGTCAGCAGAACTATTGGCTGGACAATTTATCTGTGGATCTTCGTTATCGCTCACTGTCACGGTAAAACTGCACTGCGCGGTGTTGCCCGATCCATCGGTAACTACAAAGGTATTGGTGGTAACTCCCAATGGAAACATGGAGCCTCCTGATAATCCAACCGTTTGAGTCGTCATAGACCCGCTGCAATTGTCGGTGCCTACAGGCGCTGAATAGTTTACGACAGCACTGCACATATTGACATCAGTGTCAACAGAACTATTTGCAGGACATGTAATCTGTGGATCTTCATTATCGGTCACGGTCACTGTAAAACTACATTGTGTTGTGTTGCCCGATCCATCGGTAACAACAAAGGTATTGGTGGTAACTCCCAATGGGAACATAGACCCACCGGTCAATCCAGTCGTCTGTGTCGTCATAGACCCGCTGCAATTGTCGGTACCTACAGGTGCTGAATAATTTACTACAGCACTGCACATATTGACATCGGTGTCAACAGAACTGTTGGCTGGACAAGCTATCTGTGGATTTTCGTTATCGGTCACGGTAACAGTAAAACTGCAAACCGCGGTGTTGCCTGATCCGTCGGTGACTACAAAGGTATTGGTGGTAACTCCCAATGGGAACATAGACCCGCCGGTCAATCCGGCAGTCTGTATTGTCAATGAACCACTGCAATTATCTGTGCCTACAGGTGATGAATAATTTACGACGGCACCGCACATATTGACATCGGTGCCAATAGACCTATTGGCTGGACAAGTGATCTGTGGATCTTCATAATCGGTCACGGTAACGGTAAAACTGCACTGCGCGGTGTTGCCCGATCCATCGGTGACTACAAAGGTATTGGTGGTAACTCCCAATGGGAAGGTAACGCCATCTGCCAAGCCCGCTATCTGCATGGTCGTCGCTCCACTGCAATTATCGGTGCCTGCAGGGGTAGTGTAATTTACCAAAGCACCGCATGTATTCAATGTCGTATTCACGTTGATATTGGAAGGACATACGATTTGGGGTAGAATAGCGTCTACACCAGGGTCAATCACATGTGGGCCACTACTGGTGTTACAGGCGATATCATTTACATCTCTTACATAAGCTGTGTAACTGCCTGGTGACAAAGATTCAAACAAGCCTGTTGTATTTGTGAAATCTGTATTGTCTATGGAATACCTTATATCAGCAGCACTTCCACAGCTAAGACAGCTTGCACTGATTTCAAGAGTCCCATCATCCGCGCCAGGACAACCTTCGTCCATTACGATTACATTGTCTATACCAATGCTACAATCGACCTTGCCGGTTACAACGAAACGATAAATGCCTTCATCGCAGTCATTGCTCAACACAATTACTGTATCCGTGTGTGTTCCCGCTGCTGTGGGTTGGTATTTTACTGTAAAATTTAAGGCTCCGCCTGAAACCGCTATGGAAGCAGCCGAAGGCTGGACAGAAACACTAAAATGGACGTTGTTTTTGACTGTCACCCTGGGCGACCCGGTCAAACTGAGGATGGCCGTACCGAGATTCTGAATATTAAATGTTTTAGTCACAAAACTTCCAATATTGGTCTCACCAAAATCAGTATTATCGCCCAGATCTGGTGTAATGTCCTCATCTGGTATCGACATACCATTACCTGTTAAATTTATATCCGAGGCAGTCACTGTCACGATTTGATTAAAAGTCTGTGTATTGCCAGCCTGGTCGGTGGCTGTCCAGACTACAGTAGTAAGACCGATAGGGTAGATTCCACCCATAGGAACGTTATTGGCAATGGTGATGTTGGCAGTCGATGAACAATCATCTGAAAGCGTTGGACTACCCAAATTTATTCCGGTAGCGGTACATCCGGTATTGACAACAGAACTTTTGGCCGTAAGTCCTGAAATGGTAGGCTTGGTAAGATCGTTGAGGCTTACAGTATAACTTTGGATTGGGCTAAGACATTGATTGGCATCTCTGATTTGATAACTGTAATTTCCGGCGCATAGGGAAGAAACCGGAGTGCTGCCTACAATGGTGTAAGGAGGAGTGCCCTGCGTTATATTCAAATTTACTAAACCATTACAACCCACACAAGTAGTGGTACTCACCGTTGTAGCAGTGAATGAAGGAGGGTTAACGACCACGATTTGTTTTGATTCGGTATCGGTACAGCCATTGAGATCGGTCACTGTGAGTACCACAGGATATGTGCCTGCTGCAGCAAAGGTATTGGTGGCAATTCTCACATTGGCGGTATTACCATCTCCAAAGGTCCAGCCATATTGGTATCCCGCTGTATTGGGTAAGCCAGTAAAGGTCATAGCCACATTGGTACAATTGGAAACTGTATTGGAGTAACTCGCTGTCAATTGTGCATAGGATGACACTGTAGCAGAGGCGGTGGCCGTACAATTATTGGCATCTGTAACCGTAACAGCATACACACCCGCAGATAAACTGGTAGGGGCGGCAATGGTAGCACCGTTGTTCCATAAATATGCAAGCGGAGTTACAGCCGTTGGTGCATTAGCCATGACCGTGCCGGTCATTTCACCGAAACAAACCGTGGATCCGGTAGCAGTGGCTAAAAACCCATAACTTGACGGTTGGGTCAAAACAACGGATTGAGATGCCGAACAGCCGGCATCATCTGTAATCGTTACCGTGTAGGTGCCGGGTGATAAATTGTTTATAGTTGCTGTGGTAGCCAGGTTGCTCCAGCGGTAAATGTATGGACTCACGCCACCGTTGACAACAGCTGTTATGGATCCATTGTTGGGAGTAGGACAGGTGGGATTGGTTGGTGATAGCGTAAAATTGAAAGCAGGAAGGTTAATAAAATTCCAACCGGTATTATTGGCATTGTTGATCGAAAAAGTAGCATTAAAATTACCACCTCCGGAGGCATGAATATCTGTTAAATTTAAAAATCTTGAATCAACAATTCCGCTTGTTTTGGATAGTGTTGCTTCATTACCTGATACAGATGCATCCATGATGAGATAATCTCCGCAATCTCCTCCCAGAACAAAGTTGGTGGCTGTTTGAATGCTTCCACTTTCAAGGGTGAGGTGGGTAGATCCGCCTGCTGTGAAGTTGTTGTATGTATTGTTGCCTGTTACATCAGAACTCATTGTAGTGGTAGTAACAAAACTTACGTTGTTATAGGACAAACTGCCTCCGTAAAAATCTACATCGGCAGCATTGCTCAACAATTTAATGGTACTGGTACCAGCATTTAAGGTTATTGCTGTATTATCCTGCACATTCCATGAGCCTTCATTGATCCTGATTTCACTGGATCCAAGGTTGAGTAATTTGGAATTAGTGGAAGTAATCACAAAATGGTTTGTATTGATGCTTTGATTATTTGTATATAATTCACCATCGCTCAATGTTAGACTGTTGGTTATGGTGATGGGTTGCAGGATGGCATATCCTCCTGTGCTTTGATTGGCGCCAAAGGTAAGTAAGGGCAGTTGTTTGCCTTTGAGGTCAACGGTGTTGATGACCGTAGTTCCCTTTAACTTCCACTCCCCCGGCCAGGATATTGTCATATTGGGACTTAGGGTGAGATTGCCATTGATTTCTAAAGTGGAAGCACTACCTGCAAAAGTAGGATTAAACAATGCAGAAAGCCAGGTCATATTCGCGCATACACCATCGATATCCAGGTTTACAGTTTGACCTGCAGCACTGAATGAATTGGCGTCAAAAAACACATGATCAACCAGGGTAGGCGGCACCATTTGTTTTATAGTACCTCCCGAAGAAGTGGCCCAGTGGTTTACATCTGACCAATCACCGCTGCCCCCTACCCAATAGTAACCGGCGCAATTGTCATTGAAAGTTATTCCCATATTATTTCCCAAATCCACACCATTCAAACCACCAAGATAGGTTGCTCCACCCGTGGCGTTGATGTCTTTGATCCAGATATAATCGAAGCACATATTGTCATTAGCACGGGAAATGGTTGCCCTTGTGCCATCTGTAGTGGATTGCATAAATATGGGTTGACCGCCTGTACCCAGCACCTGCATTGGACCATTAAAGGTCTGAGTTAGATTGGCCGCAAATTTTATTCGCGTGTTTCTGCCTACAGAAATAAAATTGCCAAAAGTGTTGGCGGTAGTAAAGGTCGCTGTAGGGCCCTGAATGCCCAAAGATAAAATGACAAAGGTGTTGAAGGTATTGGCAGCGGTAACATTGAATAATGGAATATTATTGGTAGGGTCATAGTTTTGCTGCAGGGTGAAATTGGCAAAAGTATTGCTTCCATTAATGGTGACATCTTTCCGATTAACATAACCCACTACAAAATCGTCATATATAGCTGCCCCTTCAATTGAAATAGATAAATTACTGGTGTTGTCATGCTGTATGGTAACATCATTATAGGTTTTATTACCACTCCTGAATATGAAATTTGAAGCCAGAGTAGATTGCAACCTCAAATGGGAGGTGCCCATCTTTAATACATTGTTTGCATTGGTATTTACTTCCCAGACTTCCCTTACCCTGATATTGGCGGTATTGGTAAAATCCAACTCTTTTGCCCCTGTATTGTTAGCCAATAAAGACCTTCCGAAATCAACGTCAAAGCCATTGGATGTAAATTTTCCTGTTGTAAAAGTCGTAGGATATATTGAATTGACGGTAAAATTGTTTTCAAGAACCAACTCAGAGCCTGCAACTCCTTGAAAAAATACACTCTCATTAAGCACCTTACCAGCCAAATCTATTTCATGGCTTCCTGAAGAAGTGTTAAAATAAATGTACTGATCGTGATTCCATGTCACACTTGAATTAAGTTTAAACGAGCCCTTAAGATATAAATTATCAAAGTATGAAGAACCATAGTTTATTGCATAGTATCTTTTGGCCCAACTCCATCTCATCTGGTCATTGATTATTAAATCGCCATTAATGGTGAGGGATATGTTGTAACTATAATAATCAGATGCGCCAAAACCCGGATTGAATAAAACCCCACTCCATATCATATTATTTACTGTAGCGTTCTGATTGAGATTTACAAATTGATTGGCAGCTGTAAATGAATTTTGGTCAAAGACTACATTGTCCTCAGGCTCCGGTATTTTGCATCCATTTGATACTCCTCCACTTGTAAATGACCAATGGGATACTTCATTCCAATTACCGGAGCCACCAATCCAATAATAGGTAAGCGGAGGTTCAGCGCTTGCAGTCCAACCTGTTGTATTTGTAGCAACAGTATTAGATGCTGTAAATGATGCTCCACCGGTAACAGTATGAGTTTGCAATACCCCATAATTAATTATTACTGCACCAGAAGCTTTGGTAATTTTTGATGTCGTTTGGTTTTGGCCAATGATTCGGGAAGGTCTGGCGCAAGAAGAATAAGCCAGAAAGTCATTTGCGATGGTAATATTGGTAATACTTCCAATGAACATGTCAAAGCCCTGGCTCAGTTCCAGTCTGTCCATGGTGGTATTGGAATAAAATTCCGGGTCAGGTATACCCGTGCCGGTTGTGGTTATTTTTACTTTACCCAATGTTTTATTACCCGTTTGCGAAACAATCCTTGAAGTACCATTGACACTCTGCATAGTGATGTCACCAGCAGTCATGGCATTCGTTAAATTGAGTGTCGACGAGCCGCTGCTACCGGTAGTGGCCGTATAATTCCCATAAACCGCGTTGGCAGCCTGCATATTGGTAGTAATGGTACTCGTAGAAGATGTTATGCTTGTATTACCTACTGTATGGGCTCCATTAAGAAATGAAGTGGTAAGTGCACCTGACGTTGCGGTTAGATTAAGCGCACCGATCGTATGGCTGCCCGTCTGAAAATTAGAATTTAAGGTGCCTGTACTGAGATGGTTAACATTATAGGTAGTGATATTTTGGCCGGTGCCATTAATATTAATATTGGTGGTTTGATTTCCCCTGGTGGTAAGATTAAAAGTATTGATTTGATTGCTGTTGGACGATAAAGTTATGCTGATGGCCGTAAATGGACTCGACTCAAAATTGGCCGTAAATGTGCCTATCGTCTGGGTGCCCAGTATATTCAGGTTTTCAGCAGCGCTGGGCCTCCAGTTTACCAAAAGACTGTTGAAGGTATTATTGTCATTGATATTGGCATGATAACCTGTAAATCCATTATTGTAGTATTTATGAAGTTCTACATCATAATAAACTCTGGTTCCACCACTAAAATTAAGGGTGATGTAATTTGTATTATAGTCCAGGACTAATTTTGAAGTACCCATGTTCAAAGTAGTATTGCCATTGGTGGAAATTCTCCAGTCGTAACCGACTCTTACTTCAGCACTACCTGTAAAATCGAGGTTCCTGATCCTTGTGCCTCCACTGGCATCAAAGGCTCTGCCAAAGTTCACGTTGAAGCCATTGGTTATGAACTCACCTGCCGTAAATACCGTGGTATTAGAAGTAGTATTATTGATGGAAAAAGCAGAGGCCAGTGTCCATTTGGCGGTTATACCAGTATTTATGGAATTAAATGTTACACTACAATTAAATGTCTTGTTTCCGAAATTAATGGTGTTGTTCAAAGAATCTGATACAAAATTTAATACTGATAGACTGGACCATGTGAGATTTTGGTTGAGTATAAAATCACCACCAATGGATGCTGTTGTTGATGTGTTGATAGTTACCTGGCCCTGAATATTGAGGTCTCCCAGCACATTTAAAGTCGAAGGATTAAAGATTGGATTCCTATTTACGCCCGATGTCCAGGTCATATTTCTGACCGTGATCGGGGCGGTTACATTTACCGTTTGTGAGTTGGAGCTAAAACTAAAAATATCAAATACAACATCATCATTTAGGGTCGGAATGCAAGCCCCCGCAGAGCCGCCACTGCTCAATGACCAATGAGCGGGGTCTGTCCAATTGCCTCCATTTCCAATCCAGTAATAGGTCATACTTGCTGACGCGGTAATGTTTATTCCTGTATTATTGCCACCATTGATTACATTGGATGCATTCCAGATTCCACCCGTTATTTTGATGTCTTTAATGTTGATGTAATTAAGATTGGTAGTGCCGCCATTTAAATCATTTAGGGTAGCTTGCGAACCGGCTGTACTGGATTTATATATGGGAATATTATCACAAAGGCCATCCGTTACAAAAGCATTCCAGTTTTGAGTGATACCCGACTGGAAAGTAAAAGATGTGCCATTGGGCATCGCCAGTGTATCAAAAGTATTGGAGGCAGAAATTACAGTAGTAAGCAAAACTTTAGGTGAGGTCACCCTGAGGTCGTACCAGGTATTGGCTCCCGTTATGGAAATTGAAGATGTAGCGGAGGTTGCAGACCGGTAATCGACATATACATCTTTGTAGTACAATGTACCATTGTTAAAGTTAACCGGACCATTTCTATCCAGAATAATATACAGTTTTTCATATTTTGTGTTTGTGCCAGAGATAGTAATTCCGTTAGCATAAGTTAATCCTGACTGGACCAAATACACGTCTTTAAAAGTTTTACCTCCTCCATTAAAGGAAGCAGTGACATTTGTATTGGTTGTATTGATCTTTATGACTGCACTAGCAATGTTCAAAGTAGTGTTGGTGGATGCGCTCAATGTATAGTAAGCTTTGGCTCGAATGGTATCTGTACCTGTATAATTGAGGGTGAGTAAATTGCTGTAATTGGCATTGAGTCCCAATCCATAATCTACCTTATACCCATTGGAAATGAAGGTCCCAAACTGATGTGATACATCTCCTGTGGCAACAAAATCATTGAGCATGGTCCACGCCCCCCCGTTCCCTGTAAAGTTTACATTGGTAAATATTTTGCCGGCTGGATTGATGGTTTTCCCCGTGGTGATGGCCGTAAAATTGGTGGCATACACGCTGTAGGTCATGGCTGAATTTAAGGTGAAATTGCCTCTAACATAAAGTGTAGCCGGATAGTAGTTAGTTAGTGTAATCGACGAACTGCTGTTTAATACGCTGTAATCACCATTAACAGTTACCGGATACTGTGAGGTCCAGGTAACCGGCTTTGTCTCAATTAAAAAATTACCGGTAACGCTGATGAAATTTCTGTAAGCATTAAAAGAGCACTGGCTGTTGCTGATGGTAAAATTGCCTCCCGCACTGGCAGTAGCGTCCGAAAAGTTGGTAATGTTCCAATTGACGGGAGAATCTTTGATTTGAAAATCGCTACTGCAGGTAAAGGCAGTGTTGAAATTGCCCGCTGAATTGCTCTCAAATTTGATAGACCCATTGCTTACATTGATGTTTCTGGCAATAAAATTGGTGATGGTACTATTATTAACAAAAAATGAACCTGTAGTGATATTGACATTGTGGTAAACGTAGTAACCGCCGGTCGAATAATAATATTGGAGATAAAAAGTACTCAGCGTTGAGTTGCTGATGACAAGACTGTCGGTTAGATTCAATAGGTTGGATGTTGATGTACTAAAGTTATTAAACGTATAATTACCCGAATTCGAAGAAATAATTTTAAATCCTTTCAGAGTGGCAGTACGCGTTGTGAAATTGGAAATGGCGCCTTGTTGCAATAAAAACCGTCCATTACTTGCCGTTATATTTGAAGACACACTAAAGGTTGAAAAATTGGTGGTAAGTAACGATATAGATCCATTTGTCAGGGTTAAATTGCTGCCAACGCTAAATGTTGTGACAGTAGAACTTTTCGTATCTATTGATCCCGAAGTAAGCTGTAAGGTTGAGCCCACCGAAAAAGTGGAAAGTATAGCGTTATGGATGATCAGACTATCTCCAATGGTGAGGTTGGCACTTGAAAAAGTGTAAGACCCTCCTGTAGTATTTTTTATGGAAAAATCACCGGTGACGGTAACCGTTGATGAATTCCAGGTAACATTGCTGCCATTGTTAATGATATTTCCCTGAATTTGAAGTGAGCTTGAATTGTGGGTAAACCGCGATGTGGTACCCATGAAGGTCAGGTTACTTGTAAGGAGGATGATTCTGCCGGAGGAAAAAAGCAAAGGGTTATTCAATACGTTGTTTAGTGTAATGGCTTTGTGGGTCACATCAAGGTTGATTGTCACCTGCTGATTGGTCAAAGTAAATGAGTTGGCATCAAATACGATGCTGTCCTGTGAGTTGGGTGTACAGTTGGCTGTGGCGCCGCCGCTGCTGAGTGACCAATGGGAAGGATCAGTCCAGTTGCCACCATTGCCGATCCAAAATAAAGTACGACTTGCAAAAGGCGAAAGGGTAAGACCAGTGGTGTTACTGGCCAGTGAATTGCTAGCGTTCCACGTTGCTCCACCGCTAAAAGCAACATATTGGGTTTGCAAATAATCAAAAGAATTGGTTCCTGAAACATCCACAAAAGTGGTCACCGCGCTGGTCGATGATTTTATAAAAGCAGACAAGCCACAACTGCCATTCAGTGTCAGACTGGCTACTGTTTGTGTTCTGCCGGCTGTGCTGGTCCAGGTAGTAGAAACGGGCAAAACAACATCGCCAAAAGTATTGTTCAGTAAGGTTACCATTTCAGATGTACCGGCTGCATTGGTAAATGTCAAATTACCAAAGGTGCCATTGGTATTGAAGTAAACTGTTTTGAGGTTGGCATTTGATGTTGGATAATCAATGGTTAGCTGGCCATAGCTTGCACCTGTTGCATTGAAATATACCCTGAAATTATTGTTGTTCTTAATTTTTACATTTCCAAAAACAGCATTGGTTCCGGCAAACTGAACATCGTAGATCGTAGTTGTGGTTGATAAAGTATTCACCACAACATCGTTTAAAGATTTTCCCGGAATTTCAACAATGTGTGTAGTTGCCTGATTGCTTTCCATTTTTAATACCACCAAATCCTTGATAAAGACTGTACCTACACCACTGTTCAACCTAAAACTATAGCCTACATATACTGTATCCGTTCCGGTTAAATTCAATGTTTTATTAGAGCTCGAATTAAAGCCATCATAAACATTTCCAAAATTCATTCTGAATCCATTACTGATCAGTGTACCTGAACTGTGTGTGACAGTACCAGTTGCTCTAAACATACCATTCATCGTAAATGTGCCTGTTGATCCAAAGGAAGCATTGCCTAAAGAAAACGTGCTTAAATTGATTGTAGCACTGGCACTTGTTGAGAAAAATGATGTTGTGCCCGATTGACTAAAGCTTGCTGCTCCTGTTAAATTCATATTGCCGTAAAGGTTTAAAGTACCTCCATGGCTGTACTTCACACCGGTACCGGTCAAATCAAAATCATTTCTGATGGTCATTTGGCTTGAACTGCCATTAAAATTGATGGCAGCATTGTCAAAAACAATCTTTCTTAAATCAGAAGTGGTGCTCAACGTAAGTGTGGTGGCAGAAACCACATCTCTAAGTGTTAAATCCATAGCACTATGATTGAACGCAGCGCTAATGTTTCCACTATTCCAATTTTCAAACAAGACTCCTTTGGCTGATGCTGAAATGGTTGAACATGAAAAATTACCGGCTGTCCAATTCCTTACAACCACCGAATCCACATTGGCAGTAATGTTTCCGGTAGAGAAGCTGCCAGCTGTCCAATTGCTCAATTGAAACCTCGCATTGCCACAAGAAATCCCGCCATTGACTGTAAAAGTTGAACCAGACCATGAATTGACCAAAAAGGTATCCAATGCAGCAGTGATTGTACCTGCCACCTGAAAGCTGCCTTGTGTCCAATTCTTAATTTTAAAGCTGGAAGTGGTGGAAAGATTGCTGTTGCAATAAAAACTTGAACCGGCTCCCGACCAGTCTTTGATATGAAATTTTGCACCGTTACAATTGATGGTTGATGATGAAAAATTGCCACTATCCCAGTTTTCAATCAAGAAAGAATCCTGTGCGAGGGAGATACTCCCTGAAACTTGAAAATTACCACCTGCCCAGTTTTTGATTTTTACTCCACCCGTTGAGGTTGAAATATTGCTGTTACAAACAAAGCTGCCAGTAGCTGACCAGTCTTTTACATGAAATTTTGCTGCACCACAATTGATAGTAGAACAAGTGAAACTTCCTCTATCCCAATTGTCAATTAAAAAGGAGTCAACTGCCAGGGTAATTGTGCCCACATTAATATTGTTGGCGTTCCAGTTTTTTACTTTTACACCACCCGAAGTTGTGGAGATGTTGCCAGAAGAAAAATTGGATGCTGTGCCCGACCAATCGCTCAACTGAAATTTTGCACCATTACAATTAATCGTCGATGCGGAAAAGCTGCCGGAGGTCCAGTTGTCGATCAAAAAACTATCTTGCGTAATTGTGATGGTACCAAGCTGAAAGGTGGTACCTGACCACGTTTTTACTTTGAATGACCCAAGGGGAATGCTGGTGTTGCCCCAATTGAACAAAGCAGCACCGCAACTATTTACAGCACAACTTCCATTGGAAATGGTGAGTGAGGAAAATCTGACCGATGCTGCACTTACATTGTTCAATTCAAAATTGCCTGTTGCGATAGACAAGGCGGATGAAGTTGCATTAAAAGTGGTGGCAGAAGTCAAATTATTCATAAATACACCTTTGCCGACCGTAAATGCACCTGCGCTTTTATTAAAATTGATATTGGCATTTACAACCAGACTATCGGTTATGGAAAGCGCATGACTTGAATTTTGGGTAAATGTAAAATTACCTCCCAGCTGCCTGAAGGCACCAAAAATGCTCAAATCATAGCCAGTTGTTATAAAAGTTGGATTATTGGTAACACCATTCCAAATAAAATTTTTACAAAACGGGGCCTGGTTGACGGTTACGGTTTGTCCGGCGGCAGAAAATGAGTTGGCATCAAATACCACATCATTCAGCTGACTGGGTACTATGGTGTGCTTAACAACACCCCCTGAGGTTGTAGCCCAGTGGGTTAGATCACTCCAGTTTCCGGTACCGCCCACCCAATAATATGTTGCCTGAGACGACAATTTGAATGAAAAACAAAATATAAACAAAAAAATAGAAGCTATACAAGTATAATATTGCGTAGTTAAGTGTGCACGAATCATTGGAAAGGCTTTTCAATCATTAATCTATTATTCACTCAAAAGAGCATTTCATAAAAAAAATGATTCTGCCAATGCTTAGGTAAGATTGCGTTCAAAATGTTCTGAAGGGTCGCTATTATGTTCTGAATAGCAATGCTGATTCAAATAACCGGCGAGTACCGGACATATCTGTTTTTTTTCATACGTGGTGGCTCAATTAAGGGGTTGCTTTCCTATTTAATCTTGAAACGGGAAAAGACTCAAACAACAGTTTTTTCTACTGTCTGGCATTCCAGTTAATAACCACTTAAAATAATGTTATAAAATTGTACTTTTGAAATCTATACCACAGACCTAAACTACCAGGCATGCAGCCTCTAAAAATTCTGATAGTTGAAGATGAAGTTTTGATTGGTGAAACCATCAAAATTTATCTCAGGGAGCGGGGACACATTCCTATGGATATCGTGATTTCCTATGAGGGGGCTTTGCAGGCAATCTCTTTGTCACCACCAGATGTGGTGTTGGTTGACATCCGATTGTTTGGTGAAAAATCGGGGATCGATTTAGCCAATGAGATTCAGAATAAATATGCAAACCTGCCTGTTGTTTTTCTTACTTCCCAGTACGACACCCGTGTAACCAATAAAGCCCTGGAACTCAATCCGGCCGGCTATCTGGTTAAACCCATTCAGAAAGAAACACTTTGGACTACCATTGAGCTTGCACATTCTAAAATGGCGGGGCAATTGCTTGAATTTAATGTAAAGGTAAATGACGGCACGAAAGTACACTACCTCAATCCGGATCAAATAAAATACATCTCCTCAGATCATGTATATGTTGTTATTCACACTACCAATATGGGGAATATTACATTAAGGATGAGTCTCAATGAAGTATCAGGCTTATTCAATAGTCCTCAATTTATAAGATGCCATCGCAGTTATATTATTAATAAAAAATTTATTAGCCAATATAACGGCAATTCATTTGTAATAGATAACACCACTATTCCCATCAGCAGATCCAACAAATCTGAAATTAAAAAACAAATGGATTAGTTGGTTAAAAATGAGCGAACTTAAGTTAAAGTCCCAATCAGAACAAATTTAAGCCCAACCAGAACATTGTACTCAACTAATTCAAACAATTTAAAATATTATTCTACTTTTCTGTCATGAAACCTCGGTTTATCTTCATATTTTTTCATACAATGCTGCTTCTCAGTAGGATGACTGCTACAGCACAACCATGCAATGACGCCAAATTGTATCGTGAGATAAATCAGATCAAAATAATGTCTAATCAAAAGGAATTAAATGCTGCCATTAAATATACAGATAGTTTAATTCATCATTTACAAAAGCAAGGTGATACAACCTGCCGGCATTTCTTTTCGCTTATCTCCCTAAAAGGAATGGCTCTAATTAAAAATGACCAATTAGGTGACGCTCTGATACTCTTTGATGATTTGCAAAACAAATTAAAAATTACACAATACAAAGACATTGAAGCACACGCCTATTTAAGTCTGGCACTCATCAACGAGTTAATGAATAGGCCTGCATCTTGTAAAAAATACTTAACACTAGCTTCATCCTTAACCGACAAATATAAATTATTGGAGCCAAGATCGAGGCTCTTTGTGAGAATGGCCTCTTACCATCGGGTGTTTTTTAGTAATAACGATTCCTGCCATCATTATTCAAAATTAGCCCTTAATTATATTGCAAATGCATCTGAACAAAAGGACGTAGGCGATACTTACTATTTGATGGGCGCTTGTAGCCCCACTGCAAGTGACAAAGTTTTTTATCGCAATAAAGCCATTGAAACTTTTACAAATTCAAAAGATGTAATTGCAAGCCTTTATCTTTCCTTCGGCAATTTTCAGGACCTCATTGAAAGAAACAAAACAAGTGAAGCAGAAGTTTATCTCGACAGTTTAAAAATTAAATACCTTGATGTAATTAAAGAAACCTCTCTTGAAAAATCAACAGGACTTGCCATATACTATGAAAAAAAGAAAAACCTAAGCATCCTGAAAAAAGACTATAAAAAAGCATTGGAATATGAAGAATTGTATTCCAAATACCAAAGAGACTTTGTTGAAGCTCAAAACAAAAGTTATCTAAGCAAAATACAGGATGAATTCCTATTTGAAAAAGAACAACGCAAAACTGAGGAATTACTGGAAAAAAGTCATTTATATAAACAAATACTGCTGGCGAGTTTTATTTTCATAACTGTACTAGTAGTATTATTGTATGTTAATTATCGGCAAAAACAAAAAATAAAACAACAAAAAGACCTTATTGAGGACTCATTGGATGAAGTCCAGAAACTAAGTAACAAAAATGAAGTTTTACTCACAGAAGCACACCATCGAATCAACAATAGTTTGCAAAATGTTATCGCCATACTTCAAATTCAAAAAGAAAAAGTGAATGCACTTGAAACAAAAGAAATAATAAATGACCTGTCAAACAGGATTCAATGCATTTCGCTGATTCATGAACAAATTCATAAAAATCAGCAGTCTGAAAATATTAACCTGGCACAATTTATCACTACTATTTTAGA
>CALMSX010000106.1 GCA_937872515.1 uncultured Bacteroidota bacterium
ACGAAAATTTAACTAATTGACTAGATTTGTTGTCTTAACTTTGGGGGGTAGTATAGTTACCAGATGAAACACATATTTGTGATATTGTTTTTATTTTTGGAGATTAAAATAACGCCAACTTTATTGATGATTTATTTAAATCAAAAGTCATTGCAAAATATAGTAGCTCGTTTTGTTTTAGCATTTCTGCCACACTTTTCCACCATCCCCATCCAAGACATAACCCTCCTTGACTACGCCGTAACCCTCAAAAGTGTCAATTCGGCTTCACTGGGTGAAAGCAATGTATCATTCGGCCTTACAGCCAATGGGGACGATGCATATATAATTGACACTCGCAGAGAGCCAAGTCGAAGTCATGACCTCTATAAAAGCGGAGAACAGAAAAGGGGGGATCAATATGAAATCGATGAGGATAACTGGCACAAAGTAGCCTTTAAAGAAGTCTATAGTACCTCCACTTGTAGGCTGGAGCTGCATATTGACTGGATGAAAAATCATGGCTATACAGTGGATGGTATTGTAGAAATGAATCTACTTGAACAGGGGATATCGAGCCCATTCAAAATCACTTCCATCCGGCACATCCAACCCCAAAAGATACCTGGGGATGAAGACCCGGATGATGACTATGAATATAGACCAGTAACCGGCCTTTTTACGCATCAAAGTAATGATGTGTACACCCTTGGATTCACCAACGCCCCCTCCCTCGGTGTCACCGCCACCCACCCCATCTACTCCACCACCTACCATGATTGGCGACTGGCAGGAGAGCTGGAGGTAGGAGAACGCGTACTTACCTTCAAAGGTGAGGCTACCGTCAGCAGTACTGAGAAGAGGGCTGGCATTGAGACAGTGTATAACCTGGAGGTAAAGGATTTGCACAACTTCCTGGTGGGGGATGAGGGGGTGGTGGTGCATAATGGGTGTACATTTGCAGAATTATTGACATTCTTCAAAAATGTTGTCAAGTTAAAAGGCAGCAATATTCCTAAGAGGATACATTTAGAGACATCTGCAGGCGAAATATTCATTCCTGAATCTGGATTTAAACACATATTTGATGTTATATTTAATCAAGGTCATGATGCATATAAGGATAAATTTGTTTTCAAAATTTCGCCAGCAGCTGCAGAAAATAGGTTTGCCATTGAGATGAGTGATATGTTGCCAAATATCAATAAGGTGATACAAGATGTAATAACAAATAATAAATATAATGAAAAAATATTTGTAGGAAAATGGGAATTTATGTTTAGTCCTGGGGATAATAATGGTAGTCTAATTAAACTTTATCATGCAGTATTTAGATAGAATAAATTTTAAAGGAATAAAATATATAAGTAAAAGAATTGAGACTTTTTTTAAGCCTTCAATACAATATTATGACTATTTAACGATGAAGTTTCCTTATTGCAGAGCAGAAAGTCAAACTCTATACTTGCATTTTGATAATGAAAATATAAACATAGAGTTATGTGCTGATGAATTTGGTTATATATTTGAAGCAAATGTTTTAAGTGCTAAAAAATATTCTGTTATTGATGATTTTGAAATGCATAATATTGAAATAGGTATTCCATATTTTGAGTACGGTCAGGCTCATTTTAATTCTAAAGTTATTAATTTTGAAAGTGAAAGAGTAAAAATGAAAATTACTTCTAAAGATATTTTGATTCAATTTTGTGATTGTGACTTAGAAGACAATAGGTGGATTGGTTATGACAAGATGTACTATGGAATAAATTCAAAAAATTCATTGACAAGTATAATTTATAAAGATCGTAGTTATAAAGAATTATTATCAACAAATTATCAAATATTATAGGCTTTGGAGTTTAATATAACCATCAATATATTTAGGATATAAGATTTATCACTGGTGCCCTTACATTGGGATTCCGCAAGTTTTAAAGCATACCAGGTTATTTGAAAAGACCTTCATGATCATTTTCAACAAGTGGTTATCTCCAGTTAGGATTTAGGAAGATGTAAATGTTTTTATCACCTCAACAGATGGATTCAACTCATCATTTTCCATCTTCCTGCGACAGGGATCCAAATATTGAACAGCTCGGATATATCTTCTTAAGTTACCTTTCTGTTTTAGTTGAGACCCGCCACAGGTAATATCTAATCTAAATTGACTTCAGTTGGGATGGTTTAAAATATTATTGGGAAATTCCGTTATTGAAATTTCCGTTGGGACGAATTGCAATTCGTCCCAACCAATAACCAAAAATCAGTCGTTTAGGAAGAAGGTTGGGGATTAAATTCCAATAGAATATTTTATTTTAAAATTAGGGTCGAGACGCATGATTATGCGTCTCTGCGACCGTACCAAAATACAACCAACGATAGGATTGATTGGGATAATTTTCTTTTTATTTATTTTCACACACCCCTCCAAAACTTTTAAAAGGTATTGGAATAAATGGAGATGAAAAAAGGTTGTTAAACCTTATTTATTCCTTTTGCCCAATTGTGCAGGCTGAATTGACCTCAGCGTAGCGCATTACCCTAAGTGCGCAGCGCGAATTGAATTAAGCGCAGCGTATTGCCCTAGGTGCCCCGCACCGAGGATTGCACTAAGTGCGCAGCACGTATTGAAATAAGCGCGAATTGCCAAAATCAACTCACCACCTTCACCTCTCTCAGCGGATACGGTATATCAATGCTATTGGATCTGAAATCCAGGAGGATTTTTTTGCGGAGGTCGGAGAGGACTTTTTCGATAAAAAAGAGTTCGTCGGAATAAATGACCAGTTTGAGGGAGATGGAATATTCGCCCAGGGCTACTACCTGGACGGTAGGTTTGGGATTGGGTACTATATCGGGTAGGGATGCGGCGGCAGTGAGGAGGATGCGTTCTACTTTTTCGATGTCTTCTTTATAACCAACCTGCACGTCGATGGTGAAGCGGGCGGGGCTTTCGTTGTGGCTCCAGTTGGTCACATTGTTGCCTACCAGCTTGGAATTGGGTACTATAATAAAGACGAGGTCGCGGGTTTTGATCTCGGTAGTGCGCAGTTTGATGTTTCTGACCACCCCTACCATGCCATCTATTACCACGATGTCGCCAACCGCGATGTTGCCCTCAATGAGGAGGATAAAGCCGGCCAGGAGGTCGGAAAAGGTGTTTTGCAGTCCCAGACCGAGGCCTACGAGCAGACCGGCGGAGCCCAGGACTACGGCTGATAACTTGAAGCCAAAGGCCTTAAGAATGAATAAAAAGGCAATAAAATAGATGACATATTTAATTATACGCGATACGGCAAAGGCCCTTCCAGGGTCAATTTCTCGTTTTTTGGCATAGGTGCGAATAAAAAGTCGGTACAAAAACACCTCTACAATCTTGGCAAAGAGCAAAATGAGGGCAGTATAAAACAAACTGCCTGCCGTTAAAGTGAAGCTTCCAAATTTGAGAAGGGGGTAGTTCCATAAACCGCTCATTGCCTAATAATATTTGGTTATTTTGAAATAAAAATGCAAAAATACTTTATAAAGCCTTAAAAATGGGGTAATTTTGGTAGTCCGAGTCAATATTTTAACTTAAAGTTAAATTTATTGTTGTTCTATAAAAGGCAATAAGTGGTTGTAAATGAACCCCTTATTTTTTTATTTTTTAACAGTTTGTGGAAAAATTTGGCAAAAAACTTTTCTTTATTACCAAAAAAATAAGACATTTGCGATCTTTAAAAAAAAGAGCATCTTATTTACAACCACATAATAAACAAGGAAAAACGATGAGGAAAGCTGATTTGGTAGCATCGATCGCAGACAAGACCGGAGTTGCAAAGGTAGATGTCCTGGTGACCATGGAGGCCTTTTTTAATGAGGTAAAAGAAACCTTGGCTAAAGGAGAGAACGTTTACATCAGGGGCTTCGGCTCATATGTGATCAAAAAAAGGGCTAAAAAGATCGGCAGACACATCAAAAAGAACAAAGCCATTGAAATTCCGGAACACTTTATTCCGTCTTTCAAACCGGCAAAGGTTTTTGTTGAGCAGGTAAAAGAAAAAGTTACCTCTGCTCCTGTCGACGAAGGAAACGAAGATTAATCCTGATTGCTGTTGAACCGTACGCAGTTCATCGCAATAGGTGCCGCCCTGGTACTCTTTCTGGCCATGTATTTTGGCTGTGAGACCCGGCCGGCTCAAGTCAGAAATCTCGAAAAGTCGAGATCTTTATCACTGGAAGTAACCGGGATAGAGAACCTGATGCAGGCTGCCCGCAAGAAGCTGAGTGCTTCGGACCTGGCTACCCTAGATGCATTGACTGCTTCGATGGGTGAAGACAGTGTGGCAGCCCTTGAAATGTTGTCGTCAAAATGGTACGAGCTCGGAGATGCCTCCATAGCCGGCCATTATGCTGAAGAGCTGGCGTTACTCAAAAATGACGAACAGAGCTGGAGCATTGCAGGTACCACCTATCTATTGGGGCTGAAATCAGCCACCGAAGACAAGGTAAGGGCCTTTTGCAAGTCCAAAGCCCTGGCCGCATTTGAAAAGGCCCTTTCTCTCAATCCATCCAATGTAGATCACAAGATCAACAAAGCGTTGTGTTATGTGGAGATGGCTGATGAGAACAATCCCATGCAGGGCATTTTGATGCTCAGGGAACTCAACCAGCAGCACCCTGAAAATGTAAATGTGATGGTCCAACTGGCCAGGCTGGCACTCAAAACCAACCAGCTGGACAGGGCCAAAGAACGTTTGCAACAGGCGCTGAGCCTCGATCCATCCAACAATTCAGCCAATTGTTTGATGGCCGAAACCCTGGAAGCAGCAGGCGACACCCAAAATGCAGCGATGTATCGCTCAAAATGTAAAAAATGATTTTTTAAACAATAAAATTTTGATCACATGCCTTGTGGTAAAAAAAGAAAAAGACATAAGATAGCAACACACAAAAGGAAGAAGAGACTGAGAAAAAACAGACATAAGAAGAAGAACAGATAGTCTAGTCCTTTTCGTGGTGTGGAGCAGTTAATGCTTCACCCACGCAACATCCCAGTGACCGGCTTCTAAGCTATTTCCTATTTATATACTCCATTCTACACCTTAGGCAGGGATACGGTAGGTACCGTGTTCTGTTTTATCATTTGAATACTTTATAACTTTGGAGAAAGAATTAATTGTCAATTCGTCTCCCACTGAAGTAGAGATTGCCTTATTGGAGAATGGCAAGCTGGTTGAGATCCACCGACAAAAAACCAGTGTTAACTTTTCAGTTGGAGATATTTTTCTGGGCACCGTCAAAAAAACCATGCCCAGTCTTAATGCGGCTTTCCTCGACATAGGTCCGAGAAAAGACGCCTTCCTGCATTATACGGATCTGGGACCCCAAATCAAGTCCCTCATCAAGTTTACGAACCTTGTGATGAACAAAAATCACAATTCTCCCTACCTCGAAAACTTTGAACAGGAACCGGATAACATGAAAAACGGCAAAATCGAAGCCGTTTTCCCCAAAAACACCAACGTACTCGTTCAGGTACTCAAGGAGCCCATATCAACCAAGGGTCCCCGCCTGAGCTGTGAAATCACCATTCCCGGTCGTTTCCTGGTCATCACCCCATTTTCAGAAAGTGTGGCCGTGTCCAAAAAAATAGCCAGCAGCGAAGAAAGAAAACGCCTGAAACTATTGATCGAAAGCATCAAACCCAAAAAGTTTGGGGTCATAGTACGTACCGCCGCTGAAGGAAAAAAAGTAGCCGACCTTCATTCTGAAATCAAAGACCTCACTGACAAGTGGGAAAAGATCTATGAAGAACTCCGGTCATGCCGGGAACCTCAAAAATTGCTGTCCGAACTCGACAAGACTTCCAGCATTCTCCGCGATGTACTCAGCGGCAACTTTACCAAAATTGTTGTAAACAGCAAGGAGATGCACGACAGTATTCGCGATTATCTGAAAAGCATTGCACCGGAAAGGGTGAAGATTCTGCACTGGCACAAGGGCAATAAACCCATCTTTGACCAGTTTGAGATAACCCGGCAAATCAAATCATCTTTTGGCAAAACAGCCACCCTCTCAAGCGGTGCCTACATCGTCATCGAACAGACCGAAGCCATGCACGTAGTGGATGTCAACTCGGGTCCGAAAATGATGAAAAAAGACCAGGACGATGCCTCTTTGCAAATCAACATGGAAGCAGCAGAAGAGGTTGCCCGTCAGCTTCGCCTCAGGGACATCGGCGGATTGATCGTCATCGATTTTATCGATATGAAAAATCCGGAGCACAAGACCCAGCTCTACAATGCCATGAAGTCATTTATGCTCAGCGATCGCGCCCAGCATACGATTTTGCCCTTGAGTAAGTTTGGTCTGATGCAGATTACCCGCCAGCGCGTAAAACCTGCGGTCCACATCGAAACGCAGGAGGTTTGTCCAACCTGCAACGGTACCGGCAAATCGGCGGCCAGCATCCTGGTCATCGATGCCATCGAAAGAGACCTGGCCTTTATCATGCAAAACATGTCGAAGCCCAAACTGTCGCTTACGGTACACCCCATCATTCGTGCTTACCTGCAAAGACATTTGTACGCCCAACAGCGCAAGTGGTATGTGAAACACTCTTCCTGGATTTCCATTCGCGAAGACAGTGCATTCCAGTTGTTGCAATATGTGTTTCAGGACGCCAATGGCGACAAGATTGTTTTGGATTAATTGTTTGAGGCAACAACAGTTGTCACATTGTCGTTATCTTTGTTACCAATGATCCATCCATCGTCTCACCATCGTTTTTCATTTGCCTTTCCGGTTTTGGGAACGGCATTTCTGTTGGTCCTGCTGTTTTCCGCATGCAAAAAAGACGATGCCTATTTTGAAGGCAATGCAAGGATCGAAGTTTCAACCGATACCCTGTTTTTTGACACCCTCTTTACCCGGGTAGGAAGTGCCACCCAGTTTGTAAAAATATACAACAGAGAAGCATCACCGGTAGCTGTACAACTCAGTCTGCAAAAGGGCATGAATCAATACCGCTTCAATGTCAATGGCAATTCAGGTCTGGATGACGGACCGTATGAAATAGGTCCCAATGACAGTATTTATGTATTTGTTGAAGTAACCATCCAGCCGGATGCCCCTCTTTCTGTGAGTCCGTTTTTTGTAGAAGACCAGCTGATTGTCAGCCAGGGCAACCAACAAACACCAGTTCAATTGGTGGCATACGGCCAAAATGCCAATTATATACCCGCATACAATGCCAAAGGCGGCGTCAGCCTGCTCAGCTGCAACCTGGGTACCATCACCTGGTCTGATCAAAAGCCCTATGTGATTTATGGGGTGTTGGTCATTGACAGCTGTACCCTGGTTTTGCCACCATCGTGTAAGGTTTACGTACATGGTGGTATAGTAGTAAATGAAGACCAGGTTTACAACGATGGTCAGATCATTGTTCTTCGAAACGGCAACCTCAGGGTAGCAGGCAGTCCGGATCAAAAAGTAATCATCACCAGTGACCGGCCCGAAGAAGAATACAGTCTTGAGTCCGGGCAGTGGGGCGGTATCCGGTTTTTGGCCGGCTCATCAGGCAATCAGTTCAATGACGCCATCATCCGCAATGCCATAGTAGGCATCATCGCCGATTCGGCCTCGGCAGTGGCATTAAACGCAGTGGAGATTTCGCATTGTGCCATTTATGGCATTTATGCCAGGCACGCTACAACCCAGGCAGAAAATGTGCTGATCCACAACACGGGCAGTCATGCTGTAGCCATCATCCAAGGCGGTCAGCACAGGTACGACTACTGTACCTTTTCTACCTCACTCAATCAGGATGAATCCCTGTCGATGTCCAACTACCTTTGTACAGATCCCTTGTGCCAGGGCCTGGTTTTGGTCAATGCGCTCGATTTTCAGATCAACAACAGCATAGTAACCGGGGCATCAGAAGATGAAATTGCACTGCTGCCTTCAGCTACGGGCGACATCGGTACCCTGTTTCGTTACCGTTTTTCACACTGCCTGGTGCGGGTCAAGGACCTGATCAAGGCCGATGCCTTTCCGCAATTTTTAACCGAATGCGAATCCTGTATAGAACCGGAAAGAACCGACCGCATTTTTTTGGATGAAGATAAATTCAATTTCAGACCCGATTCCATGGCCATTGTTTTAGACAAGGGTCTGCCCATACCCGGCATTCAAAGAGATATACTTGGGGCGGGCAGGAGTGCAACAACTCCGGACCTGGGTTGTTATGAGCAATAAACAGAACTTATGTTTGGTATATACTTGCAGCTGGGCTTTGATCATATACTTGACCTAAACGCCTACGATCACATCTTATTTGTAATGACCCTGTGTGCCATCTATGTGCTGGCAGACTGGAAAAAAGTATTGTGGTTGGTAACCGCATTTACCGTTGGGCATAGCCTTACCCTGGCGCTGTCGGTATTTTCACTGGTCAGCATCCCTGCATCATTGATTGAAAAACTAATACCCATCACCATCATGGTCACCGCTTTGTCCAATGTATTTTGGAAAGCGGAAGGAAACAACCGGATGCGATGGCTTTACATCATGGCCGGATTTTTCGGCCTTATCCACGGACTGGGATTTTCAAACTACCTCAAAGCCCTGTTGGGTGGTGAAGAAGATTTGTTATTGCCCCTGTTTGCCTTCAATTTGGGCGTTGAGGGGGGTCAGATCCTCATTGTTGCCATGGCCATGGCCTTAAATTTTGTGTGGACCCGCTGGTTGGGTCTCAAGAATTACATTTGGATCCGCATCATTTCTTTTCTGGCCTTTTGGGTGGCTTTTTACTTATTGTTTAAACAACTATAAAACTGGCAATCTACCTCGTAACATGGTTTTTGACATTAACTAGCTGGATGCCGGTGCACGATATCCATGTATCCAATATAGAAATCAAAACAACCGCAGAGGGAGGCCTTGACATTATCGTAAGAATTTTTTACGACGATTTGCAAATGGCAATGGGTTTGCAGCCGGGTCAGCCTTTGCCTGCAAAATATAGCAACGCAGATGAATTGATTAAAAATTACCTGAATGCAAAATTAAAATGGACCTTTGATGGTAAGGTAGTAAGACCTCAATACATCAAAAGTAAGGCGGCCCTTCCAGCGGTATGGGTCTACCTCGAAGTAAAAAGCCCGTTGGGTAATGCCAAAGAAATTCGTTTGGACAATCAGATTCTCATAGACCAGTTTGACGATCAGGTCAACATGGTACATGCAGAGATGGATGGTATGGACTACCATTTTATTTTGAACAAAAAAGATAAATATGTCTTCTTCAGGAGATAAGGCGGCAGAGCATGCAGATGTGGTCATCATAGGTGGCGGAGCAGCCGGTTTTTTTGCCGCTGCCAACCTGGGAGAGCTACGTCCTGCCTGGAAGATTGTCATTCTTGAGCAAGGCAGGGAAGTACTGCAAAAGGTCAAAATTTCGGGTGGTGGCCGGTGCAATGTAACCCACGCCTGCTGGGAGCCGGCCGAGCTGGTGCAATTCTATCCCCGGGGCGGAAAGGAGCTATTGGGTCCTTTCCACAAGTTTGCCTGTGGAGATACCGTGGCCTGGTTTGAAGACCGCGGAGTGCCCTTAAAAATAGAAGAAGACGGCAGGATGTTTCCGGAAAGTGATGACAGTGGCAGCATCGTGAACTGTTTGATGAAGAGTTGCCTGAAGGCCGGTGTGCAGATCCAGACATCGTGCAAGGTAGTAAGTGTGAATATCATTGATGCGGGTTATGAAATTGTTACCCTCAAGGGCAATTGGCAGGCCGCCCGCGTTTTGATGGCTGCAGGCAGCAGCAACGCAATGTGGAAGCTGCTCAAAGAAATGGGTTATGCCATTGTACCGCCGGTACCTTCGCTCTTTACTTTTCACATCCACGACAAGGCATTGCACGAATTGATGGGCTTATCCGTCAGCAAAGCCGTGGTAAAGTACCCTGAACACAAGATCGAAACTACAGGGCCGCTGCTCATTACCCATTGGGGTGTAAGCGGGCCTGCTGTATTAAAGATGAGTGCCATCGCAGCCCGTTCCCTTCATGAAAAAAATTACCATTTTGACATCCGCATCACGTGGGCCATTGGTATGACCCCATCCGATATAGAGGGATTCAGAAAAAATAAGGGAGCTGCCACGGTTGGCGGACAAAGTCAGGTGAACCTGCCTGCCCGATTGTGGAAGTACCTGGTGAGCAGGGCCGGCATAGCGCATGACAAACGCTGGGCAGACCTGAGCAAAGAAGAAATGGAAGAACTTTTTGAAATTCTGACAGACGATCAAAGAGAAATAAAAGGCAAAAGCACGTTTAAAGAAGAATTTGTTACCGCCGGAGGAGTGGACCTGAGGCAGATAAATTTTTCTACCTTTGAGAGTCGAATGCATCCCGGATTGTATTTTGCCGGTGAAGTATTGGACATAGACGCTGTGACAGGAGGATTTAATTTTCAAGCGGCATGGACGGGGGCTTATCTGGCCTCAGCCGCCATGGCCGGACATAAAAACAAAAAATCATGATGTACCAAAGACCCAGAAGAAACCGAAGAAGTGAAGCCATCAGATCGGCGGTAAGAGAAACGCGCCTGCACCCCTCCCAGTTGGTGGTACCCCTGTTTTTGACAGATGGTGAAAATCACCGGCAGGTAATACCATCTCTGAGTGTGGCGTACAGGATGAGTGTTGACGAGACCGAAAAAGAGATAGCCGCCTGCCTAGAGCTGGGACTTGACAAGTTTATCATCTTTCCGGCGGTAGATGATCAATTGAAAGACAAGGTAGCTACCTATAGCTATGCAGAAGACAATTTTTACCTCAAAGCCGTGAGAAGGCTTAAAGAACGCTATCCCGAGGCATGTTTTATCAGTGATGTAGCCATGGATCCGTATAGCAGTGATGGCCATGACGGATACGTAGAGAATGGCAAAATCATCAACGACATAACCCTGCCCATATTGCAGAAAATGGCCGTAGCGCAGGCGCAGGCAGGATTTGACATCTTAGGTCCCTCAGACATGATGGATGGCAGGGTAGCCGCCATTAGAGAAGCTTTGGATGAAGCCGGATATTATGAAACCGGCATTATGTCGTACACCGCCAAGTATGCCAGTGCTTTTTATGGCCCATTTAGGGATGCCCTGGACTCAGCACCCAAATCGGGTGATAAAAAAACCTACCAGATGGATCCGGCCAATCGGTTTGAAGCCTTGATTGAGGGCGAGTTGGACAGCGATGAAGGAGCAGATTTTCTGATGGTCAAGCCTGCATTGCATTACCTGGATGTAATTGCCCTGATGAAAGAAAACTTTACCCTGCCTGTGGCAGCCTACCACGTAAGTGGGGAGTGTGCCTTGTTGATTGCCGCATCAGAAAGGGGCTGGGTAGACCGCGAAAAGGGCATCCACGAGACCCTGACCTCCATCAGCAGGGCCGGAGCCGACGTAATTATTACCTACTTTGCCAGAGAATGGGCCGAAAAATTTCGCAAAGAAAGATAAGCGGGTGTGAAATGGGGATCAACGCTAAGATATAATAGAATTTTTTAATATATAATTGCTATCTTTGACCATATTTTATTGAATACATGTTTAAGAAAGCAGAAAGCTATATCAACGGATTGCCGCGCTTCATCCAGTTTTTGTGGATACTGGTGTTGGTGGCCATGTTGTTTACCGGCATCGTATTTTTTTACATAGGTACTTTTTTATTGCCTGACACCCAGGAATTGGAAAATCCGCCCTATGAAATTGCCTCTGAAATCATAGCAAAAGAGGGAGAGACTTTGGGCAAGGCATTTAAGCTCAACCGGGAGTGGCTGAC
Source organism: uncultured Bacteroidota bacterium (assembly GCA_937872515.1). GTDB lineage: Bacteria > Bacteroidota > Bacteroidia > Chitinophagales > Saprospiraceae > JADKBO01. The sequence goes on from CALMSX010000106.1 coordinate 11,803, forward strand.
CTTTGAGCAGCTCAATCCCAAATTGGTAAAAGCCCTGATCGCTACAGAAGACGTAAGATTTTACAGTCACAGTGGCATTGATTTCCGGGGCACGGCCAGGGCCTTGTTTTTTTTGGGCAAAAAAGGAGGAGCCAGCACCATTACCCAACAGCTGGCCAAACAATTTTTTACCCTTCGAAGCACCTCTTTTCTCAGGCGCTCCTGGCAAAAGTTAAAAGAATGGGTCATTGCCGTAGAATTTGAAAGGCGATACACCAAAGAGGAGATCCTGGCCATGTACCTCAACAAGTACGATTTTTTATACGGGGCAATTGGCGTGAGTACCGCTGCCAAAACCTATTTCGGTAAAAACCAGAAAGACCTGGATTACGATGAGGCAGCCATTCTGATTGGCATGCTGAAAAACCCATTCATTTATAATCCAAAGATCAATCAGGACAAAGGCTTACAGCGAAGAGCTGTGGTGCTCAAACAAATGGAAAAGGAAGGTTACCTCACCCACGAAGAATACCTCAAGTATTCCCGCAAAAAAATTGACATGAGCAATTTCAACCGGGAGATGTACAATACAGGGGTAGCACCTTATTTCAGGGCAGAAGTAGTGCAATGGGTTAAAAACCTGCTGGAGGCAGATGAGTACCGCAAGCCGGATGGCACCAAATACAATATTTTTACCGATGGGTTGAAGATATATACCACCATTGACTATAAAATGCAGGTGCATGCAGAGGCAGCCATGCGTGAACACATGATGGCCCTGCAGAGAAAGTACTTTACCGTTTGGCAGGGCAAGGATCCATGGGTATACGATGCGGATGATGAGAAGAAGGCCATACGCAAAAATCATTTATACGAACAGTTCAGGCAATCGCAGCGCTTCAGAGACCTGCGGGGCAACTACATGGGAGGCGTGATCAATAAGATCATGGAAGAGGTAAACAATGCCAGGCTCAATGACATAGATATTTTCAGGCTCTACGATGCGGAAAAAGACAAGGCCAATTTGAGCAAGTGGGTAGACCAGGGTACCATCACCGGTGATCAGGCCGATGTATACAAAGAGATCTTGCGATCAGAGCATTGGATGTTGCTCAAAAAGCAATGGAACAAACTGAGGAAAGAAGCAGACAAACAGTTTGTAACCCCGGTCAATATGAAAGTATACGACTACGTAACAGGGGGTGAAAAAACCGTAAAAATGAGTCCCAGAGATTCTATCCGTCACCACCAGATGCACATGCAAATCGGCACCGTAGGAGTGGATCCCAAATCAGGGGAGGTAAAATTCTGGATTGGGGGAATTAACCACAAATATTTCCAGTTTGACCACGTGACATCCAACAGGCAGGTGGGCAGTACCTTTAAGCCCTTTGTATATGGCACGGCCATCATTGATCAGGCCATTTCGCCATGTTACAAAGTACAGGACATAGCCTATTGCATCCAGGCCAACGACTCAGATTTTGGATTGACCAGTACCTGGTGTCCGTCGAATGCGGATGGAAAGTTTTCAGGTAGCTTTCTGACGTTGAAGGAAGGATTGAAAGAGTCAAAAAACTCTATCTCAGTCTACCTTATGAAGCAGCTTGGCAGCGTAGAAGCAGTGAGGAATTTTGTTGCTAATTTGAAAATTGACAAGAAAAAAATACCGGAGGCACCATCCATATGCCTGGGTACCCCCGAATTGTCGGCTTATGACCTGGCCTCAGCTTATACGGCATTTGCCAACAATGGCATCCATACCAGTCCGATTTACGTAACCCACATTACCGACAAAAACGGAAGGACCATCTATACTGCCATTCCTGAACAAAAGAAGGCCATCAACCCCTCCTACAATTACGTGATTGTAGACATGCTGAAATACGTAGCAGAGGTGATAGCCAACAAGTTCAAAAGTGAAGTAGCCGGAAAAACGGGCACCACCAACAATTATAAAGATGGTTGGTATGTAGGCTTTACGCCCAATCTGGTGGTATCAACCTGGGTAGGGGGAGATGCTGAATGGATCCGCTTCAACACCCTGGCTGATGGACAGGGTGCCGTGATGGCCCGTCCCTTTTTTGAAAAGCTGCTAACCCGGGTTGAAAGAGATCCCAACATCGATTTTGACGAAGGTGCCAGGTTTGTAAAACCAGAAGAATTGTCTGTAGAGTTGGATTGCAGCAAGTACGAGTCCATCAATCAGCAGGGCGGGGCGGTGAAACAGCCCAATGATGAATTTGAAGAAGAAGATAACTAAAATCCGTTTTGGGTTGTTAGGATAAAGTTAAAAGTAGACAGATTTAGGCTAAATCACATAACTTAGCTGTTCTTTATTAGTTATTATATTGGTTAACAAATTGATGAAAAGTATGATATACAAAAGTTCTGTGGTACTTGCCCTGATCTTAGGCTTTGTGGGCTTTAAATCCATGCAGCCCACCATAACCGGAGATGATAAGGAAAGCCTGATCATCAGCGCCATGCTTCAGTACGTGGACAATGTGCATTTTGCCCCCAAACCCATCGATGATGAATTGTCGAAGTTTGTGTTTAAAACTTACCTCGAGAGAGTTGACGGTGGCAAACGTTATTTTACACAAGGAGACATTGATCAGCTAAATGCCCATCAATTGCAGATCGACGATCAGATCAACCGCAGGTCTTTTGAGTTCTTTAATCAATCCCTGGGCATTCTCGAAAAAAGGATGGCATTGGCTGAGACCTATTACAATGAGATCATTGATCAGCCGTTTGAGCTCAACCAGAATCGTAAGATAGAATTGGATGAAGAAAAGAAACCCTACGCCAAAGACGAGGCGCAGCTGAAACAATACTGGAAAGACTTTTTGACCTATGAAGTAATCACTCGTCTCGACAGAAAGATGGACGAGCAGGCTGAAAGTAAAGACAACAAGGAGCCCAAAAAGACTGAAGCTGAATTGCTGGAAGATGTGAGAAAAGACATCAAAAAGACATTTGGAGATTGGTTCAACAGGCTTAGAAAGCTAAGGAGGAGTGATCGTTTTGAATCTTATGTAGGTTCGATCAGCAATTATTTTGATCCCCACACCGATTTTTTCAATCCCAAAGAAAAGCAGGACTTTGACATCAACATGGGTGGCAAGCTGGAAGGCATTGGTGCCAGGCTGCAGCAAGATGGCGATTACATCAAAGTGAGTGATATTGTAACCGGAGGACCAGCCTGGAAAGGCAAGGAACTGGAGGCCAATGACATCATCCTTTCTGCAGCCCAGGAAGGCAAGGAGCCTGTAGAGCTGGCGGGTATGCGCGTTGATGATGCGGTGACCCATATCAGGGGTAAAAAGGGTACCAAGGTAACCCTGATGGTTAAAAAACAGGACGGTACCGTCAAACAGATTACCATTACCAGAGATGAGGTTATCCTGGATGAGTCTTTTGCGAGGTCTGTTATTTTTGACATGCCCGGTGTGATCAACAATATTGGCTACATCAAGCTGCCCAAGTTTTATTCTTCGTTTGAAAACGAAAATGGCAATAGCTGTGCGGTGGATGTAGCAAGAGAAATAGAGAAACTAAAAGAAAACAAAGTCAATGGTATTATCCTGGATCTGAGGAACAATACCGGAGGCAGTCTCAATGATGTGGTTGACATGTCAGGATTATTTATTGAGCAGGGTCCCATAGTACAGGTAAAGTCGAGACAGGCCAAGCCCTACGTACATCAGGACAGAGACAGCAGGGTGCAATACGACGGACCGCTCATTATTATGGTCAACAGCATGAGTGCATCAGCTTCAGAGATCATTGCGGCAGCAATGCAGGATTATGGCAGGGCTGTGATTGTGGGCAGTGCCAGTACCTTTGGCAAGGGCTCTGTACAACGATTTTTTGACCTCGACAAGGCCGTTTCCGGCAGCGATGAGTTGAAGCCACTTGGTGAGATCAAGATGACTGTTCAGAAATTTTACAGGGTCAACGGAGGATCCACCCAATTGAAAGGAGTGATACCAGATGTAATATTGCCTGACAACTACATGTACATAGATGTGGGAGAGAAGGAGTATGAGAATGCCATGGAATGGACAGAGATAGCGCCTCAGCCCTATGGACAGCAAGTGGTCAAAATAGAGCACCTCAGCAGCATCGTTGAAAAGAGCAAAAAGAGGGTAGCAGGCGACGAGCGTTTCAAAAGTGTACAGGAAAACGCCAAAAGGCTGAAAAAGAACAGAGATGAATCTGTGGTCAATCTTTCATTAAAGGATTACAGAACGCAGATGGATGTTTTGGAAAAAGAAGCCAAAAAATACGAAGAATTGTATAAAACCGAGTTGAA
>CALMSX010000107.1 GCA_937872515.1 uncultured Bacteroidota bacterium
TATGTATACGAAGAAAGGGTTGTTTTACCCTGATGTTTACGACTATTTTTTTTCTGGGCCTGGCCGGTAGTTTGCACTGCGTAGGTATGTGCGGGCCCTTGACTTTGATAGCCCCTGTCAATAGAACACATCGAATGAATATGCTGGGGGATATGACCCTTTACCATGCCGCCAGGGTGGCCGTATATGCCTTAATGGGAGCCATCATAGGTACCGCTGGTCAGCTTTTTGCCATTAGTAAGGTTCAATCCAGCCTGGCTCTCTTTTTTGGGGTTTTATTGGTTTTATGGGGCTTGAGTTATTACCTTCCCCTGGGTCGCCAAAAATTCCTGGACACCTTTGGTGTGGATAGATGGTTTGTGAAAATCTACAACCGATATCTCCAGCATACCAACAGAAAAAATGTAGCTATTCTGGGCGCCCTTAACGGCATTTTGCCCTGTGGATTGGTGTATTCCGCTATGGCCATGGCCTTCCTTGGTGGAAACCTTGGGTCAGGAGCCTTACAAATGGTTTTATTTGGATTGGGTACCATGCCCCTGCTTTTTGCCTTCCAATTGGGATTGGCCAATCGATCCGTATTTTCTTTCCTCAAACAAAGAGGACTATCGCCCTTACTATTTGTGTTGTCTGGTGCCTTTGTCATTTATAAGGCCGTCAGTATAATGGTGCCCAGAGAAGCCAGCTTGCTCAATTCCGTGGCAGACCCCATCATGTGCCATTGAATGGAACCTAAATCATAGGAGACTATGACCCCCGTCATTTCCCGTTATGCCATTCGGTTATAGTTTTACAACAAACCTAAAAAACAGTCAATGACAGAACATAATCCCGTTCGGGATCAAAAAGTCGAAAAGACAAAAACCCCTTGCAAGTGCGCAAACTGTCATTGCCCAAACAATGTAAAGTACAATGAAAATACAGCGACCGCAAAGGTGGTAGCAGACAAAACGACAAACGCCGGATAGTTTCTATTCCATTTTCCTACCCTACAAAAGGGAAACTTTTCGGCATTAAGCTTTACATTCTCTGATTGTCAGCAGTAGATCATCCGCAGGGAGTCTACTGCTTTTTTTTTCTACCAATATCCCGATTTTTTAGGATTCGCGACAAAAAAACCGGTCTGTATCATCACTGGAAAATGGTCAGATGGGTACTTGTGATCGTAATGATCCATCAGGGTGGCATGTTTGTACACCCTCATTTTAGATGCCGGATCGTAGATAAATATATAATCGATCTGTCCATCCGGCAGACTGTCAAATTGAAAGCCGTTCCAGGTGTCTGGACCACTGTAAGCCTTGGTCAAACTGTATTCTCGGGTGTCAAAAAAGACCTCTTTTAATACCTGGATCGTATTTTCTGTTGGCCGGGCGTTAAAATCTCCCATTAATATCACCGGCAATTTTTGATTGAGCTCCTTTGTCAGTTTCACCAATAGTTTCGCCGATTCAAACCGAGCTACGAGACCCTGGTGATCAAAGTGGGTATTAATAAGCCAAAACCGGTCTTTTTTTTCTTTGTCCTCAAAAAGCGCATAACTCGCTACCCGGGGTATCCTGGCATCCCAGCCCAATGATATGGTATCAGGTCGGGTGGATAGCCAAAGGGTTTTTTCTTCACTAACGCGAAAGCGGGTGGTGTCATAGAGAATGCAGGAATATTCAGCATTGGCATCCAGGGTCCTGGGCTTACCGCTTACACCATAACCTTTTAACCCTTCCAGAAGGTATTTGATTTGGGGCAGTTGGGCTTCCTGCAAGCCGTAAATGCCACAATCATAATAATCCATCAGATCGCGTAATTTTTCTTTTCGGATATCCCAGTGATTGGGCCCATCATCCACACTGCCTAAACGAATGTTGTAGGTCATTACATTAAACTGTGCATTCATGCCAAAAGGAAGCAGCAGCAGTATCCAAAGCAATCTCATCTTTTATGTTTCTTGTTGGCCTAAAGGTACAACATCAATATTTCATAAGGAACTGCACCAGGTTGGTTTCCGGATCAAGATCCAACTTTTTGCGCAGTCGATACCGGTTGGTCTCAACGCTGCGTATCGATATGTTCATCAAGGAAGCAATTTCTTTGGAGGTAAGGTTCATACGCAGGTAGGTACACATCTTGTAATCATTTGGACTGAGGTCGCCAAACTCATCGGTGAGTCTTTTAAAAAAGTTGGCGTGCACCTGATCAAAACTCTGAACAAAATTCTCCCAATCCTGGTCAATATTGGAGTTTTGTTCAGTCAGCTTGTACACCGATTTGATTTCTTTTTTCAACTCCTGTTGATCCTGGAATTTTTTCTCCAGTTTTTGTAAGGCCGATTTGATCTCGTTGATAAGTTCGTTTTTGTTTACGAGATGGTAGGTAAAAGATGTTAACTCCTGATTTTTGAATTCCAACTCTGATTTGAGGTTTTCATTCTGCAGCTTAATGATTTCTTCTTTGGCAATTTCTGATTGCAGCTGGTGTTCTTTTTCTCTCAAAACACTTTCTTGTTCCATCCACCTGATCGCTTCCAGGTGTTTCCGCTTTTGACGGTTGATGAAATAATAAATGACCCCACTCAGCATGCCCAGGTATAGCAAATACGCCCAGATCGAAAGATACCAGGGGCGTCTGATTTTAAAGGTAATTTTAAAAATTTCGCTCTCTAAAGCCGAATCGTACCTTGCTTTGATCAGCAATGTATATTTGCCGGGCGAGAGTCGCTGCAATGCAATATGAGGATCCTTGTCCCAGCCTGACCAGCTCTTGTCTGCGCCTTCCAACATGTGGCTGTACTCCATCAGTGATTGATCGGCAGCATCTTTCTGACTAAATGAAAAGGTTAGATTGTTTTCATTGGCAGGAAGATTCAACGCAGGAGGCAGGCCCCCTGCATGCGCCTTCCAAATCGTACTGTCCTTCCCTTCAAGAGTCAATACAATTTCGGTTAAAAAAAGATGGGGTGCCTTTTCTCTTCGTGAAAAAGAAAGGGCGTCAAAAAAAATAAACCCTTTTTCAGAGGGGATGGCCACATTGTTGTGGTCGAGGGTGACTACGGAAGGAAAGCCTTCATTGAACCTGCCCGTGAGATTGCGAATAACATATTTTTTATAAAGGGGCTCAAAACTTTTTTCGGGAACCAACATGCCTGTTTCTTTGCCATTGTTGAACCAGATATTTTTAAACTCATCTTCCATCATAAACTTCAAGCCGTTGTCTAAGGCGAGGTACCGCGTTAGGATGGAATCCTCTTGCAATTCTCCATTTTCTAAAAGTTGAAAAACCTGGCTTGGGTCTGTTACCCATAGTTGATCCCTCACTTTATACAACATGGGCTTTATATTGGGCTTTGAAAATACCAGTGGCTTTAGTCCTTTCGTAAGTTTTTTTTGTAACATCTCTTCTACAGAAAAGGCAAAGATGCCGCGGTACGGGTGCGCCATCCAAAGTGTATTGGCTTGTTGGAATACAATGCGCGAACTTTCTTTAAATCCTGCAACGGGCTCCCATCGGTCATTTGTTGTATTCCACAACTGAAAGCCGGTGTAATAACCTGAAACCACATGATCGGCATCCAGGCCAACAAAATTCCAAATGCCATTGTGTTTCAATTGTAGCTGTGCCTTGGTGCCATTGATGGCAAAGGCTCCGTCATGGTGTCCCATCATCAGTTTTCCCCCAGTGGAAGTGAGGTTCCACACCTGGCCCTGACTTCCGGCTACCCGTTCAAAGGCTATTTTTTCGGTTGGGGTGTAAAATGGCTTTAAGGGTAGGGTATAGAGTCCCGTATTGGTACCAAAATACAATCTGCCCTTGTGACTGGCAAAGGCATAGCCCGTTCCCTGCAACTCACCGTCGGGGTAAAGGGTTCTTACCGGCGATAGTAGTTCTACCAGGTCGATGCCATTGTCAAGACCCAACCAGACATTTCCGGCTGGTGTGCAACGAATGCTCAGAACAGAGTTGTTTTGTAAGCCATTTTTTTTCTGAACAATGTCCTGGATTCTATGGTATTTGTCAATTACCACCAAACCGCTAAATGAGGTGCCCAAAACAATGCTGCCATCAGGCCCGGAATCTGCACAAAAGATAATGCTGTTTTTCAGCAGGGCATCATTTGAGGTAGCCCAGGGAAGTATATCCTTTTCTGAGAGATAAAAGATGCCATTGGCAATGGTGGTGATTAATACGGTGTCTTTATTAATGGTAACAGCACCGGAAATCCGTCCCTTTTCAAAACGACTGACTCCTTTCCGGGGAGAAAAACCATTTTTACCAAAGCTGTATAGGTTGTTGTCACCGTCTTGTAGTACCAGCTCTGACTTCCATATGCCGAGGTAATTCAAGTTTTTTCTACTGCTCCAGAGCGATTTCAGGGTTCCGTTAGCGTATCCAAACACATTGTTATCTGTTCTGAAAAAAATGATGCCATCGTAGGAAATAACATCCCACACATCCTCAAAATCAGCATCCTCGGCCCTCAATTTTTGAGACAAATTGACAAATTGATAAACCCCTTTTGAATTGGGAGCCAAATATCCAAAACTGCCCTGACCTCCCACATAAACGTAGCCGTTATCTCCGAGAGCCAGCGATCTTACAATCGTTTCATTCGGAATTTTATAGGTAGTCCATTGATAACCATTGAATTGTAATATGCCCCCGTTGTTGGCAAACCAAACATAACCCGTGGAATCGTACACTATATCCCAGTTTTGGGCTCCGGCTTTATAAACATCCTTCTTGTAATTAAAGACTGGAGGAAAGCCCAGATTGATAACCTGTGAACAAAGCCCTGCTGAAACCAAGAGAATGATGGCTGTCAGGATACAACTGATCCTGGGTCGGATGTAGTAGCTAAAAATTCGATGGTGTACCAAAACTTCTTTGATTTGAGACGGCAATTTAATTCATATCGTACTAATGAAGTAGGGGTAACTTATAAATGTAGTAGTATTGAAGTAGGTAAAAATGATGGGTTGAGGTAGACTAAGACCTATGTTTGCGTAAATAAATATTGTCAAATCGTTAATTCAACAAATTTTTTTAACTAATACAACACCTATTTAAAATGAAACTTAATACCGTGTTTTCGTGGCTTTTGGTCTTTTCGGGCCTTGTTTTAGTCACTTCTTGTGGTAAAGATGACCCCATCGAGGTGATTTCTGGCTTTTCGTATAAGGCGGATGCCACCGATTTCCTCACCATCAAGTTTACCAATGCTTCTTCGAATGCAACAACCTACAGTTGGGACTTCGGTGACAACTCTGCTGCTTCGACAGAAGAAAGTCCTTCTCACAAGTATGCTGCTGTGGGTAGTTACAGTGTCAAACTGACTGCAAAAGCAAGTGATGGCACTACAGACATATCTACACAGACGGTAACTGTTGTAGATCCGGATGCAGAACTTACCAAACTTACCGGTGCCGTTTCCAAAACCTGGAAATTATTAAGAGTCGTTTCTCCAGGCAGATGGCCTTTGGAAGTGGGTCCTATTGCCAGAGACCAGGTTTGGTGGGCTCAGGGTCGCGACAACGATGAAATTGCCAGAAGACCTTGTATCATGAACGACGAGTTCATTTTCTCAAGAGACAAAGGTTATGAGTACAAAACCAATGGCGATTATTGGGCCGAAGGTGGTGTCTTTAGTCCGGCCAATGAATGTTTGGCAGCTACTGCAGCCAACATGAAAGGTGAAAATGGAGAAGACCTTTCCGCTTTTGGTGATGGCAAACACAAGTTTAACCTCGTCAATGGTACCAAACCTACCCTGTCAGTTATTGGTAAGGGTGCCTTTATCGGTCTGCCTAAGATCGGTACTGTGACAGAAGTAAAACTACCACAAGATTCAGTTAAATATGACATCTTGAAATTGTCGGATGGCGCTGTTGATACCCTGATCATCGAGTCTAAGTGGAAGTTTTCTGCAGCCAACCCTTCTGCTGATGCTTATTGGAAGATCACTTTGGTTCACTATGACAATCCTGCTGATGAGCCTGCTATCCCTAGCCCAAAACCATCTGCTGACTTTTCTTTTGAAACTTCAGGCTTGGATGCAACCTTTACCAACAAGTCTCAGTATGCAACTTCATACAGTTGGGATTTTGGCGACGGTGCTTCTTCAACAGCTCAAAATCCTTCTCATTCCTATGCAAAGGGTGGTGCTTACCAGGTTAAACTGACAGCAACCAGCAACACGGGAACGGCTACAACTACAAAGGAAGTTACTGTTTCTGACGGTAGCTTTACCCTTGACAACCTAGTAGGTAAGGCATGGAAAGTTAGACCTGAAGCCAATTCTATCTATGTGGGTCCCGCATTAGGAAGCAGCGAATGGTGGCAGGTACCAGCCAATTTCCTGGATGGTACATCAACTGGTACAGACGACTGGTCATGTATTACCAATGATGAATTTATCTTCCTGGCAGATGGCAGCTACGAGTACAAAACCAATGGAGATGCCAGAAACGATGGTTATATGGGATCACCCAATGGCTGTTGGTCCGATGCCCAGGTAGCAACCAGCGGCAACGGTGCAGCCTTTGGCAGTGGAAAACATACTTTCACTTTTACAGCAGCTTCTGGAACAGATAGACCTATTATTACCGTGAAAAACGGAGGTAATAAGGCAGCTTTCATAGGTTTTTATAAAGGATACTATGGTGGAGAAAATACCGACAGTGCAAAAGCACCAAACGGAGGTAGCGACACCAACCGTTACGAAGTAATGAGCTATATCAATAGCGGTGGAAAAGAAATTTTGGTTGTGTCAGTAGACATCTCTGATGGCAAAGATGGAACCAAGGCCTGGACAATGGTGCTCCAGCGTTAATTAATGCAACTTAGCCGACAGGGACATGGGTACCCTGTCGGTTTTATTCACCACCCAAATTTTACTACAATTTTACTCAAATTCGAAGGGTGCAAGTCGGGCCTTTGCCTTTGGACCGGGAGAAGTGGCTTTGACCGATGAAGGCTGAGTCCAAACGACTTCACCCTTTTTTCCTAACCAGGACCAATAAATTCAAACTTTATGTTCAGGAAATTCTTATCGTTAGCTTTTTTGTGTATTTCACTCTATAGTTTTGCACAAGTCTCAGGAACCGTAAAAGACAGTAAAGGTGAACCTATGATTGGCGTCTCCGTTCTGATCAAAGGTACTGACACAGGCACCGTCACCGATTTTGATGGTAAATACGAATTATATCTTTCATCAGGCACACTCGTCTTTAGTTTTGTTGGTTACACCTCTCAGGAAATTGTGATTGACGGCAAATCGACAGTAGATATTATACTATCCGAAGAAAGCACACTATTGGAAAGTGTTGTAGTGATTGGCTATGGAACCCAAAAGAAAAAAGACCTCACCTCCGCAGTGGTTGTGGTGGATGAAAAATCCATCAAAGAGCGCCCAATGGTATCCGCAGCCGAAGCCCTGCAGGGAAAAGCAGCGGGTGTTCAGGTAATCCAGCCATCGGGCAAACCAGGCGGTGATATTTCTGTAAGGGTAAGGGGCGCCACCTCTGTCCTTGCAGGCAATGAACCCCTTTATGTGGTAGATGGCGTTCCCACTACCGATATCAGAGGACTGAATCCAAACGATATTGCCACAATGACCGTATTAAAAGATGCCTCCTCTTCTTCTATCTATGGTGCCAGAGCTGCCAACGGAGTTGTGCTAATCACAACCCGTAGGGGAAAAGCCAATACGACCCAGATTTCATTTAATTCTTACTATGGCATTTCAAGACTCAATAAAACCATCGATGTCCTTTCTACCAGAAGGTACCGCGAACTGATGGATGAAATTATCCCTGGGGGCTTGGATCCCACATGGACCGCCAACACCGACTGGAACCAGGAAGTATTTGGTACAGGAACCAATCAGAGTTATCAGTTATCTATGTCGGGGGGAAGCGAAAAATCACGTTACCTCTTGTCAGGCAACTACCTAAAGAGTGATGGCATCGTAAGACCCGCTTCTTTTGAAAGATATTCACTCAGGCTCAACCTCGACAACGATGTTCGTTCGTGGTTGTCTGTTGGCACCAACATCAACGCCATCTTGTCAAACACTGAAAACACCCAGGACAATGCCAGTTCGGGCAGAGGTGGTGTCATCATGAGTGCCCTCAATACGCCTCCTTTTTTAAGAATTTATAAGAACGATGGTTCCGGGCAATACGATCCCAATCCATTCCAACCAAGTTGGGAAAACCCCGTTGCCTATATGGAAGGACCTGAACAACTGGTGCGCGATAACCGACTTTTTGGCAATACCTACCTCAATGTCAACTTTGGCAAAGGTCTTCAATTTAAGAGCAATCTGGGTATTGACCTTCAAACCCATCAATGGGATTACTATCTGGATCCCTTTAAAACCAATTATGGAAGAAACCAAAATGGTGTAGGCATTGCAGATAAATCAACCACCTATACCTGGCTTACGGAGAACACGCTTACCTACACAGGCACTTCTGACAAACACCACTACACCGCCTTGGCGGGAAGCAGCGTTCAAAAGCAGGTATGGAATGATTCTTATTTGCAGGGCAATGACTTTCCGGATGATACCACAGTAAAAACCCTCAACGCAGCCAATACCATCTCCGGTTCAACCGATCGCTCTGCCTGGGCCCTGGCTTCTTTTTTCGGAAGAGTAACTTATGATTATGATGGCAACTACCTGTTTTCTGCTTCATTGAGAAGAGACGGATCCTCTAAATTGGCACATCACTGGGGGGTCATGCCTGCCTTTTCTGCAGCCTGGAGGGTTTCATCGGCTTCTTTTATCAAAGACATTTCAGCCATCGAAGATCTTAAAATCAGGGTAGGATGGGGTAGAAACGGAAACCAGGAAGGCATATCCAACTATGCAAGATTTGGACTGGTAAGTTATTATAGACGAACACCATCATCACCCCTTTCGGGACCAGGTTCTGCGCAGGTAAGTTATGGCAATCCGGATCTAAAATGGGAGACCACAGACCAGACCAATTTGGGTATCGACTTGCTCATGTTCAACGGCAGGCTCAGTTTTACAGCTGATGCCTATCTCAAAAAAACAAGCGATGTGTTGCTGGACGTGCAGTTGAGTAATTCATTGCCCATCACTACCATCCAGACCAATGCCGGCAATATCCAGAACAAAGGCATCGACCTCGCCTTGTCTACGGTCAACATGAATAAAGCACTCAGATGGCAAACCGATTTTAATATATCATTCAATAAAAACGAAGTCACCGACCTCAAGTACACCGATGTTTACTACTTCGGACGAATCTACTCAAACAACCAGGATGTTGCCATCGTGAGAAAGGGACTGCCTTTGGGTAGCTTCTTTGGATATGTATCAGAAGGTGTCAACCCTGAAACCGGTGATTTGATGTACAAAGACCTCAACAATAACAATATCTTTGATCCGGGAGATCGCACCATCATTGGCAATGCACAGCCGGATTTTGTATTCGGACTCACCAACAATTTTTCATGGAAGGGCTTTGACCTCGATATCTTTATCCAGGGCAGTTATGGCAATGATATTTTTAATGCCACACGCATCGACCTCGAAGGAATGTTTGACAGTAAAAACCAATCGGTGGCGGTGCTCAACAGGTGGACCCCAGACAATCGAATCACCGATATGCCAAGAGCCATAGGCAATGGTAATGTAAAAAATGTATTGAATTCAACCCGTTTCATTGAAGACGGTTCCTACATACGAATCAAATCATTGACCCTGGCTTACAATTTTTCCGGCCCTTGGTTGGCTAAGGCTGGATTGTCCGCCTTGCGTTTGTATACCACGGGACAGAACCTGTTTACCATCACTGGCTACAGCGGTTATGATCCTGAAGTCAATGCCTTTGGCAGAAGTGCCACTGAACTGGGAATTGATTATGGTACCTATCCTCACTCAATGGTAGTGACAATGGGCATAAAAGCAGATTTTTAATTTATTATTGAAAGCATCTATTAAATTTATACCATGAAAAGAAATATCTATCATTTTTTAATGATGTCTTTGATGGCAAGCCTTGTCTCTTGTTCTGATTTCCTGGAATTGGAGCCCGAATCACAAAGTATTGCTGTCAATAATACGGGCACAGACTCAGTTTATTTTCACTCGGGCAATGAAGTAGAAGCCGCACTGGCAGCCGCCTACGGTGATTTTAAAAATGAATACTACCAACTCGACTATTTTGTCAATGGCGACGCCCAGTCTGACGATGCCTATGCTGGTGGTGACAACCCTGCCAACTTTCAATTGGATGATTACAACATTGATGCTACCAATTCCAATGTGAGCAGGGATTGGAGATATCTGTATTCAGCCATTGGCAAGACCAACACCATCATCAATAACCTGGAAGGAGACATTCCGGGACTTACGGCAGATCGGAAAAATCAGATCATTGGTGAAGCATCTTTTATCCGCGCTTTTATGTACTTCCAGGCAGTTCAGTTGTGGGGTGATGTGCCACTACAACTCACCGAGGTAAAAAGTATTTCTGCGGCAGAACTTGACAAAATATATGCAATTATATTTCCGGCGCGAGCCCCTCAGGCGGATGTTTACAGCCAGATTATCAAAGACCTGGAGACAGCCCTTTCCAAAGTACCAACAACGGCCGCCCATAAAGGGATTGTGACCAAGGGAGCTGTCAATGCAGTACTCGCCAAGGTTTATGCTACCCGTGTACCCGCGGATTGGAACAAAGTACTGGCCTATTGCAATGATGTTGTGGCCGGAGGATATTCATTAATGCCCAACTACGATGATTTGTGGAACAATACAGCAGAAAATACTGCGGAATCCATCTTTGAAATCAACTACAATGGTGGTGCTTCAGATGGAAACTGGGGTGTCAAAATTTTCAGAGGCCTGGATTGGAAAAAATTCAACCTGCCTTCCAATGATTTGGTAAAAGCCTTTGAAGCGGAAGGAGATGTGGTGAGAAAAAATGCCTCTGTCACTTTTCAGGATGTTAGTGGTAAATGGTCAGATGCCCATTGGCCCCAAACACAATACCCCTTCATTAATAAGTACCGCAAATTTGACGAAGGCAGCAATCAGAATTACATCTTTATCAGGCTGGCTGATATTCTGTTGTTAAAAGCGGAAGCCCTCAACGAAAATGGGGATGTGGCAGGTGCCATACAATTGGTTAATCAGATAAGGAAAAGAGCCAAACTGGCAGATACCAATGCAGCCAATAAAGAAGTTGCAAGAGCCGTTATAGCCAAAGAAAGAAGATTGGAGCTGGCATTTGAAGGCCATAGATGGTACGACCTCAAACGCACCGGAAAAGCCATCGATGTAATGAACAATGCAGTAGGTCCCAATGGTGAAAAGCTGGGATACAACCTTACTCAGGAAAAATTACTCTGGCCAATTCCACAATCTGAATTGGATAAAAACACAAAACTTTCTCAAAATCCGGGTTACTAAACCCGATTATAAAATAGTATGAGATTACAAAACAAAGGCAACGTGTTCTTTTTCCTGGTATTGATTTCGATGACTGTGGTACAGAGTTGTACCGAAAAGCAGGACATGGAGGTGACCCCGCTGCCCAAAACCAATTTATGGACAACCAGCTTTGACCGGTCCAATTTATTGTCCGCCAGTACGGTAGAAGTAGGAAAAGGAGATCCTTCATTATTGTCTATCAAGGTTGACACCCAAACCCAGTTTCAAACCATTGATGGTTTTGGCTACACCTTGACAGGAGGCAGTGCCATGCTCATTGAAAAAATGGAGGGATCAGCCAGGGATAAACTGATCAAAGAGCTCTTTGGCTGTAGTGAAGGTGAGCAATGTATCAGCTACCTCAGAATCAGCCTTGGTGCATCTGACCTGAGTGAACAGTTTTTTACCTACAATGATCTACCCGCAGGCCAGACCGATAATGACCTGACAAAGTTTTCTCTTTCCCGGGATACCCTTTATCTGATTCCCCTTTTAAAAAGAATTCTTACAATTCAGCCTAATATCCGCTTCATGGCGTCTCCCTGGACAGCCCCTGTGTGGATGAAAACCAATGGTCAGGCCATCGGTGGCAATCTCAAGACAGAATACCACGCAGTATACGCCAGGTATTTTGCCAGGTATATAAAAGCCATGCAGCAACAGGGAATTCGAATTGATGCTGTTACGGTTCAAAATGAACCCCAGCATGGTGGCAACCATCCCAGCATGATCATGTCTTTTACCCAGCAGGCTGAGTTTATCAAAAGCCACCTGGGTCCGGTGTTGAGGTCAGAAAACCTGTCTACCAAAATAATTATCTGGGATCACAATTGTGACAATTATCAGTATCCTCTTGCCATATTGGGAGATGCAGCAGCAGCTGAATACATTGATGGTACTGCCTTTCATTTGTATGGAGGTGAGGTAGGTGCTCTATCGTTGTTGCATCAGGCCTATCCTGACAAAAACTTGTACTTTACAGAACAATGGACAGGCGGAAATTCTCTTTTTGCAGAGGATTTGAAATGGCACACCAAAAATGTAATCATGGGTACTATGCGCAATTGGAGCAAGGTGGCCCTGGAATGGAATCTTGCTTCGGATCCTGCTTTTGATCCCCACCTCAATGGAGGATGCAGTCTTTGTATGGGAGCCGTAACCATTGATGGCAATACCCTTCAGCGCAATGTTTCTTATTACATCATTGGTCAGGTATCCCGTTTTGTGAAGCCGGGTGCGGTCAGGATATCCAGTCCCTGGTTTGAATCTGTACCCAACGTTGCCTTTAAAAATCTCGATGGCACCAAGGTGCTATTGGTGATGAATGAAAGCAATGCCATGAAAAAAATCAATGTTTCCGATGGTAGAACCGATACGGTTTTGGAACTCAAGCCGACTTCTGTGACTACCTTTGTTTGGTAATTTTTTTGAAAGATCATACAATGTTCAGAATAGTATACTCACTTCTTATATTGGCAAGCTTTGTCCCTGTTTTGTTTTCGCAGACAGCACGGGTCCAACATCCCAAGGCATTTATTACAGCCAAAAATGGCAACCTAAGAATGGAACCGGCAGGGCTAATAGACATATCTCCTTCACGTCAGCCCCTGGAAACAGAACCTTCTATTTTTATCGATGAAACAAGTCTGTTTCAGGAAATGGTAGGAATCGGCGGTGCTTTTACTGACGCGGCTGCCGAAACATTTTACAAGTTATCTCCTGATAAGAGGAAGGAATTGCTGGATCTCTATTTCGATGCTGGAAAGGGCATCGGTTATACCTTAGGCAGGGCCAATATCAATTCCTGCGATTTTTCGTCTGATATGTATTCTTATGTGGCAGATGGTGATTCTACGCTGGCTAGCTTTGACATTGCCCATGACCTCAATTATAAGTTGCCATTTATCAAAGAAGCGATGGCTACTGCCGGCAACAACCTAAAACTGTTTGTTTCGCCATGGAGTCCTCCCGCCTGGATGAAAGACAACAACAACATGTTGCAGGGTGGAAAATTATTGCCTGTTTACAGACAAAGTTGGGCACAATATTATATTAAGTTCATCCAGGCCTATGAAGCCAAGGGAGTTCCTGTATGGGGGCTGACCGTGCAAAATGAACCCATGGCCAAACAAACCTGGGAATCTTGTATTTACACAGCACAGGAAGAGGCAGACTTTATCAGAGATTATCTCGGACCTACCCTTCATAAAAATGGCATGAAGGATAAAAAACTCATTGCCTGGGATCACAACCGCGACCTCATTTTTCACCGGGTACAACCCATCTTGGGTGATAAAGCCACAGCCCAATATGTATGGGGCATTGGCTTCCATTGGTACGAAATATGGAATGGTGGCAGACAATACCAGAATTTACAAAGGGTGAAGGAAAAATTTCCCGCAACCAACCTGCTGCTTACCGAGGCATGCAATTACCCTTTCGATTGGGCTACCTTTGATCAATGGCAGTGGGGTGAAAATTATGGAGAAAATATGATCAACGACTTCAACCAGGGAGCCGTTGCTTGGACCGACTGGAACCTTTTGCTCGATGAAGTAGGTGGACCCAATCACGTAAAAAACTTTTGTTTTGCTCCGGTGCACGTCAAAACAGGTGAGAACTCCATCCACTTAATGAACTCTTATTACTACATCGGTCATTTTTCAAAATTCATCAAACCGGGAGCCAAAAGAGTCTCAGTTTCCTCCAACAGAGCCCAGCTTTTGTGTACCGGATTTAAAAATACAGATGGATCCACAGCGGTTGTAGTAATGAATGCTACCGAAGAGAAGTTTGAAACGGGCTTTATGTACAAGGGGCGTACCTATAAATACATGATCGAACCCAGGTCTATCATCACCACCGTTTTTGATAAGTAAGCTAGGACTGAGGCTTCAACATCAATCCTTTTTCGCGGGCAAGGAAAATGGTAACGGCAACCGAACAAATGATGGGACCCATAAGAGGACCAATGTAAGGTATGCTCATAACCACCCATGCAACACCTCCAGCCACAGTAACGGTTAATAGATGGTGTAAGATTTCATTTCGACTCTCTTTTGTCTTTAACCCGAAATAATCGTAATAGCTATCGAAAAAAAGGTAGCCTAGAAAAAACATGTGGATGATTTTTTTACCTATCATTTCAAAGGTGTCGTTGAAAAATAGGCCACAGAAAATAGAAACAGCTACACCTGTGAGGATTTCAAAAATCCAGTTGGTGAGGCCCAGTTGTAATACCCGTATCTGGGTCTTAAGATAGGATTTAAAAGTAATCAGTTTTTCAAAACCTCCCATCATACCAATGATCCTACCGCAAAAATGACCAATGAGCATATTGAGCAAGATGATGGTAAAATACTTGAATCCCCCTGAAAATAATCCTTTTTTATCTACGTATTGACCCACGCCTGAAGATTCTTTTTCATCACCGTCCTCTCCCTCGTCATCGGGCTCCTCTTTTCCTGAAAGTAGGGTAGTATCTTTGTCATCCAGGCTATCGGCATCGGTTTCAACAGTATCTGTTGCTTCTGCCAGCGAATCAACGATTGTAATCAAATCCAGGCTATCGGCTTTTTTTAATAATTGCCTCACCTCAAGGGGAATTGAATCCGGATTTTGTTTCAACTCCTTTTGAATAACCATTGAAAGAGTATCTGAAATCGAATCCGGTAAATGTTCTTTCGCAAGATCTTTCAATTCTGTAACTGCCTTGTCTTTGATGTTCTTTTTATATTTTTCGGTAATGCCCGGATTGAAATAAACGTAAGATTGGTAAGACAGCAGCAATACTACAAAAATAGAAAGGTAACTGACCGGACCATGCGCAAAGTACCCTTTCCACAATTTATTTTTCCAAAGCAAAGGAAGGGCATCTTTAAATGATCTTATCAGTGCCAATACATCCGAAAAGTGCAGTGGATTCATACCTTATTGTTTTATAAATGAAAATGGAACGACTTGGTCTTTGTGCCTATATTCACCTATGTAGTAACCGGGATTAAGATCGTGAATGTCAAGGAAGTCGGAACATGATTTTTCTGTTATCAGGGTGCCGGATACAGAATAGATTCTGCACTTACCGTCGGTAAAAGTGATTCTGGGATGTTGCATAAAAAGTAAGTCATGGCTGGGATTGGGATAGATTTTGATTTTTTCAGCACCCAATTCAGGTATAGATAAAACAGGATATTCCATCTTCATTCGGTACAGCTGTTTTCCTTTTTTTACATCAGCAGCCAGAAAGTACAGGTAACCCTCTTCAACAAAATGATCATTGGCATAATAGGCGGGGGTGGTAATATTAGTGCCCAATAATAAGTCGGGTAGCAATTCGATACTAGAACTCTCATTGATTTTACCTGTAAACAGAGAGGTGTATATCAGCCGGGTATTGCCCTGGCCTTCTGCAAAAAGGTAGTTCACGGAGGCTGGAATGTTGTAGCTATCCATTTGGGTCAACTTGCTGAAGTGTTGGCTCAGTCGATAGGTCCTTAGCTCATAATCAAAACTGGTTCCAGCAAATCCAAATACAAGGGTATCTGTTTGGGTAATGGTCAATCCACCATACAAGTATCCTTCAGGAAGGGAGGGCACTGTTATTAATTTTTCAGCTTCCAGATCGAGGAGGTA
>CALMSX010000108.1 GCA_937872515.1 uncultured Bacteroidota bacterium
AGGGCACCAAATTCGTGTAGGTCTCCAAAAACTTCAATGCGAATGGCCTGGTCTAAGCCGCCAACTTTTAGCGCATCAAAACCACTGTCATGAATCAATTGCTCTACGGCTGCTTCTGTGTGGGCTTCATCTGTGGCATAGAATAAAACTGATTTTTCGGGACTTTGAAATGCGGCATTGTCCAAGGAAGCAGCTCCCAAAGTACCAAAGGCTTTAACCAGGCTTGCTCCAGCAGGCAACAAAACTGCATTTAATTGTCCGGCTGATTCTTTTTCTCCGATGATTTTTTTAAATCCTCCATGTTCATCGGGTGCTATGGGGTTGGAGGGGTCGATGATGATTTTGCCGTTTAATTCGGTACTGTATTGTTCAAATAATTCGTGTTGGGTATTAAACCAAACAGACATTACAATGATATCTGCATCATGGATGGCGTCTTTTGTTTCACGGGCTGTGGCCAGGTTGCCCAATTCTGTTGCAAATGAGATAGCATCAGCCAGGGTTCTGCTTGCCAGTATTACGGGGCGATTGCCCTTTACTAAATTGTGGGCAATGGTCTTGCCGATGTTGCCTAAGCCGATGACGGCTACTTTTGGTGTTGTTGTCATACCTTTTCTTTTTATTGGTTAATTGATTCTGCAAAGATTTGTGGCAATAGCCTTGCATTCCAATGAACCAGGTCAAGAATTGGTATTGATCCAGATCAAGACTTTTTTGTCTGTCTGTTTCTTAGTCGACTTAAAAATTCAGGCGTAACCCCTAAAAATGAAGCGATTTGGGTTTGTGGGAGTCGGTTGATAAGGTGGGGATATAAGGCAACAAAAGAGAGGTATCTTTCTTCTGCGGATGAACTGATATTTTGCAGTAATCGCTTTTGGAGGGAAACATAACTATTTTCAATCAAGACTCTGAAGATCCGATCAAATTTAGGTGCCTTGACATAGAGGTTGAGTAAGTTTTCATAACTAATTTGTAAGACCATGGTATCTTCTAAGGCGTCGATGTTGAGTTCAGAGGGCCGGCGTTCGTGCAGACTGCCAATATTGGATAGCCAGCCATTTTCAGCGGCAAATTGAACAATATGTAGATTGCCCTTGCCATCGATCTTATACATGCGCAGACAGCCACGCACAATAAAATGATAATGGTTACATACATCCCCTTCCTGCAAGACATACTGCCGCTTTCGATACAATCTGGGTTTAAATAGGTCAAACACCAGTTTTTGTTCTTCCTTATTGAGAGGAATCAATTTTTGAAAATATTCGAGTAAGGGTTGAATTTGAGCTTGAAGGATGAGGTCTTGGTTCATGTTTTTCTTTGGCGAAATAGGCCAAATGGGTATATCGTTTATTTAATAATCTAGTCAATACAATTGCAAAATAAAACTTTTCTATGCTTTGACGATATTTAATTCATGATTTTGATTCTTTGAATAACATGCCTTTCAACTGTAAAATTATTTTTCATGAGCGCATAAGATGAAGTAAGTAGATTTTAATAGTTAAAGTTTCGAAGGAATAACTTTGCTAACAAAACAGAACCATTGTCGATTTAGTTTAGATTCTATGCATGGATTACAGCGGCCGCAATCATTTATTTTTTACCAATGATCATTGCACTTAAACTGACATTGTTGGCTACAGAGGTGGCATTACCAATGTTGGTAACGGCTATTTCTGCACCGGTAGTGGTGATGGATTTGATGGTAAAAAGGATATCTTCCGGATTGGTCACCGGGCCACTAATACCGCCGAATGCAATGGAAGGAGGAGAAGTAAAAGTTGTACCAAAAACTAAATTAATACAACAGTTTTGACCAACGGGTGCCAATGTCCAGTATAGATTTGACGGAGATTGATATGCTTCAACTACTATTTGAGAAGAAGAGTTACTTCTGGTGATTCCAAAGCCGCTATTTGTGGTAATACTGCCATCAACGGCTAGGTTGTTGTTGCAATTGACCAACCCATTGGCATTTAAAGTAGTACCAACGGTCAAACTGTTGTTTATAAACACTTCACCGGTACCAGCAATATTCATTCTTTGGTTACCGTTGGTTCCAAATATAAGATTAGTATTTTCATAATTCCATAGATAAGCATCGCCTGCGAATCCAACATAAAAACCATCATTGCTCATAGACCCGGAAAAGGAGGTCTGGAATAAAGCATTTGACACTCCGGACGTGCCGTAAATTTGCAAAGTTGAGCTTGGACTTGTGATGCCACCGATGCCTATGTTACCATTGGCAGCTATGGTCAATCTTTCAGTATTGTTGGTTGCGAAGCCAAGTGCAGTATTTTCGAAATTCCATAAATAGGATTTGTTGGCAGCGGATATAGAGCCAAACAAAAGACCATCTGTCTGGGTAGTACCCGTGTTGGGATTCTGCAAAAGAATAGTTCCACCTATTTCATGATAAATGTTCAAAGGAGCCTTTGGGTCACTTGTGTTGATACCGATATAGTTTTGGCAAAAAATGCTGGTTGAAATAAAGAGATAAGTTATCAGCGCATTCAATGATTTCATTGGTTTCTAATTTTTTTTGAATTATAGTAAGAAAATTGAGTGAAACAGATATTTACTCGCCTCCAATTTTCGCTTGCAAAACTGCAATGGTTTTTATTGAAAATATAAATGAAGATGTTGAAACAACAATAAAAGCAGTTAAAAGGTAGTGATAGGGAATCGAGCCGTCTTTTATTTTCACTTTAACACCGATAATTTACAAATGTTTATAGAAAAGATAAGTAGTGACAGTGGATCGAGGTGTTAAATCATCGCCTTATTTTTCATAGCAAATCATAGCCCTTTATGGATAAATTATATCCTTACATGAAGATGAAAAATAAGTTAAAATAAGGTTGATATTGAGACAAGCATTGAGTTTATAGTTACAGTTCAAATTTCAATGTGGTTGATATACAAATTTATGATCAGCTGTCAGATCATTTAAGGAAAATTGCTCTTAGAAATAAGTCTCAACTGCAAACTTGTATTACTCGATAAATATTTGCTTGATGGCAGAAAGATTATTTTGTTCATAAAAGAGTAGGATTGCTTTTTTATATTCCAATGTATCATCTGTTCTGAAGGAAAAGGGACAGTATTTTTCCTGTATTTATAATGTATTGGATACAATTCTGGCTGTTCTTTAATTTCCGTCCATAAAGGGTTGGATGTATGAAATCAATGTAAGAGTCAGCAGTGATTTTTCAAATGTATTTATATGGTCATTGATAATAGTACAAGCTGCATTTAATGCTTCTGAAATTTGGAATTGGTTGTCCAGAGGCTGATAATTTGTGCCTGATTTACGTGCTCACTTGTTTCTTAAATTTCGTGCTATATTTAAATCTTTTATTAGATTTAAGAATAATCTGCTTTCTATTTTCTGACATTTGTATAATTGCGGCTCACAATATAGCTATTTACGGCTCATATTCCAACAATTTTGAGCCATATTGACAACAATTTTGAGCTGTAAGGCATGGCGAGATCGAAATATAAATAGTTTGTACGTAAGCATCCGACCAACTACATATTTATAAGCCAGATATGACGCTTTAGCTTTG
>CALMSX010000109.1 GCA_937872515.1 uncultured Bacteroidota bacterium
CCTAAGCGCGCAGCGCGAATTGCCCTAAGGCGCAGCCGTATTGCAAATTATTCCCTATCATTGCAAAAACTTTGATCGTGTCGTGGATCAGCCACATGAATACCCTTGGTGCAGCAAGAAAGCCCTTCTTTTTTCTCATCAGCTTTGATAAGAGCAGGGGAGAGGTCTATCCGGCCGATGCCCTCCCTTACGGACTGAGGTATAAGATCCGAGGCCACAGGCATGAGGTCCACGATGGTGCCGTCATCGATGAGTTGCAATATTTTACCACAGCACCCATCTCTCAGGCAGCCTACACCACACGGTTCCAGACCGTCATCAACAGAATCAATTACGGCGATTCGTACCTCGTCAACCTCACCTTTCCCACGCCCATAGCTACCAACCTCAACCTGAGGCAGATCTATGGCCATGCCCACGCCAAGTACAAGCTACTATTACCGGATCGGTTTGTGGTCTTTTCACCCGAGTGTTTTGTGCGGATCGAAGAAGACCACATTTATTCCTACCCCATGAAAGGCACCATCGATGCTTCTATACCCGATGCCCAAAATCAATTGCTCAACGATGAAAAAGAAGTATCCGAACATTACACCATCGTTGACCTCATCCGCAACGATCTGAGCCAGGTAGCCACCGAAGTGAGCTTGACCAAATTCCGGGAAATCGATACCATCCACACCCACCATCAAACCCTGCTCCAGACCAGCAGTGAGATCAGAGGCAAATTGAGTCCCGATTACCACCATCACCTCGGCGACATCTTCGATACCCTGCTCCCCGCCGGCTCCATCAGTGGGGCTCCCAAAGCAGAAACCTTAGACATCATCGCCCACGCCGAAATCGATAACCGCGGTTACTACACCGGCGTCTTCGGCTACTACGATGGCCACCACCTCGACAGCGCTGTGGCCATCCGCTTTATAGAGTCCACCCCCCACGGCCTGGTCTACCGCAGCGGCGGCGGCATCACCGCCATGAGCGATGCCCAATCAGAATACCACGAAATGATCCAAAAAGTCTATGTCCCCCTGGGTTGAAACCATATGGATCCACAATGGCCGGGTACAAAACCTCCGCTACCACCAGGCCCGTTTTGACGCCACCCGCCATGCCCACTACGAGTCGGCCTCTCCCATAGCCCTCTCACCCCTCATCACCCGCCACCACCCCACACCAGACACCAAATGTCGCATCATCTACACTGATACCATCCAGGACATCCAATACAGCCCCTACGAGTGGCGCCCCATCCGCACCCTCGCCATCGTAGAGCACAACACCATCACCTACCCCCACAAGTCCCTCCACCGCCCCGAATTAGACACCCTTTTCTCCCAACGCGGCTCCGCCGATGAAATCCTCATTCTCAAAAACGGCCTCTTCACCGATGCCTACTATTTCAACCTGGTCTTTAAAAATGAAAATGGATTTTTCACCCCCAAAACGCCGTTGCTCCCCGGCACCATGCGTCAAAAATTGATTGATAGTGCAATCATTCGGCCGATGGATATTTCTGTGGATGATCTTTCAAAATTTCAGTCCATTCATTTGATCAATGCGTTTAATCCTTTGAGTAGGTCACAGGGGTTAGGGGCTAGGGGAGGCAATTACGAATTACGAATTGAGAATTACGGAGTTTGAATTATGGGGGATTCAGATATGAATTGGTGTTGATGTTGCTGCGAAAGGTATTTCGCAGTTCCTTCCCTATCTCGATCCGTTTAGGATCTCGATTTGCAGCTAAGCTGCAACCGGTCAGTCATGAATTACGAATGATATAATTACGAATTTGGCAATTACAAATTACGAATGGGTCAATTACGAAAGGGTCAATTGAAAATGTGATGATCATTGAAATTGGCAGAGGAGGGTCAGGCGGGGCGCAGAGCGTAGAGCGCCAAGCGTAAAGCGTTTCTTGTCCCTTTGTAAAAGAGTAGCAAGCTACTATTGCCTATGACTATTTACAGTTTTTAAAGTGCTTTCTCAGTCCGAGTGCAGCGATGGGTCCCACACCAAAAGCCCGCGGCGGATCCGGGGGCTTGCTTCGGCCTTTATGTGTGCGCCGTTTAGAAATTGCGTAGTAAATCTGCAAAAAAATTAATTCCCAATAAGGAAACTTTTCATTATCTTTGTATAATTGGTAATCCGAACAGCCATGAAGAAAAAATTTGATATTAAATTAATGGAAGAGGTCAAGATTTTCATTCATTCTCTTGACCCAAAGATGCAAAAGAAAGTTGTGTTTAATTTACAAAAAGCAAGAGAGGTAAATGATGCCCGGCTTTTTAAAAAACTTGCACACGAGATTTGGGAGTTTAGGATCAGGTATGAAAACACAAATATTAGATTATTGGCTTTTTGGGACACCCATACTAAAGCGTTGGTTATTTGTGCAACTGGATTCATAAAGAAATCACAAAAAACACCCAACTCAGATATTGCAAAAGCCATTGAGATTAGAAATAAATATTTAAATCCTGGAAAATGAAACTCACCACAATAGACGAATTAACAGACGAAATCATTGGGAAAAAAGGTAGTCCCGAAAGAAATACCTTTGAATATGACCTCAAAATGGACATCATAGGCACCATAATCAAAGAAACCAGGTTGAAACAAAAAATGAGTCAAGCAGACCTGGCTTCCAAACTAGGCGTTCAGAAAGCACAAATTTCCAAGCTCGAAAACAACACCAAAGATTTTCGAATCGGCACCATCATCAAAGCCCTTGATGCCTTAGGCGCTTCTCTCAAACTAAGCGTATCTGTCCGTTAACCGCTCATCGCTTATCTACCTGGCTAACGCCGGTATGACAGGCTTGTCCCAAAGCCGCACTAGCGGTGTAGGGGCCGCTCACCTTTCACCGCTCACCGCTCATCTACCTGGCTAACGCCAGTTAGACAGGCCGCTCACCGCTCACCGCTCACCGCTTACCGCTCACCTTTCACCGCTCACCGCTCACCGCTCACCGCTTACCGCTCACCGCTTACCGCTCACCGCTCACCGTTCACCGCTTACCGCTTACCGCTTACCGCTTACCGCTTACCGCTTACCGCTTACCGCTCACCGCTTATCTACCTGGCTAACGCCAGTATGACAGGCTTGTCCCAACGCCGCACTAGCGGTGTAGGGGCAACTTTCAGCTGTCCCTGAATTAGTGGATAGGGTTTTGGTATATAGGTTCCTATTTTTGTATGTCTGTGCCTATAAAATACAGTTTTGTCGGTATTCAAATGTTCACATCAATTGGGTAATTCCAAATTGAAGCGAAAGACCAGAGCTCCGGAAATTTAGGATTTTCATAGATAAGCATAATCTCTCATATCCGGATAGATGGACACTTTCATTTTAATGTGTATACAAATGATATGAACATAGTCTCTACGTCAGGTAACTGATGTAGGGACACCATGTGAAAATGTGAACATATTTCTCGGCCTTTATGTGTGCGCCGTTTAGAAATTGCGTAGTAAATCCGCAAAAGAATCCAAAACTGTATGAGCCACACAAATTGCCAAACAGAAGACGTGATTGTGATGCAGCCAAAAATTGCTCATTGCCTGGCGGCGAGTTTTTTGGATTGCGGATTTTCCATATTATAAAGGGTTTATCCCTGCGTACCGCAGGTATGTAAGGAGTCAGGCCAAAAAAGTACATATGGGAAACCTCTTTATGACAACCAATCTCTTCCTGGAAGAAACCTATATTGATATGAACATAGTCCCTACGTCAGTTTACTGATGTAGGGACAACATGTGAACATATGAACATATTTCTCCGTTACCCGGACAAGTAGGGGTACAACCATTAAAATTTGTCATAATACAAAAACCCCCTTGTTAACGAAAATTAAATATGTAAAAAAATCGTAATATTTAACCAACTTACATTAAATTTGTAACCGTATTAATTTACCCCCCAAATAGTGTCTCATGAGTAAGGTTTTAAAATTTTTGAAAGCTGCCATCACCGGATTATTCAAAAAATCCAAAAAGATTGTCTCCATCCCACAGGGCAAAGAATATGAGTCCTGGTTGGGCATCTGAAAAATCCATCTACACGGCAAAAAGGAGACCGGGGTGAAGCCATCGCCCTGGAATACCTTATTTCTTCCGGCTACACCATCCTGGAGACCAACTGGTCTGCCCACAAAGCCGAAATTGACATCATCGCCAAAGAAGCCGATACCCTCATTTTTATAGAAGTAAAAACCCGCACCAGTCCCACCGCCCCCGAAGTAGCTGTCACCCTTCGCAAACAGCAACTCATCGCCTCCGCCGCTTCCCAATACCAGGAACTCATCGACCACAACTGGGCCATCCGGTTTGACATCATCACCGTCAATTACTATTCCCCCCAAAATTTCAACCTGGAGCATTTTAAAGATGCTTTTTTCCCGGGGCTGTAATTTCCCTGCAGTCGGGGTTATTTGCAGGAATCTGATATTCACATTTTCATATATTCACATGGTACTCCTCACTTTGTTCGTCGTTATGTTCAAATGTTCATATGTAAGGAGAAATGGATATTAGATGAGTAAAGCCCTC
>CALMSX010000110.1 GCA_937872515.1 uncultured Bacteroidota bacterium
GGGTTGTGTTGAATCGATTTTTCACCACAAAGTGCACAAGGGTTGCACAAAGATCGCAATGGTTTTATAGTGTGCTTAGTGAAAATCTTAGTGTCCTTAGTGGTTAGAAGGGAATTTTTTACCACAAAGTGCACAAGGGTTGCACAAAGATCACAAAGGTTTGATGGTGCGCTTAGTGAAAATCTTAGTGTCCTTAGTGGTTAGAAAGAAATTTTTTACCACAAAGTGCACAAGGGATCCACAGAGATCACAAAGGTTTTATAGTGTGCTTAGTGAAAATTTTAGTGTCCTTGGTGGTTTAAAAAATGGGAGATTGTAGTTCATTTTTTGGCTTCATCTCTAGCATGACTAAATATTGCCAAATATTTATTGGTAGTGTGAAATAAAATTTAACAAATATCATAGTTTGTTTGGCTGAGGCGACCACTTGAAAAATTAAATTTTGAATTTTCTTTTTAATTTTTATTCTGCCTTACATTTTTTAAATTTAGATAAAAATGATCTCTATGTCATTGTTTAAAAAAGCGGAGCCTAAAAATGTAGAAATATTGGGAGAGTCTCTGATCTGCCCCATTTGTAAAAACGATACCTTTTACAATCGCGAAGCACAGCTCAACACTTCCATGGCTACCTTGTTCAATCTAGACTGGGCCAACAAATCGGCCACATGTTTTGTATGCTCAAAGTGTACCCACATCTCTTGGTTTTTGGGAGAATAATGACTGAAAAAGGTTCCAAAATGCAGATCCCTATGGCTTCAATAAACGCCTTTTTTTGCGGCGCTTAACATTTTTTTTAACATGATGTTACTGTGTTCACAAAGGAGTTTACCGACAAAGCCAGAGATCAAGTCATGTAATCTACCATACAATTTCCAAAATGATATGGCAGACTAATCCGTATTTTTGCAAACGACTGCATTGATAAAACACCACAACCCAATTAAATTTTATATCCATGTCCAACACCACCATCCATAGTACGCGATGCTTATCTGCTCCCATAGATCGGGTGTATGAAGCGTTTGCCAATCCACAGTATTTAAAAGAATGGTGGGGACCGGAAGGATTCACCAATACCATCCATGAATTTGATTTGAGGGTTGGAGGAAAGTGGCGACTTACCATGCACGGACCGGAGAAAGGGAATTATGAAAATGCGGCCATTTTCACTTTGGTGGAGCCGGGTAAGCGGGTGGCGTGGACAAGAGAAAGCCAGCCTTATTTCGATATGGAAGTGGGCTTTGAAAATGTGGCGGAAGGTAAAACGGTCATCTCTTTCACGATGAAGTTTGAAACCGCTGAAGAATGTGAAAAGATGAAAAAGTTTGTGGAACCCAAAAACGAGGAAAACTTTGACCGGCTGGAGAGGGTTCTTGTTAAAATGCAAGTGGAGGGATAGTAGCATTAAAACAGGTAAAGATTGAAGATAAAAAATGGAAGAGACTAATAAAAAAGCATCGGTTTTTGCCCAAACTTACTTCCATGGCACAAAGGCCGATTTGAAGGTGGGGGATATGATTGAACTTGGCTTTAACAGCAATTACGGCGAAGGAAAATCAGCTAAGTACATTTTTTTAACAGCCACCCTGGATGCGGCCATTTGGGGTGCAGAACTGGCCCAGGGTGAGGGTGGGGGACGCATTTATTGTGTAGAGCCTACCGGTCCTGTTGAAAACGATCCTGACCTTACGGATAAAAAATTTCCCGGTAATCCCACGATGTCTTATCGCTCTGAACACCCTTTTAGGGTAGTGGCGGAGGTAATTGGGTGGGAGGGGCATCCTACAGACCAATTAATGGCTATGAAAGAGGGACTCGCCCGACTCAAAGAGAAAGGGATCCGATCGTTGAATGAATAAGATGCGGCGAATAATGGCTTTAATCGTCGCAAAAAATGCAACGAAACAATAAAAATTAGTCCAAACGAAGCTTTTACTAAACCAGACCTCATTAAACCTTCCACCTTTATTTTTGTCAAATGTAAAATCAAGAAATTATGAGACCTTCTTCACAGCTTACCCTGGCATTGATTTTTATGGTCGGCCTGGCCTTTGGCCAGCCCTACAATGACCCCAATTTTCCAAAACCCACGTCAGGTTATGGGTCGGATGGCAGCTACACCGTGGCCAAGCTGGAGTACGACCACCCTTATTTTTCGGGTGAGGCCATTGAGGTATTTTATCCCAAAGAAAAGCCTGGAAAAGTGCCGACTATCTTTTTCTGCCACGGTTTTGGTGGGGTCAATTCGCTATACATCAATGGCATGATCCAGTTTTTAGCCAAAAAAGGATACGCCCTGGTTTATGTACCTTATCCCACTACTGGTGTAAGCATTGAGGAGCGGTACGACATTTTAAGAGAAGGTTTCCGACACGCAGCCCGCAAATATCCACAGATAATTGATACCACAAAAGTTGGCTTTATGGGCCACTCTTTTGGAGGTGGGGCTATGTTTGGAGTGAGTCATGCCTGCTTTACCCAAAACAATTGGGGCAGCGCGGGTCGGTTTTTGTTTTCTCTGGCACCCTGGTATTCCTATCAGCTATCACCTGAGCAACTCAACAGCTTTCCCGCCAATACCCAACTCATTATGCACGTATACGAAGAAGATGTGCTCAACGACCACCGCATGGCCATCGATATTTTCAACAACATCAATATCCCGAAAGAAAA
The DNA here is from genome assembly GCA_937872515.1 of uncultured Bacteroidota bacterium. GTDB lineage: Bacteria > Bacteroidota > Bacteroidia > Chitinophagales > Saprospiraceae > JADKBO01. The sequence continues at coordinate 2,676 of CALMSX010000110.1, forward strand.
TAAAGACTACATCTACGTGCAGCCCGATACCATCAATGGCACCGTCTACCCTGCGGGCCACAACCTGCCCGGCACCTATGAGGTTTATGATGCCATGGACTACTATGCTTTTTACCGACTGCTGGATGCTATGTGCGATTACGTATTCAATGGCAATGCGGAAGCGAAAAAAACTGCCCTCGGCAATGGCAGTGCAGAGCAGGTGACCATGCCCGGCAATTTAAAACCCCTGCTGCAAAGCGATGAGCCAGGCCCTCTTTTTGATCAAAGCTTTTACGAGTTTCCCTGCGATGCCATCCTCAATCCCAGAAGAATGTTTTGTGGGTTAACTTCCGCAACTGATGATAAGACCAGTAGCACTTTTATAATATACCCCAATCCTGCGCGAGATCACGTCACCCTATCCAACCTACCTTCCCAAAACACAACCATTACGATAACAGGAATCCTGGGTCAAAAGATTAAAACCCTTCCCACTGAAGGAAATACTACTATTGACATCGACATATCGGACTTTCGCAAAGGGATTTACCTTGTAACCGTGGATGGTATAAGTAAAAAAATGGTGATTTCTCACCGATGATGGATATACCCTGATGAATGTGTCTCGTCCTAAACTAGTTGACAGTAATAGAGGAAGATACCTTGACCGACATTCAACCGGATAAAAGGATCAAAGCGGTTGCTTAAAAGGTAAGTTGATAATTTCCATGCAATTGTTTATCTTGTGAAACAATTAAATTAATATTGGGATTAGAGAACTTTAAAATGAAAATCTTTGAGTAAGTTTGACATAATACAATGGGGCAGAAGTAAGCTTAAAGAAATATATGATCGATCAATCGAGACTAATTCTCAAATTCGCATTCAGTTATTTCAATTTTTTCCTTTTTTAATTGCTTCTGTACTTACAGGTATCATGGCTTTTTTTTACAGCAGGGTTTTTCACTATGCTGAATCGCTTTCATTTTATATATATGAACAACACAAGGCCACAATATTTATTACTACCCCGGTAGCCTTTGTCATTTCCTGGTGGTTGGTGCATGTTTATGCCAAATTTGCGAGAGGAAGTGGTATTCCGCAAGTCATGGCTGCGATCGAATTAACGCAACCCGCAAAAAAGCATTTGATTCCTCTTTTTATTAGTCCACGAATTATATTTATCAAAATTATTTCAAGTGCCATAAAGGTCGTAGGTGGAGGTATTGTGGGAAGAGAAGGTCCAACCATTCAAATTTCCAGTTCGATTTTTAATCAGGTGTACAAAAGACTACCCAACTGGTGGCAGCCTATTTCGCAAAAAAACATTCTGCTTGCCGGAGCTTCATCCGGTCTTGCAGCGGCATTTAATACCCCCTTGGGTGGAATCATATTTGCCATAGAAGAATTGTCAAAATTTCACATTCGTTATTACCGTTATCCATTATTCATTGCCGTTATAATTGCCGGATTGACAGCTCAGGGACTTGGCGGCCCATATCTTTACCTTGGCCACCCTAAAACCAACTTTAGTGGATGGATGATTTATGCAGGGATATTGATTACAGGCATACTCAGTGGATATCTGGGCGCTTGGATGTGTTCATTTATGCTGCGTTTTATGAATTTTGTCAACAGACAAAAAAAGAGAATACAACAATTGTCTATAGTATTGGGTTGCGCATTGGTGGTAGCTGTAATAATTTATTTTTTTGGAACAGAGGCAATGGGATCCGGAAAATCAATTATGGAACGAACCTTGTTTACTGACCAGAAAAAAGTAGAATGGTACCTGCCTCTCATTAGGATTGTAGGTTTGGTATTTTCTTTTTCTTTTGGTGGGGCCGGTGGTGTATTTGCTCCTTCCTTAAGCATCGGTGCCAGTATTGGTGCTGTAGTTTCAGATCTCTTACGACTTACAGAAGGGAATGCTAATTTGCTGATTTTGGTTGGGATGACCGGCTTTCTCACATCAGTAACTCGAGCACCTTTTACTTCAGCCATCATTATATTTGAAATGACAGATCGACACTCCATTATCTTTTATTTACTTTTCGGAGCCGTAATCTCAAATATCATAGCCAGTATTTCAAGTCGAAAGTCGTTTTATGATGCAATCAAAGAATCTTATCTAAAAGAGGTTGGTGAGTCAGAAGAAAGGCCAGCTGCCAAAAGTTGAAAAATATAGCCAATTTAAGATATTTTTACTCCTATTAGACAATAATAGACGACTATGCGCTCTTTAAACCAATGATGTGTAGAGGCAAAGTGTATCAGTATCAGCCTACGTGACCTGGGTTACACACCCATTAGAAGAAAGAAGCCATCTTTGGCTTCCAATTCAGATACCATGGTCAGATCTATAGTTTATATTTTGTTATTTGTTGTATTGCCAATGGCAGCACAGGAGCTTCCATTTTTGGTTAGGTTAAACGCGGTGGAGATAAACGGGATGGGAGGTATCCAGTCTTTTGCCTTTGGTCAACACGATGGAAAATGGTTGATTGCAGGTGGCAGATTGGATGGTTTACACAGGCGACAGCCCTTTGCTTCCTTTGATTTGGCGGGGCACAACAACCAATTGATAGTAATTGACCCAATTGGAAAAAAATTCTGGAAAGCATCATTGCTAGGTTTGGCTGCTGAAATTCAGGAGCAGTTGTCTTCCACCAACATGGAGTTTATTCAGGAAGGTAACATGCTCTATTGTTTGGGAGGTTACGGGTACAGTCAACTGCAGCAGGATCACACCACCTTCGCTAAAATCACGGCCATTCAGGTGCCGGAAACCATCAAGGCCATAGCAGAAGGCCAACCTTTTGATTCTTATATCAGGCAATACAATGAGCCATTATTTCAGGTTTGTGGCGGCCATTTGCATAAAATCAACGATACTTATTATTTGTTGGGTGGTCAGAAGTTTATAGGCAGATACAACCCCATGGGACCCGATCACGGGCCGGGATTTATACAGGAGTATACCAATGAAATACGAAAATTTAAAATAAGTGATAACGGCTCAAGCCTCAATATAGAACATCTATCGGCACACAAAGATGTAGAAAACTTGCACCGCAGAGACTACAACGCCAAAGAACAAATTATGCCGGATGGATCAGAAGGCATTACTATGTTTTCTGGTGTTTTCAGGCCCGACGTTGATCTTCCTTATCTCAACGCAGTTAATGTAGATGCAAGTGGCTATTCGGTCAATGATTCCTTTCAACAGCTATTTAACCATTATCACTGTGCTACCATGCCTATCTATGATGCAGTAAATAATGAAATGCACACATTATTTTTTGGCGGTATTGCGCAATACTATATGGAAAATGGACAAATTGTAAAAGACGACAATGTACCTTTTGTAAAAACCATTGCAGGAGTAACAAGACATGCCAACGGACAAATGAAGGAATATGTATTCCAGGTTACTATGCCTTCCCTTTTAGGAGCCGGTTCTGAATTTATTCCCAGGCAAGATGTGGCTACCTATCAAAATGGTGTTATCAAAGCAAACGAACTGGAGAAGGACACCACTACAGTTGGGTTTATTTTTGGGGGCATCAGCAGTTCAGCGCCCAATATATTTTTTGTCAACGATGGCAGCCAGAGTGTGGCGAGTAATACAATATTTGAGGTACAATTGATAAAAAATAAAACAAGTACAACCCAGCAGCCATTGCAAACAGACAAGACATTGTATGACTTGCAGCTTTCACCCAATCCTGGCTCGGGCAGTTACCAAATAAAATTTAAACTGAGACAATCTGGAAGTGTAGACCTAAAGTTACAAGACCTTGGAGGAAGATTGGTTGATGAGAAATCAAACTTACCTGGGATAAGTGGAGAAAACAGACTGCATTATGAAGTACCCGGCCAACTAGCTAATGGAAGTTATTTATTGAGTATTACATGCAACGATGTGACCAACCATGTAAAGTTGGTTTTAAATCATTAGAAGCCACGGGAAACGCTATCTGGTGGTGAATAATTGAATTTTACCAGACAATAGTGGGATTCATGTCACATGGTACCAAAGATGGGAACCAATGCATTGCGTTCATTTATCAAATTGGTGGTTTCTCTCCAAGGTAAAAAAATTGAGCTGCATTTCTTATTTTCCATAATGGAAGAGCAGATTTCGCCCCTACTTTAAGCCCCAACCATTGCGCAGTTGGAATAAGAATTGTGAAAGTTACATAACAAGCAGCCAGAAATCTAAGCATAGATCATTTTTATTGTGTAAATTTAAGTCTCAATTAATGAGATTTTAGCTGACATTTATGGATGAAATCATTAGCATATTCAACAAGAGAAACCCCTTATCTAAGGAGGCAAAGTTGTCATTGCTTTCCTTGTTGCATAAGAGGGGCTATATAAAAAGTGAGATCATCCAACCAACCGGTAGCCAATGCAGGACTATTTATTTTGTAACCCATGGCATCACACGGATTTTTTACCACAAAGATGGTGATGATGTCACAGAACATTTTGCCTTCCCCGGAGATATGATCATTAGGGCCGAGTCACTTTTTACCGGCCAGCCTACTCAAAAGGGAATTCAGGCGATATCAGATTGTGAGTTGATCTCTATGCCTGCACAACCACTATTTGATTTGTTTATTGTGCATCATGATTTGGAACGTTTATTTAATAAAATTTTTATTGATGCTTATGTGGCTACTGTAAAAAGAGTAGAGAGCCTCCAATTTAAAACAGCAACCGAAAGGTATCTTGAATTGGCTCAACACACCACCTGGTTGAATCAGATTCCGCTCAAATATATTGCTTCCTACCTTGGTATAACACAGGTGAGTTTGAGCAGGATCCGATCTCAGATTCGGCTTGGGTGATTTTTTATCATTTGTTAAAGGTTTTGCATCAAAACACCCACAACTTTGTGTAATATAAAATACACAAATGCTGGCTACTGAGGTTTTAGGGTTAAAGCAAAATTGGAGACAGTTTGTCTTGCTTGTAGGTATCAATGCCCTGGTAGGTGGTATGGTGGGCATAGAACGAACCATTTTCCCGGAATATGCTCACAGTCAGT
>CALMSX010000111.1 GCA_937872515.1 uncultured Bacteroidota bacterium
ATTTGGGGGGTCAATTATTTTGGATTTGGGGGGTCAATTAGCGTGGATTATACAGCCAATCCGCATTATTTAAAAGAGTGGTGGGGACCGGAAGGATTCACTAATACCATCCACGAATTTGATTTGAGGGTGGGAGGCAAGTGGCGACTTACCATGCACGGACCGGAGAAAGGGAATTATGAAAATGCGGCCATTTTCACTTTGGTGGAGCCGGGTAAGCGGGTGGCGTGGACAAGAGAAAGCCAGCCTTATTTCGATATGGAAGTGGGCTTTGAAAATGTGGCGGAAGGTAAAACGGTCATCTCTTTCACGATGAAGTTTGAAACCGCTGAAGAATGTGAAAAGATGAAAAAGTTTGTGGAACCCAAAAACGAGGAAAACTTTGACCGGCTGGAGAGGGTTCTTGTTAAAATGCAAGTGGAGGGATAGTAGCATTAAAACAGGTAAAGATTGAAGATAAAAAATGGAAGAGACTAATAAAAAAGCATCGGTTTTTGCCCAAACTTACTTCCATGGCACAAAGGCCGATTTGAAGGTGGGGGATATGATTGAACTTGGCTTTAACAGCAATTACGGCGAAGGAAAATCAGCTAAGTACATTTTTTTAACAGCCACCCTGGATGCGGCCATTTGGGGAGCAGAACTGGCACAGGGTGAGGGCAGGGGACGCATTTATTGTGTAGAGCCTACCGGTCCTGTTGAAAACGATCCTGATCTTACGGATAAAAAATTTCCTGGCAATCCCACGATGTCATATCGCTCTGAACACGCTTTCAGGGTAGTGGCGGAGGTCATTGGCTGGGAGGGGCATGCACCAGAACTGGTGATGGCCATGAAAGAGGGACTTGCCCGACTCAAAGAGCAAGGGATCCGGTCGTTGAATGAATAGGATGCGGCGAATAATGGCTTTAATCGACGCAAAATATGCAACGAAAGAATAAAAATTAGCCCAAACGAATCCTTTACTAAACCAGACCTCATTAAACCATCCACCCTTATTTTTGTCTAATGTAAAATCAAGAAATTATGAGATCTTCTTCACAGCTTACCCTGGCACTGATTTTTATGGTCAGCCTGGCCTTTGCGCAGCCCTACAATGACCCTAATTTTCCAAAACCCACATCGGGTTATGGCTCAGATGGAAGCTACAGCGTGGACAAGCTGGAATACGACCACCCTTATTTTTCGGGAGAGACCATTGAGGTGTTTTATCCCAAGGAAAAGCCTGGAAAAGTGCCGACTATCTTTTTCTGCCATGGTTATGGCGGGGTCAATTCGTTGTACATCAATGGTATGATCCAGTATATTGCCAAAAAGGGGTATGCCCTGGTTTATGTACCTTATCCCACAACTGGTGTTAGCATTGAAGAGCGTTACGACATTTTAAGAGAAGGCTTCCGACACGCAGCCCGAAAATATCCTCAGATTATCGATACCACAAAGGTTGGATTTATGGGTCACTCATTTGGAGGAGGTGCCATGTTTGGGGTGGCCCACGCCTGTTTTACCCAAAACAACTGGGGAAGTGAAGGTCGCTTTTTATTTTCACTGGCTCCGTGGTATTCTTACCAGTTGACTCCCCAGCAATTGAGCAGCTTCCCTGCCAACACCAAACTCATTATGCATGTATACGAAGAAGACGTGCTCAACGACCACCGCATGGCCATAGACATCTTTAACAATATCAACATTTCGAAGGAAGACAAAGACTACATTTATGTGCAGCCCGCTGAAGTAAATGGTACCACTTACGCTGCGGGTCACAACCTACCCGGCACCTACGAACAATACGATGCGATGGACTATTATGCCTTTTACCGACTTCTTGATGCTATGTGTGATTATGTTTTCAATGGCAATGCGGCAGCAAAAAATACAGCTCTTGGCAATGGCAGTTCAGAACAGGTAACCATGCCCATCGGCCTGAAACCGCTACAACAAAGTGATGAGCCCCAGCCAAGGTTTGAAGAATCTTTCTACGAATTTCCCTGTTCCGCCATACTGAATCCGAGGCGAATGTTTTGCGGCTTGACCTCCTCGACCGGAGACGAGGCCAGAGGCTCATTTATCCTATACCCCAATCCTGCGCGCAATCACGTCACCCTATCCAACCTGCCCTCTCAAAACGCAACCATTACGATTACGGGAATTCTGGGTCGAAAGATAAAAACCCTTTACACTGAAGGGAAGAATACTATTGATATCGACATATCAGACTTACGCAAAGGGATTTACCTTGTGACCGTGGATGGGATTAGTAAAAAAATGGTGGTTTCTCATCGATGATGGATTTGCGGATTTACTAATGTACTGATGTACCGATGTACTAATGTACCGATGTACTAATGTACCGATGTACTAATGTACTGATGTACTGATTTACTGATTTACTAATGTACTGATTTACTAATGTACTGATTTACTAATGTACTAATGTACTAATGTAATGATGTACTGATGTGCCGATGTACTAATGTACTGATGATGAATGTAACAATATGTTGTCACGTACTTATAAACTTAGGGCAAGGTAAAATTGGGTTGGGCAGATCAAATTATTTAGCTTGTTGTATTTGTTGATAGAATTAGGAATTAAATGTTTATCTTGTGTAACAATTACAATGAGACAAGATTGCAGGCAAACAACTTTAAATTGAAGAGGATTGAGTTGGATTAAAATCATACAATGGGGTAGGAACAGACTTAAGGAAATATATGATCGGTCAATAGAGACCAATTCTCAAATTCGTATTCAGTTATTTCAATTTTTTCCTTTTTTGATTGCATCTGTGCTTACGGGCATTATGGCTTTTTTTTATAGCAGGATTTTTCATTACGCTGAATCGCTTTCATTTTACATTTACAATCAGCACAAAGCGAGTATTTTTATTTCCACACCATTGGCATTTATTATTTCCTGGTGGTTGGTACATGTTTATGCGAGGTTTGCCAAGGGCAGCGGTATTCCGCAGGTAATGGCAGCGATTGAGTTGGCGCAACCAACTAAGAAGCACCTTATACCACTTTTCATTAGTCCGCGCATCATTGTTATCAAAATTATTTCTAGTGCTGTTAAGGTCGTAGGTGGAGGTATAGTAGGAAGAGAAGGTCCGACTATACAAATTTCCAGTTCAATTTTCAACCAGGTTTATAAGTGGTTGCCCAATTGGTGGCAGCCCATTTCGCAAAAAAACATTCTTCTTGCCGGAGCTTCATCAGGGCTTGCAGCAGCATTTAATACACCTCTGGGAGGAATCATATTTGCCATAGAAGAATTGTCAAAATTTCATATTCGTTATTATCGTTATCCACTCTTCATTGCTGTTATAATTGCCGGATTGACGGCACAGGGACTAGGAGGCCCCTATCTTTACCTAGGCCATCCAAAAACAAATTTTAGTGGATGGATGATTTATGGTGGGATATTGGTTACCGGCATACTTAGTGGGTATTTTGGTGCCTGGATGTGTTCATTTATGCTGCGTTTTATGAGTTTTGTCAACAGACAGAAAAGGAGAATACAACAATTGTCTATTGTGCTGGGATGTGCATTGGTGGTGGCAGTAATTATATATTTTTTTGGAACAGAAGCCATGGGATCCGGAAAATCAATTATGGAGCGTACCTTATTTACTGACCAGAAAAAAGTAGAATGGTATCTGCCACTCATTAGAATCGTTGGTTTGGTATTTTCATTTTCTTTTGGTGGGGCCGGTGGTGTATTTGCTCCTTCCTTAAGTATTGGTGCCAGCATTGGTGCGGTGGTTTCAGATCTCTTACGACTTACAGAAGGGAATGCAAATTTACTGATTTTGGTTGGGATGACCGGCTTTCTCACATCAGTTACTCGTGCACCCTTTACCTCAGCCATCATTATATTTGAAATGACAGATCGCCACTCCATTATCTTTTACTTACTATTCGGAGCTGTAATTGCCAATATCATAGCCAGTATATCGAGCAGAAAATCATTTTACGATGTCATCAAAGAATCTTATCTAAAAGAGGTTGGTGAGGAAGAAGAGCGGCCAACTACAAATAGTTAAATACTAAAGTTGATTTAAGATTTTTACTCCTTTTAGAAAATTTTAAATCACGATGCATTCTTTAAATCTATGTTGTGTGGAGGTAAAGTGTATCATTATCTACTTACGTGACCTGGGTTACACACCTATTAGAAGAAAGAAGCCATCTTTGGCTTCCTATTCAAATACCATGGTCAGATCTATATTTTATATTTTGTTATTTGCTGTATTTCCAATGGCAGCACAGGAGCTGCCTTTTTTGGTTAAATTAAACCCAGTGGAGATTGATGGACTGGGAGGTATCCAATCTTTTGCCTTTGGCCAACACGACGGAAAATGGTTGATAGCAGGGGGCAGATTGGATGGTTTACACAGGCGACAGCCCTTTGCTTCGTTTGATTTGGCAGGTCATAATAACCAATTGATTGTAGTTGATCCGGTGGAAAAAAAGTCATGGAAGGCATCATTGACGGGACTGGCGGCAGAAATTCAGGAGCAGTTATCATCTACCAACATGGAATTCATACAAGAGGGAAACATACTTTATTGTTTGGGCGGTTATGGGTACAGTCAACTACAGCAGGATCACACCACCTTTGCTAAAATTACGGCCATTCAGGTGGCAGAAACCATCAAGGCCATAACAGAAGGCAAGCCTTTTGATTCCTACATCAGGCAATACAGTGAGTCACGGTTTCAGGTAACAGGGGGTCATTTGCATAAGATCCAAGACACCTACTATTTGTTGGGTGGTCAAAAGTTTATTGGTAGATACAACCCCATGGGACCCGATCACGGTCCCGGCTTTGTACAGGAATACACCAATGCAATCCGAAAATTTACCATGACAGATGACGGTAATCAGCTTGTCATAACCCATCTGGATTCATATACTGATGCGCAAAATCTGCATCGTAGGGATTACAATGCACGTGAACAAATCATGCCGGATGGAAAAGAAGGCATAACCATGTTTTCTGGTGTATTTAGGACGGATGTAGACCTGCCATATCTCAATGCAGTAAACGTCGATGCTACGGGTTATTCGGTGAATGATTCGTTTCAGCAGCTGTTTAATCATTACCATTGCGCTACCATGCCGGTTTACGATGCATCCCAAAATGAAATGCATACCATTTTTTTTGGTGGCATTGCGCAGTATTATATGGAAAATGGGCAAATTATAAAGGATGACAATGTACCTTTTGTGAAAACGATCGCGGGAGTGACAAGACATGCCAATGGACAAATGATAGAATATGTATTCCCGATTACTATGCCTGCTTTTTTGGGTGCCGGTTCTGAGTTCATTGCAAATGAGAGTGTACCTGCTTACTCAAACTGTGTAATAAAAGCAAATGACCTGGAAAAAGATTCAACAACCGTAGGGTATATTTTTGGGGGCATCAGCAGTTCCGCGCCCAATATATTTTTTGTCAACGATGGCAGTCAGAGTGTGGCGAGTAATACCCTATTTGAGGTACAATTGATAAAAGGTAAAACCAATAGCACCAACGACCTTAAAGTTTCTGATAAAACCATATCTGATTTAAAAGTTTATCCGAATCCTGGTACAGGCAGTTATGAAATAAGGTTTAACCTTACCCGGGTGGGAGAGGTAGATTTTCAACTGCAAGACATAAAAGGATCGGTATTGGACTTACAAAAAACTTGCCTAGGTGTGGTGGGTGAAAACAGGGTGCGCTATGAAATGCCTGCTGATCTCGAAGAAGGAAGTTATCTATTGGGCATTACCTGCCGTGGAACGACCCAATTTGTCCAGTTGATTTTGAGTCGATAACCATCTAAGCTATCCACAGCATGCATGCGTGAGATTTTTTGTGTAAATATAGGTTTTGATATTTAAGTATTAATAGCCTTTTATGGATGAAGTCATCGGCATATTTAATAAGAGATATCCTATAACAAAGGAGGCCCAGCAGATATTAATTTCATTGTTACAAAAGCGTGTCTACCATAAAAATGAGATTATTCAACCACCAGGCAGTCAGTGCAGGACACTTTATTTTGTGACTCACGGCATCACCCGGATATTTTACCACAAAGATGGAGACGATGTAACCGAACATTTTGCTTTTCCGGGGGATATGATCATTAGGGCTGAGTCGTTGTTTACGGGCCTGCCTACCCCCAAGGGAATCCAGTCTATAATAGATTGTGAAATGATTGCCATACCTGCCCAACCCTTGTTTGATGCGTTTAAGGATCACCATGAATTAGAGCGATTGTTTAACCACATATTCATAGAAGCTTATGTGGCTACGGTGAAGAGGGTAGAGAGCCTACAGTTTAAATCGGCAACCGAGCGATATCTTGAATTGGCAAAACACACCAACTGGTTGAAACACATTCCCCTCAAATACATAGCATCGTACCTTGGCATCACCCAGGTCAGTTTGAGCAGAATTCGGTCCCAGGTCAGAGAGTCCTGATTATTTATCATTTGTTAAATATTTTGGTGAAATTCTGCTTCAATTTTGTACCTGTAAAATGGTCAGATGCCTGGAAGTGCCAAATTGGGTTTAAAACAGAACTGGAAACAGTTTTTTCTACTGGTGGGAATCAATGCACTTGTGGGTGGTATGGTGGGCATAGAACGAACCATTTTCCCGGAATATGCTCACAGTCAGT
>CALMSX010000112.1 GCA_937872515.1 uncultured Bacteroidota bacterium
GGTAATTTTTTAAATCAGTCAGGCCACTTATGCATCTTCGATTTTGACCGGTGTACCGGCTGGCTGGGTGAGCCAATTATCAAAAGATTTTGGGCCAAAAACATCGATTTGGGCTGTGCCTTTTCCAATGATGGCAGGTACCTGTACACCGCCAACATAGATAGCCTCTTACAATTTGACATGGACGCTGCCAATATCCTGGCATCAGAAAAGGTGGTGGCTGTATCTGATAAATACAAAAGTGTGTACACTCCTACTTTCTCAGCTGTCAATGACTTTGGGTATTTGGCCCTGGCCCCCGATGGTAAGATCTATGGCCCGGGGGGCAATACCCTGCACATGCACAGGATAGACTATCCGGATGAAGAAGGTATGGAAGCACAGGTGAAACAACACATAGTCAATACGGTTAGCAATTCCAACGCAATACCCAACTTCCCCCATTACCGACTGGGCCCGGAAGATGGTTCTGACTGTGATACCCTGGGGCTAAACAACTACGCGGTAGCCAAGTTTCGTTATGAAGTGGATACAGCTGATTATCTTCGGGTGCGCTTCACCGATCTATCTTACTACCGGCCGGAGGCTTGGCACTGGGACTTTGGAGATGGCGCCACCTTTGAAGGCAGAAAACCCTACTGGCATACTTTTCCCAAAAGTGGTACGTATGAGATCTGCCTCACCGTGAGCAATGAAAATGGCAGCGATACCCTGTGCCGTACCCTGGTGTTGGGCACAAGCGCCGCAGATGATGTTCAGCCAAAAGAAAATTTAGTGGATATTTTTCCCAACCCATCGGATGGTCGCTTATTGCTTACCATCCGTGATTATGTACCTGAGCAGGGAGTACTCAGCATCTATGATGCTCTGGGCCGGGAGGTCCACCACCAACGGGTGTATTATGGCTGGAATGATGTAGAGGCCGGCCATTTGGCAGTGGGGACTTATGTTTATAAGGTAGAGGACCAGGGGAAATTGATGGGCCAGGGCAAGATGCTGGTAGTGGAGTGAGCCAGCTTATAAACGATTTTTCCACCGCTCATAATCCGCATACAGATCAATGTCGTCTAAGTAATCGAGTTTGACAAATGACTTACCTGTCAGCCACAACTTGTCAAGGCTCTGACCGAGTACTTCACTCGTGCTCCAGCTAATGTCTTCAAAGAGGGGGGCTGCCATACTGCGCATGCCCAATAAATAATAGCCACCGTCATTGGACGGGCCTAGCACTACATCAACCCCATCCAAGGCAGCAAAAGCTTCACTTATTTGGGCAGGGCTGAGGTATGGGCAGTCGCTGCCTATAATGGCTACCTTGTGGTAGAGAGGCAATAAATCTTCAAAGGCGGCTTTCATACGCCTGCCCAGATCGGGGTCTTGGGCTTGAAGGTGGCGGGCTTTGGCAATGCCGGTCCAGGCATCGTTGTGGTCTATGTGATGGGAGTAATAAACGTGGATATCATGAGAGAGACCGTCACAAAGCTGGCGTGTGGCCTGGAGTAGCTCACCATAAATGGCATCGGCCATGTGGCTGCCTACCTCATGGCCGATGCGACTTTTTACCGGTTCATAACCGATGTTTTTGACAAAAACAATCAGTGCGGTTTTCAATGTTGATCCGGCTTACTTGTCCTTATCTTTTTTGTCTTTGTTTTCTTCCTTCTTACGCACCTTGTCACCTTTTTTCAGGTTTTTAGAAACCTCGTTGTAAGGGCCGGTCACAATGTTGGTGCCTTTGGCAAGGCCGGATTTGATGTGGATGAATTCATCGTCCTGGATGCCGGTAACTACCTTTTGTTTCATCAAAGTATCTGCCTGCACTACAAAAACAATTTCTTCGTAGTCTTCGTCTGTCAGCTTTGACTCTTCTTTTTTGATGCCGTCTTTTTCCCTTACGGTTACCGCCTGGATAGGAACCACGGTTACATTTTCTACCTTGTTGGTATAGATGTCAACAGAGGCCGACATGCCTGGGCGGAACGGATATTTCATACCATTTTTTAAGAGGTCTTGGTAAGATTCAGGGTTGATCCTGATTTTTACGGTAAAGTTGGTCACCTGATCGGTATTGGTGATGCCCGCTGCAGAGGTAAGGTTGGAAGCAGAGCTTGCCAATTCGCTCACGGTGCCCTTAAATACCTTGCCGGTAAAGGCATCCACTTCGATGTCAACCTGGTCGCCCAGCTTTACCTTGGGGATATCGTTTTCGGTCACGTCAACCTGTACTTCCATGGCATTGAGGTTGGAGATGCGCATGATTTCAGTACCGGCCATCTGGATGGTACCCAGTACACGCTCACCTTTTTCTACAGAAAGAGAAGACACAATACCGGAGGCTGGTGCCTTGATGGTAGTACGGCTTAAGCTGGTGGCCAGCTCTTTCAAAGAAGCTTCAGATGATTTGATGGAAAACTGTGCAGCCTCAACATTTTGTTGGGCAGACTTAATGCCGGCCTCTGATGCTCTGAGGTTGGCTTCCAGTCCGCGCAGGTTGGAGAGACTTTGGTCGTATTCTACCTCTGAGATCACGCCTTCTTTTTTGAGCTGCTCATTTCGTTTGTGGACGTTGCGCGCATTTTCCAACTGGGCCTTGATTTGTTCAGCCTGGGCGCGGTTGGTCTCTACCTGAGATCTCGCCATGGCCATCTGGCTTTTGGCACTGTTGACGGCAGCTTTGCCCCTTTCTACGGCACTTTCGTAGGTGTCGGGGTTGATCCTCAACAACATTTGACCGGCTTTTACAGAGTCGCCTTCTTGTACGTACAACTCTACAATTTCGCCCGATACATCGGAGCTGATTTTGATTTCTTTTTCAGGGTAGATTTTACCACTGGCAGAAACGGTTTCGTAAATGGTACGTACCTCAACAGTACCCATTTCCACTTCCGTGCCCTTAGGCCTTGATTTGGACTTAAAAATAGCAGCTACTATAAGGATAACAAAGAGTGCTACCAGGCCGATAATGAGCCAGTTTCTGTTTTTCTTTTTGGTAATTTGTTTTGACATGTTGACCGTTTGTACTTATGATCGATTAAAGAGAAATGCCTTTGCCGAGGTAAAAATCGAGGACCTTTACCCTGAACAGGTGATCGTATTTGGCAATCAGTAAATTGTTTTTTGCATTGTCGAGTCGGGTGCGGGCGTTGCTCAGATCAAAGCCATTGATGGCTCCCAGTGAGAAACGTTTGTTGGCATTGTCGTAAGCAGCCTGCTGTGCAGCGAGTGATTTTTCGGCTGCCTGCAGTTTTACCTTTGCAGCCTTGGCGTCGGCGTGGGCCTGCTGTACAGTAATTTTTAGGTTTTGTTTGGTGGTTTCGAGGTTTAAGGCTGCATTTTCGCGCATGATCTTGGCCTTTTCTATGCTGGCCGTATTGGCGTAATTGGTGAGGATGGGTACATTAACCGTAAAACCAAAGCCATAAGACAAGTTGTGGTCAAATTGATATCCATAACCCGCTTTGCTGTAAATGGGCACGTCCTGGTTGATCACAAAGTTGTAAGGTGTGCCATTCAGATAAGCCACCAATTCATTTGGAAAGGTTTGGGTGCCATCAAATCTAACGCCCTGGTTGGAGTAGTTGGTACCGAGTGAGCCCCCCACAGAGACGGAGGGATATTTTTGTCCCTGTGCAATTTTTACGCCCAGGTCTGCACTTTTTACCCTGTATTCGCCCGCGGCGATGGAACGTTGGGTAGAAAGGGCGCCGCGATAGATTTCATCAAACTCTACCAGCATGGGATCGGTCATCATTTCGATGCTGCCGGGCATTTCAACATCTATGTCCTGATCGATCAACATGAGTTGTCGCATTTGCATCTTGGCGATGGTATAGTTGTTTTCTGCTGTCAACAAGGCTTGTTCATCGGTAGCCACCTGCGCTTCGATGTCGAGGGCTTCATTGGCGGCCCTGGCACCTGATTTTACCAGGGTTTGGATCTGGCTCATGGTGTTGCGACTCAACTCGAGATTGGCCCGGGCGATGGCCAGGTTTTCTTTGGCAAAGAGGGCGTTGAGGTAAAAGCTGGCTACGTTGAGGGCTATGTCGTTTTGCGTTTGCTGGATGTCTTCTTTGGCGGCACTGACATTGGAGTTCGCTTGTTTGATGCTGTTGTTGATGGCAAAGCCATTGAACAAGGTCATGCCGGTATTAAGTCCTACCCTGTTGTTGAAAAAGGTCTCGGTGGTAAAGGTGTTGGAGGTAGGATCGATGGTTCTACCAAAGTTCCAGAACACATTGGTGCTTCCACTCAGGTTGGGGTAACGCTGGTGTTTGGCTTGTTTGGAGTCGATCTGAGCGCTTTGCAGGTTGAGTTTGGCTCCCTGGATGCTGAGATTGTTTTTGATGGCGGTATCAATGCACTTTCTCAATGGCCAAACTTCCTGAGCATTTCCAGACCAGGGCATTAAAGACATCAAAACAAGGCAATAAGTAGAAAACCGGATCATAGTATAGAATTTCATCGGCACTGCGTTGATTTTATGAATACAATATTACAAACAATAACGGTCAACCCGTTGGAATTTTCTATAAAGGTGGGTGGATATTAGATAAAGCGCCTGGTTTGACCAATAGCGGGTTAGATTCGCCCCTTCGTTGTAAATTGCAGGCAAAAACTTTGGTAATAGAAGTTAAAGGAGCAGAGCTTACCCTGGGGGCGGAAAAATGTTTGTGGTGGGAAAAGTACCAAAGCCTTTTTATAGCCGATGTGCACTTTGGCAAATCCAATCATTTTCGAAAGGCAGGCATCGGGGTGCCGCTGCAGTTGACCCAGGAGGAGGTGTTGAGATTGCAGGCCGTGGTAGATAAATACCAGCCGCAAAAGCTGGTGTTTTTGGGCGATCTTTTTCACTCTGAGTACAATCGTTCGGTAGAACTATTTTCTAAGTGGCTCGATGGATTGGGTGCCATGGAAACCATTTTGGTAAAGGGCAACCACGACATCATGCTGGATGAAGTGTACGACACCCTAGGTCTTGAGCAGGTGGAAGTCTTACAGCAAGACGGTCTGTTGTTTTCACACGATGCCATCCAGGGCACGGGCTTTTACAATATTTATGGGCATGTACATCCCGGAGTGAGGTTGTATGGCAAGGGCAGGCAGAGCCAGCGTTTCCCTTGTTTTCACTGGAAGGACAATGAGGCCGTAATGCCTGCTTTTGGCCTGTTTACGGGCTATGTGAGTGTGAAGGTGCAGGCCGGAGACCGCGTTTTTTTGATTGCCGGCAACGAGGTGGTGGAGGCACGGGCTTCTGAAGAATAAAAAAGGCCGCGGGTTGTGTCCCACGGCCTAATATGATCAAGGTTTTTTGGTTTCGTTATTGGGCAAAGCTGTTTCGGGGTCCTCCCACAGCAAAAGTTGCCTGCATTCTGGATTTTTGTCCGCCAGAAAACATATACATACAGGCATCGTCGCTATAGTCCATGTAGTTCATGGTCATTTCACGTGGCGCGCCTGAGCAGGTGCTGTAGTGGGGTTGTGCAGGACAGCCATAATTGGCAGTATTGTGGGTTGGGGTATCGCTTACCAGATCGCTTCCGCAAGTAGCATCTCCCCAGATGTGGCGGAGGTTGAGCCAGTGGCCTACTTCGTGGGTGGCGGTTCTGCCCTTGTTGAATGGTGCCGAAGCAGTACCTGTATTGCCGGTTGCATTGTCGTCCAGTACTACACCGTCGGTAGCGGATGCTCCACCGGGGAATTGGGCATAACCCAAGATGCCACCCGCCAAGTTACAAACCCAGATGTTGAGTTTGGTGGTAGGGGTGGTAGGATTGATACCTCCCTGCGAAGTTTTTTTCATTGCATCATTGGTCTGCCAGCTGGTTTTATTGGTTTTTTTTCTAACTATGGAATGAAGCACAAACTCAATGCCTGTTGCGCCTGAGGCTACACCGGAGAAGGCTGCCGGAATGGAACCATATTCACTGTTGAGGGCCGCAAAATCTGCATTGAGTACGTCAATTTGCGACTGTAGCTGGGCCTGAGAAATATTCTGTGCATTGGTTTTATACAATACGTTAAATACGACCGGAATCTGGATGTTGCCATTAGGCAGCAGAATCCTGTTGCCCGAACGAAGGGCTTCTTCTGTAAAGGCTTCGATGGCATCCATTCGTGCCTGTAGTCCGGGATCCGCTTCCAGCTGTTGTTGTAAAACGGTGTGAGAAGCACAGCCCCTGTTTAAGGCATGCTCATGAGAGATAACTTCCTGCTCGCCTTCATTTTTGGCGCACGAAAAAAGTGCCATGACCACCACGGCGAGTAAGCTTAATTTTTTCATTTGAAATATTTTTTGTTTAGTAAATAATCAACATAACGCATTTACTTTTGAATGCCCTATGTATTGGCGAAGGCAAAATTAAAAATTTTCTATACTCAAGATTAAAATATGTAAAAATAATTTAATAACAAAATATTGTTCTGTTATTAAATTATTTTTGTTGTCAACATATGTTTTTTTATAGTTTATTGACAGTATTCAAAATTTAATTTTGTCTTGATCGCTTTTTTACATTGACTTCTTTCCCAAAACGACAGTTTCATGGTTTTATTTTTTGGTAAAAGCCGTTTTTTGAAATATTTTTTACCCAAAAGGAGGAGTAATTAATCAAAAAAACGCAATTATTGACAAATAATTCGTATTTTTGAAGACAAATAATTGGTCATAAAATGTATGAAAGGGCAATTCTACACATGGATCTCGATTCTTTTTTTGTTTCCGTAGAATGTCTGAAAAACTCAGCATTCCTGGGCAAACCCTTGCTCATCGGGGGCACCAGCAACCGTGGCGTGGTAGCATCGTGCAGTTACGAGGCAAGGCGGTTCGGGGTTCATTCGGCCATGCCCATGAAGATGGCACTGCGCCTTTGTCCACACGCCATTGTGCTCAGGGGGGATATGGATAGTTACAGTAAATATTCACACGAGGTCACTCAGGTGATTGCCGATCAGTCGCCCATTTACGAAAAGGCCTCTATTGATGAATTTTACCTCGACATCTCGGGTATGGACAAGTACTTTGGTTGTTACAAGTGGTCGCTCGAGTTGCGGCAGCGCATCACCAAAGAAACCGGCCTGCCCATTTCCTTTGGCTTGTCGGTCAACAAGCTGGTATCCAAGGTCGGCACCGGTGAGGCCAAGCCCAACGGTACCCGGCAAATAGACCCCGGCGTAGAGAAAGAATTCCTGGCCCCACTGGCAGTAGCCAAGATCCCCGGTGTGGGCAAGGAAACCCACAAAAAACTCAGCTTTATGGGTGTGAGAGACATCCGCACCCTCAGCTTCATCCCTCCCAGGCTGCTCGAACGCGAATTTGGTCAGCACGGTCGCTCCCTTTGGGAAAAAGCCAACGCCATCGACCGCAGTCCGGTAGTGCCCTACCACGAACAAAAATCCATGTCCAAAGAACGCACCTTCACCGAAGACACCCTCGACCTGCGTTACATGCGCAACCTGCTGCTCGACATGACCGACAAACTCGCCTTTGAATTGCGCAACGACAAAAAACTTACCTCCTGCATTGCCGTTAAAATCCGATATGCCGATTTTAACACCTACACCAAACAACGCCAGATCCCCTATACCGCCAACGACAACGTCCTCACCCGCCACGTCCTCGACCTCTTCGACCAACTCTTCGAAAGAAGGCAGCTCATCCGCCTCATCGGTGTGAAATTCTCCGGCCTCGTCAGCGGCTCCTACCAGATCGACCTCTTCGAAGACACCATCGAACAAATCGAACTGCTCAAACAAATGGACCACATCCGCAAACGATTTGGCAGTGGCGCAGTGATGCGGGCGAGTGGGTTGTGATGGGGGTCTTCCGCTGGTCAAAATACGAGGTATTATTTTATTTAAGGAATGATTCATCACCACCCCTTCCAATTTTTGGGGTTGTCAATAATATAATTTCTGATTCGCATCAATTCATCCTGATTGCGGATAATTCGATCGTAATAATTTTGTTGAAAAAAATGATTGTTGCGATCGTATTTGGGCATATCCAAATGATTTTGGTCGATGAAATCATCAATTTTTGAATTTACCCCTGATTTGAACCCGGCCATAAACGATGAAATGGATTTGGGCCTTCGTATCAAATATGGGGGTTGGTTGCGGTGATGATGATGGTGTTGATGATGTTGATTATGGTGATGATTATGGTGTAGATACGTACGGCCGTACGTATCTACACCATAATCATCACCCAAACGGTTTGTTTCATCAACAACGAAACGGTTCGTTTCATCATCACCCAAATGGTTTGTTTCATCAACAACGAAACGGTTTGTTTCATTATCACCCAAACGGTTTGTTTCATCATCAACATCCCTGTTATCAGGGTTAATGGATTTTTTGCAACCGAAATTTCGCAACCGTTCATCTTCGATGTTTTTTAAAATCACGATGGCATGAAAATGATTCGGCATAATGACATATTCATCCAAAAACAATTCCTTTCGGATGTCAAATGATTTTAACCATTCGGTTTTTACGATTTCGCCAAAATCTGATAAAATCATTTTTTTATTCTGAATTTGCCCCAGAATACAATGCCTGTTTTGTGTAACCACGGTGATGAAATATGCAGCCTCATGCGCATAATTCCACCCCTTTAGACGATGTGACTCTATTCTGAATTTGCCGGCAAATTTTTTCATAACACTTAGTTTGATAAAATCGAAACGCTCCTCCTTCCAGTCCTTTCATAAGGTATCATTTCTTACACCTTTTAATATATCCACGATTAATAAGCTAAAATATACCTCTTGCCGGGCAAGGCGCGCACCACACCTTTGAATTCCAGGGCCAGGAGCTGCGAGGCGAGAATGGAAGAGGGTAGATTGAGGCCATAAATCAGTTCTTCTATCCCGGTTTCTTTGCGCATGCGGATGAAATCTACGATGGCTTCCTGCTCGGGGTCGAGTTCGATGAACATGGAGGTTTGTACTGTTTTTTTGCGATCGATGTCGTCCCAGCGCATGATATAAAGGAGGTCATTGACGTCTTCCATGAGGTGGGCCTTGTGCTTTTTGATCAGGGCATTGCAGCCGCCCGACCATTCATCGCCTGGGCGGCCCGGGATGGCAAAGACATCTTTGTTGTATTCATTGGCAAATTCGGCGGTGATGATGGACCCACCACTGGTCTTGGACTCCACTACGATGAGGGCATCTGACAGGGCGGCGATGATGCGGTTGCGCATGGGGAAGTTGACCTTGTCGGGTCGGGTTTGGCTACAGAACTCGGTGAGCAGCCCACCGTTTTTGATCATTTTTTTGGCCAGCTCTTTGTGGGTAGCCGGGTAGATGATGTCGTGGCCGTTGCCCATCACTCCTATGGTAGGAATTTCTTTTTCCACCGATTTTTTGTGGGCACAGCCATCGATGCCATAGGCCAGGCCACTGATAATCACGACACCCAGTTCGGATAAATCTTCCACTATTTTTTCGGTAATCATTTTGCCCTGGACACTGGGTGAGCGGGTGCCCACAATGCCTACCGTGCGGTGGGGGTTGAGAGGCTGACTGCCTTTGTAGTATAACAGCAGTGGACTGTAATCAAAATGGCGCAGCCTTCTTGGGTAATTGTCGTCTAAAAAAAACAGGATCTGGATCTTGTTTTTTTCAATAAAGACAAGCTCTTCTTCAGCCCGGTGCAAGACCTTTGATTTAACAATGTCGGCAGCCTTACTGGCTCCTATGCCGGGAATTTTCGACAGGGCCGGTTTTTTTTCTTTAAATACGGCTTCAGCAC
Organism: uncultured Bacteroidota bacterium; assembly: GCA_937872515.1. Lineage (GTDB taxonomy): Bacteria > Bacteroidota > Bacteroidia > Chitinophagales > Saprospiraceae > JADKBO01. The sequence continues at coordinate 9,757 of CALMSX010000112.1, forward strand.
TGCCGCAGTAGCCAAGCAGGTTTTTGGAAAGTACGGGCCCGATGTTGGGCACCATGGTCAGGGCAATCCTGTACAGGGTTTCATTCATAGCGCTATGTTTAAGTCCGATTATAATTGGGATTATAATCGGGTTGGGTTTACTTACTGCTGGGCTACTCTACTCAAATAGAGCTGTGCCTGGTTACTATCGCCAAGGGCATTCAAACATTCGCCTGTCAACTGATTGAGGGTGGGTTGATTCGGGTCTATTTCAAGGCCCAATTTCATGAAATGAACAGCCCATTTCAGGTCATCGGCACCTTTTTTTGCCATTAGCGTCTTACCCACTTTAATGTAAAAAGTCATCATTTGGTTCAAATCCGGACCGGTTCCGTTCAAATATTTTAAATATTCGGTCAGGAAGGATACATCGGGCCTTCTGTAAATGATCTGTTCGAAGTCCGTTAAAAACGGGGTCAGTTCTTTGTCCAGGTTGTAAGATTCACCGGCAATACCGGCCATCATTAGATTGGCATTGTAATATTTGGGTATGATATCCGCGGCCTTTCGGGCATAGGGCATGGCCTCTTTGAGCAGGGCTCTTTTTTTGGCCACATCCTGGGTTTCTTTGAATTCATTAAACAAGGCAGTAGCCATAAATGAATTGGCCCTGGCGCTGTTGCCCGATACCCGCATGGCACTCTGGTTGAGGGTAAGGGCGGTTTCCCAATCCGGCACCCTGATGAAGCTGAGGAAGGCAAAGGCAAGAACGGGAATGGACAAAAAGGCAACTTGTCCTATTTCTTTTTGGGCGTTGTTCCAACGTTCACCCAGTTCCCAAATGGCCCAAACCAGTAGCAGACAAAAACCCAGGGATGGCATGTAGATAAAACGATCATTCATAAAGGTACCCAGGTTGATCACGATGTTGGAAACGATGGTAAGGGTAATGAGGTAAAAGGCAATGGCGTAGCCAGAAAGTTGTTTGGCCTTAAGTTGTTTCCAAGCCCAGTAAGTCATACCTCCATACAGCAGGGCTGATAGCCATACCTGCCACTTGGTCCAGTTCATTATGGGTATGGCATAGGGATAGTAATCATGGGTAAGCGGAAAGGGTAAAAATAAAAGTTTGATGTACAGTCCCAGGGTATATAAAATGGTAGCCAATTTTTCTCCCCCCTTCATTTCCAGGAAGGGGTTGTTCATGATATCGGTTATTTTTTGATCCAGTTGGGGGACCCCTGAAATCGAAAATCGGATCATAAGGTAGGCAAATGACACCACCATCAACCAGCCCAGGCTGTTCCAGGCCTTGCCTCTGTGATCACCCCCAAAGACCCAAATAGAAAGCGGAATTACCGCTGCAAAGGTGATGGTGTTTTCTTTGGATAGCAAGCCCAAAAAATAGGTGGCAAGGGCTGCGTATAAATAATTTTTTCCCTTGCCATACATGTAATGCAATACAAACAAGTACAGCGACAGCAGGGAAAACAACATGGCCATGATTTCATCGCGGCCTTTGATATTGGCCACCGCTTCAACGTGGATGGGATGAACCAGGTAAAGCAGGGCGGCTGCAAAACCCATGTCAAACCAGCCCAATAAAGGTTTTTTGTCCGGGATCAATAGCTGAACAAGTCTTAAAATAAAGACACAACTTAAGATGTATAAAAGGAGGTTTATGACATGGCTGACACCGGGTTTCAGCTCATTGAAGATGCCGTATTCCATAGCAAAGGTGACCAGAGACAGGGGGCGATAACGATTGCCCTGGACCAGGTTTTGTTGTGCTCCAAAATAGCCCGTCATGGATTCAGTGCTTAAAATTTCATAGATGCCACTAAATCCCTTTTTGGTAAACTGATTGTCGGTGATGACAATTTGATCGTCGAGCACATAGCCGTAATTAGCCGTTTGGTAATAAATAAACAAACCAACTACCAGAAGAACAGCTACCTTCCAACCTTGATTTTTCCAAAAACCGGAGGGCAACGGAAGGGGTGCAGCTTCTATTTTAGGTTTGTTTTCGCTGACAATAGAGCTTTTTTTAACCTGCTTTTGTTTGGCCATAGATCAAAAATATTTATAGAGTATTTAAAGGGACTTCCAAATTAAACTGCGTCCAAAATTAGAAAATTTATAGCATCTCACGGTTCCTACTTTTTTAAGTCGCATTTTGATTGTTCATTTGCCTTATGAAACTTCTAAGCAAAAATTTTTATTTATCGGAAGATGTTGCCGCGTTGGCCTTACAATTATTGGGTAAGGTGTTGATCTGTGAATCTGATGGCATCATAAGCCATAGCCGGATTGTAGAAACGGAGGCGTACAGGGGTCCGGATGACAGGGCCTGTCATGCATTTAACTACAGAAGAACGGATCGAACCGAGGTGATGTACGCTGCCGGCGGTTGTGCTTATGTGTATATTTCTTACGGCATGCATCATTTGCTCAACGTGGTTACTGCTCCACAAGACAAGGCGCATGCGGTTTTGATCCGTGCTGTGGAACCGATCCTTGGATTGGAATCCATCCAGCAGCGGCGGGGGATTGAGGCCAATAATTATTTGCTTACCGGTGGGCCGGGAAAAATTTGTCAGGGACTTGGCATTGATAAATCCTGGAACCGACTTTTGTTTTATGACCCTAAATCACCTTTAAGAATAGCCGATGATGGATTCAAACCAGGAGAGGTAATCAGTACACCTCGAGTTGGCATGTCAGTGCATGTAGGCCCCCACGCACATTGGCCCTGGAGGTATTATTTGGCCGGCAATCAATGGGTGAGTCGTCCTTTAAAGTTGAGCTATTCGTGGTAAAAAAAAAGCGCCTCCTTTGATCGGAAGCGCTCTCTAACAAGTTGACGAGGTCTCCGTCGTATTATTTTTTCACATTGTAGGCAATGGCATTGTTGCCAATTACTTTGCCCAATCTTAAACCTTCGGTGCAATCAAATCTGGGATGCACACCAAGTGGTATTCTTGAAAAGGCATTTTCTTCTCCAATTTGGGTTTGGGTGGTGTAGGTTCTAGGGGTACCATTGAATTCACTGCGTCCATAGTGGCAACGGTCGGTAAAGGTGTAGCTTTCTCCAAAAAATTCACCTAAGACTGAAATGCTCAATCCTCCAAAGGTAGAGTGGCCAGATGGATATCCTGGGAAAGGAGGTGTAAGGTTTTCAGTACCCAAGGCGTTTCCCAAAATGGTTTTGAAATTAGGGTTGATGGTAGCTGGTATATAATTGGAAGGTCTTTCTACATTGTATAAAAATTTGGAACCCCAGGCGGCCACTGCTGCGTCGTTTTCTGCAATACCCAATTTTAACAATAAATGAAGTGAAAATTCCAGGTTGGCACTTTCATTCTGGATCATTTGATTGGCGATCTGGAAAACCCTGGCTGGTGGGCTGAAAGTAAGACCAACGATGTCATCACTCCAAAACTCAGCCCTCCACCTTCTCTCAGGTGTCAGGTTGGTAATGTTTTCATTAACTTCAGCAAAGTCTTTATAATATTGACTTGATGGATTGGTGCTGTAAGCCGGAGGAGGAGGAGAAACCAGGTTGTTGCCAAAAGTGGCGAAAGTCCTTACCTTTCCCCAGTAGGGTGACAAAGATTTGCCGTCTGGCGAACTCCATTTGCCGGGTCCTACAGGTTGTGTATAAGAAGCAGGAAACGGATCCAAAGCCTGGCTTTTTCCTTCAGTGTCTGTATCTGCATATTTGATAATGGCATCTGCAACCAACCTACCCCATTCCTGAGAATTATCAAAAATCTCTTGAGAAATGTTGGTTTTTAAGGTGTTGTTCATGGTTGCCTCCAGATCCTTCATCAATCCCCTTTGGTCTGCATTGGCAGAATGCATAAAATACTCTGTTGACTTTGCCAATGCCGCATTAACAGCTACATTCCAATCATACTTGAGTTTATCTTTTGGCAAATCTGGCACAACAAGGCCGGTTAGTTTGGTGTCATTGGAAACAAAATCAGGCATACCGGGAAGACCTGCTTCATAAGCTGCCATCCAAATGTAAGCTAAAGCTCTGGATGTAGGTGCAGGCCTGAAACCAGCCAGGTCTTTTTCAACATCCATATAAAGATTGATCCACTCACTTACAACATTGCTATTGTAATGGGCAGTTAGATTTTGCTCTTCAACAATGGGATCATCATCGTCATTGTTTTTACAGGAAAGAACAAAGAGCATCGCAAAGAGCGATAGGAAAAAGATTTTGTGGGTTAACTTGCTAATCATGGCTAATTTTTTAATAAAACAATAATCAAACTTCTAATTAAAAAGAAGATGGGGCAAAGGTAGGTGCCAGATTAAATAATAAGCCAATTAAATTATTAGAATATGTTTAGAAATTACGCCGAAACAGTATTTAATTTTTTATTATCTTAAAAAAAATTATATAATGTCTTAGAGTTAAGTGAATTCCAAATTTATGGAATTTATCAAGGAAAAATAAAAAAGGCGGCATCCTTATGGGGTGCCGCCTTTTTGTATTATTGTGCTGCTTGATTATTATTTTTTAAGGTTAAATGCTACTGCATTTTTACCTATTTGTTTGCCCAAACGAAGTCCTTCTGTGCAGTCGAAACGTGGGTGTACACCGAGAGGAATTCTTGAGTAAGCATTTTCTTCGCCAATTTGTGTCATGGTAGTATATGTTCTTGGAGTACCATTGAACTCAGATCTTCCGTAGTGACAACGATCTGTAAAAGTGTAATTTTCACCAAAAAACTCAGATAAAACAGAAATACCCAAACCAGCAAAGGTTGAATGGCCAGAAGGATATCCAGGGAAAGGAGGAGTAAGATTGTCAGTGCCAACGGCATTTCCTAAAATGGTTCTAAAATCTGAATTGATTACCTTTGGGATGTAGTTGAAAGGTCTTTCACAATTATAATAATATTTTGAACCCCAACATGCAACAGCTGCATCATTTTGTGCCATTCCCAATTTATATAAGAGTTGGACACAGAATTCAAGATTAGCATTTTCATTTTGAATCATCTGATTTGCAATTTGAAAAGTCCTTGCTGGAGGGCTGAAGGTTAGGCCAACGATGTCATCACTCCAGAATTCTGCTCTCCATCTTCTTTCGTGGGTAAGATTAACGATGTTTTCGTTCACTTCTTCAAAATCCTTGTAGTATTGGCTTGCAGGGTTGGTGCTATAAGCCGGGGGAGGAGGGGAAAGCAACTCGTTACCAAAAGTAGCAAACGTTCTAACTTTTCCCCAGTAAGGGAACAAAGATTTTCCATCAACTGGTTGCCATAAGCCTTGTCCGACAGGTGGTACGTAGGAAACTGGCAAAGCATCTGCAGCTTGTTTTACACCTTCAACATCCGTATCTGCATAAGCATTAATGGCATCAGCCACCAGCCTGCCCCATTCTTGTGAATTGGTAAATTTTTCTTGAGATACACTGCCTTTTAGGGTAGAATTCAAAGTTGATTCCAGGTCATTGATCAAACCTCTTTGCTCAGTATTGGCCGCTGGCATCATGTGCTCCATCGTCCTGGCAATGGCCGCATTGACAGCTACATTCCAATCATACTTAAGCGGATCTTTTGGGAGATCAGGAACATTTAAACCTGACAGTTTGGTATCGTTTGAAACAAAATCGGGCATACCAGGAAGGGCTGCTTCGTAACCAGACATCCATATATATGCAAGGGCTCTTGAAGTGGCAGCAGGTCTAAAACCTGGAAGATCTTTCTCAATGTCCATGTACAGTTGAATCCACTCAGTTACTACATTGTTGTTGTAGTGAGCGGTTAGATTTTGCTCAGGAGTTGTAGGATCAATCGGATCTCGCTCGTCTTTACAAGAAGCGATAAAAAGTCCTGACAACAGTACAAAGAAAAATGTCTTGTAGATAAATCGGAAGTTCATGGTTTAATCTTTTTTAAATCTTTGATTTTCAATTTTAAAATTACGGCTACAAAGTTAAATTTTGCAGGGTGCTTATCGAAACTTTTATACTTAAAAATTACTTAGAAAGGGGCTGATTGTAGTCAATGGACAATGTAACTTTGGCAACACAGTATTATAATGAATTTTTAATTATATAAAGTAGTCTAAATGACGGGATTAATCATGACATTTGCAGATATATAATGATTCTTAATATGAAAGCAAAATCATGAAAATTCTTCTCATTGATGATGAAGCCAAAATTATTCAGTCTTTGAAGAAGGGATTGGAAGAATGTGGCATGGAAGTAGAGCTTGCTTTTGACGGAGAAACAGGCAGGACCCTGGCAGAAAACAACACCTACAATGTAATCGTTTCCGACATCATTATGCCTAATGTGAACGGCTATGAATTGGTCAAGTCTTTGCGCTCCAAGGGCAATGAAACGCCCATTTTGTTGTTATCGGCACTCGATGCCATCGATGAAAAAGTGGTGGGTTTGGAATCAGGCGCAGATGATTATTTGTCAAAACCCTTTGCTTTTCAGGAACTTTTAGCGAGAATTAAGGCTTTAGACAGAAGAAATGTTGGGAAATCGGCCAATAACGTGCTAAAATATGCTGATATTGAGCTAAACATGGACACCCGCCAGTTTTATCGGGCAGGACTAAAAATAGATTTAACACCAAAAGAGTATGCTTTGATTGAATACTTTTTGAGAAATCCGGAAAGGGTAATACCCAAGGTGGAGTTGGCAGAAAAAGTATGGGAAATAGATTTTGTTACCAATACCAATGTAATTGAGGTGTATATGAATTACCTTAGAAACAAAATGGATAAGGGATATGATAAAAAGCTGATTCAAACCCAGTTTGGAGTAGGGTACATGCTTATGCTGTCACAAGACTAGATGCATGCAGATAAGGTCTAAACTTACGCTGCAATTTATATTGATCGTGGCAACGATCATGATGATTTCATTTTTTTACATCTACAATCGATTTCGCGATCAGCTGCAGGATGATTTTTATGAATCACTTCGATCAAAGGCTTTTCTGACCGGTGAAATGTTGGTGGGTAAAATCAAAGACAAGGAAGAGGAATTTTTCCAACCCAAGCCCGGCAATGAGCACAATCCGCTTTCGTCTGAAAACATTGCAATTTACAACAGTGACAACCAACTAATTTACACTTTTAGCGACGCTAAATCAAAACTAAATGTAGACAAGCTCAACCAGGTAAGGAGTGACCGCGAGAAAAGATTTGTGTACGACAAGTTTAACTCAATTGGCGTACTTTACAGAAATAAATATGGCTTTGAATATGTGATTGTGGCTGAGTCTGTTTTCAATTCGAGTCAATTGGGCAAGCTCTTAAAAATCCTGGCCTGGGTGTATGTTTTGTTTATTAGTCTGGTGGCATTGGGTGGTTGGATCTTTGCCGGACAAGCCCTTCGACCGGTCAATTCGATCATGAATGAAGTAGACACCATCCTGCCTTCTGACATGACTCACCGGCTCAATCATTCCGGACAAAAAGATGAGTTGTCGAGGCTCGTACAAACATTCAATAAGTTATTGGACAGGATGCAACAGGTGTTTGTCAATCAGAAACAGTTTTTATCCAATATTTCTCATGAACTCAAAAATCCACTCAACGTAATTTTATCTCAGATTGAAGTGGTGCTAAACAAGGAACGAACGGCAGAAGAGTACCGTGTGGTTTTAAAATCAGTTTATGAGGATGTAATTGAATTGAGCGATGTATCTTCCAAAATCATGCAGCTTTCCAAAATCAATGCTGATGGATCGAGTATCCGTTTCGAAAATTTCAGGATAGACGAAGTTCTTTTTCAAGCCAAAACAGCGGTCCAAAAAATGTACCCCAACGATAAATTTTCTTTGGTAATGAGCGATTTGCCTGAAAATGAAAAAGACCTGTTGTATTATGGCAATGAACAACTTATCAAGACAGCCCTGGTCAACATCCTTGAAAATGCTGCGAAATATGGGAACAAAAGCGAAATAGTAATTGCGCTTATTTTCAAAAAGGGAAAGGATGCAGAATTGTGTATAACTGATAAGGGCATCGGCATGGATAAATCAGAAGTAGATTTGATTTTTGAGCCCTTTTACCGATCTCAAAATGCCAACATTATTAAAGGATCGGGTATAGGACTGTCTTTGGTGAAAAGTATTTTTGGCCTGCACAACTTAAAATATGATGTAAAAAGCACCAAGGGCAGAGGAACAAGATTTTTTGTTTATTTCCCTGCAGCCAAAGGTTTATCCGAGACGCAGCACACAGAAACGTTTGTTCATGAAGAGATTTCGTAAATCCATTGTTGCTCTTTTAGTTTTGACTTTTGTATCTGCAGTCTTGTTTTGGCATTTTCAAAAAAGCCAGAATAACATGCCAACAGATATCGCCTTAATGAAAGAATGGTATGACCTGACGCTTCAAATTGAATCAGAAGTGGAAGGAATCGCGGTTCCGGTAGCCGCACGGTTTTATGGTTATTTTGGATTTTTGGGAGCTTGTTTATTGGCAACCGAAAACAATGACCTTCAAATGATACGTCAACAGTTTCCTGAACTCAATTTACCGGAAATACAAGCACATCATAAATTAAACTTTGGTATTGCCTTCAATAAAGCTGCAAGATTATTTATTTCCAGGTATTACATCAATGTGCCCTATCATCTCAATAAAAGGGCTGATGAACTAGAAGAGAAGTGGTATAACGAGCTGATGGTGGGGCAGGATCCTACCATGTTGGAACATTCTAAACATGTAGGCAGGGATGTGGCCAATGCCGTTTATTTGTGGTCTGCACAAGACGATCAGGGACATCAGGCTTATTTGCACAACTTTGATAAGGAATATGTGCCACCTACCGGTCCCGGCAAATGGCAGCCTGATGATGAGCACCCTATGCCGGCCTTGTTACCTCATTGGGGAAGAGTGAGGACATTTGTGGCAGACAGTACAAAATATTCCATTACCCAGCTGCCTCCTTACACTACAGACCACAGCTCTGTTTATTATAGTCAAGCATTGGAGTTGTTTACCATCAGTGCGCCACTGTCTTACGAAAATAAATGGATTGCAGAATTTTGGAGTGACGATGTACGGGGCTTGACCTTTACTCCTTCCGGGAGATGGATATCTATTTTAAATCAATATCTGGTTCAAAACCCTACAAGCAAAGAAAAAGCAATAGAGGCCTATTATAAGATTGGAATTGCAATGTCTGATGCATTGGTTGCCTGTTGGCGAGCAAAGTATAAGTTTAATCTGGAAAGACCAGAGTCCTACATTCGCAAAAACATTCACGACGACTGGAGGTCCTTCCACCACTCCCCCAACTTTCCCAGTTATCCATCCGGACATAGTGCTTTGGGAGGAGCATGTTCTTCTGTTTTGATAAATATGTTTGGCGATCAAATTGATTTTACCGATTACAGTCACAAAGACCGAATTGAATTTTTGGGAAATCCACGGCAATACAACTCATTTTCCGCAATGGCAGAAGAAAGTGCCTATTCCAGAATACCCTTGGGTGTGCACTATCGAATGGATTGTCAGGAAGGACTTCGGTTGGGATCGCTGATTGGAAAAAAGGCAACTGAAGTAAAAATATTGAGTAAGGATCACAAGATGGCCAAAGGGCCAATATCCTCGATCTGATCAATTTTCAGACACCAGTTTTATCCCGGAAGAGGTGCCTATTCTATCCACTCCTGCTTCAATAAAGGCAAGAGCTGAAGCAAGGTCTGAAATGCCACCAGAGGCTTTGATCTTTGCCTGTTCTCCTATTTTATTTTTAATGGCCACAACGGTATCCAGTTCTGCCCCTTTTGGAGCAAAACCGGTAGAGGTTTTTAAATAATCCACCCCACATTCAAGGCATAATTCTGTTAGCTGTAGGATTTCTTCATCACTGAGATAGGCGGTTTCAAAAATAAGTTTGAATACCGCTTTTTTCTGTGCAATGAGTTGATGGAGTGCTATTATTTCTTCTCTAACCTCTGACCATTTGCCGGATTTAATCCAGGATACATTGACCACAACATCCACTTCATCGGCTCCGTTTTCCAGCAAATAGCTGCACTCTGCCATCTTAACCGAAGTAGGGTTGTAGCCCAGTGGAAAGCCTGCAACAGAGCACACTTTTACCCCACTTTCTTTCAATTGTTCTTTGGCAGTGCCAACATAACAAGGGGGAATGCAAACCGCTGCAAATTGAAACTGCCTGGCCTCTGCACACAGCTTGACAATGTCACTTTCAGTGCAAAAGGCCTTTAACTGCGTGTGGTCAATATAGGAGGCTAATGTTCTCATTTTCCGTGACAATGCTTAAACTTTTTGCCACTTCCACAAGGACAAAGATCGTTTCTACCTACTTTTTCCTCTTGTCTGACAAAGGTTTCAATTTTTTTCTCTACCGATCTTCCTGCACTTTCTGCAGCTGCCTTTCGAGCTTCTTCCTCTTTGTTGGTTTTTACCTGCGACAAATCGGTTTTTACTTCTTTGGCTTCGCGAACTTCTTCGTTTTGTACCACCAGTCGGGCTCTCATCAAATAAGAAACCACTTCCATATTGACAGAATAGATCAGTTCTTCAAACAAACGGTAAGCTTCCATTTTGTAGATTACCAATGGATCTTTTTGCTCAAATGTAGCCGCCTGAACTGAGTCTTTCAATTCATCCATGGCACGAAGGTGTTCTTTCCAATTGTCGTCGATCAGCGCCAGTGCCACCGCCTGTTCGATGTCTACGGCAATGCTTTTTCCTGAAGAGTCAACCGCTCTCTTTAGATCTGCGGTCAATTGAAGTGGGTGGCCGGTACCATCTTCTATCGGAAGCAAGATGCGTTTGTACTGGTGGCCCTGATTTTCATATACATTTTTGATTACAGGCATGAGCATAGACTGGAATTGCTCTTTTTTCTGCTCATAAATTTCCATCACCCGGTTCTTAAATTTATCCACCAGGTTGCCTACGGGCTGGCTGTTGAAGGTGGCCTCATCGATATCCGGATCTATGCTCAGCGCGGCCATACATTCATTGACAAAGCCTTCGTAATCATTGCTGTTTTTAAACCGCACAACGATTGCCTCTGACAAAGACTCAAACATATTAAAAATATCAACTGAAAGCCTGGTGCCTTCCAGGGCGTGATTTCTCTTGAGATAGATGGCGGCACGCTGAATGTTCATTACATCATCGTACTCGAGCAATCTTTTTCGAATGCCAAAGTTGTTTTCTTCAACTTTTTTCTGAGCCCTTTCAATTGACTTGGTGATCATGCTGTGCTGAATCACTTCACCATCTTTATGGCCCATTTTATCCATTACGCTGGCAATACGGTCACTCTGAAACATACGCATCAGGTTGTCTTCCAACGAAACGTAAAACTGCGAAGTACCGGGGTCTCCCTGACGACCGGCCCTACCCCGCAACTGTCTGTCTACCCTTCGGGAGTCGTGTCTTTCAGTGGCTATGATGGCCAAACCACCAGCCTTTTTCACTTCTTCTCCAATTTTAATGTCGGTTCCCCTACCAGCCATGTTGGTAGCAATGGTCACCCTTCCCGGCTTACCTGCTTCAGCTACAATTTCTGCTTCACGCTGGTGTTGTTTAGCGTTGAGTACGTTGTGTCCAATACCCCTCAAATCCAACATCTTGCTCAACTTTTCTGAAATATCAACCGAGGTGGTACCTACCAGTACCGGCCTTCCGGCTTCGGTCAATTTGACGATTTCATCGATTACCGCATTGAACTTCTCACGGGTGGTTTTGAAAACCAGATCTTCTTCGTCTTTTCTGGTGATCGGTTTGTTGGTTGGTATTACTACCACATCCAATTTATAGATCTGCCACAATTCCTGGGCTTCTGTTTCCGCGGTTCCCGTCATACCACACAGCTTGTGGAACATACGGAAATAATTCTGCAGGGTGATGGTGGCATAGGTTTGGGTAATGTTGCCTATGTCCACATTTTCTTTTGCTTCAAGGGCCTGGTGCAAGCCATCACTGTATCGCCTGCCTTCCATCATACGACCGGTCTGCTCGTCAACAATTTTTACTTCACCATTGATCACTACATATTCCTGATCCTTTTCAAATAAGGTATAGGCCTTTAAAAGTTGAGATACAGCGTGGAGCCTCCTTGACTTGGTGCTATAGTCTGAAATCAGTATTTGTTTTTCCTGGGTCAACTTGACACCCTGTGCCTTTTCCTTTTCGGTAATGGCCAGCATCGCCTCAGTAATATCGGGCAGAAGGAAGAAGTTTTCATCGTTCTCTCCCTTGGATAAATACTCAATGCCCTTGGCAGTTAACTCTACACTCCTGTTTTTTTCATCGATGACAAAGTATAGAGGTCTGTCTGCAATGGGCATGTTTTTGTTTTGCTCCTGCATGTAAAAGTTCTCTGCTTTTTGAAAAGCCACTTTTACGCCTTCTTCACTCAAAAATTTGATCAAGGGTCTGTATTTGGGAAGTGCACGGTGCGCCCTCAGGATGGCCAGACCCGCCTCTCCTTCGTTGTATCCTGTTTTGCCAGCCTGAAAAAGTTTTTTGGCATCGGCCAGGTATTCAGTAGCCAATTTTCTCTGTGCATTTACCAGCGATTCTACCTTGGGATTGAGGTCCTGGTATTCTTGTTCGTCAGCTCCTTCTGGTACAGGACCTGAGATAATCAAAGGGGTACGGGCATCATCGATCAAAACCGAATCCACCTCATCCACCATGGCAAAGTGGTGTTTGCGTTGAACTTTTTCTTCAACACTCCTCACCATATTGTCTCTCAAATAGTCAAAACCAAATTCGTTGTTGGTTCCATAAGTAATGTCGCAGTTGTAAGCGGCAACCCTCTGAGCGGAATGCGGTCTGTAATTGTCGATACAATCAACGGTAAGAAACAAATATTCAAAAATAGGACCAATCCACTCACTATCCCTTCGGGCAAGGTAGTCATTGACGGTAACCACGTGAACGCCCATGCCGGAAAGTCCGTTGAGGTAGGCGGGCAGGGTTGCCACCAGGGTCTTACCTTCACCCGTGGCCATCTCTGCGATTTTACCATCGTGAAGAACCATACCACCTATGAGTTGTACATCGTAGTGTACCATGTTCCATGTAATCTCGCCACCGGCAGCAGTCCATGAGTTTTTCCATCGGGCCTTGTCGCCATCAATGGTGATGTAGCTTTTTCTGGCAGCAAGGTTGCGATCATGGTCCGTTGCTGATACTTCCAGTTCTTCATTGTTACTGAACCTTCTGGCGGTTTCCTTTACCGTTGCAAAAGCTTCTGGCAATAAAGCCCGTAGAATCACTTCCAGATGGGTGTCTCTTTCTTTGGTGAGCTCATCAATCTGGTCATATAGGTATTCTTTGGTACCTAGGTCCTGTTCGGTAGAAACCTCTTCCTTGAGTCGGTTGATATCTTTGTCAATGCCCTCCAGGTGCTGGGCAATTCTTTCTTTAAAACGAAGGGTATTGTTGCGCAACTCATCGTTGCTCAAATTTTTATATTCTTCTGCGAATGCATTGATTTTATCAACTATGGGTCGGTAGGTTTGGACGTCGCGATCGTGTTTGGTTCCAAATATTTTTTTAAAAAAGTCTAACATGACAAATATTGATGGTTATTCAGGGAAGATTCCCCCAGGATTAAACCTGACAGACATTGGTTGTTGAACCGATTCTCAAAGATAAAAAAATCCCGTCCATACCTCCGTCGAATATTGTTCCAGTTTAAATTGAAAAAAAAGACAGTGCCCGATTTTAATTTATTTTCTCTCATTTATTTAAGAAGTTACGATAAAAAATTCATTGAAATGGGCTTCAGACAAAATTAAATATTAAAAATGTTGTATAAAACGGGGTCAAAATAATATTTTGAACCTGGCAGAGAAGGCTTGTAGGTTTGTGACACATTGTCAGGCCTTGTACATTTTGCCCTACAGGTATTGTCAAACTATCGCTACATTTGTGGTCAAGACAAAATCCAAAAATGAAGATATTTTGCATCGGCCGAAACTACGTTGACCACGCCTTAGAGCTCAACAATCCCGTACCCAAATCACCCTTGGTTTTTATGAAGCCTGCCACCGCGTTACTGACCGATAATAAAGCATTTTACCACCCTGATTTTAGCGAAAATATCCACCATGAAGTGGAACTGGTACTAAAAATCAAAAAAAATGGAAAAAAAATACTGCCCGGTTTTGGTGCTGATTACTTCGATGAAATTGGCCTGGGCATTGATTTTACAGCCCGCGACCTGCAAGACAAGTTAAAAGAAAAAGGCCAGCCATGGGAGCTTGCCAAGGCCTTTGACAACAGTGCCGTACTGGGTCACTTTTTACCCAAATCACAGTTTGTTTCGATGGCCGATATTGCATTTTCTCTGCAAAAAAATGGCCAGCTGGTGCAGGCCGGAAACTCAAAAGACCTGATTTTCACCTTTGACTACCTCATTGAGTTTATTTCAAAATATTTCACCTTACAGACGGGAGATTTGATTTATACTGGCACCCCCGCCGGAGTGGGTGCGGTGAAACCCGGCGACAAACTGGAGGGCTTTCTGGGAGCGGAATCGATGTTTGTTTGTGAGATTAAATAACGCATCACAAAAATGGCAGGATTTGAGGCCTGGATCGAATTGATAAGTCGCCCCTAATTTGAAATTATGCCCCAAAACCACGGTATTTCTAGCAAATAACGAAATAGGACAAAAAAATTAAGTTTTGTTAAACCCTGCTTTCACTAAAGGAGATTTCATTTATTGGGCTTCTACTGAATAAAATTTTAGCAGGCAAAGAAAATATTGACTTTATCAAATTCTGTAAATTTTGCAATCTGCTAAATGTCATTATTACACTATCTTTGGCAGCTAAATCAAGGACAGTGCCAAATAGATTAAAAAACATTTTTCAGAAGACTAAGATAGTGGCCACAGTGGGGCCGGCTTGTAATACAGATCCAGGATTGGTTTCACTGGTGAATGCCGGTGTGGATGTGTTTAGGTTGAATTTTTCACATAGCAGCCATTCAGAGCACAAAGCAGTTATCGACCATATTACCGCTATCAACGAGCGCAACAATGTACACATAGGCATACTTGCAGATTTGCAGGGTCCCAAACTGAGAGTGGGTAAAATTGAAAACGGAAGCATTGATATAGTACCAGGAGACATCCTCACTTTTACCAACGAAGAGTGTCTGGGTACCAAAGAAAAAATTTACATGTCGTATGATCAATTTGCCCAGGATGTCAATGTGGGTGAAAAGATCCTGGTGGACGACGGCAAAATTGAATTGGAGGTTGTTTCCACCAATAAAAAGGACGAGGTTAAGTTAAAAGTAATGTATGGTTTCACGCTTTCTTCCAACAAAGGTGTCAATCTGCCAGACACCCAGGTTTCATTGCCCTGTCTTACAGTAAAAGACCTTGAAGACCTTGATTTTATTTTGACCCAGCCTGTGAACTGGATTGCCTTAAGTTTTGTAAGAAAGGCATCAGACATTCTGGATCTCAAACAGCGAATTGCAGCCAAAGGCCACCATGCCAAAGTAATAGCCAAGATAGAAAAGCCCGAAGCCATCAAAAACATTGAAGAGATTGTAGATGCAACCGATGCGGTCATGATTGCCAGGGGAGACCTTGGGGTAGAAATGCCCATTGAAATGATTCCTACAACTCAAAAACACATCATACAACTCTGCTTACAAAAAGCCAAGCCGGTGATTGTTGCTACACAGATGATGGAAAGTATGATTACCAATCCAAGTCCTACTCGTGCTGAAGTAACTGACGTTGCCAATGCGGTATTAGATGGCGCGGATGCAGTAATGTTGAGTGGTGAAACCTCGGTAGGAAACCACCCTTCTCTTGTAGTGCAAGCCATGAACCGAATCATAGTGAATGCAGAAAAGAATTACCATTTGCAGGGAAAAAGGACAAAGCCAGATCCGCAGACTGGTAGCTTTTTGTCAGATGCCCTTTGTTATTCGGCCGCCCAGTTGGCAGACAGGATCATGGCCAAGGCCATCCTTGGTTTAACGGTAGTTGGCTATACTGCTTTCAAAGTGTCTTCGTACAGGCCAGATGCAGCCATCTATATCTTCTCATCACATAAGCACATGTTGGCCACTTTAAATCTGGTTTGGGGGGTTAGGTGTTTTCACTACGATAAGTTTAGCAGCACCGATGAAACCATTGAAGATCTGACTAATGACCTGAAAAACAGGAACCTTTTAAAAGAAGGTGACATAATTGTGAACACCGGCAGCATGCCATTGCACAAAAGATTCAAAACCAATATGCTGAAAATCACAGTGGTGGAATAAAGTTCGGGGAACAATTCCAGCACTTTTGTTGTTTTTCAGGGTAATTATTCACACAATCCTAACGATTGAAATATCTTTGTGCCCATTATGCTTTTACACATACATAAATCGAAAATTCACAGGGCTACCATCACCCAGGCCAACCTCAATTATGTAGGCTCCATCACAATTGATGAGGATCTTATGGAGGCGGCTAATCTCATTGAAGGAGAGAAGGTTCAAATAGTGAACAACAACAATGGGGAAAGGCTTGAGACCTATGTAATCAAAGGAGAGAGAGGATCCGGAACGGTTTGTCTCAATGGCGCAGCAGCCAGAAAGGCGGAAGAAGGTGATATCGTAATTATCATTTCTTATTGCATGATGACCCCCGAGGAAGCCAAAAACTTTAAGCCCGTTACTGTATTTCCAAACGAATACAACAAACTTACCTGATCTGGAGGTGTTAAAACGTACGGCCAGGATTCTCATCTTTATTTCCCTTGGCTTACTTGCCTTTTACCTGGTTTTTAGATCACAGCCCAATCCGGATGGTGAATCGTTGATAACCAGGCTATTGTCAGATTTTAGACAGGCCGATTGGATCTACCTTTTTATCATGTCAGCATCCTTTATGCTGAGCAATGTTTTCAGAGCCCTCAGGTGGCAACAAATGCTGCAACCCTTAGGTGTAAAAGTTTCGCTGCTCAAAGCCACTTCTGCCATTATGGTAGCCTACCTTACCAACCTGGTAATACCCCGTGCCGGTGAAATTGCCAGGGCTACCGCCCTTTCAGGCACCGCTCCTATAAGTTTTGAAAAAGCCCTGGGAACCGTGGTCCTGGATAGGGTTCTTGACATGATCTGTTTGCTTTTGATTGGTGTGGTTACTGTGGTTTTGGCCTCTGATCTGATCTTTGGATACTTTGATCAGCACCTGGACCTCAGCGTTAGGTGGAAGGCAATGCAGCAGGGCCGGGCCTGGTGGATCATGATTTTGGTCCTTGCTCTTCTTCTGTTTGCTTTTTACAGGTTTACAACTACGGATTGGTACCAGTTAAAATTGAAATCCAAAATCAATGTCTTTGTTGCCGGACTTTGGGAGGGATTGTCAAGTATCAAAAACATAAAAAACCCTTTGACCTTTTTATTTTATACCCTGGCAATTTGGTTTTTGTATTTTTTTATGGCCTTTGTTTTGTTTAAGGCTTTGGACGCCACCGATCACCTGGGGCCATTGGCTGGCCTGGTGGTTTTCTTTTTTGGCAGCCTTGGCATCGTTTTTCCATCACCGGGTGGCATGGGCAGCTACCATTTTCTGGCCATCGAAAGTCTTTCGCTCTATGGAATTGATGCCAGGAGTGCCTTTACCTACGCCAATCTGAGTTTTTTTACCATCCAGGTCATTACCATCATCACCTTTGGCGTTTTGGGCTTGGTTGTTTTATCCGGTAAAAAACCGAATGAGGTCACTGAGAAGACATAGCGGCAATCGTGGCTTTTTGTTACTTTTGTAATTATGGCAACACCTTCTTCAAAAATAGTACTGGATCACAACATCCTGGCCTCCCTCACGGAAGAGTGGAAAAGTCAGGGGCAAAAAGTTGTATTTACCAATGGTTGTTTTGACCTAATCCACCTCGGACACATCCAATACCTCAGAGAAGCGGCTGCCCAGGGGCAAAAACTGGTAGTTGCCTTAAACGCCGATTCTTCAGTGGCCAGACTTAAAGGACCCCACCGGCCGATCAACAATGAACAAACCCGCCTGGAAGTAATGGCAGCTTTTGAATTTACCGACGCGGTGACCCTATTTACAGAAGACGATCCTTATGCATTGATACTAAAATTAAAACCCAATGTCCTGGTCAAGGGAGGTGATTGGGCGGTAGAACAAATTGTAGGAAGTGATGTGGTTTTGGCCGCCGGAGGTACAGTAAAGTCATTGACCTTTGCACCCGGCTATTCAACCACAATTCTTGAACAAAAAATTATCAAAGCCCACCAGAAAATGTAATGAAAAAACACACCCTTCTCCTGCTTGCTTTAAGTTTTTGTGCGTTTAAAATTCAGTCGCAAAATTTGTTGTTGGACAGAGCACAACATTTTGATTTGGCTGAACGCCTGCAGGTGATGTATCCCAGCGACAAGGCATCCTCATCTGCACTCAAAATGTCATCCGCCACCAGCGTAATTGACCAGGGTTTTGAAAACTATAGGACCTTATCAAAAGGAGATCGACTGAAATTTAAGGACCTTGTCAACCAGTACAATTTTCCAAAAGAAATTACCGATCCTCTAGATACCTTGTATCGTTGGCAAAAGCCATTGTTAAAGTATTTCTACGAGAGTCCGCATCATTTTTTAAGTATTGATGTGCCTTCATTTAACTTAAGGGCCAATCCTATTGTTATGGTTGAAGGGGGCAATGTGACAAATTACAAGCCCACAATTTTTCAAAACACCCGTGGTGCAGAAATCTATGGTTACATAGACAACAAAGTATATTTTTTTTCCCGGGTGCTTGAAAATCAACAACAGTTTTTACCGTGGGCACAAGATTATATATATGCATATCAAAGCATACCCCAGCAGGGTTTTTATAAAAGCTACAACAGCAGTGTGTTGGGTGGGTTGCATGGATACGACTTTCTCAATGCACAAGCTTATGTTGGACTGCCTATATCCAAAAGTATTGCAATAGAATTGGGCCACGGCAGGCACTTTATAGGCAATGGCATTCGTTCCTTGCTTTTGTCTGATTTTAGCAACAACTATTTTTACCTGAAATTTAATACCCGGGTTTGGAAGCTACACTACCAAAATATATTTGCTGAGTTAAATACCACGAGTGCTAATCAATTTCAAGGCGATTTGTTGTTGAATAAAAAGTACATGGCCTCCCATTACTTAAGTTTCAGACCCCGCAAAAACTTTGAAGTGGGGGTATTTGAATCGGTCATCTTTGCACGTCAAAACCAGTTTGAATTTCAATACCTCAATCCGGTTATTTTTTACAGGATGGTGGAGCAATTTCTGGGCAGCCCGGATAATGCTATGATTGGTTTGAATGTGACCTGGGATGTTAAAAAACGTATGCGCGTATATGGTCAGTTACTGTTGGATGAACTTAATTTCGGTTTTTTGAAGCAAGACGGATGGTGGGGAAATAAACACGGTATTCAAGCTGGTTTCAAATATTTTAATCTGCTCGGTGTTGACAGGCTTGACCTGACAGCGGAGTACAACATGGTGCGACCGTATACCTATAGTCACGACAGAGAAGAACAAGGCATCGTGCTTACAAGTTACACACATTACAATTCTCCTCTTGCCCACCCCTTGGGGAGCAACCTTAGGGAAGTTCTTGTAAGATCAGTGTACAGCGGACTTAAAAATTGGCACTTTGAAGCGGATCTTGCCTATTTACAACAGGGTAGAAATTATAATGGTAATGAAGGCAGCAATCCGCGTATAAATAATATAAAAAGGATTAAGGATTACGACAACAATTTGTTACAAGGAGCAAAACGAAACATTCAATTTATCAGGGCAACTACCTATTATAAAATCTGGCCCAACTACCAACTTTTTCTTCAAGGTATTTACCGCAAATCAACTGATTATTATAAACATGTAACGCTAAAAGAGAGTTATTTTTATATTGGAGGGGGTATCAGCATCAACGCAGCCACAGACAAAAACATCTTTTGACATGGATCCACAGACCATTACCATATTGGGAGATATCATTTTAGACAGGTACATTCAAGGCAGTACCAGTCGCATTTCGCCCGAGGCACCGGTACCGGTGGTCAAAGTTGAAAATGACTATTATACCCTGGGAGGAGCGGCCAATGTTGCCAATAACCTTTCTAATTTGGGAGCCAATGTCAAATTGTTAGGAGCAGTGGGCAGAGATGAAACCGGGAGGTGGCTGCACGACCTGCTAGTCGCCAAAAACATTGAACCCATTTTATACCTCGATGCCGATATTCCCACTACGACCAAAACCAGAATAGTATCTCGCAACCAGCAAATGTTGCGCATTGACAATGAAGGACATTTTAAACATTCACCCAGGTCGCTGGAATATTTTAAACATCAGTTTGAGCATTCAGATATCCTGATTGTCTCTGATTACGACAAGGGTTTTTGTTCGGAAGATGTTATGGACTGGATGTTTCAAAACACCCGAAAAAATGCAAGGGTGCTGATCGATCCCAAGGGCAGGGACTGGAACAAGTACAATGGCGCTTACCTGGTAAAACCCAATCTGGTTGAACTAGAAGATCTGCTGGGCAGAACGATCGTCAATAAGGACGATGATGTAGCCAATGCCGGCAAAGAAGTGATGAAACAATTTAATTTCAAACACTTGCTGATTACAAGGGGCAAGGAAGGCATGACACTGATCTCAAAAGAGAATGTGGCTCATTTTCCGACCCATAAGGTTGATGTATATGATGTGTCAGGCGCTGGTGATACTGCCATGGCAGTGCTGGCAAAAAAGATGGCAGATGGTTTGCCCTTGGCAGCATGTATAAAATCAGCCAACCTCGCAGCAGCATTTGTGGTTACCAAGCCTACTACCTATGCTATCAATGCAGAGGAGTTAAAGGAAATGGAAGAAAAATACGGAAGAGAGACAGAATAAAAAAACCCACTACGCAACAGACAAGCTGTGGTGTAGCGGGTTTTTTCAAACAGAAAAATATCTTATTTGTTAGACTCTATTTCTCTGATATTTTCTTTTACTTCCGTTTCAATGTTGGCTTTTGCCTTATTGAATTCACGGATGCCCTGACCCAGACCTTTCATCAGTTCCGGAATCTTTTTACCACCAAATAGCAACAAGACAACCAATACGATAGCAATCAGCTCTCCCGGCCCGATGGCACTCAAGAATAATGCAGAAAATAACATGTGTTAAATTTTATGGTACAAAGTTACAACACTAACAACGTTTTGACCTCAAAAAAAACTCCCGGTTTAGCATGAAAATGCCGGAAGGGGGTCATTTTTTTATTTGTATTGTATAATTAACACACAACCAGATGATTGTGTTTATTTTTTCAATCCGATTTCTCTTAATCTTTCGTTGAGGTAGTCACCTGCGGTAATAGATTCATACGCCAACGGCCTTTCTTCGGTTACCGTTGCAGGTAAACAAGTGAGGTCCATCGATGATTTGGGATGCAGAAAAAATGGGATGCTCAAACGAGGCACATGCCATAGTTCTCTGGGCGGATTAACCACTCTATGGGTGGTTGACACCAGATAATTGTTGGTCAAACGCTGCAGCATATCTCCCACATTGATGACAATCTCATCGGCTTCCGGGACGATATCGAGCCACTCGCCCTGAGAATTCAACAATTGAAGACCTCCCGCCGAAGCGCCTACCAAAAGGGTGATAAGGTTGATGTCTTCATGTTGTTCGGCCCTGATGGCAGAACGAGGTTCTTCCGTAATAGGGGGGTAGTGAATGGTGCGCAAGATGCTGTTTCCATCTTTGATTTTTTCCGCAAAATAAGCCTCATCCAGGCCCAGATAAAGGGCAATGGCGCGCAACAAATGGGCTCCTGCCTCTTCGAAGGCCTTGTACAATTTCTGGCTATAGTCTGAAAAACCCTCTATTTCCGTTACCGTAGGATTGGTAGGATATTCATGTTTTAAAGGGTGGTCATCGCTGACATATTGACCAATCTGATAAAACTCTTTGAGGTCGGCCACAGCAGACTGTTTTGCGTGTTCTTTGCCGTAAGAGGTATACCCTCTTTGACCAGCGAGGCCTTCTATTTCGTATTTTCTTTTTACATCAACCGGAAGGGAGAAAAATGCCTTAGAGGATGCATAAAACCCGTCGATTAAATCTTTGGGCACCTGGTGGTTGATGACCCCAACAAAACCTACTTCGTGAAAAGCCTTTCCCAGCGCTTCAACGAAAGCCTGCTTTTGTGCTTCGTCGCCGTTTACAAAACTTGACAAGTCAACCAAAGGTATAGATCTGTTGCTCATTGGTGTTAAATTTTACAATATTCCCTGCAATTTTGATACCAAAGTAGGTATTGTGGCTACATCAGAGGCCTAAGAACCCCTGCTACCCCCGGTTTTAATGACACCGCGCTGTCCGCCGCCAAAACTTTTAGGAGGGCCACCGCCGGCCTTAATTTTTCCGCCCTGGCTGAAATTGTTGGATGGGCCACCGGCTTTTCCACCCCCATGTCTAAGTATTTTCTTTTCCCATTCGGCTACACTGCCTTCCACTTTGACGACCTCCAATTTTTTACCGTCTATTTCTTTGCCGTTCAGGGCTTCAATGGCCTTGGTGGCAGCTTCATCAACAGGCATGGTCACAAAACAAAAGCCTTTGTTTTGTTTGGTAATATTGCTAATCGTGATGCGCACCTTTGTCACTTCACCCAAACCATTAAAAATTTGGAGAACCTCGTCTTCCTTGTACTTAAAGGGAATATTTCCCAGAAAAAGATCCATATCAAAAAATTTTTATTCAAATATAGCCCAATCTTAACAATAAAATAAGGGTAAAGCGGATTCGGTTTCAAACCAAAACAAATATTCCATCGTTTATAGTGTATATGATTTGTTTTTGTTTGGTTGGAATAACCATCTGAAATCGTAGGTTTTGCTATCAGCTCAGAAAAACAACATTCTAACTCACAAAAAAAATGCCCTAAACCATCCCGCCATGCGTAAATTATGTCTTTTTACAGCGTTGATTATAGCCCTGACTTCCGGATTTGACCTGAATGCCCAGTTTTTTGGAAGAAACAAACCGAGGTATCGGGATTTTAATTTCAGGGTCTTGTCAAGTCCCCATTATGATGTGCATTACTACCTCAAAAAACCGGATAAGGCACTTGAATTTACGCAGATGGCGGAGCAGTGGTACCAATACCACTCACAAGTGATTGGTGATTCGGTTCGATTCAAAAACCCTATCATTTTATACAACAACCACGCAGAGTTTCAACAAACCAATGCCATTTCGGGATCGATCGGTGTAGGTACCGGAGGGGTGACCGAAGCCTTTAAAAACAGGGTGATCATGCCATTGACCTATAGCAATCAAAGCAATTGGCAGGTGTTGGGTCACGAATTGGTACACGCTTTTCAGTTTTATACCATCCTCAATGGCGACTCAACCAATTTGCAATCTCTGGCCAACCTACCCCTTTGGATGGTAGAAGGTATGGCTGAATACATGTCGCTGGGCAGGGTTGACCCTTTTACCTCCATGTGGATGCGCGATGCAGTGCTCAACAATGATGTTCCAACCCTGATGAAAATGGACAACCCCGATTACTTTCCCTATCGCTATGGCCAGGCATTCTGGAGTTTTATGACCGGCTATTATGGTGATGATGTCATTGCTCCCTTGTTTAGAAACACGGCCATCTACGGTTTACCCATCGCTACGGAACTCACGGTGAGTCTTTCTGTAGAGAACCTTTCCAATCTTTGGGTCAACGGACTCAAAAACCACTACGAGCCCTTTTTGCGCGATAAAAAAGAAATTCCGCCCGGCAAAAAATTATTTTCGGAAGAAAATTCCGGTAACATCAATGTTTGTCCTTCGTTAAGTCCCAATGGCAGGTATGTGATCTTTCTTTCGGAAAAAGATCTGTTTTCTACCGACCTCTATCTGGCCGATGCCAGGACCGGCAAAATCATCAACAAAGTTTCGTCATTGATCAAAGACAGCGACCTCGATAATTTTAACTACCTCGAATCATCGGGTACGTGGTCTCCGGACGGTAAAGACTTTGCCTTTGTAGGGTTTAAAAAAGGTAAAAATGTATTGGTAATCAAGGATGCTGACAATGGCAAAACCCTCAATACGCTTACCATTCCCGGAGTGGATGCCTTTTCGAGTCCGGCGTGGTCGCCCGATAAAAACAACATTGTGGTCACAGGCCTGGTTGAAGGACAGCCGGATCTGTTTTTGTTTAACATCAAGACCAAAAAGGTAGTCCAGTTGACCAATGACAGCTACTCCGAAATCCTCCCGTCGTTCAATAAGGAAGGTACCAAGATTGCTTTTTCTTATGACAAAAGAAGTGTAGATCAGGGCAGGGTTCATGGAGCCTATACCTACGATCTTGCCATCCTTGACATGGCAGATAAAACGATAACAACGCTGCCGGTTTTTCACAACGCCGAAAATCTGAATCCCAGCTTTGATCATGAGGGGAACATTTATTTTGTCAGCGAAAGGGACGGCATGCGCAACCTTTACCGCTACCTCACCACCACCGGCGAAGTATATCAAATGACCGATATGCTTACAGGCATCAGTGGTATCACGCGATATTCTCCAGCCATTACGGTATCTACACTGAGAGACAAGGTCATGTATACCCATTATTATAAAAATGGTTATAACATTTGGGAATCTTCTTCTACCCAGTTACTCAACCGAAAAGTAAGTCCAGACAGTGTTGACCAGCGAGCGGGTACCTTGCCCCAGGCACTGACAGGAAAAAAAGACATTGTCAACCGAAATCTAAGGGCGGCTGATGAATACAATCAGGTAGCATCCATAGAAAATGAAAAATACAGGCCCCGGTTTAAACTGGATTTTATCAGTGGCGCTACCGGGGTTGGAGTGGGCAACAATAACCTGGGTAATGCCGTAGGATTGCAGGGAGGAATCAACATGCTTTTCAGCGATATGCTGGGCAACCACCAGATTTTTACACAGGTAGCCCTCAATGGAGAAATTCTCGATTTTGCGGGTCAGGTGGCTTACCTCAACAGGAGTAACCGGATAGCCTGGGGTGTTGGATTTTCACATATTCCGCTGCGCACAGGCTACCAGGAATTTTATACGGCCAATATCAAAAACCTGCCCTACCTGATTTCAGAAACCAATTTGATACGGATCTTTGATAAGACCCTAAGCCTATTTGCCCATTACCCCTTTTCAACTACCCTCAGGCTTGAAGGTGGTATTTCCGGAACACACAGGGGCTTCAGGCAGGATTTGTACCGGGAATATTATCAAATCATAGGGGGAAATTATTATTACGTTGACCAGGAAAGAGAAAAAATACCGGTAGGCGATCGACTTTACTTCAATGATTATTACACCCTCGTCAGGGGTTTTGGAGCATTGGCCAATCTGGCCCTGGTAGGGGATAATTCGTATTTTGGTTTGACCTCACCATTGGCAGGATATAGGTACAGAGTAGGAGTAGACAGGAGTATTGGCGCCGACAATTACTACAGCCTTACGGCGGATTATCGCAAATATTTTTGGATGAAGCCGGTTTCACTAGCGGTGAGATTTACCGGTATTACAAGGTTTGAAAAAGAGGTAAATTCTGTTTTTCCCTACTATGTTGGCAACATGGGTTTTGTCAGGGGGTATGGATCCATTTTGTCTACCCAGATCATTGATGACCTGCAACTGGATTTTAATCAATTGCTGGGTTCCAAGATGGCGGTTGCGGGTTTTGAAATCAGGCTGCCTTTTACCGGGCCCAAACAGCTTGCCCTGATAGGCAGCAATTTTTTGCTCACCGATCTCGCCTTTTTTGTGGACGCCGGTGTTGCCTTTGATGAATTTAAACACTTCAAAGAAGGAGAGCTGGTTTATGCCATTCAACGAGATGACAATGGCAATGTGATTTTAGACAACAATGGCAATGCCTTGTATGCTTATCAAAATCTAAAGCCTGCCCTGGCTAAGAGCATTGGCTTTGCCCTAAGGGTAAACTTGTTTGGTGCCCTGATCCTGGAACCCCACTTTGCCAGGCAACTCGATAGTCGGGGTAAGTGGACCTTTGGACTCAACCTGGTGCCCGGCTGGTAGGTTAAAAAATGCGAATAGTAAACAACCTCTTATGGAGAAATGGTAGTGTCAACAGCATAAAAATTAAGTAACTTAATTTTCGTATTACGGCTTTGCGCTAAAATCGATGTCACCTATTTTTATAGCAATGAAATAAAAGTTGTTGTCGCCTTCGGCGATATGGATGGTTTGGCAGAGCGTGTTGTTTTGCCAGCCAAGGTCTGCCCATGGATTTTCAGGAGAGGCAAAAACGAAATCTTTGGGAATTAACAACCAGCTATGTCTTTTGGTAAAATTACTTTGGAAGCCGTACAGCATTCTTTTTAACTCGGTGAGATCGGTAGCAGTTAGTTTTTTGTCATTGTTGACATCACCGGCAATTAGTTTGTAGGGGTCGGTAATTTTTTTAATACCCAGGATGTGGTTGCGCAATAAGAGTAAATCGTTTACCCCAATACCATTGGAAGCCTCTGTTGTTTTGCTGGCTGTGGCACATATTTCCAGGCCATCTTTGGCCAGATTGGCGCAAAGCACATGGTCACCTGTATAAAATAGAGGAAATTCCGGAGTACTAGCTTCTACCTTGACTTCAAATTGTGAAAGTCCCTGTCCACTGCGTGTAGTGGCGTGAAAATTGACATGGTGACAAGGAAAATTTGCCAAATCAATAAAGGTGAAATTAGTGGTGTCATTGGCCTCGTTGAAATTTTCATCCCAACAACTAATCGCTATTTTTTTAGATGAATTGTCATAAAAACATCCATTTACAGTAAATTCAGAAGATCGGTACTGGGGTTTCCACAGCTGGGCTTTGCCCACCTGAAATTCGTGGGCGGATGCTATTTTACCCTTGCCTTTAAAATAGTGCTCTTCGTTGATCTTGCTTGCCACCGGAAGGGCGCTATCAAAGGTAAAAATAAGCTTATTTTCCGGGCTACAGTTGTCACTTGCCTGCAGGCTAAAATCGATGGCAAAAAGACGAATCCAGTTATTGGAATCAACAATGGCTGAAGACAGGTTAACTGCGGTTAGGGAAGGGGCGAGGGTGTCGCCACTACAGTCAAGTTGAGCCCTGGAGGACAAATGCAGAATAAGGGCCAAACAGAAGGTAAATGTTAGCTTTTTCATGGGTTTATCAAATTTTAGGAGGGAGCCTGTAACATCAAAGATAACCTATAAGAACTACATAATCAAGCCATTAACTTATGCCCCCTGTATATTGGCAATCAATATGAGCAGTTAAATAAAATTTTATATGGTGTTAAACAAAATTATTTGTGTTTAGTGTGATAACATTTTGGATTTTTAAAAAATTCAATCAATTATTTTGTTGTTGAAATTTTTTACTACAGCCCTGTGCCTTGGATATTGATGTGTGGTATCTGGGTATAGATCTACAAGTTGATGGAGCAAAAAGTGTTTCTGGTCGAAGAAACCACCTCTTTGGAACAATATCACTTGTTGACCCAGTAATAATTCTATATCTTACGGTTGTAAATTGTAAAAGATGGAATTCATCGAAAACGCGGATCCGCTGTTAAGGTTGTTGTGGTACATAGCACTGCCGGTCAGTCTGATCTTTATTATCCAAAGTATTTTGACCTTTGTTGGCGTAGACCACGACCACGATGTATCGTTGGACGGGCCTATGGATGTATTTACCTTTCGCAACCTGATCAACTTTCTGATCGGATTTTCCTGGACGGGGATTTCCTTTTATGAGACCATAGAAAATAAGACCATTCTGATCGGAGTAGCCATGCTGGCGGGTTCGGCCTTTGTTTATTTGTTTTTTCTGATCATTGCCCAATTTATCAAATTGGAAGAAGACAATACTTTTAATATTTACGATACCCTCCATGCAACGGCGTCGGTTTATTTGCGCATACCTGGCAGCAGAGAAGGAAGGGGTAAGATTCAGGTTTCTGTGAAAGGCACCGTTCATGAACTGGATGCAATCACCGAGGCGGCTGAAATTCAAACCGGAAGTTCGGTGCGCATTGTGCACATTGAAAATACAAGTTTGGTATTAGTTGAAAAAATATAGTTGATTAATAAAATTTACAAAACCTATGATAACTCCACTTATTAGTATTTTAGTTTTGGTGGTGGTCGTCTTTGTGACCATCGCAGCCCTTGTGTCGAGGTACAAAAGATGTCCGTCTGACAAAATTCTGGTCGTATATGGAAAGACAGGAGGCACATCAGCCAAATGTATTCACGGTGGCGGTGCCTTTATCTGGCCGGTCATTCAGGATTATGCTTACCTGGATTTAAAGCCCATCTCCATTGAGGCCAATTTGACCAATGCCTTGAGCCGTCAAAACATCAGGGTAGATGTACCTTGCAGGTTTACCATTGCCATTTCTACCGAAATTGACAGCATGAACAATGCGGCAGAAAGACTTTTGGGTCTGGCACCCGAGCAGATCCAGGAACTATCCAAAGACATCCTCTTTGGCCAGCTGAGGTTGGTAATAGCCACCATGACCATCGAAGAAATCAACTCTGACCGGGATAAGTTTTTGGACAACATTTCTAAAAACGTAGATACGGAGCTCAAAAAGATCGGTTTGAAACTGATCAACGTAAACGTTACCGACATCAAAGACGAGAGCGGTTATATCGAGGCTTTGGGTAAAGAAGCAGCGGCAAAGGCCATCAACGAGGCGAAGATCAGCGTAGCAGAGCAGGAAAAAATTGGGGAAACCGGAAAGGCCATGGCAGACCGGGAGAGAGACACCAGCATTGCCGAAACCCACAGAGACAGGGACGTAAAGATTGCCATGACCCAAAAAGACAGGGAAATCAGCATAGCATCTGCGCATAAGGAAGAGTCCATTGGAAAGGCAGAAGCAGAAAGAGATACCAGGGTCAAAACCTCGGAGGCCAACGCCATTGCGGTGCAGGGAGAAAACGCAGCCAAAATCAACATTGCTACTTCTGATGCCCTCAGGCGGGAAAAAGAGGCAGAGGCCTTACGCATTGCCATAACAGCAGAAAAGGTTCAACAGGCCCGCGCCTTGGAAGAAGCCTATCTTGCAGAACAAAAGGCTGAGCTGGCAAGGTCAGAAAGAGAAAGATCTACCCAGATTGCCAACGTAGTGATTCCCGCAGAAATAGCCAAACAACGAGCCATCATCGAAGCACAAGCCAATGCAGAACGCATCCGTGAAAATGCCAAAGGAGAGGCCGACGCCATCTTTGCCAAAATGGAAGCCGAAGCCAAGGGTTTGCTGGAAATTTTGACCAAACAGGCGGAAGGTTATGAGCAGGTGGTCAAAGCAGCAGGTGGAGATCCAGGTAAGGCTTTCCAACTTCTCTTGATTGAAAAACTGCCTGAATTGGTGAAAACCCAGGTTGAAGCCGTTAAAAATATCAAGATCGATAAAATCACCGTTTGGGACTCTGGGCAAGGAGGCGGAGAAAATGGTACCACCGCCAACTTTGTGTCAGGCATGATGAAAACGGTCCCACCTTTGAATGATCTTTTTAATATGGCCGGTTTGAATCTACCTACGTATTTGAAAGGAGAGGAGAAGAAGGAAGAGGGAGAGTAGTGTTGAC
>CALMSX010000113.1 GCA_937872515.1 uncultured Bacteroidota bacterium
GGATCCGGCCCCCACACCTCTTTCGAGGCGTAGGGACAAGCAACCGAGCACGTGTTCCTTATGCCGGGGAAGTTGACATAGGAATCCGGCCCCCACACCTCTTTCGAGGCGTAGGGACAAGCAACCGAGCACGTGTTCCTTATGCCAGGGAAGTTGACATAGGAATCCAGCCCCCACACCTCTTTCGAGGCGTATTGACAAACAAAGGAGTATCGGGGTATCCGCAATTACATATAAAAGGAAATTTCTTAACTTGGGCGTTTATTAAAGGAAGAGATGGCAGGCGTAAAGACAGTATTTTTTTGTACCAATTGTGGTCACGAATCGCCCAAGTGGGAAGGGAGATGTATGGCGTGTGGAGAGTGGAATACCTATATAGAAGAAAAGATATCCAAAGCCAAGACACCATCGATCGTAAGCAGGTCGAAGGAAAAAGAGAAGGCGCAGCCTAAGCCCCTGCCCAGCATCGTAGCCGGACATACCCACCGGATTGACACCCGCGATGGAGAGCTCAACCGGGTATTGGGAGGGGGTCTGGTTCATGGCTCCATCGTTTTGGTGGGAGGTCAACCGGGCATTGGTAAATCAACGTTGATGTTGCAGTTGGCTATGAATGCCGGTGGTACCGTACTTTATGTATCCGGAGAAGAAAGTGAAGAACAAATCAAGATGCGGGCCGATCGACTGGGCACTGCAAGAGAAGAGTGTTTTATCTACACAGAGACTTCGTCACAGGCCATCATAGAAGAGAGCAAAAAACTACGTCCGGCACTGCTGATCATAGATTCCATCCAGACTCTGTACAGTCCCTTTATAGATGCGCCACCGGGCAGCATTTCTCAGGTGAGAGAATGTACGGCTGAGTTGCAGCGCTTTGCCAAAGAAAGCAATATACCGATTATAATCATCGGGCATATTACCAAAGAAGGCGGGCTGGCTGGCCCCAAGGTGTTGGAACACATCGTAGACGTAGTCCTTCAATTTGAAGGCGATCAAAATTATACATACCGCATCTTGCGCACGCTCAAAAATCGATTTGGCTCAACCGATGAACTCGGCATCTACGCCATGGAATCGGTTGGACTGAGAGAGGTGAGCAATCCATCGGAGTTGTTGATGTCGCAAAATAGCGAAACCCTGAGTGGCAGTGTCATCGCTGCCTCGTTGGAAGGGATGCGACCCCTGATGATTGAGACCCAGGCATTGGTAACACCCAGTGTTTACGGTACACCTCAACGATCGGCCACCGGTTTTGACCTCCGTCGACTCGCCATGCTTTTGGCAGTACTGGAAAAGCGGTGTGGCCTGCCCATTGGACACAACGACGTTTTTCTCAACATAGCCGGGGGCATAAGAGTAACAGACCCCGCCATCGACCTTGCCATCTTTACCGCCTTGATAAGCTCGCTTAACAACATAGGCATCGGCCGCAACGTATGTTTTGCCGCCGAGATCGGCCTCACCGGAGAAATCAGGGGTGTGAGTCGCATCGAACAACGCATTCAGGAAGCAGACCGCCTTGGCTTTGACACCATTTACATAGCACAGTCCAACATGAAAAATGTAAAAAGAGAAGGCCTGGGCATTGATGTGAGAGCTGTATCCAGAGTGGAGGATCTACTATACGAAGTTTTCGGTTAACCAGCTACTTAAGTAAGTGAGCCCCATTAAAGTCAGGCGTTTAGACGAATTGCACTAAGGCGCAGCCATGACTGAATGGTTGCGACTATGGAGCAAATCGAGTGAAAGATTTCACTCGAAAATTTATGCTTCGGCAAGCTCAGCATCGTTCGTTAACGCAAATTATAAATTTGCTAACTCACGATGAACCGTGCAAACCCTTGCACGACAACGACAAAACTTGATAATTGGGTTAAAATAAAACAGCCTCAATCTCAAATATTATTGTGTCGTTGCCACGCGGTTAGCGCGTGGTTCCTTCACTAAATTGATTTGCCAATCAATTTTTTTGGCAAAGCCAAAACCGGTCAGTCATCCTGAGCGCGCAGCGCGTATTGCCCGAGGTGCTTTTGCACCGAGCATTGCCCTGAGCGCGCAGCGCGTATTGCACAACACACTCTCAATCAACGACTATTACCCCTTGGTTTTGTTTAATATTTACCAAAAAAATGATATCTTTGCGGCTTGGTTTTGACAGTATATGAGTAAAGAAAAATTTAAACCGGAAATAGAGCATAAAGACCCGGAGGGCCTGGCAACCCTAACGGGCATGTACCAGGAATACTTTTTGGACTACGCTTCGTATGTAATTTTGGAGCGGGCGGTGCCACACATCAATGATGGTTTGAAACCGGTGCAGAGGAGGATCCTGCATGCCATGAAAGAGATGGATGATGGTCGGTTTCACAAGGTGGCCAACATCATTGGGCAGACCATGCAGTTTCACCCGCATGGTGATGCAGCGATCGGAGATGCTTTGGTGAATTTGGGACAAAAAGACCTATTGATAGATTGCCAGGGAAACTGGGGAGATATACGCACCGGAGATTCCGCTGCCGCGCCGAGGTACATAGAAGCGAGGTTGACTAAGTTTGCGCTGGACGTGGCTTTTAATGCACAGACCACCCACTGGCAGCTTTCATACGATGGAAGAAAAAAAGAGCCGATAACACTGCCAATGAAGTTTCCATTGGTATTGGCCCAGGGTGTGGAGGGTATTGCTGTAGGATTGGCCACAAAGATCCTGCCGCACAATTTTATTGAGCTGATCAAGGCATCGATCAAGGTGCTGCAGGGAAAAAAGGCGACGATTTATCCCGACTTCCAGACCGGGGGTATGATCGACGTGAGTGAATACAACGATGGCTTGCGCGGAGGTCGCGTAAAGGTGAGGGCCAAGATCGAGCAGGTAGATAAGTCGACCCTCATGATTACCCAGCTGCCATACGGGGTGACCACCACCTCTATGATTGAGAGCATCATCAAAGCCACCGAAAAGGGGCAGATCAAGGTTAAAAAAGTAGTGGACAACACCGCTAAAAATGTAGAGATTGTGATGGATTTGATACCCGGCACTTCGCCTGATATCACCATCGATGCGCTATACGCATTTACAGAATGTGAGGTTAGTATCTCACCGAATGCCTGTGTGATTGTAGATGACAAGCCTCGCTTTTTGGGTGTATCAGAGCTGTTGAGAATATCTACTGAGCAAACCAAATCACTGTTGGAGTGGGAGCTCAATATCAAAAAATCAGAACTCGAAGAAAAGTGGCACCTTGCCTCACTTGAAAAAATCTTCATCGAAAACAGGATCTACCACGACATTGAAGAGTGTGAGACCTGGGAGTCGGTGATAGAGACCATTGATGCAGGATTGCGCAAATATGTGGTCACGCCATCAGAAAAGGCCAAGGCCTCAGACAAGAGGCTGCGACTGATGCGGGAACTCACAGAAGAAGACATTACCAAACTCACCGAGATCCGAATCAAAAGGATTTCTAAGTACAACTCCTTTAAGGCCGATGAGTACATTCAGGGCGTGGAGCAAGATCTCAAACAGGTAGCCTTTGATCTGGAAAACCTGACCGACTATGCCATCGCTTATTTTGAGAGGCTGTTGGAAAAATATGGCAAGGGCAAAGAAAGAAAAACAGAAATTACCTCGATAGAGCAAATCCAGGTACAACAGGTAGTGGCCAACAATGCCAAACTTTACGTCAACTACAAAGACGGCTTTGTGGGCATGGGCATGAAGAAGGATGACTTTGTGTGCGATTGCTCCGACATCGACGACGTTATTGCCTTTACCCGCGACGGTAAGTTTAAGGTAGTGCGCATTGCCGACAAGGTGTTTGTGGGCA
Organism: uncultured Bacteroidota bacterium; assembly: GCA_937872515.1. Lineage (GTDB taxonomy): Bacteria > Bacteroidota > Bacteroidia > Chitinophagales > Saprospiraceae > JADKBO01. The sequence goes on from CALMSX010000113.1 coordinate 3,825, forward strand.
AAGACATCATTCACGTAGCCGTATGGAAGAAGGGCGATGAGCGCACCACCTACAACTTGGTATACGTGGATGGTAAAACCGGCACCACTTATGCCAAGAGATTCAATGTCACCGGCATTACGCGCGACAAAGAATACGACCTCACCAAAGACGGTTCAAAGGGATCAAAGGTGCTGTATTTTACCATGCAGCCCAATGGAGAGTCGGAGGTGCTCAACATCACCCTTACTCCTGCATCAACGGCCAGGATCAAGGTCTTTGACTACGACCTCTCCGAGATTGCCATCAAGGGCAGGAGTTCACAGGGCAACATTGTAACCAAGTATCCGGTGCGCAAGGTAACCCAGGTGAGTGTGGGTCAGTCGAGCCTCGGTGCCATGAAGGTCTATATCGACGACGTAAGCGGAAGGCTCAATACCGATGGTCGAGGCCGACTGCTGGGAGCCTTTGATACCGGCGAAAAACTCATTGCCCTGTACAAAGATGGTTCTTACGAATTGTCAGAACTTGACCTTACGCGTAAGTTTGATGTCAATGCCATTGAAATGTTGTCGCAATACACCGAAGACATGGTCATCGGTGCCATTTATTACGAGGGCGAAAAAGGCTGGACCATGGTCAAACGATTTAAGATCGAGACCAATACGCTGGCACAGAAGTTTTACTTCATTCCAGAGGGCATTACCTCCAAGTTGTATTTTGCTACCACCCATACCGGCTCAAAGATCAAAATCACCTACAAAAACGGTGGACAGAAAGAAGAGTATGAGTTTATGCTCGACGAATTCATCGATGTCAAAGGCTGGAAGGCCCTGGGCAACAAATTGTTTGAAGGCAAGATGATGAAGGTCGAAGAGCTGTCATACGATCAACCCGCTGAGCCACAAGACCACAGCCCTGTACAAGGAGATTTGTTTGGCGGCAAAGGAGGAGACAAAGGCGGCAAGCTGAAGAGCGGAGATACGGTGGAGTGGTAGAGGGCGGAGCGCTTAGCGTAAAGCGTTTAGCGCTGAGCGTAAAGTGCTATGTGAAATGCTTGTGATACGCGTCTGCTTTTGCTCTGAATACAGATATAAGAATACAGCTGAATTGCACTGAGCGCAGCGTATTACCCGAGGCACAGCCGAGGATTGCATTGAGCGCGCAGCGCGTATTGCACTAAGGCGCAGCCGTATTGAATTAAGCCGAAGGCGCATTGCACTGAGCGCAGCGTATTGCCCGAAGGTGCCCTAAAAGGTTTAGTCGATGCCACGCGGTTAGCGCGTGGTTCCTTCACTAAATTGATCTGCCAATCAATTTTTTTGGCATTGCCAAAACCGTTCAGTCATCATAAGGCGCAGCC
>CALMSX010000114.1 GCA_937872515.1 uncultured Bacteroidota bacterium
CAGGTCCATGAGTTGTACAGCAACGGACTGCACCAGGGACTGGCTGCTCTGGAGTTGGGCAACGAAGCCCTGGGAAAAGAACAATCGCTAAAATGGTCAAATGATGTGCGATGGCAGCCGGGAGAAGAGAGTCAGCTCAGCACCTCGGTGTACTGGCATTACATCCGCGATTACATCTATCTGGCACCCACCCTTGAAAACAGGTTGACGATCAGGGGGGCTTTTCCGGTTTTTGAATACCGGCAAGATGATGTGGTATTAAAAGGTTTCGACTTTCTCTGGCACCAGGGCATCCAACACAGCTGGGAGATCAACACCAAGGCCGCTTATGTGAACGGCAGTTACACCGATGGCAGTGGCCAACTCATCTACATGCCCCCTTTGCGGCTGAGCACCGAGATGGCCAAAACATTTGAACCCCTGCTGGGACTCAAAGACCTGAGGACAGCGTTGGAGGTACAGTACACAGCGGCCGGAGGTCAGAACACCCGTATTACAGATTATGCACCACCCCCTCCTGCATGGATGCTGGTGGGATTGTCGGTCAGTGCCAAATATGAAAAAAAGAAATTTAAGACGGCAGTTCAACTTACCGTGGATAATTTGTTGAATCAAAAATACCGCGACTACCTTAACCGACTGCGTTATTTTGCAGATGACACCGGCAGGAACATCAGAATCAGTATAAAACTTATTTTTTAATAAAAATATCAACATCATGAAATTTACAAAGTATACCTGGTTATTATTGGTGAGTTTTTTCATCTTTTCTTGCAACCCTGACGATCCCGATCCGATCAACGAAGAGGAAGTGATCACCCGAGTGACCTACCAACTTACACCTGTAGGTGGAGGGGCCAATGTTAATCTTGTATTTAGTGATCCGGATGGAGACGGAGGTACAGCCCCTGTCATTACCGGAGGTACACTGGCAGCAGGCAAGACCTATACCGGAAAGCTTACCCTGCTCAATGAAGCTGCCAATCCTGATGAAGACATCACCACCGAAATCGAAGAAGAAGGAGTTGACCACCAGTTTTTCTTTTCTGTCAGTTCCGGTCTGGATGGCGCCTTTGAGCTGGCCTATACCGATGCAGATGCCAAGGGCAATCCGATAGGATTAACCACCGAACTGACAACCGTAAAAGCGGGAAGCGGCACCTTCCGTATCACGTTGAGGCATTTGCCCAATAAGACCGCGAGCGGTGTAAAAAATGGAGACATTACCAATGCCGGGGGAGAGACCGATGTGGAGGTTGACTTTCCAGTGACCGTGTTGTAATTTACTGATTTACATAGGGGGAGCAATAAATTGCGCCCTTTCATCAAATCTATGCAAAAAAACACCTCACAAAATGCAATTTTCACAATAAAATGTATAAACTTTGTATAAACATTTTCAAAATGCAGGCACAAATTAAAAAATGGGGAAATTCTTATGGAATCAGGCTGCCCATGAATCTGGCAAAAGAACTAAATCTGGCAGAAGGAAGTCTTTTGGAAATTGAAGAGCGTAAGGGTAAAATCATCCTTACTCCGGTTGATAATGAAATAACCATTGAAATGTTGACCGAAGGTATGACACAGCGGGGCGTCAGGGAGCAGATGGAGGACTATGTGTCATTGGGTTTAGAAGAAGAAATCTGATATGAAAAATACCTACATACCCGATTGCGGAGATTTGGTTTGGATGGACCTCGACCATACCCTTGGCAAAGAGCAACAAGGTAGAAGACCAGTAGTAGTGATTACACCCAAGGCATATAATCAGTTTGGCCTATGTATCTCGGTACCGGTCACTACCAAAATCAAAGGTTACAATACAGAAGTTGGGCTACCGGCTACCTGTCAGGTGGAAGGGGTCGTATTATCCAATCATCCCAGATCCCATGATTGGATGAAAAGAAACATTAAATTTATTGAAAGCCTCAACGACAAAACCGTACAAGCTATTCAGCTTCGATTGAAAGCATTGTTGGGTATCTGATCTAAATGGTTATGCATTATTTCAACTGTTGTCTGAAATTTACCACCCCTCTTACCCAATTTAAAATTGTTGTATTATCCCCAATATCTTCACCAACGAGCTATCTGAAGATAGTATATGTTTATTTTTACAGTAATTATAAGTACTTTGCATGAAAAAAACACCCCCGGCAAACTGGATGACAGCGATTATACCTTCGATTAGCCCATTGATTTCTATCTTGGATTTAGGCATATATTAAGTGGTTGGAAACGATTAAAAGCACAGGTTTTCAAGTGTGTAATAAATGAGTATAAACGTTTAGTGGAAGTAATGATTTTTGATAATCAATTGTTTATGAAAATCATCCACGTTACGGCTAAAGGGGAGGTGTGGGAATAAACAAGTTATGTGTCATGCTTAATTTGCTTAACAGACATGAATATACTTTTTGAAACCGACAAACTCAGACTAGAAACTGAGCAAGAATATGTATATCTCGTTCTTAAGGAGACTGGTGAATTTCTCATGGAGGACGATTTCTATGGCAATCCGACTTGCGGGCTAATTGATGTGAATAACCAATGGGCAATTGTCGCAGGAGAACATCTTACCATTTGGACGAAAACCAAGATTAAGAAAATTGATATTAAAGAATTGCAATGGATTCATTCGGTAAGAATGGCTAATTCTAGTTGTATAGAAGTTTTAGTCGATCCTTGGAGTGAAAAGCCAGCTATTTGGACACTTGACCCCTTGACCTTTAAACTCAGTAAACTACGCGACTTTGACGATTATAAAAATCTTGAGTACTCTGAGATCGTAATTTGGTAATGTCATAACCTTGATGCACAAACACATAACAGTGGTTTGCCAAAATTGCCGAGCTTGTTGTGATTTTGGCTTGGTTGTATACATTTGACTTTTGTTGCAAGTTGAAAGTAAAGTGCTGATATCAGCAACTTTGGCAAGCCCCTAACCGTTATACCCAATGTTTAAAGACAGATAGCTACCGACCTAACATTATTATTTTAACAAAACCGACCTTAAATTTTGTATTTTTGAGCCCTAAATGGCAGACAAAGCATACATAACACCAAATGTTCTGAAATGGGCAAGAGAATCGGCAAAAATGACCGAAGAAACTGCTGCTGCCAAAATTTCTGTAACGGTTGACAAATTAAAAGAGTGGGAAGAAGGGACAAATCAACCGACAATAAGACAAGCTCAAACACTTGCCAAAGCATATAAAAGACCTTTTGCTTTATTCTTTTTGCCAGAAGTTCCTCGTGACTTTCAGCCACTTCAAGACTTTAGAAAATCAGGCTCAAAAAATCTGACAACATCTTCAATTTTTATCATCAGAGAAATCCAACAAAAGCAAGCATGGATAGCTGATGTTTATTCAGAAAATCAAGAAGACAAATTAGCTTTTGTAGGTCGCTATTCAATAAAGGATAATCCTCAAACTGTAGCAAAAGACATTCTAGTTACATTAAAAATAAATCCGGCATCCTACAAGACAGAAAACCCAATTAAAGAATGGATTGATGCATCAGAAACGAATGGCATTTTTGTTTCAAGAACTAGTTTTATTCACTCCAGACTTAAACTAGATTCGGAAGAATTACAAGGTTTTGCAATTGCCGACCCACTTGCACCATTTGTTTTTGTAAACTCGGACGATTGGAATGCTCCACAATTGTTTACACTTGTTCACGAGTTAGCTCACATTTGGATAGCAGAAACAGGAATCTCAAATGGAGTTGAACCCGACATAAAACATAAAGACAAGTTTCATCCAGTAGAATTATTCTGCAATGAAGTTGCAGCGAATGCTTTAATGCCGAAAGAAATTGTTTTGAGTTTTGAATCAGCTTCATTTCAAACTTCTAAAGATGTTTTTAAGGTTGCAAAACAATTAGGAGTAAGTTCATCCGCTCTCTTAGTTCGTGCATTGAATCTTAATATCATTTCTACTCCAACTTATCAGAAGTTAAAAAAGCAAGCTGACATTGATTATGCGGAGTATTTAAAAAAAGAAGCAGAAAAAAAAGACAAACATAAAGAAAAGGAAAAACCAGGCGGTCCGAATTACTTTTTACTACAACTAAATAGGAACAGTAGGCTTTTTACTCAAACGGTTTTAGATGCATTTCGTGGCGGCTTTATTGAGCCGACATTGGCTAGTAATCTGTTAAATGTTCAAGTAAACAAATTTTCCAAACTCGAATCACAATTATTTAGATGAGTACAAAGGCAAACAAATATTGTTTGGATGCCAATGTGTTAATCCAAGCGTGGCAAAAATATTACAACCCAAAATTCTGCGCTGATTATTGGGAAATCCTAACCGAACTCGGCAAAATTGGAAAGATTTTTATTCCTGAACTAGTTTACGAAGAAATTATTCGGACAGACGATGACCTCTCAAAATGGTTGAAAGGAAGCAAAATTCCAATCAATAAAATTAGCGAACCTGTAACAGTACACATTCGTAAAATTTTAGAAAATTATCCGCTGTTAGTTGACAATACAAAGGCTCGTTCACGAGCTGACCCTTGGGTTATTGCTCATGCTTTACATGAAAATGCGACTATAGTTACCAAAGAAGAAAAGGTGACAGCTTTAAACTCAAATAAAATAAAAATACCCAACGTTTGTGACAATATGGGAATTAGATGGATAAACGACTTTCAATTTATTGACGAGTTAGACATTAAATTCCAATGTTCCTTGACTTAATCAACGAAAGAAAAAAAGCACGAACCGCCAACAGCCGTTTGCCGCAATGGGGGTTGACGTGGTTAAACCAAGTGCAGTGCTTCTATCAACATTTGTGCTTGATCGACCGTGAAGTGCTCTCCCCAATTCGGGAGAGACAGGTCCGAGCCCTGCCTTGCCTGCAGGCAGGTCCCCCATTGCACCAAGAGCCAAAACCTTTATCGCCAGCTAAAAACAAAGAATGACAATGATAATTCCATATAGTAAAATTGAACAAGAAGTTGGGATTAATTTTCCGCAAGACTTAATAAACTATTATGAGCAAAATGTTTATAATAAGGGGCAAAGTGAGGAAGTCGAAATCAATTGCAAACATCTCATCAATGATTGGAAGTACGATTTTAATTTCGTTATTTTAAAAAGTGAGGAAACAATATTGAATTTATCAAGATTTATAACAAATATGATAAATGTTAAAGCTCTTTGTTTTGCCTGGTCTTATGATTCAGTTGAGAAAGATACTGGACTATTCTATTTGGAAGACGGAAAAATATATGGATATAGTGGAAATTTTTCTAAAAACTATCAGCCTGACTTAATAACAGATAAATTTAATTCCATTCTTGATCCTGACGCCGGCATAAGAGTTTTAAAAATAGATGAAATTGTAAATTCAAAAAACTGGTATTACGGAGACCAGGAAAGTGCAGATAGTGTAAATGATTATGAGAGTATGATTTTAAAGTATTTTATTTATACCTCAGATAATCGATTGAAACTTCAAGAATTTCGAGGAGAAGAGGTGGGGCTTGAGGACAGGAAAATTACCATTCGTTTGAATGATAAGATTTTCAAATTTGAACTTTTGACTTACAATGGATGGATAGACCCTGAAATAATCAATTTAATGAACAATGCACTACTTGAACTTGGGATAAAAGATAAAATTTTTGTAGGGGTTCATGATCGGAAATGGGGTCAAGAATTGGGAGTAGCATTTGTAGATGAAATTGAAAAATCTAAACTGATTGAATTTAAATATTTAATCAATTAAAATGAAGCCGGCAAAATCAAAGTTCATGACAATCCAGAAGGCTAAGCTCCGATTCACGCATATACTCTAATTTGCCTTTTCATTCTCTTTGTATAGATAAAGCATCGCAATCTCCTTGCTATCTTCACCCATACGGTTGGGGGCCACACTACCAGCACCTGGAAGCTTACCTCCGGTTTTAACCACGACCTGGTAGAACCATCGATCCGAAATAAGTGCGCCAGCTGTCACCGTGGTCCGGACGATGATATGCACCGGTCACTTAAGGAAGAATGTAGTAAGTGCCACAGCACCAACCAATGGCTTCCTGCCACCTTTGACCACACTGCCTACTTTGTGCTTGACCGTGACCACAACAGTCGGTGCAGCACCTGCCATGTGGACAATAACTACCG
>CALMSX010000115.1 GCA_937872515.1 uncultured Bacteroidota bacterium
TGCCCCGCAGGGGCTCACGCACAAACTCTTCCTGATGACTCCAACCAATGTCCTGTAAGGACCAGCCAGATTGCGAAGCAATCCCATTTTACAACCTCTGTACAGTCGAACCCAGTGTTAGGTCCTTTAGGGACCAAATAAAACTCTTTTCTCACACCACATCCTCAAAAAGATAAGCCTCTTCATATTCAACCGCTTCCCTTTTAAGAATCTCAATATATTCCTCCCTCACCGTCTTATCCCGATGATACTCCTCCTGGTTTTCAATATATTTTATCTCATCTTCCGGCTTACTCGCATCACAGGAAAAAGCCCCATAACCCGACTGCCAAGAAACCCGACTCTCGATAAAACCTTGGTCATTGATCCACTTACTGGTGCTCCCCTTGATATCTTTTACCAGATCCGATATACTTTGCGTGGTATGAAAATTGACCAAAAGATGTACATGATCCGGCATTGCCTTGATCGCCACCAACCGATGGCCTTTGTTTCTGATGATGCCCGCCATATAACGCTGCATTTCTTCTTTCCACTCTGCTTTGATTAAACATTCCTTTTTACTCACTGCAAAAAGTATATGCACATACATTTGGGTATAGGTATTTGCCATTTCCATAATTGTTTGGGTTAAAAAATAATATTGTTCGGTCAGGGCTATTTTATCTTCTTCATTTGCCCCGAAAAAATACTTTTCAAAGTTATTCCGCCACACTGCTATTGTCAAGCCCCTGGCATTTTATTAACCTTAATTTAACCCATCTAACGCCTAAATCACCTATTTTTGATAAAAATTCTCACTATGCTCCGGCTCATCTATGGTCTACTGTTTATACTTTTTTTCCCTTTTATCACTACTTCACAAAAAAAAGCAGAAAAACAGGAAAATCTCCCCCGTCCCAAACTTGTCATCGGCATCGTGGTGGATCAAATGCGTTGGGACTTCCTCTACCGATACTACGACCGATATAGTAAAGGAGGGTTTAAAAGACTATTAAACGAAGGTTTCAACGCAGAGCAAACTTATATTCCCTACGCCCCAACCGTAACGGCAGCCGGGCACACATGTGTTTACACGGGTTCTGTCCCCGCTATCCATGGCGTTGCAGGCAACAATTGGTACAACCTCAAAGACCGCAGGGTGGTCTATTGTTCTGAAGACACCCTCGTAAAACCCCTTGGCACAGACCACAAAAGCAATGGCAATATGAGTCCTGCCAATATGAAGGTCACTTCCATCTGCGACGAACTCAAACTCGCCACCAACTTTCGCAGCAAGGTCGTAGGCGTTTGTATCAAAGACCGAGGCGCCATCTTTCCTGCGGGCCACACTGCCGATGCTGCTTTTTGGTTCGATTCCTCCACTGGCAGATGGATCAGCAGTACTCATTATATGGAAACCTTACCCGGATGGCTGGTAAAATACAACGATGACAAACCGGTAGATAGGCTCTTTCAGCAAAACTGGACAACCCTGTATCCCAAAGAAACTTATACCCAAAGCACCAGCGATGAAAAAATCTATGAAGGTAAATACAAGGGCTATTACTCTACTTCACTCCCTTATAAACTCGACACCCTCGGCAAAAAAGGCAATAGCCTGATGGCAGCTACCCCCTGGGGCAATACCATGACAGCCGAAGTTGCCAAATTGGCCCTTGAAAACTATGCCATGGGAAAGGACGAAGTCACCGACTTCCTGGCACTTAGTTTTTCATCCCCGGATTATGTTGGCCACCAATTTGGTCCCAATTCCGTAGAGGCAGAAGACACCTATCTCAGACTTGACAAAGAGCTGGAGAGCTTATTATTATATGCAGATAAAACAGTAGGAGCGGGCAACTATACCGTATTTTTAACTGCCGATCACGGCGTAGCCCATGTCCCTGGCTTCCTCATCGAAAACCAAATTCCATCGGGTCAATGGAACAGTACCCGCGCCGTCATCGACTTGAACGAAAAAATATTGACCCAATTTGGCATCAAAGACGCCATCCTTTCAGAGCAAAATTATCAGCTGTACCTGGATACAGATGCTATAACCGAAGCTGGTTTTGATCAATCCACAATTGAAAAATTCATCATCCATGAGTTAAATGATGCAGATGGCATCCACACTTCATTCTCTCTCAAAGACCTTGGTATTGTAGCTTTGCCCGCACACGTCAAAGAAATGCTTGTGAATGGTTATAACCCAACTCTGAGTGGTCACATCCAGGTAATCCTGGAATCGGCTTGGATCGATGGCTGGCTCACCGGAACTACCCATGGCATGTGGTACAATTATGACAGCCATATACCCATGGTTTGGTATGGCTGGGGCATAAAACAGGGTACAGGTTATAAAAAGCGCTCAATGGCCGACTTCGCTCCAACTTTGGCTGCCTTGCTCAAAATCCAGGTTCCAAGCGGCAGTATTGGACAAGTGGTAGAAGAAGCCTTAAAATAAAACTTAACAAATCATTCAGAACAAAATTTGGAAAATGATGCTTCTTTGACCTAATTTTGTACTATTATTTTAAAAAATCAGGTTAATTATGAGAAAAATATTGGTAAATGACGGTATTGAAACGTCAGGCAAAGTAATGCTGGAAAATGCAGGGTACATTGTAGATATGACCAAAATTCCGCAAGAGGAGCTGGTTAATAGACTAAATGAATACGATGCTATCTGTGTGAGAAGCGCCACTATGGTGAGACAAGAACAAATCGACGCTGCCCCCAATTTAAAAGTCATTGGTCGTGGTGGTGTTGGACTTGATAATATCGATGTTGAATACGCAAAATCAAAAGGCATTGCTGTGGTTAATACCCCTGCAGCCTCTTCTCGTTCTGTAGCAGAACTTGCTTTTGCCCATATCTATGCCCTGGCACGATTCATCAATACTTCAAACAGGGAGATGCCAGTTGCAGGTGACACCAAATTTAATGATCTGAAAAAGCAGTTTGCAGCCGGTATCGAATTGGAAGGCAAAACCCTTGGGCTCATTGGCATGGGTAGAATTGGCCAGGAAGCTGCCAAAATCGCTATCGGTTCAGGAATGAATGTCATCTCCTTTGACCCATATGTGGAACACGTGACCATCCAGATAGGAAACGCCCAGCACAACATGCCGGTTACTATTAATAAATCTTCATTGGATGAAGTACTCTCTTCCAGTGATTTTATTACCCTACACGTACCGGGTGTTACCAAACCCATTTTAGGCCAGGAGGAATTCTCAAAAATGAAAAAAGGAGCCTTCGTAATCAACGCTGCCCGTGGCGGTGTGATTGACGAAGACGCCTTGTTAACTGCATTAAATAGCGGTCATCTGGGAGGTGCAGGGCTGGACGTCTTTGTAGGTGAGCCCAACCCAAGAAAAGACCTGTTGAGCCATCCAAAAATTTCTCTAACTCCACACACAGGAGCTTCAACTTCTGAAGCTCAGGAAAAAGTAGGAGGTGAACTGGCAGCACAGATCATTTCTATCCTGGGATAAAAGATTTGTTTAAAAAGATCTTTGGCCTCGTCCCTGGCGACCGCCTCTATGGCCTTGTCCTTTGCGGCCTTGTCCATTGCGAACCTGACCTTGTCTTTTCATGCCTTTGTTTTTGGCTTTTTGTTTGAAAGCATAGTACTGTTTTTCGGTCAAAATAGACCTTAGCCTCTGGTCATACTTTTTGCGCATTTCCATTCGGTCATTGCGCATTCGATCGTTCATTCTATTGCGTTCCAAAAAATGGTCGTCTTTGAGTTTACGCATCTCAAGGCGTTGCTCTTCAGAAAGATCAGGAATGCCGCCACCCCGATGTTGGGCCATAACCTGATTGGGCATAAATGAAATAAAAAACAGCGTAGCAGCGGTAAAAACTAATTGAAGGGTCGTTTTCATGTTGTGTATTTTGTCTATTGGATGGAGATTTTCTTCTTAGGTTTAATTATGCTTTAGTTACCGTTTTCTTAATGTTCTTCGGCTTGGTCTCCTTTTTTTGGTTGTGATCAAAAACGGCTATCTTTGCCCCAACAACTGAAATATCATGTATCCAGATTTGTCTTATTTTTTCAACGATGTTTTTGGCACTCCGGTAGACAACTGGACCTCAGTGTTTAAAAGTTTTGGCCTGATGCTGGGTTTGGCCTTCTTGGCCTGTGCCTGGCTGCTTAAGAGTGAATTACAGCGTTTGGAAGGCCTGGGACTGATCCAACCTTTCGAAAGGGAAAATCCGTTGAAAAAAAGAATACCCCTGCAGGAATTGGCGCTGAATGCCCTTGTCGTGGTAGTGATGGGCGCTAAATTTCCCTACATATACAATCACTTTGCTGATTTTAAAGGAGATCCTGCCTCCGTCTTATTTTCTGCCAAAGGTACCTGGGCCATCGGCCTCCTCTTGGGCTTGGTTTATGGAGCCTTCCTCTATGTGACAGAACAGAAAAGGGATCTGGAAAAGGAACCGGCAATTCTCACCATCTATCCCCATACCAAAACGATGGACATTATTCTGATCGCAGCATTGAGTGGGGTAGTAGGGGCCAGGTTGTTTTCTATATTTGAAAATATGGACGATTTTTTCAGAGATCCACTCGGCCAGTTATTTTCCGGCAGTGGACTTACTGTTTATGGAGGACTTATTCTAGCCTTTATTTCTGTTTATTTTTATGTGAAAAAAAATGGGATCAAACCCGTTTATATGATGGACATCGCAGGTATGGGCATCCTATTAGGCTATGCCATCGGCAGGATTGGATGCCAGATTTCAGGCGATGGTGACTGGGGAATTGTCGCCGCTGCTCAACCTTCCTGGTGGTTTTTACCGGATTGGTTGTGGTCTTATCATTACCCAAACAATGTATCAAATGACGGGATTACAGTAGCAGGTTGTAATGCTGATCTGATTTCATCCGCAAAAGGAACCATTGAAGAGAGGTGTCAGATGATCTGTGGCATGAGATATTGCCATCAACTCGAACCGGCAGTGTATCCAACACCTATTTATGAGACGGTAATTTCTTTAATTGGCTTTGGCATTCTTTATTTCTTGCGCAATCGCATAAAAATCGCCGGCATGCTCTTTTTCATTTACATGATTTTTAACGGCATTGAACGTTTCTTTATCGAACAGATAAGGGTAAATGAAAGATACGATTTCTTAGGCTTAAACTGGTCTCAAGCCCAATACATCTCAATGGGCTTTGTTTTGGTAGGCCTGGCAGGTACTTATTACTTGTCGCGAAAACCGATAGGCTGGGAAAAAGAGTAAGAAAAACTAAACCTGTTCCTGACCTACGGTTGGTTTTTTTCTCAATTTTTGGAAAACAATCATGACACCATATCGAATCAACAAAAACCAGGGTGTCCCGTGCATTACAAAGTCAAAATAATCCATGGCCTGCATGCCTTTGGCCCCACCCATGATCCATCTTACCTTTCCCCATATATGAGGTTCAGGAACAAATGGTGCCAGTCCCAATGTCAGACACATGATGATCAAAAATTTGGGATCATCCCAGATTTTGGTAGAATTTGTATTTGTCATCCTACAAAGGTAAGTGCCTTCCCAAGCCTTAAAGTAACAGAAGTTACCTAGACAGGATTACTTCACAGCTATTTCAGTAATTTCCTGCGTAATTACCCCTCCGGCTTCTACTTCTTTAATGTTATACGAATACAGATTCCACCCATAGTCATAATCAAAAAAATTGACCAACCTATGCTGTATGAACATGGCAGGCACATCTTCGGCTTTAAAGTCTTTTTGTTTGTCGGCCGGCAACAGGGATCTAACGAGGTTAATGGATGCCTCTTTTAATTGTTCTCCATCAATGTCTGTAATTATTTTAAGCATAGCCGTCCTTTCGGTGCTATCAATCTCCAGTAATTTCATGGTCCTTGTGCCATCAAATGGCTTACCTCCCAGGTTATTTGCCACTTGTACATCTTCATAATATTCTTTTCCAAGCACATATTGATACCCAATCCCACCGTGCAGGTAATGGAGTTCATCTACTCCTCCTCCTTCAAGCCCTTCTTTGGTAGCATATCGTTGCATAATGGGTTCCAATCCTTTTACGATCTCTTTGTTTAGACCCATCTTTTTAATAGCCTGATCATAGGCTCTTTTTATTTGGGGTATCAACTCATCAGCGTTGATGATCTCAACAAATCCGCCAAAACCATCTGCTTCATAAACAACCTTCATACCCTCACTAATACTTAAAAGTTGTTTTGTAATTTCATCTACCTGTGTGGAAACAAAATTATGATACGTGGCACTTATCTTAAATTTTGATCCTGTTGTGTCTAGTACAATCAGGGTAAGATCGTAAGAGAAATTTTTTGAAACAGTAGTGTCAGTCCCGGAAATCTTCAGCTTTTGCTGGTTTACCTTGTAGGCAATTGTATCTTTCGGTTCCAGGTACATCACCCATTGAATGGTTGTGTCATCTATAGACTGTGCTGCTAATTCTGTCTTTACAAGATTTGACAGTAAAAAGAAAGAAAAAAATACCAAATAGGACTTTGTAAGATTTTTTAGGCAGCTCCGTCTTCGACTTGAATTTTTCATAGATGATCTATTTATGCTCTCAAAGATAATATTTTCTTTCTTCCGGCATTTCACTTATTTTGTCTTGCTCACCCTTTTTACTTCACTTTCATAGACACATTTACCGAGGGTTTTAAAAAAGGGTAAGCCGATGGAGTCATATTCGTATACTCCGTCGTTAAATATCCCGTCTGCATTTACTTTGATGGTTGCCGTTAAGAAATATTCTACCCCCAGCTTTTCATCCCAAATGTAACTGCAATCTGTGAGGTAGCCATACGCCCATCCCACTTTATTGAGGAGGTGCAAATGTGGGGGCAACATCTCCTTTTTCCCTCCTCCAAAAAAGAATTTTACATAACTGTCGTAGTAGCTGGTATCATTTTTCAGGTAGTCATAATAACGGGGAGGTTGTTCCATGGCCTGCCTAAGCAGTTGATAGTCTGCTTTTGTAAGCTTAAATTGTTGTTCTGGGGCAAAGGCTTCCGGAAATACAATTCTTTTTAAAATGCCTTCCAGATCGCTGATGGAAATATAATTTTTTTTACTAAAATCAAATGGAGCATGAACAAGGCTATCTTTTTCATTAATAAAGCCTATACCTTTTTTTTCGTTATTCAGATGGGTGTACTTCGAAACTTGCTCCATCCTTTCAGGCACTTCCAAAAGCGTTTGGCCGTTGCTGTCTAAAAAACTGACGTTACCCAGATAGATGTGATCACTGTCTTTATAACCAGTCACTCCAACTCTATGTAAAATCCTTGACCGGGTAAAGGCCCCGGTTGAGTACATCACACTATTAATGTACCTCGGTCCCAGCCATTCAAATAATCGATTGGCAGCATTATTGTCTGAAATGCTAAAGATCTCCTCAACAAAATTTTTCACATTGGGTGGGGATCCGGCAAGAGAGTCAAACATAAAATCCGTGTGAGGAGGCCCATGAGCTTTAAATCTCATGGGCGTCTCCACGGTTATGTGCTGCTTGTTTGTGGCATTAACTTCATTGAGCTTTTGCAAGGCTGCTATGGCAACCGGCATTTTGATAGTGCTCGCCGGATAGTAATACTCTTTCTCGTTTTCGTTGTAGGTATAAGTATCAAATTTGATAGGTTTTCCGGGCCTCTTTTTTATTCTGGTAAACCTTATCTGGATTTCATATTCTTTTTTTTCCCTTGTCCATCGCTTTAGTTCTCCTTCATTTAGATCCAAGATGGAATCCAGTTTTTTTTGACAGGCACACAAATGGCAGATGACAAAAAAGAGAATGGAGATCCTCATAAAAACTACTTCGGGGCACTGTATTTTTCAATAAATTCTTTCATCTCCTTAACCATGGCAGGACTACCCATCACTACGGTACATCTTTCATGAAGATCACCGGGTTCTAATTCCAGAATACGGGTAAGATTGCCATCCATTGATGAACCTCCGGCCTGTTCTACGATCATCGATATTGGGGCACATTCATACAGCAACCTCAGCTTACCCTTTGGATATTTCCGTGTACTGGGATATAAAAAGATTCCCCCATGAAACATAATGCGATGTATGTCTGAAACCATACTGCCAATGTATCTCAGCCCTAGATTCAGATCTGAGCAATGGTCAATGTATCTCCTCATTTCAAGGTCAAATTTTAAATAATAACCTTGATTCACTGAGTAATAATTTCCTCTTTCCGGTATTTTAATATTGGGGTGCGACAAACAAAACTCGCCAATACTTGGGTCTAAGGTAAAGCCATTGACGCCTTCACCGGTAGTATAAACCAATATGGTGGAGGTACCATAAAGAACATAACCCGCTGCTACCAACTCTGTGCCTTTTTGTAAAAAATCACCTATGTTACAATCACCGTTGGCAGGCGACTTACGTCTGAATATGCT
This sequence comes from uncultured Bacteroidota bacterium, assembly GCA_937872515.1. Classification (GTDB taxonomy): domain Bacteria; phylum Bacteroidota; class Bacteroidia; order Chitinophagales; family Saprospiraceae; genus JADKBO01. The sequence continues at coordinate 8,415 of CALMSX010000115.1, forward strand.
AAAAATGGTACCTACACTTACATTGACGTCGATATTGGATGAACCATCTAATGGGTCAATAATGACCACATAATGGGACTCCTTGCCCTGGATTTTGGGTACTTTTACAAAATCATCCAATTCTTCCGATGCAATTCCACATACCTCGCCACTCATGGTTAGACATTCCATCATTCTTTCATTAGCAAAGATGTCCAATTTTTTTACCTCATCACCGGAGGTGTTTTCGACATTGGCTACACCTATGATGTTTACCAGTCCGGCCAGGTTGACTTCCCTGTTGATTATTTTTGCCGCTATGCCAAGATCCCGCAAAAGTCGGGTCAATTGCCCTGTTGAATCGCTGTAAGTAGTCTGCGAATTGATGATAAACTCATCAAGGGTCACGATTTTTTTCATGAAATGAACATTTGATTAAGGTAGGGTAAAGATACACTTTTCCCCTGTTAATCTGATGTCCAAAAATCAGACCAAAAACTTTCTAACTTATTGTAATTCTGACAATAAGCAATCAGAATTTGGAGCTAATTACATAAGGAAGCATAGACCTCCAGGTAGGCCAATCGTGTTTCATATCGTAGCCCCATATGTCCAGATCATGTGGGATGGACTTACTGTTTAATAAGGCTGACATGGCCCGGGAAGCCTCCGGTGCCTCATAGTCGCCCTGACCCGAAAGGATGTGGATTTTCCCTTTGCGGATCCTGGACAAAAACCATTCGTTGTCTAAATCCGGGAGGTAGGACATAGGACTGTTAAAATAGACATCGTCATCCGTATATCCCTTGGTATATTCGTGCAAATTATACACCCCACTCATAGCTATAACACCATTGATGAGGTCTGGTCTTTTGAGAAATAAATTCATTGAATGCAATGCCCCAAAACTAGCCCCTGATACAATGATTGGGGTGTCATCACTGGTCATTCTTTTGATGTGCGGCACTACTTCTTCGAATACATATTCATTAAATTGTACATGCCTCATTGCTTTGTGCCTTGGCCACATCTTGCTGTTTAACCAACTCTCAGAATTTATGCTATTGATGGAAAACACCTTTACTTTTCCTGCCAAAATTTGAGGTTTTAGGGCATCTATTAACAGAAAACGCTCATATTCAAGGTAATCTGCCGCTGCAGTAGGCAGAAGCAACAAAGCAAACCCATAGTGACCATAACTGACTATCTCCATGTGTTTGTTTAGGGCGGGGCTGTGCCATCCAAAGATCTCTTTTTGCATAATTTACTTGATTTGGATGCTAAGATAAAAGGAATTCTGACTTTTTGGATTTGATATCTTATTTTCTCTCACAGTTTGCAGATAGCTTGTGAATGGATGGCCTAAAATCGCATAAAATGTTTAAATTTGGCCATTTAAGCCAACATGATAAATACCTCAAATGCCATTATCAACGGTGTAGTCATCCACCGTTGCACCAAAGAAGAAAACAACATCGTCTGGGACTATTCTTCACAAGCTATTATCCTGGAAGAAGGTGAGGAGAGTGAAACTTTACTCGAACACATCACTGCTATGTATAAAGAGCCCCTTTTTCATCAATTGGGCACCCTGGGTCCTGTATTTTCTGCCTCCCAAAAGGTTTTTGAAACACCAGACCTTCTTTTTGAGGAAAGTATTCAACTTTCTAGAAAATTAGGACATAACCTTTCGGAAGATATCAATGGAGAAGCCTTTTTTTTACAGGTTCACATGTCTGATATCCTTGTTGATGATGAACTTTTGGATGCAATGGCTTTGATTGTAATGTACACAGCTCCCCGATTTTATAAAATCCAGAAAAGCGACACCTGTTTCACTATTCCGACCGATAAAGGATACATTATCGCCAAACCGGATAAAGCCTGCCTGATTTTACCCGGCGATGAAACCAATGGAGGCAGGGTATTGGTGTACGAATCAGGAGGCGTCAAGGAAGAAGGTTTTTGGTACAAGGATTATTTACAACTCAGTCCCCTGGGCAACGAGTACAGTTATACAACAGATTATATCAAAATGACCTCTCAGTTTTTAAAGCAGAGAAAGCCCCTGGAGCAGGTGCTTGATAAAAAACAGGGGGCTGAAATTCTGGAACGTTCCTTAGATTATTTCACCCAGAATGACAAATTTGAAGAAAGAGAATACAAACAGGAAGTATTCAGGGACAATGCCGTCATTGAAGCATTTGATGACTACAAACAAAAATGGGCAGAAAAAAATCAACGCCCACTTGCCGATTCATTTGAACCATCATCCGAAGCACTTAACAAACAATCTAAGGTATTTCGATCCGTGATAAAACTGGATAAAAACTTCCATATTTATGTGCATGGCGATAGCTCTAAAATCATGAAAGGGGAAGATGAATTGGGCAAAAAATATTACATCCTCTATTACAACGAAGAATCTTAATTTCAGAACATGGCTAAAAAACTAGATTATGACAATGCCTTTGCAGAACTGCGCGACATTGTAACCAAACTCCAGGAAGCAGACATCAATATCGAAAGCCTGAGTCAGTATCTCAACAGAGCCAATGAATTGAGGCAGTTTTGTGCCAGCAGGTTGAGAGAAATTGAAGAAACCATCCATCAAACCATTCAACATCAAAATCCAAAGGAACAATGATTCATCTATCATCTATTGATACCGACGCACCAAAAAAGAAAGAAAAGGAAAAAATAAAAAAGGAAGTAGAAAAACTGGCCAAACGCATCGGTGAATTGCAACACATTATGTATGCTCAGAAAAAATACAGCCTTTTGATTATTTTACAAGGCATGGATGCAAGCGGCAAAGATGGGGTTGTTAAAAATGTATTTTCTGACTGTAACCCATCAGGTATTGACACCTTTGCTTTTAAAAAGCCCAATGAAGAAGAATTTGCCCATGACTTTTTATGGAGATGCCATAAAATTGCCCCTCGCAAAGGAAATATGATGATTTTTGTAAGGTCACACTATGAAGACATTTTGATTCAAAGAGTGCACAAATGGATCGACGAAGATAGGGTGGCCAAAAGGATGAAGGCCATAAATGCCTTTGAAGAGTTATTGATCGATGACAACGACACGTCAGTCCTGAAATTTTACCTGCATATCTCTGAAAAAAAGCAACTGGAAAAATTGCAGGAACGCATCGATCTTCCTGAAAAACAGTGGAAACACAATGATGCCGATTGGGAGGAAAGAAAATTCTGGCCTCAATATATGGAGTGTTATGAATACGCCATTAATGAATCGGTGGTTCCCTGGCACATCGTGCCTTCTGATCAAAGATGGTATAGAAATTACTTTGTAGCAAAAGCCGTTGTTGAAGCCTTAGAAAAACTACCCCTGGTTTTACCAACCCTGCCTGCTAAATAATTATCATGTCTGACAAAGTAAGGGTGGATAAATGGCTTTGGTCCGTTCGATTATACAAATCTCGTACCTTGGCAGCGGATGCTTGTAAATCTGGTAAAATCAGGATCAACCAGGTACTTGCAAAGGCAGCCACTAACATTGCAGTCGGTGACCATATTGAACTCAAAAGAAAGGGCTTTACATTTACGTTTAAGGTTGAAAAAATCATTAAAACCAGGGTTTCTGCAGTTTTAGCCCTGCCGTGTTACCTTAATCTCACTCCGGAGGAAGAACTGAACAAGTACAAAAACTGGTTTGTGGGCAAAACGGGCACAGAATTCAGGGAAAAAGGACTTGGCAGACCCACAAAGAGAGAACGAAGAGACCTGGATGATTTTAAAATAGATTCTTTCAACCTGGCTGACTTTTGGGAAGAAGAATGAAATTGAAACTAATTAACCACGTTTTTCGTTTTAATGCTGTAAATCAGGCTGGATTGAAAATTCTTTTTGTTTTTTTCCTTTACTTTTTCTCGCTGAGCAATATGTTTGGCCAGCATCTGCCTGCTTTTAGTTGGGCAGGTAAAGATTCTGTTATTACACTTTACAGCCAACTTGATTACCCAATCGAAATCAAACTCAACAGCGCCGACCCGGCCCTTCTTCAGTTGAAAGCCAAAGGAGCCACCATCATCAAAATGGCAGATACCAGCTATCAGATCAGGTTTCTGGCTCCGGAAGAAGAAGTGAAGATCAAACTTTATTACAAAAACCTGCCGGTTGACATCATGACCGCAAGAGTTACAAATCCTGAAATGCCCAATATTGTATTTAAAGGGGTCTCAGGCATTAATATTGCAAGAGCCGATCTTTCCAAACTTAAAAGTTTTGAGGTTGTTTTTCCGGCATTGATGGACAAAATTCCGGGACTGGAGTTTTATACCTGCAAGTTAAGTATCATTGAACCAGGAAAACCCACCCCATTTTTTATTAACCTGAGGTCTCCCGATTTGCCGGCACAATTGCAAGGCATAATTACCAACCTTCCGGTAGACAGCTACCTTGTTTTTGAAGAATTAAAAATTAAAACACGTTCTAATAACGTAATGAATATGGATGGTCAACCTGTTAAATTCCGGGTTGTAGAATAAACAAGAACAAACAATGAATATCGAAGAAACAAAAACGAAAGCAAAAAAAGTATTCAAAAAAACCCTTTGGATCTTATTTATTACCGCTCTTTTGTGTGGGGTGACTTACTATTTTTACAGAACCTACACCCTCAGTGAAGGCAGCAGAACGGGTATGCTCTTTAAAATTTCCAGAAAAGGAAAGTTATTTAAGACTTATGAAGGTCAGATTCAGCTGGCAGGTGCAACGATGATGAACAAACAAAGCATCTGGGAGTTTTCTGTGGTCAATGCCTCAACCTACACCGAACTACAAAACCTTGAAGGAAAAAGCATCAGATTACATTTCAAAGAAGTGGTGGATGCCTTTCCATGGCAGGGGGAAACCAATTACCTTGTTTACGATGTAGATGAGGTAAAATAAAGTTGTATGAATGTAGGCCGCATTAGCGCTATCATTGCCAAAGAAAGTAAGCTGGAACTGCGTCGGAAAAACGCCCTCTACGGCATTCTTCTTTTTTGTGGGGTTTTGGTCTTCCTAATTTACAAGTCCTTCAATGTCCTCAAAGGACTGGAATGGAATGTGATGTTATGGACCACCTTACTTTTTTGTGGCATCAATGCCATAGCCAAAAGTTTTGTTCAGGATGGCGCGGAATCCAGGTTGTATTTTTACACCTTGTTCGATCCCAAAGAGGTAATTGTGGGAAAGCTCATTTATAATTTTTTCTTTATTATCCTGCTCTTTCTGCTGGTCTACCTGGGATTTAGTTTTTTTTTCAAAACAAGTATTCGTGATTATGGTCTCTTTTGGGGAGGAGCTTTGTTGGGCAATTTGGGCCTGGCTGTTATTTTTACTTTTATAGCCTCTGTTTCCTCCCAATCTGAAGGTAATCAGGGGGTACTTATGTCTGTAATGTCTCTACCATTGACCCTGCCTATTGTGCTTTTGATCATAAAAATTACCGCTGTAGCTATGAGATTAATATCCGATACTTCTGTCGGGGAAGACCTTAAAATGCTGGCAGCCATCGACTTGTTATTGGCAGGTATTTTACTATTGCTTTTCGATTTCTTGTGGAAAGACTGATGTATTCTGTAAATTTGAGGTTCAATTGATCTAAAACATGAAAATGGCCTGGTGGAAAATAGCGGGAATCGTGCTCTTTGTCTATGTACTGATTGCAGGCATTGGCATACCGCTAAAACCGGGAATTACGGATGTAAGCCCGAGTCAGCTCAAGGTTGGTACTTCAAAATCCATTCAAATCACAGGCTACAATACCCATTTTTCAACCGGGGGCAAAACTAGGGTCTGGCTGAAAAGAGAGGATAACAAATACTACGAAGCCTCAGAAGTTCAGGTAAGTACAGAAAACCTGCTGCAAGCGAGTTGGAGCATACCGGTTCAGCTGATCAACAAGGAATTTTCAATTGTTGTCCACAATGTAAAAGATGGTCCCTTTGTAGTCCCGGGTGCTGTAGTTGTGCTTCCGGATACCAATTCCACATCCATTGTTGGTCCGGTCGAATTTATTGAACTGACCGAAACAGATTTAAAAAGAAGTAATGATCTGAAGTTTCCTTATCGGAGCATCCTGAATGAAACCATACGAAATACATTTTTTCATGTAGCCTTGTGGATGGCCATGTTTGTGCTCTACCTCATAGCCTTGTATCACGCCATTCAATACCTAAGAACAGGAAAGAGGGAGCACGATTGGTGGAGCGTGTCGTTTAATCGTTCAGGCATCTTATACGGCATCCTGGGCTTACTGACAGGCTCTTTATGGGCCCGATATACCTGGGGAGGGTGGTGGACCAATGATGTCAAATTAAATATGGCTGCCCTTGCCATGTTTATCTATTTTGGTTACTTGTTGCTTCGTTCATCTTTCAACGATGAGGAGAAAAAAGCCAGGGTTTCAGCTGCTTTTAACATTTTTGCTTTTGTTGCCCTGATTCCACTTGTTTTTGTAATTCCCAGACTTACCGATAGCCTTCATCCAGGTAATGGGGGCAACCCTGCCCTTGGCGGAGAAGACCTGGACCACACGTTAAGACTGGTCTTTTATCCTTCTATCATTGCCTTGATCCTCCTGGGAACCTGGATGGCCCAGCTTAGATTCAGAATCATAAGACTGGCCGCCAGGAAAAAAATCCACATCGAAGCCTGATCATTTAAATGGTGATTGAATCCTTTTGAGTTGAACTTCATTTTTCTCAAGGTTCCTAGATAATTGCTTTTTTTGTCTGATTACCATAGATTTATCCTGTCATTTTGACGCACACTTAGCACCTTACCTGACCGTTTCAAGATTTCCCATTTTGTATTTTCTGCTTGTTTTTATTTGGGCTTGAAATTCCAATAATGTAAGTAGAATAAATTTTGTTTTATGGTAAATAAAGGCGACTTTTGACCTGAAAATGCCACTAAATTTTCTTGATGCTAAGACAATGGGTTAATTGCATTTTGTGGGGCAGTTGGATACTGCTTTTTTCCCCTTCCACAGCTATGGCACAGAGCCATGATTCAGACTTTCTCAGAAGTACGGGTAAGATTTATTCAGTGATTGCCGGTGTGGTGGTTATATTTATTGGCATTTCCATATATTTATGGAAAATTGATAACAAGCTAACCAATTTAGAAAAACAAATAAAAGATGAGCACGAAACAAATTAACTTTTACGAAAGCGTGCAGCGCAATTTTGATAAGGCAGCTGCCTTGTCCAAACATTCCAAAGGTCTGTTGGATCAAATTAAGGTTTGTAATGCCGTTTATCAAATGAATTTTCCGGTGAAAATCGGGAAGGACTTTCAAGTGATAGAAGCGTACAGGGTACAGCACAGCCACCACCGCCTGCCTACCAAAGGAGGCATCCGATTTTCTCACCTGGTCAACCAGGAAGAAGTAATGGCGCTGGCAGCTTTGATGACTTACAAATGCGCTATTGTTGACGTTCCTTTCGGAGGAGCAAAAGGAGGTGTAAAGATTTCTCCCCGTCAATATACTCCTGAAGAATTGGAAAGAATTACAAGGCGTTATACGGTTGAATTGATCAGAAAAAATTTCATAGGCCCAAGCCTTGATGTTCCTGCCCCTGATTATGGCACAGGAGAAAGAGAAATGGCCTGGATCCTCGATACGTATCAAACATTTAAAGGAGGTGAAATCGACGCAGCTGGCTGTGTTACCGGAAAACCAGTTAATCAAAGTGGTATTCACGGCAGAACAGAAGCTACCGGTAGAGGCGTTTTTTATGGTTTAAGAGAACTTTGCAACGACGCCAAAATGATGGCAAAGGTGAAACTGGATACAGGCATTGCCGGCAAAACAATGGTCATCCAGGGACTTGGTAACGTAGGTTCTTATGCAGGTAAAATTTGTCAACAAGAAGGAGGTGTCAGGGTAATTGCCGTTTCTGAACAGGAAGGAACCATCATTTCTGACAAAGACATCAACATTGAAAAACTCATCGAATACCGCAAACAAAAAGGCAGTATCATGGGCTTCCCCGGCACTAAAAAATTGGAGAACAGAGAAGATTGGGTGAAAATTGAATGCGATATTCTTTTGCCTGCAGCCCTCGAATCTCAGATTAATAAAGAAAATGCAAAATTTGTTAAAGCCAAAATCATAGGTGAAGCTGCCAATGGTCCGGTAACTGCCGATGCTGAAACCATCTTATTGAAAAAAGGAATCCTTATCATGCCGGATATGTACCTCAATGCCGGTGGTGTTACAGTATCTTATTTTGAGTGGCTTAAAAACCTTTCTCACAGGAGATTCGGAAGATTGGAAAAAAGGTTTGACCAAAATACCTACAGCAACTTACTCACTACCATGGAAAAAATGACAGGTAAATCCATCGGTCAGAGAGAAAGAACCTTCCTTACCAGAGGTGCTGATGAAGTAGATTTGGTTCGCTCAGGTCTGGAAGAAACCATGATCAACTCTTATGAACAAATCATGGACTATTTTAACAGGTATAAAAGAATTGAAGATCTACGTACTGCAGCCTTCTCTTGTGCCCTGGATAAAGTGGCCAATGACTACCTTACTTTGGGAGTTTTTCCTTAATTAAGATAATTTTGATTATAAAAATAAAGGCGGCTCAATTCTGTGTCGCCTTTATTTTTTCAATTCAATCTTGTAGATTAGATACATCTCCTTGTTATTCACTAAAACGCTATCCGGTATATACTCACCGCTACAACACCCGGATTTTATCTTCACCGATGGACCAATTGTAATAGTATCAGCCTGGTAGGGAAGTAATTTTACAGCAAAAGTAGAATTTGCTCGTACAGATATAGAAAGTGCTTTCCTAGATTGTTGTTCAATCAATTCAATAAAGGTGGGGGCCTCTCCAGAAATAGAAGTTATCTCTATATCTTGTAACGATCTATTTTGAAGTAAGTCATGACCATTTTTTCCATCAACATAATAGATGACACAAGGTGAACTATTTGTGCAATCAGATGTATCACAATAGCAGGATAGCAATGTAGTGGCTAACAAAGCCAGTAATAATAAGGGAGAATTAAAATTGCACCTCACACAATTCAAACAATTCGGGAACCTGTATATCAAAATGGGATGCATCAAAGACACATTCTCCATCTTTTATGACCAAAACCTGGGGAGATTCGTGATGAACATGAAATTTACTAGCTACAAGATGGGATACCTCTCTGAATTTTTTTAAATCCAGATAATAGCTGGGTATATCAAATGACCATTGTTGATCCAACCTCATTTTAACCATGAGACTAACATTGCACGTTGTACTGTGCTTAAAGATCAATACAGGACTAAGTGATGATTGATATACGATCTCCTCCACCTGTTCGGGTGAATTGAGCTCAAGCCAATTCATATAGGCAGTGCTGATTACTTTACCAGAGAAAAAAGCGAAACGGGAGCTTTTAATTCGTATGGACAGCCATAACCACCTCTGTTACAAGATGACATTCCAGCTAATACAGCAACGAATAAAAGAGCAACGGCAACGGTCTTAACGGACTTCTTCATTTTTACAATTTATTGATTCTACTAATTAAGGGACACCCCTATAACGAAGAACCCTGCAAAATTAGTGCTAAATTTTAAATTTTGATGTAAATCATCGGTTTTGGCCTTTATTTTTTGAAAATTAACGATTTATTTACAAAAAAGTTGACTTCAAAAATCTCTATGAAACCAATTTGTGTAGCAACTCACTGTATTTAGAAGCGAGATTTTTCCTGCTATATCTTAAATAACCTTGTGAACTTACTTCTAAACGTCCCGATTGATAAGTTTTTATTGCCTTATCTAAATACTCCTCAAGCCCTTTTTTGTCATTATAACCAAATAAGTTACCTGCCCCAGTATCATGAAGTAATTTGGCAGTATCACTGTCAGGGAGTCCAAATGCCAAAATGGGCCTGGCTGCACCCAGGTATTCATACATTTTACCTGGCATTACCCCTTTCTGCTGGGGGATGTCGTTGATGGGTAACAATAATATCTGGGCGCTCCTCATTCGTTGAATGACAGCTTTATGGTTTTGCTGCCCAATGACACTCAATTGATTTTTTAAACCTGCTTTTTGAATTGATTCTACAATGCTCCCGTCTACAATGCCAACCAACTCAATTTTTATAAATTGGGCAAAACTGGGATTTTTTTGTATCAATTGACCTAATACTTCCCAAAGCACTCTGGGATTTCTATCTTTATTCATTGATCCGATATGGACAATTGTGAAATCTGAATCCAATGCAGGGGCAGCATTTTTAAAATCTTCTTCATCGAAGCCATTATGAATCACCTGAATGGGTCTGTTTGCCAGGCCCATTAAGTCATCTGCACACGATGGGCTAATGGTTACAATCTCATCGGCAGTTGACAAGACCTTGTTTTCCATGGCATGGTGCCTTCTGTCTGCCCAGGAAGTAAGCTTTAAATCTTTATAAAAATCAATCATGGTCCAGGGATCCCTGAAATCAGCTACCCATTTTATATTGGGAAATCTGTTTTTTAATCCCAGTGCAATCATGTGCATGCTGTGAGGTGGTCCGGTGGAAATTATTACATCATATGTATGCGTTTCCAAAAGCTGACTTAGGTACTTTATGGATGGGCCAATCCAAAAACAGCGAGCATCGGGAATAAAAAAATTACCCCTGAGAAAAACAGCAAGGTCTTGTTTCCAGCTTGACTTTTCACCTTCCGTTATCAGCGCGTTGTAACTATTGGATTTTTTGCCTGTAAATTTTTTAAATATTGAATAAGGTTCCCAAATGGGATGTTTCAGGATGTTTATGCGTGGGTCGACTTCCTCCACTAACGATGGGTCATAACCGGGAAACTCGCCATTTTCTGGGGTATATACTGTTAAATCAACACCTTGATCAGGCAGGTACTTAGACATCTTGAGCCATCTTTGCACGCCACCTCCACCAGCCGGGGGCCAATAATAGGTTATTAACAGCACTTTTATCATACTTCTCCTTTGAGTGCAAAGATACACTGGCAGGTCCATACCTAATCTGCTGATACATATATAAAAAATGTCTATATTTGTAACCAAACAAGACTCATGAAAGTGAATATCCAGAAATTGCTTCCGTACTTTGGTGCCATTGCCATCATGTTACTGGTAAACATCGTCTACTTTTTACCCCAGTTTCAGGGCAAAGTTCCCGAAATGGGAGATATCGTTCAATATAGAGGGATGTCCAAAGAAGCAGTAGACTATCTGGAAAAAACAGGTGAAGAGACATTGTGGACCAATTCTATGTTTGGCGGTATGCCAACTTACCAGATTTCGGCATCCAATCCTTCCAATTTGTTAAAACATGTTCAACAGGGGCTGTTTTTGGGGTTAGACAGACCGGCTGGTTATTTTTTCTTCGGCATGCTTTCTATGTTTATCCTGATGTCCGTTTTTGGAGCCAATGTTTGGATCTCAATGCTTTCAGCCTTACTTTTTGGCTTGTGTACCAATCATTTTATCTTGTTTGAAGCTGGCCACTCATCCAAAATTATGACCATTTTTACTGCACCTTTGTTAATTGCAGGCTTGGTGCTGCTCAATAAAAAAAGTTACTTATATGGAGCTGCCTTATTCACCCTGGGTGCAGGTCTCAACTTATATGCCAACCACCCCCAAATGACCTACTATTTGGCCATGGCCCTGGTTTTTTATGTGGGAGTAGAACTCATTTTAGCCGCTAAAAAATCTGAGTGGGTTCACATTGGCAAACTAATGGGCATTTACCTCCTTGGCTCTGCTCTGGCCCTGGGCGCTTCCTGGTCAAAAATCAGCGCCACCATTGACTATACCAAGGATACCATGAGGGGAACACCCATCCTGACAACCAAAGGGGATGGGGGAGAAGCCAAAAAGGGGGAAGGCCTTGAATATGATTATGCCATGGCCTGGAGCAACAACAGCATTGACATCTTATCGTCCTTCGTACCTTATGCAGCAGGGGGAGGCTCAGGTCAGTGGGTTGAAAAAAACTCCAAACTGGCCAAACAACTGAATCAAAATAAGGCATTTCAAGCTCCTACTTATTGGGGAGGCCTGCCATTCACTTCAGGTCCTGCCTACTTAGGAATTCTGGCCATCTTCCTTGCGGTTTTAGGATTTTTTACAATTAGGCATTGGATTAAATGGTGGTTATTGGGTGCAGTTTTGCTGACTTTTATCCTTTCAATGGGCAAAAATTTTGCTATTATCAATGATCTATTTTTCAATTACCTTCCTTATTTCAATAGGTTCCGTACCCCCAATTCGGTACTTTCGGTAACCACCTTATTTATTCCCATCATGGCAGGCTTAGGTCTGCATGGATTGATGGCCATGACAAAGGAAGAAAGGGCATCTAAAATGAAATCTTTGTACATGGCAACCGGCATTGTAGCCGGAGGATGTGCCTTGTTGGCCATTTTAGGTCCATCGATGTTTTCCTTCTCTCATGAAACCAGCGATGCCAACTATGGACAAATTATTGAAGCACTTACAGACTATAGAAAAACCATGCTTTCATCATCAGCCTGGAAATCTTGTCTGATTGTTTTAGGAGCAGCTGGTATTTTGTGGCTGTACATCAAAAATACAATTACAAGTACAGTAGGAGTGGCTTTACTTGCGGTCTTGGGACTTATAGATTTATTTCCTGTAGATAAAACCTACTTCTCAGATCGGAATTTTGTTTCTGAAAGAGTGTATGATCGTGGTTTCGAACCCCGATCTGCAGACCTTGAAATTTTAAAAGACAAAGACTTAAGTTACAGGGTCTACGATGCATCCATCAATACCTTTAATGCCGCCTCTACTTCTTATTTTCACAAAACAGTGGGAGGTTATAGCGCTGTAAAACTCCAGCGTTTTCAGGATTTGATCGACAAACAAATTGGCAAAGGCAATCAAAGGGTCTTAGACATGCTCAACACCAGATACTACATAGTGCCTGCCAATGGAGGACAGGGAGAGCCTGGGGTTCAAAGAAACCCCAATGCCTATGGCAATGCATGGCTGGTTGATAGCCTCGTTTGGGTGAATACGCCGGATGAAGAAATTGCAGCACTCGATAGCGTAACAAATAAACTTGCCATCGTTCACAAAGAATTTTCTGAGTATACAAAGGGCTTACAGCCTGATGGACAAGGTCAAATTGCACTAACCGCCTACCAACCCAATAAACTCACCTATGAGGCCAATGTAGCCAGCGATCAACTGGCCGTTTTCTCAGAAATCTGGTATGGACCCAATAAGGGATGGCATGTTACAATTGATGGCCAACCCACCGATCACATAAGAGTCAACTACCTGCTCCGGGGATTAAAAATTCCTGCAGGCAAACACACCATTGAGTTTTCTTTTAAACCGGAAAAATACTACCGTGGTGAAAAAATCAGCCTTGCCAGTTCCGTTCTAATCCTTCTTTTGGTAATAGGAGCAATTGGATTGGGCTTGAAGGAAGGGGTGAAAGAGTGATCAGGTAAGACTCAGCGATTCTAACAGCCTTGCTTTAAATTGAGCGATGCTTAGGTTTTGGGTATAATAATCAAATGCCTTTGAACTAGTATTTTCATAAACCCGCTGGTCAAAGATCAATTGTTCTATTTTATTTTTTTCATGTAGAAAACAGCCAACACCCGCTTGGATTTTTTCTTCTGTGGTCCTTCTTTGATTGCCAATAAAAGGAATGCCCAGACTTAAGTAATCCGCTTCTTTATTGGCCTCCTGATTGGCATAACTATCATTTGAGGATCTGATTAAACTGAGTCCAACGAAGCGATAGGTATGAGATAATTTAAGCAACTCATCATACAATCTTTCCAAAGGCATTCTATCTGACCAATTAACATCTTTTAATGCTGGAAGATTAAATTTTTTATCTCCAAAGATAAAAAGTGGAATATCCAATTCTTTTTGAAGATTTAAAACATCCGATGCACCTTTGTCTTCGCTGAAAATGCCCAGATAAAGGAGCGCTGGTTTATCACCTCTGCCCAGAGCTTGTTTTTTACGGAAGTTTTCAAATTGAGATGCGTAAATATTGACACTACAAGCTTTAATACTAGAAAATATTTCTTTAAGGTATTGAGAATTTACCAATAAGTGATCGGTGTATTTATGAATCGTATTGGTTTCATATGAGCTTACCCATCTGCGAATCCAATGTTCAAATGGTTTTATGAATGGGTACTTTTTTTTGAGGTGAAAAAAAGTTAACGCAACATTGTTGTCAAGCGTTTCATAGACCAGTCTTTTATAAAAAGGTCTTATTTTTTGAATCAGAGGAAGTAAACTAAGGTCATACACAATAGCAATTTCAGCATTGTATTTGTTTTTTGCATATAGCCTGATTAAATCCCATCTGAAATAAGATAAGGTACAATAGTAGAAAAGTTTGTCACTTATGCTCATCGCTGATTTAGGATAAGGTGACCCACAAACTTCAACCTGGTGTCCGGCATTTTCTAATAATTCTTTCTCCAATTTTATGCGTGGAGGCAAGGCCGCACTAAGCTGCATGGTATAAATGACCACCTTCATGGCTTAATCTTTTTTTATGACAACAGCATAGTTGGCTTCATAATGCCTTCTGAATCCTCTGAATATTGGGAATACTACCGACTGTAAAATTTTCATGTACAACTTTCTGGGTTGATCATATTCCTTCAACCTATAAAATTGTTCAATCTTCATATTAACACGAGTACTTATTTCTATGAAGTTGATTGGGTCAATAAAACTCGTATGTTCAGGGTTGATGCTTGGTTTTCCAAATAAGGCAATGTTGAAAAATTGTCGAATGTTGAAAGGGTTGGGCGTGGTAATAACCATCCTGCCACCCGACTTTAGGTGTTTAGCATAGGTTTCGATAAAGTGACAAATATCGTTAACATGCTCTATCACATCTAACATCGTAATTACTTCAAATGCTTGATCGCTGAGTTCATTGGCGTGTAAGATATCAAAGCCAAGTTCTTTTGCCCTTGCAATACCATCTTTATTAATATCAACTCCGATTAATGAAGAAGCACCTGCTTTTAAGTGTTTGTGTACCCATGCCTCACTTGTGAAGTCATTATCCTGCCCCACGCAGCCAACATCAAGAACACTTTTACCTGATGTGAGCGATTGCACAAATGGGATCTTATATTTAACCTTGGCTTTGCTGAATTCCATATTGTATGATAATAAAGTAGTATTGTCTTTTTCTAAAATAACGATAAAGGGATAATAGTACCTCCTTTACAGTTTTATCTCTTAATCTCAGTTTTTTATAAGGATAAAAAATATGGGCTTTGACTTTCTGTTCTTGCTCCAATTGACCCATCCAGGTATTTAATTCTTCTCTACTGTGATTATACCAGCCACTGGGTGCTGTCCTGCTGTGATTGGTAAATGACCAGATGATAAAAGTACTGGTTTCCTTACCGTAATGGTCAATTAATTGTTGTAGTCTGATAGAACAAAGATCAGTGTTTTTTTCATTGAACAATGAAAGACCATTGGCGATGATGTAGTCAAATTTTTCATCACTTTTTTGCGAATTATTTAAGTCAGAAACTTTAAATGTAAGGTTGGGGTCATCACTTAGCAGATTATTGACAGCAACAATATTTTCCACAAAATCGATTCCTACGGTTTTGCCAAAATATTGTTTCATGATGTGGGTCTTCATTCCAAATCCACATCCTAGGTCGACCAGACTTTTTGATTTGCACTGTTGATCGGCAATGAGCTTCAAAAGATCTTCAAACTGACGGCCGTAAAAACTGAATTCCTGCTGGTAGTAGGGCAGTGCCGCAAAATGGCTGTACTTTTTTTCGTATATGGCTTTGATGTCCATTTAAACGCTAAGGTATGAAAAAGTTATACATTTTATGGAATACCTGAACTTTGACATTTGGATTCAATTGACCTCAATTTGAGTCAAATCGTTGATATCCAATGTTTCAAATTGGTTGTCATGCAGGTAGCGGAGGATTTTAATATATTGTTCGGCATATCCTTCATATTTTCCATTGGTGAAAAAAGTATTGTGCCAAAGTAAAGATAAGATACATCCGGTTTTGTTGGCTTCAATAAAATCAATGACAGTATCGCCGGTTTCCTCGACGGGTAGTTTCATGTAATTTCTAAAAGTAGCATCCATCATATGTAAGGGCACGGCAATGTGTGAGTAACATTTTTGTTTGTTTGGATTATAGGGACGGAAAGCATATCCATATGAATTTCGGAATCCAAAATGTTCTGCGAACCCAACGCTGGCATCTACTTTTAATTCAGCATCCTCCAGCTCCTCCCAATGAGAGGGTAAACGGTATCTCAAAAAGTGATTTCTATTGGCAATGCATGGAAAAGGTAACAATTCGGTTTCAGTCCGAAAATCAGCATTTCCCGAACTTTTGTGCAGCCCATTGGAGACACATTGTTGGCTGTACTGGCCTAATTCACTTTTGGAATAATCGGCATTTATAATATTGTTCTGTTTTCCTTTTTCTACTAACCAAAAATAGGCATGTTTTACTCCATAGTCATCATGCAGCCGATTGATCAAATCCATATTTGCCCATCCTGGTCTGTTGAGCAGATAATTCAAAACAACTTTTTTTAATTTATCGAATTGAAAGGTTTTCAAATAATACCTGCCATTTTGCATCAACTCACCGTGAATGGTGTCAATATCGTGCGATAGAAACAATCTGGTAGGCGGTTTAACAATTGGAGTTCCTCGAAAATAAGACCTGATAAAAGTCTCCATTGTTTCTAGTACAACATTGTGGGTAATGTTGTGATTTATATACTGCCAGGAATGGTAATATGAAAACCGACCATAGGCATCTGTCTCATTGCTATCATATTCCTGAACACAATTGACAAGATGAAATATCTTTTCCAAAAAGTATATATCATCCATCTGGCAAAAAAGAGAGTGACACTCTTGGTATTCTTTGCTGATAAAGTGATGCCAGTAATTTTTGTTTACTTTCATTGAACTTTCAATTCCACTTGATATGTTGAAGCAGCCCGAAATCGGGCTTGATAGGATTTCAAATTCAATACCTAAAACCGGTTTGAATAGGGAAAGCACAAAAAGTACACCGCCACTCCATTCTTGATCAGCCTGAACAAATGTTTGTATCTTAATTTTTGCCATAAAGATGCAAATTTAAGGATATTTGACTCACTTTGAATGATATAGTGCTTCAAGCGGCAATTTTCCTTGGTAGACCGGGTTTAGTAAAGTATTTTTGACCTTAGGTATTCTAAACAAATTCTTGCCCCATTATGGGAGTTATTAAATTTCAAAGCATCCGATATTCCCTGTTTAACGCTTTAGCCATAGGATTAGGGGCTTTGGCGATCATTTTTATCATTCCTTATGATAAAACCTCTTATGGCATCGTCAATATGATTTTTGCTGCGGCTTATTTGCTTTCGCCGGTTTTAGGACTCGGACTGCCAATGGTCATTATCAAATATTATCCGTATTTTAAGAACAAAGGCAAGGAAGACTATTATTTGGGATTTTCTTTGGCGCTTACAGCATTGGTTACTTTTTCCCTCGCGCTAGTTTTGTCTTTATTTTTTGCAGAATTCTCCCAAGCAGCAGCTTTTTTCGGACTGGATAGCGATTTTATCATGACCAACAAGATTAACATTCTGATCCTATCTGTTCTTTTGGTTTTTAATTACGTCATTATATCTTTTAGTGCACTTCAGAAAAAAATTGCCATTCCTGAATTGTTGAGCAATGTCGCTTATAAGATTTACGTACCAGTACTGATCATTCTTGTTTATTCAAAATATTTAGGTGTGCAGCACCTGGGCCTGGGTCTTATCCTCTTTTATGTTCTTTCTACGTTGGCCATCTTGGTTTATGTTTCACGCATGAGAACCTGGAAATGGTCTACCGGATTTTCCTTTGTCTTACATGATAAAGAAAGTAATTTAACCGGATTTATGCTCCAATCCGGCCTGCAAACACTGGCTAATGGCATCCTGCTTAGGTTGGATGTGTTGATGGTTGGGCTAATTCTTGGCCCTTTTGAAGCGGGTATTTATGGCATCATTCTTTTTATGACAAGTACGCTGGAAATCGCTTCCAAAGCCATCTCGCAAATTTCAGCACCCATCATTTCTCAAAAGTGGGCAGAAGATAATTTGGCTGAGATAGGGAAAATTTATTCCAAGTCAGCCGTGGTTCTTACCGTCATTAGCTGCTTATTGTTTGTACTGTTGTATTTCAATTTTCCACACATTTTTAAATTGATGCCAAAAACAGAATTTAACCAGGATTGGATCCTTGTTATGACTGTGTTATGTCTTGCACGTATTGTTGATCTTGGCTTTAGTTTAAATGGTGTAATACTGACCTATTCCAATTTAATCCGCTACAATATTGGGTTTTTAATATTCAGCGGTATATTATATTTTATTCTTTTGGTCAATCTATTACCAGAGATGGGCATGCTTGGAGCTGCTATTTCTTATTTAGTTGTTATATTATTTTTCAATTTGGCCAAACACATTTTAATCAAACTAAGATGGAAACTCGATCCGATTAATTTCAACTTATTAAAGGTGGTAGCTATAGCCGGTGTTACCTTTTTGGCGGCATGGTTTTTACCACAGTCTAACAACCCTTGGCTTGCAATGATGGTAAATTCAATAGTAATTTTATTCCTCTATATATTGGGATTATTTGTATTAAAACCGTCAGAAGACATCGAACTTATGATTCATAATATAAAAGCCAGGATTTTGAAATAATCAATAATCCTGGCTTTTAATTTCATTTATTCCTTCTACCAATTTTTCTCTATCAACGCCTTGGTTTTTTTGATTCCGTCTATCTCGGAGTCTTTTTCACCTTCGTATTCAACGCCAATAAAGCCTGAATATCCTGACGCTTTGACCAAATCCAGCATCTTTTTATAATCAATTTTGGTGTCATTGCCTTCGGCGTCAAAATCGTACGACTTGGCACTTACACCTTTGGCAAAGGGGAGGATTTCTTCTATCCCTTTGTAACGGTCATACTCCTCTGTACATGGGGCACCCCACATTACACCACCTTCTCTTTTTAAACAAAAGTTGCCAAAATCAGGAAGGGTACCGCAGTTGGGGAGGTTTACCTTTTTCATTACATCAGCCAACCAGGCTCCATTGCTGGAGTATCCGCCATGATTTTCAACAATTACATTGATGCCATGCTGGGCTGCAAATTGGCTCAATGCGGTAAGCCCTTTGACAACATTGGCAGATACTTCTTCAGCTGTACCTTCGCCATGGGCATTGACCCGGATAGAATGACAGCCCAAATGTTTGGCTGCAGTAACCCACTTTTTATGAGCATTCACGGCTGAATCTCTTCTCACCGAATCAGCTTCTCCCAGATATCCTTCTCCATCAATCATGATGAGTACCTGGGTAATTCCGGCGGCTTTGGCGGCAGCGTTGAGTGAGTCAAGGTAGGCTGTGTTCTCTGCCTTGTCTTTAAAAAACTGGTTCACATATTCTATTCCCGTAAAACCCAATTCTTTTGCTTTTGCGGCAAATTGCATATTGACCATCTTGCCGTCAAAAAGGGTTTTGTGAAGCGACCATTCAGCCAATGATAATTTCAACTCGGCTTTTGGTGCTTCTGTTTTTGCAGCATCATTTTTGCAGCCTGCCATTGCCATGGAAACCAGGCTTATGATAAAAATCCATTGTTTCATCCTTACTCTTATTTAGGTTTTGTTCTTTTATTGATTAATGTTAAAATGCCCATACTCCGCCTACACTCGCACGGTCAATACATCCCTTATAGGGACCGGGAATGGGGTCATACTTCAGCAATTGCTTTGCACCGGCTTCACTGGTGCAATATCCCGTTACGGTAAGATCTCTGATCTCTTTAAATATATGGGGATCCTTTTCGTTCTTTTTCCATTCTTCAGCCAGTATTTTTAGAATGTCATCCTTGTTTTGATCACTGAGCTGGGCAAACGTCTTTTTGTACTTATCCGTGGCTAGCTTATCAAACCGGGCAAAGTTTTCCAGAAATTTTTTCTGATCTTCTGCCTTGTAAAATTTGTTGACCGCCAGGGCGATGTATTGTTCAACGCCCGCATCTACCGCTCCCGGAGTATCTGTTTTGGGTATGATTCGATCTACAATGGCGGCCAGGGTCTTAATCTGATCATCGGATAAAACAGAGACAGAGCCAGCCATGCCAGCGGCTGCCGGATCATTTTTGCAACCTGCTAAAAAAGCGGAGGCTGCTCCTGCCGTAATGGTATAGCCGGTTAAAAGAGTCAATGTTTTGAGCATTTCTCTTCGATCTATAGGATTGTTTTGCTTCATTTCTACTTGGTTTTATAGGTTTCCTTTTTTAATTTCCTCAACTGCAAAATTGGCAGCCCTCGCTGTAAATGCCATGTAAGTCAGGGATGGATTGACACATGCACCCGATGTCATAAATGAACCATCGGTAGCAAATACATTTTTAACGCTGTGCACCTGATTAAATCCATTCAACATACTGGTTTTTGGATCTCTTCCCATTCGTGCAGTACCCATTTCGTGGATTCCCAAACCAGGATTACAACCGGCATCATAGGTTTTTACATCTTTGAATCCGGCTGCATTGAGCATCTCTTCTGCGGAAGCCATCATGTCTTTTCGCATTTCTTTTTCGTTTTCCTTCCATTCTGCATCCATTATCAGGGTGGGAAGTCCGTATTTATCCAATTTTTCTCTGTTGAGACTAATTTTGTTTTCGTGATACGGCAAACACTCGCCAAATCCCATCAATCCTACACTCCACCTGCCGGGTTGAGCCATAGCCGCCTTAAAAGCGGTGCCAAAATCTGCTTCTTTGATCATACGGGCCCAGTTTTCAACAGAACCTCCTCCTTGATAACCAAAGCCCCTGAGGTAGCTACGCTTGCTTCCTTTGTCCAGGTTTTGAAATCTGGGTACGTAAATGCCATTGGGCCTCCTGCCTTTGTAATATTTATCAGAAAATTCGTCATCAAAGCCATTGGCCCCTAATCTGAAGTGGTGGTCCATCACATTGTGACCCAATTCACCGCTGTCATTGCCCAAGCCGTTGGGAAATCGGTCGGAGGTTGACTGCATCAGGATCTGGGCTGTTCCAAAAGCACTGGCACAAAGGAAAATCACTTTGGCAAAATATTCATGGCTCTCACCTGTCTCGGCGTCCTTGATCCGAACACTTTTTGCCTTTTGTGTTTCTTTGTCGTAAACGATTTCGGTCACTATCGAAAATGGCCTTATTGTAAGGTTTCCGCTGGCCTCAGCTGCAGGTAGGGTAGAGGAGAGGGAAGAGAAATAGGCACCATAAGGACACCCCCTCATACATCTGTTTCTAGACTGGCAGGTGCCTCTGGTTCCAATTGGGGTGGTTAGGTGGGCTGTCCTTCCTATGGTCATGGCCCTGTTGAACTTTTTTTTCATACTCGCCTTGAGTTTTTCTTCCACACAGTTGAGTTCCATGGGAGGTAAAAACTGACCATCGGGCAATTGCGACAAACCTTCTTTTTGTCCACTTACACCAATAAAACGCTCTACATAGTCGTACCAGGGGGCAATGTCTTTGTATCTCACGGGCCAGTCAACGGCAATACCCTCTTTGGCATTAGCTTCAAAATCCAGGTCGCTGAGGCGGTAGGACTGTCGGCCCCATAAAATGGATCGACCCCCAACGTGATAGGACCTGATCCAGTCAAAAGGTTTGGTTTCTGTATAGGGATTTTCTGAATCTTTTGGCCACCAATGGGCATGCGCCGGAGTCATTGTATATCCGGTTCTTCTTTGTATTTCATAGTCTTTCCACTCCTCTTCTGTCAACCGGTTTCTGTTGGGCAATTCCCAGTCGTCCAGGTTGGCAGTAGGGTAGTCTCCATGTTTAACCATCCTGCCCCTCTCTAAAACCAGGGTTTTTAACCCTTTTTCTGATAGCTCTTTGGCAGCCCAACCTCCGCTGATCCCAGATCCAACCACAATGGCATCATAGGTCACTTCTTTGCCCCCGTTGTTATTAAAATACATAGTTTTTTGTTTGTTAGTTATCTTGAATTGGTAAATGTATAAAAAGCTAATTAATTGTCAATGCCAAATATTATTTGGTTTAATTTTAATTTATCTAGCTTATTCGAAATCAAATACTTTTGAAAAGGCTATGCCCTTGGTAAAAATCCTGACTCCCTTATTTAGGGTGGCTATCCATTTCTAATGCGTTTAAACATCACAGATGTTGATGCCTTCTCTCAGGGATTCCAAGGCATTTTTACGGGTAGGAATAAACTCCTGGGCTACAAAACCGGTATAGCCAGAAGCCACAATTGCCTGCATAATGGCCTTGTAATTCAGTTCCTGACTTTCGTTGATTTCATTTCTGCCGGGCACACCCCCCGTATGAAAGTGTGAAATGTATTTTGAATATTTTCTGATGGTGGCAATCACATCTCCCTCCATGATTTGCATGTGATAAATGTCGTACAGCAATTTAAAATGCTCGCTGCCTATTTTATCCACCAGGGCTGCACCCCATTTGGTGTTGTCACACATATAGTCTTTATGGTCTACCTTGCTGTTGAGCAATTCCATAACCAGGGTTACTTTGTTTTGTGCTGCCAGCTTGACCAGCTTATCCAGGCCTTTGGCACAATGTTCGAGGCCGGCTTTATCAGTGATGGTGCCTCTGTTGCCTGAAAAACAGATGATTTGTTTGATGCCCGTGTCCGCAGCCATGGGAATCAGCTTTTCAAAATCTGCATACAATTGATCATGATACTGCACGTCATTAAAACCTTTGGTGATACCCAGCTTACTTCCGTTGGAAATGGCACATTTCAGGCCCCTTTTGATGACTGTATCCCACTCAGAGACATCAAGCAGCTCTATGGAACTTAGTCCCATATCCTTTGCTTTGTCTGCCAGCTCTCCCAGTGGAATGTCACGGTAGCACCACCTGCATGCACTATGCTTTATTTTGCCTTTCAACCCCTTTCCCATTTCCAGGCTTTGTTGTTGGATGTAATTGCTGCCCGAAAGCACACTGGCAGCTGTGGCAACCAGTGAAGTTTTGATCACTTCTCTTCTCTTCAACCTCTTTGAATTTGTTTCAAAAGTAATGAGTTGAAGGGAAAGATAAAAATTTTTATGTTGACAATATTATCTTTGTTTTTGGCACAGATTATTCTAAAAATTTAGTTTAAAAACAATATTTATGTCGCAATGTCAAAATATTATTTGGGTAAATCAGAAAAGCAATTCTTTAGTGGAATAGAATTTTTAAGCAGGATTCAAAAAGGCAGCATTTTTAGAGTCATCTGCCTTCCTTTTCTTAAAAAGAAGAAAAATGAGCTCTTTGAAAAAAAGGTATATTTTTTTCACAAGTCTGGTTAATTGCCACTTTTAAATCAGTTTACAAGTATCGTAAACAGGGTATGGACCTAATTAGGATCAGTAGCCGATTTAGCCATCCCTAAGGTTCTTAATTGTATATTTGTATCCATAGGTAAAACACTAATTTAGTACAATGTTAAGTAGATTGGTTGCCCTGCTTTTTTCTTTTTTAATTTTGATCAATATCGATGCTCAGGTTATCACCGGCAAGGTTACAGATATCACCGGCAAACCTCTCTCGGGAGCCAACATAATCTGGCAAAATACCAACATAGGAACCTCCACCAATGAAGCAGGTGAGTTTTCAATTAGTGATTTGTCCGAAGGCGAAAGAACCTTATTGATCTCTTTTGTTGGCTTTTCTCCTGAAAAAATCAAGGTGGGAAAGTTAAAACATTGGACCATCCAACTGATTGAAGATGCTACCCTCGCTGAGGTTAATATCATTGCCAAAGGTCAGGCTAGCCGCTTTGCCAATGAACCGGCAAAAGTGGAAGTACTGGGGGTTCGCGAAATACAAAGAGCTGCGTGTTGCAGTCTGGCAGGCTGTTTTTCTACCAACTCCAACGTGGATGCCAATGTTACCAATGTTGTCACAGATGCCAAAGAACTGCGCATCCTCGGTCTATCCGGGGTTTACAATCAGGTTTTGGTAGATGGCCTACCCCTCATCCAGGGACTTGCTTATCCCTATGGCCCAGGCAGTTATCCGGGTACCATGATTGAGAAGATTTTTGTGACCAAAGGTGCCAACTCCGTCCTCCAGGGCTTTGAAAGCATCAGTGGTCAAATCAATATTGAATTCCACCGCCCCGAAAATGCCCCACAACTTTTTCTCAATGCCTTTGCCAATTCGTTTGGAGAAAGTCAGTACAATGTCAATTACATGGTCAAAAAAGCAGCCTGGAGCAATCTTTCGGTCGGACACCTGACCCTGCCTGCTGCCAGTATCGATAGGGATGGCGATGGATTTAGAGACATTGTAAAAACCAATAGAGTTTCATTTTACAACCGATGGTCGTATGACAATCCGGAAAAACCTAAATGGAGAACCACCATAGGACTCAGATACCTCAATGAACAAAGGGAAGGGGGATCTACCCGCTTTGATCGCGACCAGCATCTTGGTACCTCCCTGGTCTATGGTCAGCATGTCGATATTCAACATGGAGAGGCCTACACCAAGACCAATTTTATCATAGGTCAAAGTTCTTCGCTTATTTTGCTGAACAGTGCATTTGCACAAAAACAGGAATCCTATTTTGGTGTCAAAAAATACCTTGGAAAACAATTCAATTTTACATCTGCTTTGTACCTCGATCATTATTACGGTACAGCCAACCACAATTTAAAAGTGGGACTAAGCCATAGGCACAACAAACTGAGAGAAGATATTACCTTTCTGGAAGACATCTCCTTTCTCAATTATCAGGGAACCTATTTCACCAATTATGACATCCCCGGCCTCTTTGCAGAAAATAAGTTGACCTTTTCTAAGTTTACCGTTCTTACAGGCATGCGGGCAGACCACTTTGCCGGTTTTGGATGGAAGGCGACACCCAGGATCCTCGTAAGGGCCAATCTTTCACCAGACACAGATATTCGTTTCAATGTGGGTAAAGGATATCGTTGGGCCCATATCTTTTCTGAAAACGCCAACCTATTGGCAGGCAACAGAAGTTTGGTCATAGCCAATAATCTGACTCCGGAAGAGGCTATCAATCTTGGACTCAATTTTGTGCAAACATTGCATTGGAATGAAATCAACATCACTCTTTCGGGCGATGCCTACCTGACCTATTTTCAAAACCAGATATTTCCGGATTATGATACAGAAGTCAATACTGCCATCGTGCAAAACTTTTTTGGAAAAAGCGTTTCCAAGAGCTATCAGCTGGAAAATAAGTGGATTTTTACCCAGCAGTTTGATGTCAAACTAGCTTACAACTTTCTGGAAGTCTATCGTGAGTTGGAAGGGGTTCAGCAAGACCTTCCCTTCATTCCCAGGCATAAGTGGACCGCCAATACATCCTACAGCACACCCAATGATCACTGGCAAATCGACCTTACCTGGCGCAGGATTGGCAGCAAACGACTGCCATCTACGGTCAATTACCCTGATCCTTACAAGCAGCCGTCATCTTCCGACCCTTACCAGCAGTGGGATCTGCAACTCACCCACCGATGGACCAACGTCCAGCTTTATGGAGGCATAGAAAACATCTTCGACTTCCGCCAAAAATTCCCCATCCTGGGCTACGACCAACCCTTTGGCAACTTCTTTGACCCGGCATTCAACTGGGGCCCTACCAAGGGAAGAGAGTTTTATCTGGGAGTGAGGTATTCGGTGCAGTAAAAAATCAACATATTGCAGCGTATTCGTTCAACCTAAAGGGTGAATCCTAGTGTTTTTGCTTTTGAATTAAGAATGCAATTCTTTCCCAAAAGTTGCGTTTTTCTGTTGAACTTGGTTAATCATTAATATGTGCATTTCACTCTCTATAAATAAGAGATACTTTTTAATACTATTTGCTCTTTATTTCTCTTCTGTTTGCCTTGCTCAAAAGGAAGACTATAATTGGCTAGGAGGTTATAATTATGATAATCTTCCTCCAGATACACTGATAATTGAAGGCTACAGAATTGATTTTAATAATAAGCCATTTAGGATTGATAATAATGTTGATGTAAAATATGGTATAGAGGGCAATAATGCATCTATAAGCGATAAAAATGGAAACTTGCTATTTTATACTAATGGCTGTGCTGTTATGGATAGAAATTTTAATATCATGCCTAATGGGGATAGCATAAATGCAGGTAAATGGTTTGACTTATTCAGATTGCATTGTTCATTAGGGTATCCAGGATTTCAGGATGTTTTGATACTAAACGACCCGGCTTTTGAATATGGATACTATATTTTTCATAAACCCAATATTTATTATCCTCAAATTGATGATTCATTGCAACTACATTATTCTTATGTTGACATGAAATTAAACAATGGCTTAGGTGATGTAACAGTAAAAAATAAAAGATACGTGCAAAACCAAAATTTATTATCATCTTATTTCACAGCTATAAAACATCAAAATAAAAAAAGTTGGTGGATAATACAACCTCTTGAGGAAGACTCTTTGTTTTTAACTTTTTTACTGGATGAATCCGGTATTAAAAGGCGGGCTAATCAAAATACACATCAATTTTTTGATAGATGGAGGTCAAGTGCTTCGGGAACCGCTAAATTTAGTCCGGATGGCACCAAATATGCCATCTACAATTATTTTGATCAACTCCATGTTTATGATTTTGATCGGGAAACAGGTTTTTTATCCAATCATCAAAAAATCGAAATTTACCCACCAGAGGAAATTGATCGTAATCTATATAACTTCGGAAGTGTAGAGTGGTCACCCAACAGTCGATTCTTATACTGTGCTTCTCAAGAAAAGTTACACCAAGTTGATACATGGGCAAACAACTTGCAAGATGGTGTTATTCTAATAGATATTCTTGATGGCACAATGGATCCTTTTAGAACTATAATTTTCCTTATGGCGCAAGGACCTGATTGCAGAATCTACATTACTCCAAAATGTGGCTGCTATTCTATTCATGTCATCAATAAACCAGATGAAAAGGGTGCAGCATGTGACTTTGTGCAGAACGGTATTAGGTTTTTATACCCCAATGGAGGTACTCTACCTAACTTTCCTCGTTTTAGGGTAGATGAAGAAGAAAAATGCGACCCAACCATTACTTCCATTTTTGGTGATGCTGTTTATTATAGGAGAAAGTTAGACGTTTATCCCAATCCATCTTATGGAATATATCAATTAAAAATTCCCACTGAATTTCAAACTGGCAATCTGGTAGTCTCTGATGTTTTTGGAAAAATTGTTTACAATGAGCAGATTGAATTTAATCCAGTAACCATGGAATTGGATCTTACACATCTCCCTGCAGCTAATTATAACATTGACGTATATCCTGAAAACAATAATGATAGGATATTTTATGGTGTTCAGGTTATTAAAATCTAGAAATTTTTGCATTGTGGATTTAGCAGTATAATCCTTAAAAAATAGACCCCAAAAACCAGCAATTGTTGCCCAACTATTGAGGTCTAATAAATGCAATTAAAAGACCAACAACAAAGCCTTTTTTATTGTAAATAATAATTTTGTGTGATCGGAATCCGGTTTTTATAATATATATCTTTAAACCCAATATTGCGTATTAAACTTGATTTATAGTTACGAATATACAGGCTATCAAAACTGATTTTTATATTTGCTTTCGACACAAAAAGCAATACTTAAGAACTTAGTTGACACAACAATTCTGTGCAATACCTGTGCGTAAATAAAAAAACCTTGCCTATAGATTCTCACCAGACCAATTATTAAAAACAGATATTTCCAGATGCTGATGGGATGGCCAATACCGCCATCGTTCAAAACTATTATAGTTTCAGTCTACCAAAAGTTATCAATCTTGACACAAATGGATATTCACTCCAATGTATTCTTCTTAAAATAATCTCGAATAAATCGTTTACCCGAAGCATTTTTGAGAAACTTTTCTCTATTTCTGGCTTCTATGGAAGTACTATACAACTCTGTAAATATTAGAATAAAGGGGGCCTTGGCTTTGGTACTTAAATTGTAACCCCGGTTGTGATCAGCTAATCTTCTTTCAAAATCTGTGGTCATGCCAATATAAAACCAATCAGCATTTTTGCTTTTCAAAACATAGACAGTATACATAGCTTGGGTTTGTAAAATAAAAAAGGGGAGAAGTAAACTTCCCCCCGAATCTTGTGATCCCGACAGGATTCGAACCTGAGACCTACTGCTTAGAAGGCAGTTGCTCTATCCAGCTGAGCTACGAGACCGATATTTTTTTTTCAACAGACACTTTTTGCCTGAAGGAGAATCATTTTTGTTTCGAGCCTATCTATCTGCATTCAGACGAATTTACCTGGATTCGAATCTACCTGGCTAACGCCAGTTAGACAGGCCTGAGACCTACTGCTTAGAAGGCAGTTGCTCTATCCAGCTGAGCTACGAGACCGTTTTATTTTGGCGAGTAATTTTGACTTCAATCCTGAAGTAAGCTATTGCCATTTTTACTCGTTGGCAGGCCCTCTTTTGAACTTGCGGATGCAAAAGTAAGAAAAAAGGCAGATATGTCAAAAATTATGGAAATTTCTGTGGAAAAAAGGAATAATATTAATCATATTAGTTAAAATTATATTTCATTAGTAGCTGTTTAACAGATTTATATATGTTGTAATTTATTTTAATGTGTGGATAATTTTATTGTTTTGGAATTTGTCAGACTTTATTTTTGCCATGATTTTTTTTGTACCTTGTGCCTTTAAACCAATTTTTGAGCATAATGAAAAGATTCTTTTTCTGGTTGATTTGTCTCACTTATTTTACACCCGCATTCAGCCAACTTACACAGTCAGAAACCCCCACTTTTTTTGTTCGCCTGGACCAGGTATCCGCTAAATTGGCGACAAGATCACCCATTCAAACCATCACTTTAGGCTCGGATCCTTGGATGGAATTTGAGGTTGTTCCCAATAATGTCCTCTCTGAAGATGTTAAAAAAGAAAACCCCGGTCTTGCCACCTATGATGTGGTCAGCAAAGGGGAACTCATCGGTGCCTTCACCTATTTTCCGGGAGGATTGTGGGCAAGCTACACCAGGGATGGGAAAACGGTAACCATCGCGCCTGATTTTAACCAGGGCTTGGGCTACCACAAGGTTGAATTTGGTAAAAAGACGGTGCCCATGGGATTCTGCAAAACCGATCATGATGGTGAAACCTACGACTTAGCAGACCTCAACAGGGTGGTGAAAAGTAAAAGAGGCGACCTTGTCACCAAACAAGAATACCGCATGGCCATTGTTGCCACCGGTGAATTTTATGCTAAAAATGGCAATTCAGCCGCTGCTGCCAACGCCGCGATCACAGCCTCTGTCAATGGTATCAGCGCTATTTACAACAAACAATACAGCATTACCTTTAGATTGACCGGAGCTTTTGCCTTTAACAATGCAGCTACCGATCCTTTTATTCCTGATACCCAAATGGGAGCAATGGGCAGAACCCAACAAGCGGGCATTGAAGTACCCAAAAGATTTAATAGCAATTTATTTGATATCGGTCACGTCTTGCACAACCACGAAGATGGCGATGGCTGGAGCAATGGTGGCTTGGCCCAACTGAAATCAGTGTGCGATAATTTCACCTCCGGAGGCCAACTCAATAAAGCCAGTGCATGGAGTGGGGCTTATGGCAATACAGGGTACGGCTGGCTTTCTCTCTTTGCCCATGAAGTAGGTCACCAGTTTGGTATGCAGCATACCTTTAACGGGACCGGCGACTCCTGTACGGATGCGATAAGTGAAGAAACAGCTGTAGAAATAGGCAGTGGTACAACCATCATGTCATACAACGGCCTATGTCAAACCAACAACAACGTACCTTCCAATGGAGAAGCGGATAACTACTTTCACTATGTAAGTACTTTGGAAATGTTGTTTTATCTATTGGATGAGGTCCCAACCTGTCCGGTAACAACAACCTCCGCCAACCACAGTCCGGATACCGAAGCCAATCCTTGTGGCGCAATCTATGAGATGCCCAAAAATACGCCCTTTTACCTCAAAGGAAATGGTACAGATGATGACGGTGATGTGATCTACTATGCCTGGGAACAGTTTGATGAAGACGGCGCCGGCAGCCCTACCCAGGGAAACATCGGAGCAGCTGCAGGGGCAAAAAGAACTACACCCTTGTTTAAAAACTTCCCACCCTCTACTTCTAATGAAAGGTATTTCCCTGACATCGTTACGGTAGCAGGAGGCAACAATTCTGATCCCTTCCAGGCCCTTCCTACCATTGACCGAAGCATTAATTTTGGTTTTTCCGTAAGGGACAACAAGGAAACCGGTGGTGGCATTTCTTATGAAGACATCGAGCTTCAAGTGGCAACTACTGGTCCACTGACCGTAACCTATCCCAATACCAATGAAAACCTAACAGCAGGACAAAACATTACGGTTACCTGGGCTACCAATGGCTCTGATGCCCTATGCAACAATGCCTCCATCTATCTTTCTACCGATGGCGGTTTAACATTTCCGGTGCCTCTGGCCACTGACATTCCCTACAGCGCAGGCACAGCCAACTTATCCATACCCGGCTTTGTCAACAACTCAACCACTGCCAGAATTAAGGTGGGATGTACAGACTATGATTGTTTTCAGTTTTATGACATTTCCAATACCAATTTCAGGATCCAAAGCGCCTGCTCTGCACCCCAAAGCATCATTTGTCCCAATGATGATTTGAGTTATGACAAAGGAGACCCCGCCCTCGACCTGGCACTATCCAATTTTGTGGGAAGTCGCGTAACCACTTTTTCAAAAAGAATTACAACATCAAGTCCGTCCGGTCCAAGCCCTATTTATAATACTTCAGGTGTTGGCTGTATCAACAAAGGCAATACCCTTTACAACTCTACGATTTTTTCGGTGTCAGAATCGGGCATTTATACCTTTAATGTTGAATACGACTTCAACGATGGGTTTGGTTTTGTTACCATAGTCAACAATGCTACTTACAATGAAAACAGTCCTTGTAATGCTTTCATCTCTTCTTCAGGCACCGATGCCGGCCCTCAGGGAGTTTCTGCCAGCACTGTGTTTTCTGCCAACCTGGAGGAATGTACCAAGTACAGGATGCTTTTTTTTAACTATGGCACCAAACCCATAAACACCCGTGTACCTTCTTTCTCTGGCCCCGGCATTGTCATGGAAGAACCCACCACGCCGAATGCTGATTTTGGCATCACCTATATGGCAGTGCGCAATTCCAACAACATCATAGCCCTTGTCTCCTCTGCTGCAGATTTTAGAGCATTGGGCCCGGGTACCTATACCATCTATGGGGTTACATTCAAAAGTGCAGGCACAACGCCTCCTAATATCACAGACTTACAAAATTATGTAGGCCAGAAGTTTAATGAGTTTTACATCCAGGGAGATTGTTTCTTGCCTAGTTTTAATAGTTTTCAGTTGGAAATCAAAGGATCCTGCTCTCTTGAGTCCGCTATCCTTGGACAACAAACACCCTGCAACCCACTGGATAACTCTTTCACGCAGGAAATTGTCCTTACCTATTCCACAGCTGCTGGCGACAGTATTGTGATTGGCAATAATGTATATGCCATTACAAGCAGTCCGCAGACCATCCTGTTTACAGGCAATGCCAATGGATCTACCACCTTTTTAGACGCCTATTTCCGGGAAGAGGCCAATTGCCGATACACCGTCAACATCACCCATCCGGAAAATTGCTGTCCATTTGAAATTGGAGTGGATGACATTGAAAGGGGTTGCGAAGGCCAGCCACTAACGGTCGAAGCCAATGACGGCTTGGGTACCTATGAGTGGAAGGCTGCCAATGGTACCGTAATTGGATCAAATTCAGCTGTGACGCTTAACACGGAGGGCACTTATACGGTAAAAGTGACCAGTCCCACAGGTTGCGTCAAGACCAAAGAATTTCAAGCCATCTTTGAACCTACACCAACAGTAACCTTGCCAGCAGACCTCACCATTTGTGATGGCGTTGATTATCTGCTGATCGCCAATACCACAGCTTCATTCCTGGAATGGTACAAAGACGGAGTATTGATCCAATCAGGACCTCAAAAAAACATAACCCTGGATACTGCCGGAGTCTTTTCTGTTAAAGCAGGAAATTCTGCCGCTTGTCAGGTCACCGACGAAATAAACATTGCGGTCAACCCATCTCCCCAACCCAATTTGGGCAATGACAAAAATATTTGTGAAGGCCAATCTACAACCTTAAGCATAAATGATAACGGCAATATTACCTGGTTTTTAGACAATGTAGCCATTCCCAATCAAACAGGAAAGACCATTAATGTAAGCACCGATGGAGTTTACAAAGTAGTTGTTATGTTTCCCAATGGCTGCACCAACGAAGATATTGTAAACGTAAATGTATTTGCGCTTCCTACAGTGGATGCAGGAGGTAATCTTACTTTTTGTGAAGGCAAAGATGTCACCATCAATGCCACCTCTTCAAGCCAGATTTTTGAATGGTTCAAAGACGGCGTGCCTTACTCGGCCATTGATCTTTCTTTTGTGACCAACCAGCCAGGCAAGTATAAAATTGTTGCTTCCAATGACATCGGTTGTAAGGTGGCTGACTCATTGATCGTCACCAGAAACCTATTGCCTGTGGTCAATTTGGGAACCGACAAAACAGGATGTATCAACAGTGATGTTCCTTTAACTGGCCCAACAGGCAATAATTACCAATACCAGTGGTTTTTTAATGGCACTGCCATCACGGGTGGGCAAAGCATTGATGTCAGCAATCCTGGTACCTACTCACTCCAGGTTACTGATGCCAACAACTGTTCAAATATTGATTTTATAAACGTTGATTTCAAACCAGGGCCAAGCGTTTTATTGAGCGATGTCAACATTGAAATTTGCGATGGGGAAACGTATAATCTGGAGGCTACTACAACAGCAACAAAAATTGAATGGCTGCGCAATGGTCAGGTTATAGCAGGACAGACTGGCAAAATACTTGCCGTTACCCAGGCGGGTACCTACACCATCAAGGCCACCGGCAGTGTTGGGGGTGGAAGTGAATGTACGGTTGAAGAAGTTGCAACTGCCATCGTCAATCCGGTACTTGCAGTCAACATCAGAGATACGACCGCTTGCGAAGGCACACCGATCACCATTACGTCAAATGTTACAGCCTTCAAATACACCTGGAAATTGGGCAATGCAGTGGTGGCCAATACAAAATCTTACAGTCCAACTACTGCAGGCACCTATACACTTGAGGTAGAAACCCAGAAAGGATGCAAATCTTCAGACAATGCAATCGTTACCTTCAGTGCCAGACCCAGTGTATTGATACCCGCAACCGGTGAATATTGCAAAGGCCAATCACTCAACATAACCGGTCAGAGCAATGGTAATACCTTCCGTTGGTTGCAAAACAACCAGGCCATTGCAGGAGCCACTTCTCTTACCTATGTCATAAACAAAGCAGGTACTTACGTGCTGGAGGCCACCTTCAATGGGGCATGTCCACGAACGGATACCATTGTGGTGACTGAAAGAGCCTTGCCCGTTGTGGGCCTGGGGGCAGACAAAACCCTTTGTCCCAATGACTCCATTGTACTGGATGCAGGCAATGCCGGTTCTACCTACGATTGGTCAAATGGGGCAGAAAGCCAAAAAATAACCATTAAAAACAATGGAATTGCCGGCACTACTACCCTCAACCTCATTGTGACCAATACTTTTGGTTGTACGGCAAAAGATACCATTGCTATTACCAACAGGCCGGTGGTGAATGTCAACCTGGCTGCTTCTGCTCCCGGCATATGCGGAGGAGACAGCGTAACCCTTACCGCCACAGGAGGCCTTACCTACACATGGGAAGGACCACAGGGCAGTTTTGATTTAAAAAGTCCGGATAAAATAATCGTATTTCCATCTTCAACCGCCACCTATAAGGTCATTGCAGGTGATGATTGTCCTGGAAACAGAGATACAGCCTCCCGGGAAATCAAATTATTCCCATTGCCCGCTGTTAGTGCAGGAGGTGATACTTGTGTAATCTTAGGCAGAACCATCAAGTTAAAAGCTACCGGCGGTGCCTTCTATACCTGGGAAGCCGATGCAACCATTGTAAGTGGTGCCAACACCTCTTCACCTGTGGTGCAGCCGGAAGAACCCACTACCTATGTTGTTTCCATCAAAGATGTGAATGGCTGTATTCAAACCGATTCGGTAAGTGTATGTATCATTGAAGATCCACTCAGCCTTCTCAAACCGGTAGATGCCATTACACCCAATGCAGATGGATTCAATGACAATCTTGAGTTTATTGGCCTGGAGGCTTTTCCAGACAATAGCCTGATCATTTACAACCGATGGGGTAGTATTGTGTACGAAAAACTCCGGTACCAAACAGATGGCGAAAGATTTGACGGCACCAGAAATGGGGAAGAACTGCCACCGGATACGTATTACTATGTGCTCAAATTTGAAGACCTTGTATTCAAATCGGCTTTGACCATCGTAAGAGAAAAATAATATTTGAATCGATCAATTGAAAGAAATGAAATCCATACAAATCTTAATCCTGATAAATATTTGCTGTTTTTCAGCCCTGCAAGCCCAACAACTACCTTACTTATCGCAGCTGGGTGAAGCAAGAACATTTTGGAATCCGGCTGCTACCGCAACAGGCACCAACATGAACATCGATGTTTTTGTGAGGCAACAGTGGCTGGGCTTCAAAGGAGCTCCCACTACCGGCTTCCTCAACTATCAAATGCCCTTTGTGGATTATAACATGAGTGCCGGTGGTGCTTTGGTCTTTGACAAAACGGGACCCGTCAGCAAAATCGGACTGCAATTAAATTATGCCTACAAACTGATCGATGCCCTGGGCGATGACAGTCAGTTGTCTTTAGGCATCACGGCGGGTGGTCAAAGTTATAGCTACAATACCACCAATGCCATCGTCAATCAAACAGATGATCCCTCTTTGGGAAAATCGGGCAGTTCCGGCATTTTCCCATCAGTGGGTGCAGGATTTTATTACATCTCTGACAACAGAGCTTACAGAGCCGACAACACTTTTTTTATAGGCTTTTCTTATCTACAGGCTTATGAGGCCAATGTACTCATCAATAACCTCAACCAAAAAAGATATGCCCACATGGTCCTCGATTTTGGTACCAGATTGTATAGCACTTCCGGTTTTTTTGAGCCCAGTTTTTCTTTAAATTATGTCAATCCCGAATTGATCAATTTGTTGGTTGGAGCCAAATATGAAATGAGAGATCGTTTTTGGGCCGGGCTGGGTTACAGTACGGTAAATGACATCAATCTGCAGGGAGGTGTGATTTTTAATGACTTTGGAAACAGAGATGCCAAATTAAGATTGGGTGTCCTTGCCAATATGGGTATAACTTCTGCTATTCAGGACTTTGGTCCGGGCTTCGAACTCTTTGTCAGGTACGAGTTTGATATGGATTGATGGCTTAACAACTTTTTATGTACGATTTTCACGAAAACAAATCCCGTTACTTTGAAATCCAACGATGGGTAACGGCGCAATACATCATTCCTTTTTTAGAACTGCCAGCCCAAGCCTCCCTGCGTGTGCTGGAGGTGGGCTGTGGCGAGGCAGGAGTCCTCAAAGCCTTTGTTGACCAGGGTCACACGGGCATGGGCATTGAACTTTCATCTACCAGGGTAGAGATGGCCAATTCGTTTTTATCCGATGATGTCAAACAGGGGAAGGTTGAGATAGTAAATGCCAATATCTATGACATCGACCCAGCCTCGGATCCAAAATTTCAGTTCGATCTCATCGTTCTTAAAGATGTCATCGAACACATCCCGGACCAGGCTAGATTTATGGCCAAACTAAAACAATTTTTAAAACCCGGGGGCAAGGTGTTTTTTGCGTATCCCCCCTGGTGGATGCCCTTCGGTGGACACCAACAAATTTGTAAAAGTAAGCTGTTATCCAAATTGCCCTGGTTTCACCTCTTACCCATGGGCCTTTATGTTGCCTTTTTAAGAATGATGGGAGAAGGGGAACCCACCATCAAGGAATTGCGGGAAATAAAGGAAACAGGCATTATTTCAGAACAAATTCATGCCATTATCCGCAATTTGAATTATCAGGTAATCAAAGAGACTTTTTGGTTGATCAATCCCATATACGTGCGCAAGTTTAATTTTAAGCCTCTAAAAGCAAAAGTGGCCATTCCGTATCTGCGCAATATTTATTGCACGGCCCATTACATCAGTTTTGGCCTAAAGTAGATTTGTTAGTTTTTTAAAACTCCTCACTGGGTATTTCCATAAATGGGCGGTCTTCTTCAAGGTAATCGGGATCTACCGCATCCATGCCCATTTCTTCGGCTACAAATTGACACCAGTGACAATCGTTGCAGGCCTTGTCGAAATCATAGGCCTTGATCTTGTTGTACACATACCTGATTTGATTGCCCACCCGATGCATATCTTCACTCGTGACTTCTACACTTTTGATTTTGGCATCTTCTTCATCGGAGCTGATAAATTGGAATACAGCACCGCCAAAACGACCCTTACCTTCATTTTGTCGTTCTGTCAACAGGCGATAGAACACGGCCTGTCGCCAATAGTCTCCGCCATTTTTGCCCAACTCAATATCATCCTCACTGGCCTTTGTAAATTTGCCTGAATCCGATTTTCCGGTTTTGTAGTCATATACTTCGTAGCGGTCATCATACTGCGAAAGCCGGTCAATGATGCCGGTAATTGGAATGCCTTCGAAGTCTGATTTGATTTTTAATTCAACCCGGTGCTGGCGAGGTGTATTCCAATGATTGTTTTGTTGTTGATAATGCAGGGTAAGGGCTTTTTTCCCTTCAAAATGGTGGGAGGTAAATTCGGCTTCTGTAAAATGAGAGCGGAATTTATCCATGCCTTTATCAAAAAACATTAGTAAGGTTTCCAAAGGTGGCACCGAATCTGTTTTGTGGTCATTCCAGTAGAGGAAAAACTTTTCCAATGCGAAGTGTATGGCGTTGCCATACCCCGGTGCTGGCTTTCTGGCAGAGGGTACGCGCAAAATGTTTTCAAAATAAAAGGTTACCGGACAATGGAGAAATTTTGAAACGCCCGTAGCATTCATTTCCAGTCGAGTGAGGGCAGCTTCCACCGCCTGCTGGTCGATCAAACTGGGTTGGAAACGAATTTCGCTGAGCCGCTTGCTCAAATAGACGTCCAATGCTTTTTGATCAGAAACTTGTGTTTCCATGCCCTGGAAGTCGAAACCCAATTCTGAAAGGAAGGGGAGAAAGTCGAGGTTTTTCCCGTTTTGATCCTCCAATGAAGTAAGGATGGTCAACGATTTTTCGGCTCTGGTCATGGCCACAAAAAACAATCGACGCTCATCTTCATCATTGCTGTCACCAGCCTTCCTGAATAGGGTAGGAGGGAATTTTGTATTTTCTGAGGGCTTATCCAACCAACTTTTTTTGGTGGCATTGAGGATAAAAACATAGGGAAACTCCAAACCTTTGCTGCCATGCGCAGAAACAAAATTGATCCCGTCTTCTGCTATCACAATGCTGTTGTAAGCCAACTCAATTTCATAGTCTTGTCTTTTCTCAATGGCTAGCAGAATATTGGCCAGACTCAATTCTCCTGCCTTACTGGTGAGGTCTTTTATGTAATCAAAAAATCGATTAATCAACTGCAGCCTCCATGTACTGTTGCCAGACCTGAGTATGTGATCCATCATCCCTGTTTCTGTGATAATTTTTTCGAGCATCACCTGCGAGGTATGGTTGACCACGGCTCCAATCAGCTGTTCCAGCACAGCGGCACAGTGCATGGTTTCTTTGATCTTCTGAATGCCGAGTGCCTGAAGACCGGCCTCATCTCTCAAAAAGTCCCTCCACAAGAAGCTGACTTCGTTTTCATCTCTGGCACTTCGGGAGGCATGAATGGCTATCTTACCAATATCCAATACATCCAGGCCCCAAAAATCATAGTGCATGATTTCAAACAAAAGATGTTTTTTGGCATCCGGATATTTCATCTCGCCCTCAACAAATTCCATCAAATGTAAGATGCGTTTGATCTCTGGCTGTTGGAGTACGTCTATCCTCTTTTTGACGTTGAGGGGGATTCCGGCTTTGGTATAATATTGGATGAGGGGTTCTGCATCTTTGTGATTTCTGTAGATGACCGCAATGTCGCGGTAGTCGACTCCTGCCTTTTTCAACGCCTCAATTTCCTGGACCAACCCCAATTCCATGGCACCGGGACTTTTAAACAATTTAAGTGTGGGCTGAACTGCTGTATGCTCATCTTCAAACGTCCTCCCGGCTTTGAGTTTTTTATTCAGTCCGCTCAGTCGCTCCTGGTTGTTTTCAATCAACTGTAAGGCGCTGTCAAGCAGGTTTTGTCGGCTGCGATAATTGACATCCAGTACAACCAGTTCGGGATCATATCTTTCTATAAAAGTAGTTATGTTGTGTAAGTTGGCACCTTGAAATCGATAGATGGCCTGATCATCATCTCCCACCACAAAAAGATTGGGCTTATCGTCGTAGTCGCTCAACAAAAATAAAATGTCGTTTTGTACACCGTTGGTATCTTGATACTCGTCTGCCAAAACAAACTGATATTGTTCCTGGTACCTGAGTTTCAGGGCTTCATGGTTTTTTAATGCCTTCACAACCCAGAGTATGGAGTCATTAAAATCAAGCCTCTCTTTTTTTAAGAGCAGTTGTTGATAAACCTCAATCAGTGGGGCCGCATTTCTGACAAAATCATACTTTTTAAGCTCTGTTTTGATTGCCTCCGTCTTAGGATCCCCTTTTTTGTTGCCCTTATAATTGGACTTGTATTGAAATTCTTCCATGCCGGGTAGAAGTTCAGCATATGCCTGATACGCTTGTTCAATCATTTCAGCATTCCATTCTTCCTGTTTCATGGCTGAAAATACGCGCTCATATCTTTTTAAATCATAGAGCTGATTGCCTGTATTGCGCCGCAAAACATGGTCCAGTGGCAGGCCTTGCATCATTTCGGCTATGGTCTCTCTCAACTCAACCTCATCTGCATTTTGAAGGTCGAAATAATCGCCAAAGTACTCGGGATTTTCACGAATGATTTTATTGCAAAAGCCATGGAAGGTGTAGATCCCTACTTTGTTGGCATCCGGACCCATAATGCCCAATAAACGATTGCGCATGGCAACGGTTCCGGCATCCGTAAAGGTCAGACACAACAAGTTGGAAGCATCAGCATCAGTTTCTACTAAAATTTTACAAACCCTCAAAGCCAACATCTGTGTCTTGCCTGTTCCGGGACCAGCTACCACCATGACAGGCCCGTAAATACAGTCAACTGCGTGCTTTTGGGCGGCGTTCAAACGATGGTATTCACTATCAAATTTTTGGGCAAATTGCTCGCGTAGGGAGGGAGTCATTCGTTAAAATTGTGTTAAGATGATTAAACCAAGGCAACAAAATAAAGTTTTTCTACGTCTATGGTATGTATTTGATGCAGATTTAAATACAACCCCGTTTTGAAATAAAGATGTAAATAGATCAGCAAGCGGAGACTGCTCGGTGTCAAGGACACCTTGAGCGGTCTTTTTTTTTGCCCCTTACCCAGCCCTCATCCCAATTTTACCTATTTTAGCCATTATTTTTTAAACATGGGCAAATTTTCAATAGGTATTAAAAATGCCACGTTCTATGCATTTCATGGAGTGTATGAAGCCGAAAGAGCTGCCGGCCATCATTTTTCTGTATCCCTCTCCGTCGACTTTGACCAAAGTTATTTCTCCAGGGAAGAACTGGCAACCACCATCAACTACGAAGTGCTTTTTCAATTGGTAGGTAGCCGCATGGCTCAATCCAGCAAATTACTCGAAACCGTTGCGTGTGATATCGTTGACACCTGTAAAAAGGAATGGCCCCATCTGTTGGAAGTTAGAATTAAGATTGAAAAGATTGGCGTTCAATTGGGTGGAAAATTGGAAAACAGCTTTGTAGAGCTGATTGCCTGACCGCAAGGCACAACCAAATTGGCGTTTTTTGCATCTATCTAGCATAGAAAGTTAACCATAATGTACAGATATATTATTTTCATCGTTTTTGTTGTTCTTTTGAATGCCTGCAGTTCTGAAGTGGGTTCAAAGTATAGACCAAAGTCTCCCGCCTTTGGAAAAATGAATGACATCGTGGTAATATGTGATAAAAATATGTGGGAGAGCTTTATTGGCGATACTTTTTCCTACTACTATGAATCGGCCTTCCCTGTAATGACGCAGCCGGAAGCCATCTTTGACCTGAGGCACATGACTTCGGAAGAGGTTATGGCGGATGACTTAAAAAAACAACTCAGAACGTTTATTGTGCTGGCCAATCTGGGCGATGCCAATTCACCAACCTCAAAATGGGTGGGTGAAGATATGGGGGCTGACAAAAAGAGTAGGGCCATGGCCGATACAAGCTTCTTTAGCTCAGTAGGTACTGATAAATGGGCAAAAGGCCAATTGATCGTCTACCTTTTCGGAAAAGACCTGAATGCTTTGACCCAATCCATTGTCAAAACCTTCCCTGCTGTAGCAAAAAGGATCCAGGAACACGACAAAGCCCAACTGGAGGCCAACGTCTATTCCCATAAAAACAACAACGAAGGGGCTCAACAGCAATTGATCAGAGATTATGGATTAGACATCAAAATACCGGCTGATTACGTAAAGTCTCCGCTTAAATCTGATTTTACCTGGTATCGTAAAGACTTTAATGGCATGTCTCAACACCTCATCTTTGCACGTAAAAAATATGCCAGTCCTTCAGACCTGAGCAAAGCTGCTCTGTTGGCATGGAGAGATGAATTGACAAAATCCATCGAGGGCAGTGTGAAGGGTTCTTTTATGAAAACCAATGCTGTAGACCTGCCGGTGTATGAGTATGCCTATCAACTCAATTCGTCCTATACCAAAGAGCTGAGAGGCATCTGGGAAATGGAAAACGACTTTATGGGGGGACCTTTTTTTAACTACACCCTCTTAAATGCAGCTACCAATGAAATCATCATGATTGATGCACTCGTTTTTGCTCCGGGCAAAGAAAAGAGAGACTACATGCAACAGCTGGACCACATTGTGAAAACAGCCAGATTGGTAGCCTCCAAACCGACAGGGAAGTAATTAGTTTTTGTTCAACTTTTTAATAATGGCTACCAGGGCCAGAAATGAGAGTAAGGCGATGGCCTCCAGTTGTAACAAATAATAGGGCCACGGCCACAACACTGACAAGGCGGTATCTTCAGCGGGTTTGCCACGCAGGTACCAATAATTGCTGTCTAAGCCGAGGTTGATCATATACATACCCAGGGCCATAACATTGAGCAATAACAATGATTGAAGGGCTACTTTGTAGCTGGGCAGCCATTTAAAAACAATCCACCCAAATAAGGCCGTAAAGGTGAGCCCAAAATGAACCGTCCAATACCGGATGCTTTCGTAATGCGGAAAGGTTTCGGTAACCGTAGGCGTGATCAGCGATTGGGTGGTGCCGATGATGATCCAAAATGAAACTACCGAAAACCAAAACCGACTTCCTGAGGCTACCGCAACCCACATGAGTAAGGGAAGCATGTTGCATAAATGGAAGGGTAAATCGTCTTTGATATCAAACATGCCATAGTGCAACCTGATAAATGGTTTGGCCAACTGTAAAAGCGTGATGAAGCCCAAAAACCAAATCAGAGGTCTTTGGTATTGTTGGGGGTTTGCACTTTTTTGGCAGTAATAAATAAGATAGATGGCGACAAAGGAATAGGCCGTAACCATGAGCCAATGCTCAATACCGAAAGGGGCAAAATTATGCCTGTCGAGAAAGTAAGCGTTCATCTGTTTATTTGATGTAAAAGTATTGGGTTTGTTTAAAAATTTCAAGACCTAAACTAAATAATTAGCAATATTTTTAAAAAATCAGGTTTTTCACCCACCATTCTGTAATTTTGATCTATGGCCAAACTGATTTCCATAGAGCGAAAAGGGGATGTTACCACTTTAAACGACATCGGTTTCAGGCTCATCCTCATTCCCTTTTTTGGCATCGCCATTGCTGCGTTTGTAGGCCTGGTCGATCACAGCACCTACAGCCTGACCCAGCTCAAACTGGCCTATTTGTTTACCATTTTTATTTCATTTGTCATCTGGCATGGCAATCGGTACCTGCTCTTTTTCCTGAGGGCTTATTTTAACTGGTTTGAACACCCGGTCCGAAAAATTGTGGTTCTTTTTTTTTCCATTGTCAATTTTACCATCGTTTCTTCCGTGCTCCTGCACTACGTCTATTTTCAGCTATTTGAACGCGGCGAAGTCGATTGGCAAAAGGTCCAGACTTCTACCCTCATCATCGTCATTGCGGTATTGTTTATTGCCCACGTGTATGAAACCGCCTTCACGGTAAAGGAAGCGGAAGGGGAGCGGGTTAAAAGGGCCGAGACCGAGCAAGCCAAGGCCGAAGCGGAATTGAATGCACTAAAATCGCAGATTGATCCGCACTTTATTTTTAATTCGCTCAATACGCTTTCCCATCTCATCAACGAACAACCTTCCAGGGCTTCTGAGTTCAATGACAACCTTGCCCTGGTGTACCGATACATCCTCAACCAACGCAATTCCAATCTGGTGGTGCTCGACGATGAATTGCAATTTTTAAATGCCTACTTTTCACTCATCCGCATCCGGCACGGCTCGGCAGTTGAGTTGGAAATCAATGATAAAATGGGACTCAGGTACGCGCGTCTTTTGCCGCCCATCTCTATCCAGCAGTTGGTCGAAAATGCCATCAAACACAATGAGTTTTCTGATTCCGCCCCCTTAAAAATAAAGGTTGAGGTGGATGAAAAAAGCCTGAAAGTCAGCAACAATAAAGTCATTAAAAAAACTGGCGTGCCCTCATCCCAAACCGGATTGACCAATTTGGACAACCGATACCAGTTAATTGCTGGCAAGGGCATCACCATTGACACAAATGAATCCGTTTTTTCCGTAGTATTGCCCTTATTAGAATGGTAGCCATGATCAATTGTGTAATTCTGGAAGATGAAAAACCCGCTGCGGCCAGGTTGGCGCTGATGTTGACCGAAAGTAAACACGCTATCAACCTGTTGACCACCTTACACAGCCTGGAGGAAGCCGTGACCTGGATGAAAAGCAATCCGAGTCCGGATATTTTATTGATGGACATCAATTTGACGGATGGCCTCTCTTTTGAACTTTTTGATCAGGTAAAGGTGCCATGTCCGGTGGTATTTACAACGGCCCACGATGAATACTGGATGCAGGCTTTTGAGCACAACGGCATCGATTATTTATTAAAGCCCATCACCCTCGACAAGCTGGATGCCGCTTTGGATAAGCTGGAACAACTTAAGCTGCACTTTGTCAACCAACCCAAAATGATTGCCCAGCTGGCCATGCCCAAAGAAAATCAGTTCAAAAGGCGGTTTTTGGTAAAAAAGGGAAGCGAGTTGTTGTCGTTGCCGGTGGAACAAATCGCTTATTTTTATTCTTCCAACAAGTTGGTCTGTCTGGTAAACAAAGAAGGGCAAAAATTTGTAATGGACCCCTCGCTTTCGGAAATCGAAAAAAACCTGGACCCTGATCTATTTTTTAGGTTAAACCGGCAGGTGCTGGCTTCCAGGCAGGCCATAGCTAAGGTAAAGGCCTATGCCAAGAGCAAATTGATGATAGAACTTAATCCCACCTTCCAGGAAGACATCGTGGTGAGCCAGGAAAACCTGTCTTCTTTTAAAGAATGGATGGACAATTGAGTTAAATAACCATTAATTGCTGTTTTATGGCATTTTTTTAGTTTACCTTTCGTTTAAGAGGTATCTGAGG
Source organism: uncultured Bacteroidota bacterium (assembly GCA_937872515.1). Lineage (GTDB taxonomy): Bacteria > Bacteroidota > Bacteroidia > Chitinophagales > Saprospiraceae > JADKBO01. The sequence goes on from CALMSX010000115.1 coordinate 52,361, forward strand.
GTACCGTAATTTGTAGAAAAGATGAAAAAAGACACATTTATCACAGGCTTGTTTTCCGGCATTCTGCTCTCAGCCGTTTTGGGAGTAGGCATTGCGTACACCGCGCCCGATGCCATGCCACCGCTCAATGAGCTGCCGCAACTAGTGCGCCCACCCAGATTAAAAGAAAATGTCAGTTTTGCCGGAGAGACCCTGCCAATGAACATCGATACCCGCGAAAGAATGGAAAAAGAGCTGTTGGTAAATTCTTATTACCACACCAGCACCATCCTGGCCATTAAAAATGCACCCCGGTTTTTTCCCATGATCGAAAGAATTTTAAAAGAAGAAGGAGTGCCCGATGATTTTAAGTACCTGGCGGTAGCAGAAAGCAACTTGTCCAACGGTTCCTCAGGTGCGGGGGCCAAGGGTCTATGGCAGTTTTTGAAGGGTACCGCCGGCGATTTTGGTCTGGAGGTCAATACAGAGGTGGAAGAACGGTTTCACTACGAAAAATCAACCAGAGCCGCAGCCCGTTTCATCAAACACCTATACCAGAGAACCGGTTCCTGGGTCAATGCAGCAGCCGCCTACAACATGGGACTGGCCAATCTCAACAAAGCCCTGGATGCACAGTCGGAAAAATCATTTTTTGACCTCAATGTCAATGACGAAACCTCCCGTTATGTGTTTAGAATTGTAGCGCTGAAAGAAATTTTACTCAAGCCCCAGGCCTTTGGTTTTTATGTCGATGAAGACCAGAAATATGCCCCTTTTAAAGGACTCAAAGAAGTAACCATCACCAGCCCCGTAGCCAGTTTGAGCGAGTTGGCCCATCAACATGGACTGACCTATCGTATGCTCAAATACTATAATCCCTGGTTGATTGATGCTAAGTTGACGGCAAAAGATAAAAAGTATACCATCCTCGTTCCGGAATAGGCTACCACAAACCGGCAGGAATAGGAGGACCTGCCTCCGGAATAGCTGTTTTTTTAGCCCCAAACATGTAGTACACAGAAAGCTGGTGGATGATGTACCAGTCATTGTTTTCAGCATTGCCCCTCTGAATGCCGGCTACCGCTGGTGGATTGTCGATGTTCCATTCTACCTCCCGGTAGGCGAGTTGGGCGGCCAGATCCGATGAATATTTTTTGATTCCATTCAGGTCGTAATAATTTCCACTTACGTCATCCAGATAATCGGTATAGGTTTTTCGGGGTGAAATTTCTGCCCTAATTTTTAGGAAGGGCCACGGTGTATATTCGAGCCCCAAACCAAAGGGATACGAAATATCCACCAAACTATAGGCATTCAAACCGGAAAGAGGCATGCCCTGGCCTTCGGTGTGCAGGGGCTGCAGTCGCACCCATTCTCCCTGGTATTCGGCCTTAGGATTAAAAGTGAAAACCCCGATACCCGTTTTGATAAAGGGCTTCAGCTGGTGTTCCTTTTTGGTAAATAACGAAACCGGATAAAAATGAAAACAGAGGCTTAATTCGTTGAGCGCGGATCTGAAATGGAGGTTGCGCTTTTGCCGGTCAGGTGAATCTGCATCCTTGTCATAGGCCTGCATATAGGTATTGATAAAGCTGGCTGAAAAATCCATGGTGCGGTGCAGGTCATAGGTAAAACTAATGCCCTTGGCAAAGCGAAGATTCTGGGTTAACGTTTCTGATTTATCGGAGAGATCCCCTTTGTATTGACAAGCTCCCAGCACAATACCGGCTCCGAAGTTTTGGGATTGTGCTTGCAATGCTGTAAAAAGCATAAAAATGCCTAATATGAAGCGTAACGCTTTCAAAGTCTGGTTATCGATTATAATACAAAACTAATTAATAATAATCATAATGTGAGAGGGCTTTTTCCCTCTCACACTTGATCTTGTGCTGTTTAAGTTTGATGTAAAACTAAGTCAGGGAAATGGAATGATTAGAGGTTTATGAGCTCTTGGTGAATTTTTAGCACAATTTTTCGGGCTTTTGTATCAATACTTACAATAAAGTCTTCTACCAGGGGGACAAGCACTTCTTTTTTGTCGTAAACAATTTTGAGCAGTTTTTGGGCGGGATAGTCAAGTATTTCACAAATTGGGCCCAACAATACCTCCTCATTATAGGCGGTGAACCCTACGAGGTCGCCCCATGTTTCGGGACTGTCCATCAAATCTTCGGGTATTTCATCCTGGTTGAGGTACAGGATTTTGCCCGACAGGCGGGAGGCGGATTCAGGATTGTCCACTTCTTCCAGCTTTACCAAAACATCGCTGTCACCTTCCCAGCTGGTAATAAAAAAGGGCAGATAGCTGCCATCTACGTAGAGGTATACATAACCCGTTTCGGGTATCAGATCTGCAAAGGTATCATGGATGCCCAACAAGACCTGACCCTGATTGCCAAAAGGTTTCATCACCTTTCCCACTTCTACGTATTGTGGCCTTTCCATTAATTGTGGGCTACCATGGTTTGTTTTAAATAAAATCCTTTTTCGGCATAATCCTCCCAGGGCTTGCCGGCGATCGGTCTCTGGGAATCGTAGATTTTCATTTCTCTGTACACCGGCCCAATGCCCCTGGCATACACCTGATTTACCGATCTCAATGAAAAAATGGAACTGTCATCAAACACTTCTTCCACTTCCAGCAGCGAGTCCAGCTCAAACTGACCAATCTTGGCGGTGTAATTCTTTTTTAAGACCTTGTATTCCCAGCCCTGATACATTTTGATGGGCTCTCCCGAAATTTTTACAATGATGTTTTCATCAAAGAGGGCGTTGCCATTCCATCGCGTATTTTGGCTGTTGGGAAAAACCAGGCGGATAAAGGGCAGGTTTTCTTCAGATCGAATGATTTCAGTCTTACTCTGGTGAATGGTTTCTACATCCGTGAGCACCCAGGGATCGGTGTTTTGTTTGCGCCAGTATTTGATCAGGCGGTATTCTTTTTCAAAGGCAGTTTCTTCCAAAAGACTGTCTATTTGTTCTTTGATAAAACCACTGCTGCTGTACTTGCTGGATCCTCCATCATCGTAGACCAGGCTGTCATAGGCATATTCTATGTACTTTCCGGTTTCAACGGGGTAATAGGCCCTGCCTAAATCCAAATCATCGGCAGGTATGCTTTCTGTCTGACAGGCGCTCAGACTCAGCAGGCTTATAAAAATTAAATAGAAATAAAGTTGAGTCTTCATCTGGGTTTGTAGTTTTCAATGATTAGACATTTGCAGACTGCTGTGGATGATGCCACCACCTACCACATCGTCGCCTTCGTAAAAAACGGCAGACTGACCGGGAGCAATGCCTTTTACATCGGCATAAAACTCTACCTGCAGTTGATCGTTTTCCAACGGGTGTATAACGCTCATTGTGCCTTTGTCATTGTATCTCACCTGGGTCACTACTTCCAAACCCTCGGGTAGGGTAGCATATTTCATGGCATTGATCCCTCTCACGGTCATCCCGTTGCGCATCAGATCCTCGATCTCTCCCAAAACTACGGTATTGGTCTCCGGCATTATGGCCGTAACATACATGGGCTTGCCAAAGGCAGTACCCAGGCCTTTTCTTTGGCCAATGGTGTAAAAAGGATAACCCTCGTGGCTACCCAATACCTTGCCCTGCACATCGATAAAGGTGCCACCTGCTACCTTTTGTTCCAGGCCATCCACTCTTCTTTTCAGAAAGCCGCGGTAGTCGTTGTCGGGTACAAAACAAATCTCATAACTCTCCGCCTTTTTCGACAACTCTTCGTAGCCCCGGTCAAAGGCCATCTTCCGGATTTCATCTTTCGAAAAACCACCCAGCGGGAAGCGGCTTCTCTCCAAACATTCCTGCGATAGGCCCCACAGCACGTACGACTGGTCCTTGCGTTCGTCTTTTCCCTTTGATATGTACCGCCTGCCTTCGAGCTCCTTGATCACGGCATAGTGACCAGTAGCAATGAATTCACAATCCATGGCATCGGCCCTTTTGAGCAAGGCACTCCACTTGATGTGGGTATTGCACAGCACACACGGATTGGGTGTCCGGCCGGCCATGTATTCTTCTACAAAGTTGTCGATCACGTAATCGCCAAACTCTTCTCTGATGTCTATGATAAAATGATGGAAACCCATCTGAACGGCCACCTCGCGGGCATCGTTGATGGAATCTAAACTACAGCAACCGGTTTCTTTTTTGGAACCCCCACTATTGGCATAATCCCAGGTCTTCATGGTGATGCCCACGACTTCATACCCCTCTTCATGCAGCAACATGGCGGCAACAGTACTGTCTATACCTCCGCTCATGGCCACCAAAACTCTTCCGTGCTTACTCATGTGTGAAAATAAAGTGCAAAATTACACAAAAAGTTTTGCCTTTTTGATCCAATGCTGATAATCAGTTATTTATAAATAACTAAGCTTTATTTATGAATGAAATTTGATGTTTTTACAAAAGCTCTTTTACCTTGGCTTCCAGTGTAGCCTGGCTGTGTCCGGTGCCTTCATACCGCGCCTTTTCTACCCCGTCTTTATAAATGAGGATGGTAGGAAAGCTAAAAACATCGGATTGATTGACAATGTTGGTGTTTTTTTCATAGTCTACCTGACCAAAAAATACCGAACTAAAATCTGACTTGCCCACCATGTTTTCCAGGGCCGGTCTTTGTGAGGCGCACTTGGTACACCAGGTGGCATGAAAAAACACCACGGAAACACCGGCTGCAATTTCCTGATTGTAGGTGGTAATGTTATCTACATGCACCAATTGGGTATTATCAGGTACCAAACTGTCTTTGCTGCACGAGGCACCAACAAAGGTCAAAACAAGGGCCAATAGGATGAAGTTTTTCATGCTGAATTATTTGATATGCAAAAATAACCCAAACATGACCCAATTTGTTGTCTTTAGGTGGACATTTATGCACTATTGAGTGATTTTGCGCTACAAGCCATATTTGTTCTGCGCCACAAAGTCCTGTGGAAACTGATCGATGCCCTCAAATCCAAGCTTGATGTCCCGGCCATCGTGGGGCATTCTGGCGGTGCCAAAAATGAAATCCCAAATGGCCAGGCTGATGCCAAAATTGATGCCGTAGGGCATGTCTTTGGGTATCTCTTCTGCGTGGTGCCAGATGTGCATTTCGGGACTGTTAAATATTTTTTTCATAAAAGGACCTACTACAAAATAACCCAGGGCTGTCACACCCACCAAAGCTGCCAGTTTGATCATCAAACTTTGGCCTTCCAGCAGGGTGATTTCCAATGAGCCGGTGGCGATCAAAATGCCCAAAAAAAGACCCAACACGCCACCCGAAGTTTTGGCACCCACGGTGATGTTGCTGTGGTTGTAGTGACCGATGGAAAGGGCAAAAATGTGCATGATAAAAAAGTCGTGCAAGCCAATGCCCAGCAAGGCCAGCGGTATGTATTCAATGGATCGGTACACTACATTTTCCATCCAATGGTAGCGAAGGTGGGCCGCAAAACCCATCTCTTGCACCGAGTGGTGTACTTTGTGAAAATTCCATAAAAATGATACCCTGTGCAGCAGGCGGTGGACCCACCACTGGATAAAATCTCTCACCAAAAAACCGGTACCCAAGATGGCCCACATCGGCCAGTGCTGCATCGGATTGGAAGCTTGCAGATCAAAATCAAAAACAGCCTTGATGCCATCGTTAAAAAGTTTGACCACTACATCGGAGGCCGCATTGTACACAACCAGCGAAAAGAGGAAAAAATTAAAAAACATGTAAAAGAAATCCAACCAGAAATCTTTTCTAAACCGGGGCTGGTCCTTTCTCCACGGATGGATCCATTCCATGCCAAAAAAGAAGGCCGAAACCAGCAGCAGCCAGTACAGGTAATTGTGCCAGCCGGGGTGGGTGATCTCATACCATAGGTAGCCCGCGTAGTTGGCGTAGCCCGATAAAAATGTTTTTAATAACTCCATCACCAATTATTGTTGTGTTTTCCAGACATCGTAGCCGCCCGCCAGGTTGTAAAGTTGGGTAAAGCCCGCTTCCGACATTTGGGTGCAGGCCTTGGCACTGCGACCTCCCACCTTACAATAGACGATGGTAGGCAGGTTTTTATCCAGGCTTTGTACCTTGTCCATAAAGGCGGGATCGTAAATATCGATAACGGTGGCCCCTTCTATGGTCCCAGCCGCTACTTCAGCGGGTGTTCTTACATCCAGGATCTGGGTCTTGCCGCCCTTGGCCAACATAAGTTTCATTTCTTCCACGGAAATTTGGGTGAAAGGGGCGGTGTTGTTGATTTCAGTGGACGAAGGACTCGTTGGTTCTCCTGCCTTTTTTTGGGGTTTGCAAGACATTACAAAGACGAGACCCAGCAGCCCAAAAAAGATGATTTTTTTTACCATGATTGTTTTTTAATTGTGGTGCAAAGGTAATACCATCTCCCCAATGTGGAGCGTAACAAGGGTTACACAGCGGTAAGTGTTGGCCTTAAGCCCTGCCGCACGGCGTGATGGCGGTCATGTTGTCCATCAGCACATTTCCTTTGTGAGAAAAACTGCCATCCTTGATGTAGGCCTCGAGGCGGATGTAGCGGTAATTTTTTTTGGCGGTAAACTGGATGGGATAGGTTTTCCAGTCGGTGTGCTGGATCAGGCCCGTGGTAAAGATGAGCTGGTCTTTTTCACACTTGTCTTCACTCACCCAAATCCTGAATTTAATGGGCTGGTTGAAGCCGGCATACACCGCCCCCCGCGCCAGGTCGATGGTAAAGCGGTAACATTCTCCGGCGGTAAGGGGTGAGCTCAGTCGCTGACCTATGCTTTCAAAGGTAGAATTTTCTCGGGTGATCAGGCCTACAAAGGTCCTGCCCTGGCTGGCATCGCCGTATTCTCCCCAAAAGCCGGGTAAAATATCCGGGGTGGTGCCGTCTTCACAGGGCAGCCAGCCCTTGGGTACGGTGGCATCTGAGGGCTGGTCTTCAAAGCCAGGATTGACTACCCTGATCTGCCCGGTCATGGGGTAGAGGGTTAGGATCAAAAGGATCAATATAAGTGGCTTTTTCATCTATGTGGTGCTGATTGACAAAAGTAGTGTTTTTGTGTCAATTACTTATGGGCATCATGACCACCGGTAAAATGCATGACCATCGATGCCAATTGAGGGCTGAGGATATATAAAAAAAATATTACATTTGTAATTCCTATGAGAGCATCCGCCGGAAAATCATCAGTGACTTATGCCATCCTGTCCAATACCATTGTACTGGTGCTGATCGGCTTTTTTTCCCTGCTCTACCTCCATACCAACAGCATCACCCACCTGGTCAAAGAAAAAATCAACATCCTGATCGAACTCAATCCGGATTCCACCTCGGCTGGCTATACTGCCTTGATGAACAAGATTGCCTCCAATTCCAAGGTGGTGCCGGGCAGCGTGAAGTTTATTCCCAAAGAAGAGGCAGACAAGGTGTTGGGCATCGAAATCAGCGAAAACCTCAAAGAAGTGGGCAGCCCCTTTAAGGACATCATTTCTTTTAATGTTAAGGCAGCCTATTATTCTGAAGAAAATCTGTCCAAACTGAAGGCAGAACTCAAAGAAAAACCCCAGGTTTTTGATGTATTTTTTGAAAATGTTGTGGTTGAAAACATCAAATCCAACCTCAGGAATATTTCATACATAGTGCTGATCTTGTCTCTGGTCTTTGTCTTCCTGGCAGTGGTCATCATTTACAATACCATCAACCTGTCGCTCTATGCCGACCGATGGGAGATCAAGACCATGGAGATCATAGGCGCCAGGGATTCATTCATCCGCCAGCCCTACATCAAGATAGCCGGTAAAATTGCGCTAAAGTCTTTTGCCATCTCTACCGCCGTGCTTCTGGCCGGTTGTGCCTTGCTCTACTACCAGTTTGAGGCCACGGCCGACATCCTGAAGTGGTATTATGTGGTCCTTTCGCTGCTGTTGATGTTTTTTATCTCCCTGGTCATTACCGTTACTTCAACTGTCATCATCGTCAACAAGTACCTCTACAAGCTCGAAAGTGAGCTTTATTGACAACCTTTCCCGTTTTTAAACATTATACCAAGATGTTGATTTACGACTACATCATCATCGGAGCCGGAGCAGCAGGCCTCAGCCTGGCCGATCGTTTGTGTGATCCTGCCTTTGCGGGCTTCAACATCCTGGTCATCGATAAAGAAATCAAAACCGGCAACGACCGCACCTGGTGCAGCTGGTACAAGAAGCCCAACCGCTACGACTTCCTGGCCCAAAAACGCTGGAAGACCCTGCACTTTGTAGGCCCGGGCAGCGAACACATCAAGCTCGACCCCACACCCTACGATTACCGCATGCTGCTATCAGCCCCCTTTTACCACCACATCCACGACCGCATCAATAAAAGCAACCACGTACACTTTGTAAAAGCAGCCTACCTCAGCCACACACAAAAAGAGGGCAGGGTAGAGGTCCTCACCGACCAGGGCAACTACCTGTGTAACCACCTTTTTTCCTCCGTCTTTCAAGGCGTGATCGACAAAAAAAAACACGTTTACACCGACCAGCATTTTAAGGGCTGGGTCATAGAAACCCCCACTCCCGCCTTTGACGATCCCGCCTGCACCTTCATGGACTTCAGCATCGATCAGGGCGATGAAGTACGTTTTATGTATGTACTGCCCCATAGCCCCACCAAAGCCCTGGTAGAGCTGGCCGTTTTTTCCACCACTTTGTGGTCACAAGCAGATTATGACAAGGTAGTGGGTGATTACATCCAAACCCACCTCGGCCTCACCCAATACACCATAGCAGAGACCGAGTTTGGCATCATACCCATGACCTCCTATCCCTTTGCCCACAACAACACCCCGCTGGTCACCCACATCGGCATGGCTGGTGGCGCCGTCAAAGCCAGCCCCGGTTACGCCTTTGACCGCATCCAGGTCCATCCCGATGCCATCGCCCAGTGTATCCCCAAAGGCGAAGCCCCGGGCCGCGCCTCCCGCGTCTTCAAGCGCCGCCACCAATTGTACGATGCTACCCTGCTCCAGGTCTTAGACAAAAAACGCTACCGTGGCGCTGATTTTTTCCTCACCCTCTTCCAAAGAAATCCGGCCTCGAGGGTCTTTGATTTTCTCAATGGGGAGACAAGCCTATGGGAGGAAGTGCAGCTGATGGCGGGCAGCCCCAAGCATATTTTTGCGTGGAGTATGGGGGAGAGGGTGGTGAAGGGGTAATTTCAGTGTGACTATTCAAAACAAGAGCTAACTCTCGTTTTGTATTTTTATGCTAATAAGAAATCTAGAAACGTTTATCTTTAAGAGCGATACACTTTCAATAGAATTAGTGGTATACTTAGCACGATATTATGGAGGCTGGCTACCAACCATCAATCACACTCATTATCTGGTTTTAAGAAAGGATAAAATGCAGACTTTTAATATCTGTTACTTTTTTCCTCTGTATATACACTGAAATGCTATTTAAATCTACAAAATTGGTGGCAGTCCCAATTCACTTAAAAATTTGTTATGGGTATCTTTTGCTATATTGATGTCTTTTTCAATAGCAATCAGTTTTTTATTTATCTCTTGCAAATCAATTTGTACTTCGTCTTCTGATGTGCTAACATACCTTGAAATATTCAGGTTGTAGCCGCTCTTTTCAATTTCGTCCATTGAAACCCTGCGAGCATATTTTTCTATATGATCAGGTCTATACTGATATGTTTCAACAATTTTACTTATATGACTTTCCTCCAATGAGTTTTGCCTTTTTCCTTGTTTGTAATGTTCCGCTGCATTAATAAACAATACATCATCGTGTTTTTTACATTTCTTCAAAATCAAAATACAAACGGGAATACCTGTAGAGTAAAACAAATTTGATGGCAAACCAATTACAGTGTCAATGTGATTATCCTTTAACAATTTAGTCCTGATGCGTTCTTCAGCACCACCACGGAATAATACACCATGTGGCAAGATTATAGCCATGGTTCCCTCTTTTCCTAAAAAGTGAAAACCATGCAGTAGAAAAGCAAAGTCTGCCGCTGATTTAGGTGCTAAACCATAACTTTTAAATCGGAAATCTTCTGCAAGAGTGTCGTTGGGTTCCCAACGTAGGCTAAATGGCGGATTGGCTACAATGGCATCAAATTCAATTTTTTTACTTGGATTCATTTCATTGAGAATATGCCATTGGTTTTCTAATGTGTCACCATGGAATATCTCAAACTCGGTGTCCTTCATCCCATGCAAGAGCATATTCATTCGGGCAAGATTGTAGGTAGTAATGTTTTTTTCCTGTCCGTAAATTTTACCAATACTTCCACCGTTGTTTTTTATTCGCTTTCTCACATTAAGTAATAACGAACCAGAACCACAGGCGAAGTCCAATACTTTATCAAGTTTCATTTTCTTACCTGTTTTTGGTTCCTGGCTGTCAAGGGTAACAATTTCAGATAAAATAGTAGAAATTTGTTGGGGTGTATAAAATTCTCCTGCTTTTTTGCCTGACCCTGCTGCAAACTCACCAATTAAATATTCATAGGCATCACCCAATGTATCTGAGTCGGCAGAAAATTCAGCAATGCCTTCCGCAATTTTTTGAATGATTGTGCAAAGTTTCTTATTTCTCTCGGCTGATGTTTTTCCCAGTTTTTCCGAATTCAGATTGATTTCGGAAAATAAGCCCTGAAAAGCACTTTCAAAAGATTCATTTTCGATGTATCGAAAACCTGATTCCAATGTTACCAACAACTCAGCGTTTTGAGTTCTCGCCATTTCGGTAATATTGCTCCAAAGATGGTCTGGTTTGATAACATAGTGCACTTTTCTGCGCATCTGTTTTTCAAATTCCGCTACTTCATTTTTGTTATCTTTATACCAAACGGAGAGTGGTGTTCTGCTATCTGATATAGGCAGATTGGGATAGTCCTTGCCTAATTCTTTTTTTGCTGCCTCCTCATAATTGTGACTCAGGTAACGTAAGAATAGAAACGAAAGCATATAATCACGGAAATCATCCGCATTCATTGCTCCACGAAGGTTGTCTGCTATAGCCCAAAGGGTTTTACCTAGTTGTTGTTGGTCTTTATTTGTCATTGTTGTGATGTCTCTTGTGGTTCGTTAAAAAGTTCAACATTGAACTTGTAATTCCGTTTAAAATTTTCAAATATATCTTCAAAAATCACTTTATTTTGCTCAACCATTTCAGTTGGTTCAAACAAGGAATATCCACCGTGATTCATTACGTTAATCATTCTGCTACGTAGTGTTCCTTCTTCATCATCGTTATTGATAATTATGCAATCCCTCCAGGAATTAAATCCGTGAAAGTTAGCTGCTTTCTCTAATACGTTTCTCAGGATATTAAAATGATAGGTGTATAGTTTGTCTTCCTTGATAGCTTTGTCTAATTGTTGAATAACTGATATATGATAAATAAAAGGTGTGTCGCTAGTCCACTTGTAGTTGTAGCCATTTGTACCATTTCTTAAAAGTAATTTGCGTGCACTAGTCCCCAATTCATTGCAAAGCACGTTAAAAAACAAAGAATGATGAGTTGAAATAACGGTTTTTACCTTATTGTTATCTGATTTTAAAATACGACCTAGGTAATGAGCAACGGCTATTACATTTATATCATCAAGCGATGAAATTGGGTCGTCTATGTAAACATAATCCACCCAATCATAAGGTTCTTGTTTGTCTATTGCAATTTGAGCAATAGCAAGAAAAAAGCACCAAATAAAGATTCGCTCTTCCCCTCTTGAAATTTTTATATTGGGTAAGGTAACCGAGTTACCATCAACAATAATTTCCTTGCTAAAAACTACTCTACTTTCTTCGATATTTGTCCGAAAGTTGAAATCAAAAAATTGTCTAAGAATCGGTCTAACCCTGTCATCAATTGAAGAACCTTCTAAATCATCAAAGAATGTTGATGCTGTATTGATGTTCAGGTATCTCTCACTATCTCCATCTAAGTCATTATTCCACCAAAATAAGTCTTCGGTGAACGCATTGAAATATAACGTGTCCCTTTCTTTCCCTTCTATTCGTTTGCCAATTTCTTTAAACTCAGTAGAAAGTCTTGTTTTACCAGTGCCGTTATAGGCGTACACCAAAGTGAACTTTTTATTGCTATCTCTTATGTTTTGTGCAAAAGCAGCTAAACTATCTATTGTATGTACTTCCGTAGCCATAATCTATTCTTTGATTTTAGGAAACAAACCCTCCATCAATCCCTTTTTATGCAACTTCAATTGTTCTATCTTCTCTGCCTGTGCAGAAATAAGGGCATCTAAGGTCGAAAGACATGAAGCTATTTTTTGTTGTTCTTTTGGATTTATTGGCAAAGGTATTGGAATAATATCAAGATAGCCTCTATTCAGTTTTGGCTGTGCCAAACCTGTCAAGAAATCCTCAATATTTATCGCATTAATATATTTTTCCACCAAAATCTGAGTATCAAAATTTTCGAACTTTAATACGTGGGCGTGATTATTAACCCAAGTTTTACCTGTAATTGTAAATGCAATTGGATAATTTCGGTCAATCAAGTTTGCCCCATCTTCCGAAATACACAACAATGTCTCATTAAAAATATAATCCTTAACATAATCAACTATGCCTGAAGCACCGTAATACGGTACATTGCCCTTTTCTCTTTGGGTTGATGTTATAGGAATTCTTTTTGAGTCTAAATTTTCAGCAATTTGCCCCAATTTATTATCCTTCCACTCCCCATCCTTCTCAAACTCCTTAAACCTAAATTTCGGCACTTTCTCCCCATCCTGTGGAATAAGGTTTTGCATCAAGCCTTTTTTGTGGATTTTTAGTAGCTTTAGCTTTTGGCTGTGGGCGGCTATTAAGTCATTAAGATTTGTTGTGAAAGAAGATAATTTCTTTTGTTCATTCGGTTTTGGAAATGGAAATTCAATATCCCTTAATGCATCTTTAGAAAGGTTATTATTTTGACCTGTTCCAATAGAATTAATCTTGGAGTGAATTAATGGCTCTAACAAAAATTTGAGTGCTTTATTATCATGTTTTTTCGGACTTATTTTCATTGTCCGTTGATTGATGAAACCACTATCAGTATTCCAAATAAAAAAATTAAAGCCAGCTGCCCCAGTTAAGCTCAATAATAAATCACCGCTGTGAACCGAATGTTTAGAAATATCTAAGTCCTTGATTTTACTGTTTGGTAGATAAACTTTTTCTTCATTAGAATTTTGATTGTTTATATCTGTAATTCGAATAACCTGCGTAGAATCTTTTTTATCCTTTGTGAAGTCAAATGACGAAAATGGATAACCATCTTGTAAATCAAATTGGTTATCTATAGAATCTTTATCCCACTCTCCCTCATTCTTAAACTCAGGAAAACGCAATTCGGGTATCAACCCTTTGACTTTGCTCAAGGCATGTTTATTATCTTTACTCATAAGCTGCTAATCCTGATATTTCACGCCCTTGGGCCAATTTTTTAAATTGGGGTACTAAGTCTGCCATCAATGCCAGTTCTTTTACCCTGCGTTCTTTCCAACTCAACTCTAACGGCTCAAGTAGGTCAGTGAGTTTTTCACCATCAAAAATCATTCGGCTCATAATATTTTCTACAAAGGCTTTTAAGTCTGCGGTTGGCAAGCCATGGTGCTGGGCAATGGCAGCCAGTTCAGCATTGTATTTATCGTCTTTAAATTTTTCGAAGCCTTTACGTAGCTCCGCTTCTGTTTGCCCTTTGTTCCAGTCCAAACTGTCGATGTATTCAGACAGGTCTTCTTCTTCGTCCATCAAATTTGAATTGGAACGCAATATGCTTTTTACCTGCTCTTTGCTCATTTTCTGCTTGCCGGGTTTTCTTTGTGTGCTGTCGGCAATCAGGTTCATAATGTAGTCGTAATCTATCACGGCAGAAGCAAACAACACAAATTCAAAATCCAGTTGCTGAATTTCTGGCAGTGTATCTTCTCCGCCTTTTTGTTGTATTTCTCGCAATTGCTTGGCAGTTTCTATGTATGAACTCCGAAACTCTTGTAAGGTTGTTGTAGGCAGGATGGCCTCAATTTTTGCTTTTTGTTCTACAGTAATATCCGTGTATTGGTCAAGTTGCGTTTTCAGTCTTTGCACTTCTTTGAAGTTTTTCACAAAGGCTATCCGTGCCGCATCGCCTTTCAAATTGTACACCTCTTGCGGCTCATTTACCAAATTGTGTTCTTGCATAAATACACCTAAAGCTTCTACTGCTTTTTGGTATTTATCAATTACCAATGGTGCAGGGTCAATCAACCAAATTTCTTTGGCTTTTTCATTATCTTCACCCGAGAATAAAGCAATGGCCTGGTTTACGGCATCTTGCTGAGATCGGAAATCCAAAATATTTCCATAGGGTTTGGTATCGTTCAGCACACGATTGGTTCGTGAAAACGCCTGGATCAAACCGTGGTATTTTAGGTTTTTGTCCACATACAAAGTATTGAGGTATTTGCTGTCGAACCCAGTAAGCAACATATCTACCACTATGGTAATATCAATTTTGTTTTTGTGCGGATAGTCTTTATTACTATATTTTTGGTCTTTGATGCGTCTTTGAACATCTTGATAATATAAGTCAAAAAGATAAATCTCGTGATTGGTTCCGTATTGTTTGTTGTAATCTGCAATAATGGTTTTGAGGGCTGTTTTCTTTTCTTCTGGATTTTGTTTATTGTCCTCCTTTTCCTGTATTAAATCTTCCTGAATCTGCTGAATATCGGTATTGCCTTCGGCGGGTGGTGAAAACACACAAGCAATGTTCAAGGGAATATAGTCGGGATTTTCTGTTTGTTTCTTTCTCTGAATTTCTTTGAAAAGGTTGTAGTACTCAATGGCATTGTTGATAGAAGCCGTTGCCAATACGGCATTGAATCGTCTTGAATTGGTTGCTGCATCGTGTTTTTCCAAAATGGCTTCCACCACTGCTTGTTGGGCTATGGCTTCACCTGGTTTCGGGTTTTGTGTTCCTTTTCCCTTGAAATAGTCAATATGAAAACGAAGTACATTTTTATCATCAATGGCGTGGGTGATGGTATAAGCGTGTAATTGCTTTTCAAAAATATCCTGTGTGGTTTTGTAAGAAGCATACTCTCCCTCTCTGATGTTGTAAGTTGCGTTTTCATCAAAAATGGGAGTTCCTGTAAAACCAAAGAGTTGAGCATTCGGAAAAAACTCCTTAATGGCTTTGTGATTTTCACCAAACTGCGAACGATGGCATTCGTCAAAAATGAAAACCATCCTTTTGGTGCGAAGCGGTTCTAATCTTTCCTTGTAGCCTGCCCTGAGCGAAGTCGAAGGGTTCTTTTTGTTGGTGCCATCCAATGCCATTCCTAATTTTTGAATAGTTGTAACAATCACCTTATCGGCATAGTCAGTAGAAAGCAATCTTTTTACCAAGGTTTCGGTATTGGTGTTTTCTTCTACACTGCCTTCCTGGAACCTATTGAATTCCTCTCGCGTTTGTCGGTCCAGGTCTTTTCGGTCAACCACAAACAAACATTTTTCAATTTCGGGGATGTCTTTAAGGAGGGTAGACGCTTTGAAAGAAGTCAGTGTCTTACCGCTTCCAGTTGTATGCCATATATACCCATTGCCTCTATTTTGTTGAATACAATCTACTATTGCCTTCACTGCATAAATCTGATAGGGGCGCATGATGAGCAACTTTTGTTCACTCTCCACGAGCACCATATATTTACTAATCATACTGCCCAGTGTGCACTTGGATAGAAATTTTTCAGTGAAGGGTTCAAGGTGTGTTATTTTCTTGTTGCTCTCGTCTGCTAATTGATAGATTGGCAAGAACTGTTCGTCTGCATTGAAAGAAAAATGCTGATTCTTGTTATTGGCAAAATAGTAGGTATTGGTTTTGTTGCTAACTATAAACAACTGCATGTAACAAAGCAGTGAATTGCCGTAACCGCTGCCCGGTTCGTTTTTATATTCCACAATTTGCTGCATCGCTTTTCTTGGAGAAATGTCCAACTTCTTCAATTCGATTTGCACCACTGGCAAACCGTTAATCAATAAAATGATGTCAAACCGTTGATGACTGTTTTCTGTATTGATACGTATTTGACTGATTATTTCAAAGTCATTCTTGCACCAGTCTTTGTTGTTCACTAAAGTATAATGTAAAGGTGTTCCATCTTCACGTTGGAAGTATTGTTTTTCCCGCAGAAGTTTTGATGCTTTGAACACATCGGGTTCAATGATTTCCTCCCTCAATCGTAAAAACTCGTTTTCAGACAATCGGACACGGTTGAGCGTTTCAAATTTTGTTTTGAAGTTTTGTTCCAATGTTTTCCTGTCAACTATATCGGGCCGATGTGTGTATTTTAGCCCTTTTAGTTGCTCTATAAGGTTCAGCTCAATTTGATACTCCTTACTCATTCTTCTTTCAATAAATCTTTAGCGTTAACATTTAGAATTTTGGCAATGCGGTACAAATCTTCAATACTTGGCTGTCGCACATTACGGGCATACTCATTGATGGTGTTATAGCTCTTATCTACCTTCTTAGCAAGCCATGTTTGGGAGATCCCTTTCTCTTTCAAAGTTTCTTTAATTCTGTTCATTTATACCTAATGAAATTTTAACACGCCAAATATAGTGAAATTTCATTGTCTGATAGTGTAAAATGTCACAATATAGTTGGGGGTTCGCTCAAGTCAAGCTCTTTTGTTTTTCATATGTATGATGGCACGAGTTGTAGAATAAAATTATGTTGATTGATAAAATGAAGAATAAAATATTATAAGTATGAAAATACCCAATATTATATATTATGGTTCACAAGTATCCAAATTGTAAAAAAGACTTGAAAGGATCTATTTTAATCTTTGTAATGTGGACTGTACTTCGAGTTCATTTTTAGTCATTTTCTTGTTAATTCATGTTTATTACTTGCTTAAGTACTAAAATCAAAGTGAAAGTATTCTTCAGCCACTTTTGATTGTATCAATATATGGAGAATTAGAAATATCAATGTGGGCCAGACTTGATATTTTATGATTTATTGTAGCATGATCTCGATTAGCTTACTAAAAGGCTGTTTACCTATGTTGATGACAATAACCTCCTCCTTTTACTTTTCTAGTACAATAACCTCCATTTTTTTTTGGAGCTCCACAAGTTGAACTTACTTCATAATTTGTATTAAACGTTGATGTTGAATTGTACTTATAACTTTGGTAAGTGGAATTAGAATTGGCACTCCTTTCTCTTGCTGTTTTTTTTCTGTGTTGTTCCTTTGTCAGCAGCTGCATATTGTAAGCTTCATCTTCTCCTCCCTCAGATAGCGGTTTTATGTGATCAACTTCATAGCCATCAGGAACTGAATTAAGTCCCATGCTCTTTAAGAATTTATTTCGAGCTGATTGGTTCCTTTTTACTTTTGGTTTTCCTGTTGTCTTATAAGTTGAATTGTAGTAATATTCTGTATTTCCAGATTTATATGTCTCTTGACAAAATCCATTGCTATAAATAAAGATGGAAATAATTAGAAAAAGTAATTTAATATTCATTTTAAATTGATTTAGTATGCAAAATAAATGTTTTTTGTGATTTAATTCTGTTATTTGTCATCATGTTTTTATTACATGCTACACCCTCAAACTGAAATCCTGTCTAGCCCGAAGTGGTGAGAGTACAAAACTGTCAACATGCACTAAACTTGAATAGAAGAAGAAATCTACAAATTTGCACGTCATCGAGCCTGACGCAAAACCAGAATTAGTGGCAGTTATTTTCATACGTATTTCAATTTGATAAGCATAAATTGAAAAATGTCATATTCTGTCCTTAGTTTTTCTCCAAATTGTAGCCATCTGCCAATTATACTTTCTTTTTGTTCAGACTGATTTTGTTCAAAAAGATCATTTTGTAAACTATTCAATAGTGAAATAGATTCTTGAAGATTTGTCATTTGTGTAGTTGGTTGTCCGTCTTGTGATTTAAGATAATCATAGATAATTTGGCCTAGGTTTTGATCTTGTTCTATTTTTGTTGGTTCGTGAAAACAAACTTCGCTTCCAGTTTCCAAATAACTATATCTGTGCTTATGAGTAGTTACTTTTACATGAGGTGGAATAACTATGTGTTCTTTTAAAATAGGAATGTTTTGAAATCTGATCGTACCTGTCCGTGTAATAATATTTTGTGTTTTGAAATAAAAAGGCTCGTCCATGAACCAATGCCAAATTCTCCAAGAGAAAATTGAAGCCAAATGTACTGCCTTTAGATATGCAGTTCTATTTAAAAACAGTGGTGCTGTATAAAAACCTTTACCTTGCCCTGATGCTTCCAATTTTGCATTTAAGTCAAACAAAACATTGTGCTGGTAGTCTCTGTGTGTGGGTTGCTTGTCTCGTAAGTCAAAAAACAAAGTTTTAGGTGAATAATTGACTTTAAGAATTTTTCTGTCCATAATGATTTTAGAAGCACTAAAGTCAGGATAGGCAAAAGATCTTTTGAATTGAATATAAAGAGGACTGATTGAGTCAATATATGCGTCTGCGCCATAAATTACTTCGTCACTTTTAGATAATGGAACTAAAGCAAATGGTGCTCTGGGAAACCT
The DNA here is from genome assembly GCA_937872515.1 of uncultured Bacteroidota bacterium. Taxonomy (GTDB): domain Bacteria; phylum Bacteroidota; class Bacteroidia; order Chitinophagales; family Saprospiraceae; genus JADKBO01. The sequence continues at coordinate 70,929 of CALMSX010000115.1, forward strand.
TGGAATTGTCAGTAATATCTGAACCATTAGGCTTACATTGTCTTCGGTAAAATCAGGTGATATTAAATTTGATTTACTCATTGTTTTGTTGTCGCACTTTAATTACTACTAACGGTTGGCACTGGCAACAGACGCAGCGATAGCAAGTCTGTACGACCTAAGGATTTTTGTACTCTGTTCATCTTTTATTGATTGTTCCAAAATAGCTTTTATGGTTTTTCCTTAATAAGTTTTCTAAATAATCAAAACTAGTATATTCTAGTATTTTAATTTTGTCTGATATGTTAGGCAACCCCCGTACTAGGAAAGGTAATATTTCAATCTTAGGAGTTATAATTAAAATATTGTCACCATCTTTAAGAGCATAACCAAGTTCAAGAATTGCACTTGTTGGCGTTGACTCGGGATAGTATAATATAAAGTTTTTTGAATTATTTATAGCTTGAAAATCAATTTCTGCAGCATCTGCAGGTGGTGGAAATTCATCATCTTTTTGACCTGGTATAATATGATTCTCAGCATTAAAAATATTTAGATATCCTAAATCTATCAAAATATTTTCCAATTTTTGTACATCAGCTTTAGTTGTGCTTCTTTGAGTTGAGTTTTTATTTGCTGCTATGGCAAATGCAATAAATATATCGTACTGTTTATATGTGGCATTTGACGACGAAATTCTGTTCATCCATAGTGGAACATTAAATGCAAATCTTTGGGAATACAGTGCAAAATAATTCAATACAATACTTGCAATGAATGGAATCCACATTAATGTACCAAAATTGGAATTCCCGTTTAACCCAAGATGTTTTGCATATATTATCGCTATGCAAATAAATAGAATTATCGCCAAAACGTTGTATCTGTTTAAGTAATATCCATTATATGAACTAACAAGAACATTTGTTAAAAACGAAAAGCTAATTATTAATAAACTACCTTCTTTCAGAAAATATTCAAGACCTTGCCAATCTGTATTTACAATTCCACTAAAAAATACTACTGATATAATATATGTTAACCATATACCTGCTGTATTTCCAATTACCTGAATTAGCGTCTCAAGTAAACTTTTATAAAATCTTTGAAAATTTGATTCTTTTACCATATAATTCTTTTTACATTGAGTACAACTTTTTTATATCCGCACCCCACCCATATCCGCACCCCACCCATATCCGCAATTCCACAAACTTCCTTAAATATCTGAGAATCAAATCCAATATCTGTTGTTAAACGTTTTTCCCCGCTTAATACTCGCCTGCAACCACTCGTATTTAAACGTTTATAAATGATTATAAGCAGGCTAAATACAAGCTGGAAGCCATTTCTCAACTCCAAAAGACCAAACTTGGACTCAATAATTAAACCTGGATTATCGATTAAAAGGGTAGGCGTGGGCTGTTGCATACAATAATTTTTAGCTAGGTAAAAGTAATGAGAATTATTAAATATATGATAACAAATTTAGAGAAAATCAACTAAATTTGTTGAAACAGTATAATATTTTGATTGAGCGTCTCAGGGATTTGATATCCGAATATTATTTGCTGAATTTATTTTTTACAAAAGAAAAACTTTCTTGCCGTCTAAACAATCTATTAACAATAGGGGCACTTTATACCATCTAGAGGGAGAGTGGGTATTCGTACCCCTTCCAATACCACATCCAGGCTTTGATTGCATAATTAAGCTGACTTGCCTAATGGCCTGATAAAGTATCCATTTTCCTGCGGATTATCAGTCATTTACCATAGCTTACAAAGTCAAAGGATAAATAATCCTTGACAGTTGGGTCCACCGCAAAGATCTCTCCTGTCTCTTTATTTTCAATGGTCACAAAATCGTGGTCTTTAAAATATGGGGTAGGGAAGTAGGGGTGAATATTGGTGCCCAAAAAATAGAGTTGACCAATCCTGGGTTTGGCGGTCCATTGGTCAGCCAGGTCATATTTTTTTAGGAGATAATTGCATGTTGTGATAAAAAAGGCTGCATAGCCTATACAATGAGCGGTCCGGGAGGTGATGAGTAAATTTGGATCAGTGTCTTATATGATTTGTTTGACCCGTCCTCTCAAACAATTCATTTTTTTGATGATGGCTCGTTTCGGTTTTAATTTTTACCTGGGCTGCAGTTTTGATGAAGTCATAATTAAATTCGTGATTTTCTTCAAGAGGTTCGATGTCAAACCTTATTCTTATTAATGTCATCATTTTATCTTTCATTTCAGGTCTCAGTTTTCCTTTAACTTTTTCAAAAGCAGATTTGACTGCACCTTCAAAATAATTGTGCTCTTTTAGGTTTTTTTGTATGATTTCAAATGATGCATCCCCATGATAAAGTACGAGAAATTCCAGGTCTCCTTCCAGATTGTTCTCTCTGCAAATTGCCGGATATCGCAGGTTTTCCGAAAATTCTTTTTTGTACGATTCGGGGTCTATTGTGTAAGTCGTCAAAAATTTTTCAAATTCAAAGAAGTTATAACATCCTGCTTTTTGTCCGTAAACCAAATTGATAAATAAGCAGAATGCAATAAGGAGGGTTTTTTCGATTGTTCGTTTTCTTTTTATCATCTGTTAGTTTCCAAAGGCTTAACACCGGCATTGGACGGGGAGATCGCAAGTCTGTCCGTCCAGCGCATTGTTATGATGCATTATTTTAATTGATAGATAGTATAATTTGTTTACCAAAACCTTCTCTAAAGATTCTCATGATTGTTGACAATCTTATATCGGAAGCATTGTTTTCGATCCTGGAGATATAACTTTTAGTTGTGCCACATTTATTGGCCAACTCTTCCTGAGTCATACCTTCTTTGATGCGAAGATCTTGCAGTAAAACACCTAATTTAAAGGCTTCAAATCCTTCTTCATATTCGGTTCGGGATTTAGTGCCTACCTTTCCATATTCTTTATCAAGATGATCTTTGAACCTTGTCAAATTATTACTTTTCATTGAAATATTGTTTTTTGATTTTATGTGCCTTTTCTATTTCTGATTTTGGTGTTTTATTTGTTTTCTTTTGAAACCCGTTAATGGCTACAATCAATTTTCCTGCATCAAAAAATGAAAAAAACCTGTAAATATTGGATTCAAAATCCACTCTGATTTCATAAAGTCCTTCTGTTCCTGAAAGATGTTTGAAATATTTTTCAGGTACAAATTCTACAGTTTCCAAAAGGTTGATAGTCCAATCTACCTTCAGTTTTGCTTTTTTATCCAAACCTTGATAGAATTCTCGGAAATGGTCACCGTAAAATACTACTTCTCTAACAAAATCTGACTTCATCTGCAAAGTTAGCCAATTAGTGAACATTTGCAAATAATTTTTAGTTCCCATTATTTTAGAATTCAGCAAAAAAACACAGTTTGAGTAGTTTTAATGAATTAAATATTACGATATATTATTTGGAATAGACGATTCGCATTTCGGTTTTGCCAAATATTATTCTGAATTGATGTTTTTTATAATGGATGCTTTGTATGGGGAGTTCAATTTCTTCACATCTACAAAATCTATGGACCTAAGCTTCCCGCGTCTTCAACTTACTCAACGAGGACACCATGCTGTGGGAAGCAGTGAGTTGATTCATCATTTTGAATTGGATACAATGCCAATGAATAAATAGTCGTTCACAGTTGGGTCCACCGCAAAGATTTCTCCTGTCTCTTTATTTTCAATAGTCACAAAATCGTGGTCTTTAAAAAATGGGGTAGAGAAGTAGGGGTGAATTTTGGTGCCAGGAAAATAGAGTTGACCAATCCTGGGTTTGGCAGTCCATTGGTCAGCCAGGTCATATTTTTTTAGGAGATAATTGCATGTTGTGGTAAAAAAGGCTGCATAGCCTACACAATGAGCTGTCCGGGAGGTGATGAGTAAATATGGATCAATATCGGTTTTTTGGGCGGTATAGGTGAGTTTTTCTGAGGTGATGGAAAAGGCCAGTTTGATGATTTGATTGATGTTGAGTTTTTTGTGATTGTCGATGCACGAGTCAATGTATTTGGTAAAATTTTTGTCGCTTGCCGGGTAAGTAGTGCGCATTCCGACAGACTTATAGGTCACCACATGTCGGTAGATCCAACCCCGGAATAAAAAACCAACTGACGTTAGTAGTATAAGCAACAGGAGGCTTCGTTTTATGATTTTCATCCAGTACACAGTAGTTTTTTTCTCAAGAAATGCACCTCGCTTTAAAACGTAGAGATTATGCGGAGATTGCCTGGAGTTAGAAAATATAGGTTCCTAATTGAACTTCACTTTACTCATGCCTTTAGTGGCTATTTTTTATCTGTTAAGAATGGCATTTATTTTCTCTAAATATTGTCTTGGTGCTTGATGATTTGGGTCAATGCTGTGAGCTATTTCAAATTGTTGTTTTGCCTTTTGAAAGTCGCCCATTTTAAAATAACATTCTCCAATAGAAAACTCAGCCAATAAACTATTTGGGTTTTGTTGCAGTGAGAGTTTAAAATCTTCAATTGCCTCTGCCCAAAAGGCTAAGTCCATTTTGCAGAATGCTCTATTGTCAATGGCTTCAAAAAATGGAGGAAACAAATCAATAGCTTTTGAATAAGAGTCAATTGCCTCATAATGTTTTTTCTCGTCAGTTAATATCAGTCCCGTCTTGTAGTAATTGTTTGCGATAGACACATAATAGTTTGGCTCTTGCGTCTGACGTAAATATTCATGATAGCCAATTAAATCTTTCGCAACAACCTGCTTATTTGAAATCAAAGTTGCACCTGCAAAGTCTTTTTTATCAAATGGTGAATGATATACAAAAACCGGTAAGTTATCTATGCTATCAACATTAGGTAAATTGTCAGCTGGCGAATAAATTAATATATGATAACAACCCAATTCTTTGTCATCAACTAAAAGTTTGTATAGGTTGTACTTCCCGTCTGATTTTGTATAAAAAATATCTCCAGTTGAAAAACCAGCGACTAGTCCTGATTTTGAATCGTCTGTTTGTGTAGGTTTGTTTTTTAAAAAATCAAAAAGTCCCATTTTTAATATATGTTTTTGTTTTAGAGCGTATCTGTAAATTAGTATCAACGGTTTCGGGCTAGGCGAAACGGTAGTTTCGACAAGTTTTGATGTATAAATTTAGCCAATATGTTTCTAAGTTGTTATTGTTTGAGCTATGAATATCCAGCCGTTGCGATAACCTAGTGTTAGCAGCAGCTATCTTGTAAGTCGTTGAATTAAGACTTCAACACCCTTTCTACAGTCAGGATAATCTTCCTCGTTTTCTGCCCAAAGTTCGTTTAGTTCGGATTCATCATTAATTACCTTGTTTAGAGCTTCAATAGCTTTTTGTTTTAAGTCTTGCAAGTTGATATTTGGATTTCTATCTGGAAATGTATCTACATCTAAAGGCTCATCACTGTCTTCAGAGGAATATTTAGTGCCGTTTATATACCTGTCAATGTATATAGCAGCTATAATTACGGCATCTCCTTCATCAGAATCCAGGTAATCTGATTCAATTGCTGTATCTAATGCATTTTCAATAATTTGTTTAGGATTATTTGATTCTTCGATATCAGCCATAAAATCAAATGCTGTATCATTTTCAAAGTACCCGTGACCCCATGCTCCCATAAATTTCTATTTTTATAAAATTATTAAAGTGTAACGTGTTGTGCTATTAAAAATGAAAAAACATTAAAAAAAAGATGTTGTACATATGACTGAATGTCAGTATTTTGTATTGTCAAAAATAAAATACATTATGCACAACATCAAAACAAACTTCGACATTTTTCATAAGATTTGCAAGAAAATGTTCAACTCTGATCTTGATAAGCACGGGAATTTCAAATTTAATTCCAATATGCCTAAAATGAGTGACATTGAAATAATCAGCTTGTCAGTCACAATGGAAGTACTAGGGATAGATTCTGAAAATTACTTCTTTTCTAAACTAACAAACGAGTATAGCAGACAGTTTCCAAATTTAATAGAAAGATCTAGGTTCAATCGAAGGAGAAAACAACTTGCTGAGCAACTGAATTATTGTTGGTCAAATCTTTCAAAGATAATAAATGAGGGCGAAGATACTTACGTCATAGATAGTATGCCCATACCTGTTATTAAATTAGTTAGAGAGTCATCAAGAAGAACATTTATGGATGATGTTGACAACACGCCAAAAAAAGGATACAGCGCAATAATAAGACAATATATTATCGGGTACAAAATTCATTTAATTGTTTCAAAACAAGGGGTTCCGGCTGATTTAAAGATAACTCCAGCAAATGTTCATGATATAAATTATTTGAAAGAATCTGACTTAGAAATAATGAATTGTGCATTAATTGGGGATAGAGCATATTTGTCCAAAACGCTTCAGCTTGATTTATTTGAATCAAATAAAATAAAATTAAAAACAGCAAGCCGAAGCAATCAAAAATCCTACAAGAAATTCTCTAAAAAGGACAAAGCGACCAGAATGATAATTGAAACAGTTAATGCTCAATTGTGCGATCAGTTCATGATAAAGAGAAATTATGCAAAAACCTTTGCTGGATTTTATACAAGAATAATAGCCAAAATTGGTGCAATGGTTTTTACCCAGTATCATAGCTTTGACAATAACCAACCACTTGGAAAAGTTAAATATGCATTGGCATGCTAATAGCACAACACGTTAAAGTGTATTAAAATAATTGCTGCTAACGGTTTGGCTTTGTGACGTGCCGTCCCGTTGGGGTGGCATATTCAGCAAAGCCTGTGTTGTGATATGGTTGTTCCTTATCTTTTCTATTTCTTTATAATTTCACTACCTGCCTTCCATAAAATACCCTCTCATTATTCTCCACAGGATACACATCAATATTGTAACGTCCACTAGCATAGTTCGTAATATCGATCTCTTCAATGATACTATTTTTTATCTCTTTTTTATAAACAATCTGACCGTTAATATTGGACACAACCAAATTAGCATCGCCAATGAGTTCCGGTAGTTTTATTGTAAATAAACCTGATGATGGATTTGGATACACTTCTAAATCTCTACGATAATTCACCTTCTCACCAAAAACAGATGTAATCGTAGGATCACACTTCTCTTCCTCATCTACTCGAAATCGGGGAAAGTTGGGGAGTGTGCCACCATTAGGATAAAGGAATTTGATCCCATTTTGTACAAAGTCGCAGGCAGTGCCAAGTTCATTGGGTTTGTTTATAACGTGAATGGAGTATTGACCGCCTCTTGGTGATAAATAAATTCGGCAGTCTGGACCTTGTACTAATAATGCAAAATTAGTTTCAAAAGGATCAAGAGTGCCATTATAAGTATCTATTAATCTGACTGCATCTTGTGGGTCATTTGCCCACATGTCTACTTGATGTAAATTGTCCCACGAAGCGCAATAAATAAATCTGCCATTAGGAGACCATTCTACGCTTCCAATTTTAATTTGGGTTCTATCTATCTCACTAGGTGGGTAAATTTCTATTTTTTTATGATTGGATAAAAGACCAGTTGCCCTATCAAAATTATACACATGCAATTGATCGTAATAATTATAAATCGCATATTTAGTTCCATCAGGACTAAATTTTGCTGTACCAGAAGCACTTGATCTTGATCTATCAAAATATTGATGTGTGTTTTGATTTGGTTTTTTATTTATGCCACTTTCATCAATAAGGTAAGTTAAATAAGTTGAGTCATTTATAATTGGTTGTATCAGCCACCAATCCTTTTTGTTTTCGTGTTTTAAGGCTGATAGATATTGCGAAAGAAGAGAGTTTGTATCAAATGTATTATTCTTAATTGTTACATCACCTTTTCCATTATCAAGTGATATATCGATGTAAGAATAATTTAAGTTGAGATAGGTTCCTTCTGGCCCAGGATTATATATATTCATTTTATGTAATAAATAATATCCCTTATCATTCCCAGGATCAGGTATTATCAAAATATCTTGGGTGCCTGGATAACCGAATCCACATGATTTCCATAATTTATCAAACCATTCGCCACTATTAATGCTATCACCATTTGGCATAATATGATAGTTTTTGTTAAAAACTGCGCAACCATTTGTGAAAAATAATAGTTTACCTTCTTTATCACAAATGGATGCATTATTGCCTAATATTCCAAATTGCCAACTTATATCATTTTCTACACCAAATGGTTTTTTATTAAAATCCATTCTGTAGCCTTCAACTCTAGTAGTGTCATTTATATCATTGTCAAAATCATAACCTCCTAACCAGATATAATCTTCTTTTTGGCTATAAGAAAAACCAAAAATAAATAGCATAGAAATTGTTAAAAATGACTTCATTCCATTATAAAGAGAAGTAGGCATGTATACATGCCTACTTCATTTTGATGTTACTTAATAAGTATTACTTTGAATTCTTTAGTATCTCCAGATGATGAAGTTGTTTTTAGGAAATATAAACCTCCAACTTCATTACTTAAATCAATGGTAGCAAGATTGATTTTGTCAATAAACTTAGCATGTACTTTTTGACCACTGCTATTAAAGACATTAATCGAGCCAGTAAATTCACTTGAAAAAGTCATATTTACTATGCCATTGGTAGGATTTGGTGCTACAGATACATCAACATCTTTAAGCTTCAGAGTAACTCTTGGCTCTGCTGATTCTAAACATCCATCATATATATCATAGTATGTGCGATTATATGTATTTGCCATGGCTCTTGCTAAGTGAATAGCCTCTCCATTAAGATCAGAGCAATCAGTGGCATATGCCTCCAGTGCTGCCTTGTCACTATTTGCAACCTTGCCTTGTTTGATAAAGTTGATATAGATTTTCAATATTTCTTTCCATTTATTGACTATGATTGATGTGCAGTTGATAGTATTGAGTTCATTTTTAAGGCTGTCCAGCCTTAAGCTATCAGCATTTCTTTCACTATCCAATTGAGGTTTGATAGTGATCATTTCTAGTGACATTTGCTCTTTAACGGCTGCTTTTCCTTTATCACTAGTCTCATTTTGGTATTGGGCTTGTAGTGCCTTTACATTACCATCATTTACGTTACTCTCACTCACCTTAGCTAAAGCTACAGATACATCTACTATCTTTGTAATGCCACACAAAGTTTGGAATTCAGGATCAAATTTAATGCAGTTTGGTAGAGTGAAGCCAGCCTTAGTTTTACTGTATTTAAGTAAGTGTACCAACTTTACAAAAAATAATTCTGGCTTTGTATTCTTGATAGATTTCAGATAATTCCAATAAGCACATAATTTATTTGGATCATTGCCAAAGATAAAGTTATCTCCTATCACCAAACCATCACAATCTTGGTAAGCAGTGACATTATTTGGTACAAACCAACCACTAGTTGGATTAGGGTTACTTGGTCGATGATTTAAACTTGTGCCATAACCTGAATTATAAGGAAATTGTGAAAAAGTGAAAACTTGCGGATCTGCTTCTGCATTGCCACCAAGGAAGATGTTACCCCAATTTTCTGTTATAATTGAAGGATCATTTGGATGTAATGTTGCTTGAGTACCAATTTCCGACTTAATCTTCAAATCATATCCAGTGCCATCAAAGGTATTAGCTTTAATAGTTTGTTGTTCAGAATTGTAGAGAATGTCTTGAGCCTCATCATAAACAGAGTTTACCTCATTACAGAAGTATTGATTTCCTGTAGTGTTTTGCACTAGTACTCCAGTCCGTTGATCTCCTGTTACAATATTCTGATTTATAACTTCATTAAAATTACCAGTAGCCTTTATTGCTGCAGTTCTAAAATTCTTTTGGAAGCCAGAATTATACACTGTATTGTTCATAATGGTTGTATTTCCAGCCCACGTAGAGTTTATTCCAAATTCAGATTGGTCAGCAGAAATATGATTTTGGGTGACAGTATGTCCATTACCAAATTGTAAATTTACAGGGCCTCCAGTGAGTTGACCATTTGCACTGAAATTTGTTGAAATATTATTATTCTCTATCGTAACTTCGTTACTTCCCCACGCAGAAACTGCATTGGAAGCGCTAGCTATAGTAAAGTTGTGCTTAATAGTACAGCCATCACTTAACACCAATCCAATAGCTGGTCTTTCATTTTGATTTTCAATGCCGTACCACCAATTATTATTTGATATTGAACAATTTTCAACAGTAGTAGTTGGTGAAATAGTTATGGCTATGCCTTGTTCTTGATAGGTAATATTACAATCAAAAATTGAGCTTCCTGAAGAAGTCATCAATGTAATAGCATCTTTTGTGAAATTGATGTTATAATCATTTACTATGATAGGAGAACTTATGGAATATATTCCATACGAAGTATTATTGATAGAGCCATGATTAAATTCGTGAACTTTGGCACTGGAGTATGTTTGTATGCCGGTATTAAAATCCTTGATATCCATATTGTAAATGAAATCAGTATTTACATTGCCATCAAGTTTTAATCCAGTACCTATTGTATTCCCTTTGCCATCCATATTTAGCTTGTATATTTGCAAAGTACTATTGGCTTGGGCATCTACACCATTAGCTACATTTTTTAAGAAAGTCTCATCTGTGTCGAAGAAGCCGCCTGATTCTATTTTTATTCCTGCCCAGGAATGGGAGGTATTGCAAGAAGCATCAATGGTAGATCCTTGTACTACAAGTCGACCGCCATTTTTAACAATAATACCTTTGTCATTGGCAAATAGGGCATTTGTTAAAAATATGTGTAATGTCGCTCCATTCTCAACAATTAAATTCCCGGCATAAAAATTGTTACCAGTTATAAAAGTATTATTTACAATAACATTGTCTGGTTCAATATCACAGCAATCTCTGAAAGTTACTTGAACTGATGCAGGTTCAGTAAAACAACTTCCATTCTCGAAAAAATAATATGCGAAATAATTGCCGTTTGTTGTGATAATTGTTGATGCTAATGGTTCTAAACCATCATCAGGATTTGAATCAGTTGACCAAATTAATGTGCTATTTGGTGGCAAATTACCGATTTGTAAAGTTGACAAATCAAATGAAAGAACAGCAGGACAACTTACCACTACATTTTGATTATTTAATAATGGTGAAATTGGATAAAGTGTTTGTAATGCTAAAATATCATTTTGATTTAATTGGCAAGTAGATGTACAAAAATTTCCAGCTGCAATTTCCCCACCGCCTGAATTAATAATAGATCCAGCATCAAATCCTGTAGGAGTACCTTGCACATGAACAGGATCTACACCTATTTGATCGTTATGGTAAAATCCTAATGTGTGAGCAATTTCGTGCATTACAGTGTGCATAAAGAAGCATTGTGTGAGTTCTTCATTAGTACAAAGACAATTTGTCCAATTCACATCTAATTGAATTCCTGAGCCTATACTCCCACCTGAAGGAAAGAATGTTTGATCATTTGGTGCACTGTCACCAGGATTGTTGGGGTCTGGAAAAGCAGCATTAGCAAAACCACAACCTCCACCATTTGTACATTCTATTACCAAGTCAGCATCATTGACATCTTCAGCAATAATAAAATTAATAGCAATAGGAGCATTATTGTATTCATTTAAAGCTGCAGGTATAGCATCTTCATAAGGTGTGCCATCACAGCTTTCAAAAAATACTCTTATACCGTCTGCAGCTTCACAAGGTGTAATAAATGTAAAATCATCATCGCCCATATAAAATTGCCTTTCTGGGTGATCCTTAGGTCTAAGTAGTTCTGGTCTATATGAACAGGCCTTACACCAGTTTCTATATGTTGTATTTTCTGACTCATTTGGCTTGCAAAGAGCCTTTCGGTGCTCCTGGCCCAATAGGTTTGAAACCGCAAGTATAAAAGTTGCAATAATTATTATATTTTTCATAGTAAAATGATTTGGAATTAGAAAAATTGTTCAATCTTTTTCTAACCTCTTTGACAGGAGTGAGGGGTAGTAGATTTCTCCTTATAGCAGTGATTAAAAGTCATTTCATGACAAGCTCTCGTTGCTGACTTTTTAGCTATTTCATTTGGTTATTGTTCTTTAAGTTTTCATTTTTTAGCGTTTTAAGAGTTAGATGACATTATTGTCCGCCCTCATTTGTGTTTTAAAGTTAGTACTTTTTTTTTTAGTTCTGTAACTCAAAACGTCATTTTTCTTGCTTCGTTTTTTTTGAGTTTTTAGTAGACCTGCTGATTTTAGTAGTAACTTTTAACTTTCAATCGATGAGAACTTATTTATATCCGCAACCCGCCTATAGCCGCAGTTTAGATATTTTTGTCAACCATATGATAATCAGATTTAATATCTGATATCAATTATTTATACTCACTTAAAACTCGCTTGTATTCATAAGTATTTAAGCGTTTAAAAATGGTAATTAGTAGGTAATGAGTAAGATTGAAGCTATCATCCAACCTACATTTTGGCATTTTGGTCTTGAGAATTGAATTTGGATTTGCAATCAAAGAGTATAGTGCGGGCATTTTCATGAAGTACTTTTTAGCTTGGTAAATGTAAGAATTCTTATCGGTTAAAAAAAATAAAATTTGATATTTTAACAAAATTTTAATATCAGAATAATATTTGGTAATACTATTTATTCGTTCATTCTCACCAAATATTATTCTAAGAATTTAATAGCATTTGATTTCGCAAATACTGCACGGATAAAGTTCTGTTTCTTCTTTTCTACAATACCTCCTGTATCCCACATCTGTCATTTTTTACTTCGTTATTGAGAATACTACACTCTATTGCGATACAATGTTAAAAGCCTTTAGTCCAAACAAATATTTGCTTTGGGTTAGAGGAGTTATTAGAAAGGTAGGGCACCTAACCCCATTTCTTTCCTACAAAGCCCCCCTTTTTTTCAAATCCTCACCACCTTCCCCCTCCCAATAACCTTATGCCGATCGATGGCAATATGAAGATAGGTACCAGTTGGCATAGCTGTGAGGTCTAGGCTGTTCCAATCATCAAATGCCCGCTGCTGAAATATCCGCTTACCCATGATATCGTACAGATAAAAAATAGCATGTTCCGGAATGTAGTCTTGGATGGAGACCAACAGCGGCCCGTCTGTGGGGTTTGGATGTAATGTTGTTCTACCTAGTACCACTTCCTCCTCCGGGATAGCATTAGGCCCTAGGGTGAGCCATCGGCAAATGGTGTCACAGCTGTTTTCATTACATACGGTAAGGCAAACCTTATAACTGCCATTTTGTGGAAAGGTATGCCAGAGCGGCCTTTTGCCGTTCCACGACTTGCCATCGCCAAACTTCCAGCGCCACGATTCGGGGCGGAAATAGGATAAGTCGGTAAATCTTACCCTCAGGTGGTTGATGGTATCAGCCTCAAACCGAAACTTGGCTACCGGGTGGTTGTCTAAACCCAGGGTATAGGTGGGGGAGCCATCAGGAGGGCTGAACATGTAACTGGTTTTCACCTCGATTTGCCCATCATTTTGATAGGGATACAAAGTAAATGGACAAGTAATCCTTGACAATTGGGTCCACCGCCAATATTTCTCCTGTCTCTTTATTTTCAATGGTCACAAAATCGTGGTCTTTAAAAAATGGGGTAGAGAAGTAGGGGTGAATTTTGGTGCCAGGAAAATAGAGTTGACCAATCCTGGGTTTGGCAGTCCATTGGTCAGCCAGGTCATATTTTTTTAGGAGATAATTGCATGTTGTGGTAAAAAAGGCTGCATAGCCTACACAATGAGCTGTCCGGGAGGTGATGAGTAAATTTGGATTAATGTATTATATAATTTGTTGGACCCGTCCTCTCAAACAATTCATTTTTTTAATAATGGCTCGTTTCGGTTTTAAGTTTTACCTGGGCTGCAGTTTTGATGAAGTCATAATTAAATTCGTGATTTTTTTCAAGAGGTTCGATGTTAAACCTTGTTCTTATTAATGCCATCATTTTTTCTTTCATTTCAGGTCTCAGTTTTTCTTTAGTTTTTTCAAAAGCAGATTTGACTGCATCTTCAAAATATTTGTGCTCTTTTTGGTTTTTTTGAATGATTTCAAATGCTCCATCCCCAAGATTAAGTACAAGAAATTCCAGGTCACCTTGCAGAATTTGAAAATGGGTGCTCAACGGTTGCTCTATCCGTTTTTATGAAGGGGAGGTGTTGCGTTAATTTCGCTGTTGTAGGATCAGTCACACTAATGCAATAAGATGTTGCCTGCAATGTTTAGTCATTATTTGATTCTATTGCAGGTTTTGTAAACGCTATCTCACTTGAAGAGTTACTTTTGTTTCCTGATTGGTCAAATAATTGAAAGGTAACTTCAAAATTGCTACCACTGTCAAATTTAAAAGCACCCGAACACATACCGTGTCCAACCAATGTTACTCCATTTTCGATAGTCAATATATAGGTCGTTACTTTTCCTTTTTCTTTGTTCTTAACGTTTGCTCTTACAAATAATTCTGATTCGTCATGCCCTGTAATTGCAAAATAAACCCAACTTTCAGGACCACAACCATAATAAACTAAAGTCTTTTTTTGTTCTGTTGGTGTGTTATTTAAAGTTGGAATATCGTTGTCTACTATCTTATTTATTTTGAATTTCGAAGACTCCCACTTTTTTGATGTACTGTTGTAAGACTCAGGTTGTCGTTCATAATTTGGTAAGTTGTCAATTTGAAGTGTGTATAGTTCGTCAACTTTTAATTCAGTTGCTGGCTTCAAAACAACTTGTGTCAAACTTTTTTCTCCTGTCAAGGTTTCAATGACATTTAATTGAACTTTTTCATTGGGAGACTTTAAATAGATTGGATATTTAGTATTCAAGTCAGAAATTAGTAATTGGCTTAAAGCATAGAATTCTAATATTATAAGTCCATTTTTATTTAGTGTCGAAGTTTTTGACAGACAGTAAATACCACTATGGCTACAGTTTGCAGATGCTACCGTCGAAAATAAAAAAGTCAGTATAATAATTGTAATCTGTCTCATGGAATTACAAGTAACAGTTTGGCTTTGTGACGTGTCGTCCCAATAAGGTGGAGTGTGCATCAAAGCCTGTGTTCTCATCTGGTTGATTTTTTTTGATGTTATTTCACTAATTTTTTTTCAGAGTTTTCAGAATTGATATTACCTCCTCAAGCTTTTCTTTTTCAAATTGAATTTTGGCACTCTCCAAATATTTATCTTCAACTTGTAAATACAGTGTACCAAAAGATAAATTATCAGAATTATGATAGAATATGGCTTCTATTATATCATTTTTGCAAAATTCTATCTTTTGATCAAATGACGTTGTGGCGTCAATGGTGGAACCAATTACTGAATTTGGGATAGGATGATCTAAAGACCAGCCATAGAATTTTATACAATCAGTTGGACATAAGAAACTATATTTTACAATTACTTTATCAGAAAACTTTAAGAAATTAGCAAATTTTTGGACCACCAATCCATCACCTGTATAATTTGTGGGAAATTGAATGGTAAAATCTTGATTTAAATCTTCAGTTATATAGTCGGGATTTTGTTGAATTTCTATACAATCCGTATTGGAAATGTCTGGTTCTTTATCGCAGCAGGCAGCAAATGACAGGGCAAGCAAAGTGATGGCTATAATTTTCATGTCTATCTTTTGAATAAAAAAAATTTATTTTAATGTGGGCTAAATTCGAGCTGGAAGCCATTCCCCAACCTCCAAAGAGCAATCTTGGGCTCAAGAACTAAATCAGGATTTGCGATAAAAAGGGTCGGCGCGGGCTGTTTCATTCAGTACTTTTTAGGCAGGTAAAAGTAATGAGAATTATTAAATATAAGGTAACAAATTTAAGAAAATCAATTAAATTTGTCAAAACAGAATAATATTTGGATTGGGCGTTCCTGGGATTTGATATCCAAATATTATTTGCTGCTTTTCTTAATAGCAACAGAAAAAACTTCCATGCCCTCTAAAATGTCAATTAACCCTACGAACCTATTATATCAGCGATGAGGCAGGGGGCATTCCTCCTACTTTCAATACCTTCTTCTAATCATTGATTGCATAAGAATACTGACCTGCCTAACGCCCCAATAAAGAACCCATTTTCGGACGGATTGTGCTTCATTGTGTATAGATTCTAAAATCAATGGACAAGTAATCCTTTACAGCTGGGTCCACCGCAAAGGTTTCTCCTGTCTCTTTATTTTCAATGGTCACAAAATCGTGGTCTTTAAAAAATGGGGTAGGGAAGTATGGTTTGCCTAAAGAATGAAGGTGGACAATCTTAGGTGTGGAAGGCCAAGGGTCTGCCTGGTTATAACTTCTGGCTTTATGTGAAACTTTTAATTCTCAAATTATTATGAATGTCATTTATTTTCTTTTTTGGTATCTCCAATTCAGCTGCAATTTTATTCCATTGGCTTACAGCAGCAATTACCTCTTGTAAAATATCATTTGCTTTTTTGATTCCAAATGTTTTGGCAAATTCCAATAAGTCGTCTTTAGTGAAGTTGTCGTATTTATTATTAATGGATGATTGATGTACGCTGGTCCAATTTCCACCAGGACTATACGAATAGCATAAGTCATAGGCTGGGGAAATTTTCCACTTTCCATCTTTAGGCATGAGAAAGGAAAAATTCTTAACATGATCATCATGATTTCTGGCAATAACATTGAACAACATTCGCCTGTACTGCTGTTCGTATTGGTTATAGGGAAGTTGAAGCCTTTTCATAGTTCTGAATAAAACTTCGTATGAGCTGGCTTTTGGAATCTTGTAATCGATGCCTGTCAAAGAACCAAAAGTTTGCATGTGAATTTTTTCACCATTATCTGTTCGATCAAACCGTTTTGTTAGAAAATGAAATCTGTTATTCTCTTCGTGTAAAATACTTTCAGCCATTTCTATTCCGGCTTCTTTTGCTAATTTATAATAGGCAAATTCTATTTTACCCATGCCTTCCCCTTCGCCCAGGCTTTGTTTATTGGCTCCATCCATTTTCAATAGCCAATAGGAATATCCTGGCGGCTGGATAATGTCACCTGGCCTTATTTCTTCTATTTTGTTGTCCTGGTCTTTCTTAATGGCAATTAAAGCTTTTGCTCTTGCTCCACCCACTGAGGTCCCAATTCTTAATATATCCGTTAAACTGTCGTTATCTAAGCCATTATATGAGGTTTCTTTTTTATCTTCCAAAATCCTTTTAGCAACTTCCAATAGTTGTCCAACATCTACTTTGTAATTACTATCTGCTTTATAATTAATGGGTAAATATTGCAGAGCGCCCATGCCTCTGTTGCCAACATAAGTTAAGCGATCAACAGGACTGATATCATCAATTGATAAGTCTCGTTGTTTCAACCATGCCTTCATCATCGCATTGCCAAAGTCATCTGGTAATGAGTCGGATAGTAAATAGGGTAGATCATGAAAATTTGCATGATCTCTATTGGTTTCAAATATCCTGGCCTCTGTAGGCATGATAATAGGAGAAGGTTCAACCTTTCCAATTATCTGACTGCTATATTGAAAAATTGAACTTTTTTTCTCGCTATTCCACTCGGCCGTACCTAGAGATTGACCGTAAAGAAATACTTCTACTATCATAGCTATTTTATTTTTTTAGATGCTCTTGTTCTGTCGGATTTTAATTTGGCCTTTTCAAACTTCAATTTTAACTCCAGGTTTTCTCCTATCCTAAATACAGACTCAAAATCTTTTATTCGATTTAATCTCATCAGTATCCTGATTAAACTTTCAACTGTAGTTGACTTGCCTTGTTCAATTTGGCTAATGGTTGTAACGCTTAGACCCACTTCTTCACACAACTCTTGTTGGGTTAGATTGTGTTGAACCCTTATTTTTTTAAGCCTGGTTCCTATTTCTTTTAATATTTCTTTTTCAGTTAAAAACAGCCAATTCTCCATATTTATTTTAATATTAGTAAGTTGTAACTATTCAGGTATACTCAATTTCGATTAAAAAATGTCAATTTTGTTTGATATTTCGGGTATTCTCGTCATCATAGCGCTGCTATGATTCCTCAAATGCGATGTGCTGAGCTAGCCGAAGCAAGCCTCATCTGACTCAAAATTGCCTAATTTTTATAATCTGAAAGCAGCTACCTGAATAGTTACAGTAAGTTAATAGTTAAGCTCATTATACGAATTAACTTTAAGTAATCAATAAGTTAATGCAAATTTATAAAAATTTTATAACTTAAAGAATGTTAATAGAAAACGTTTAAAATATATTTAACTATAAGAAAACTGTAAGATAAAATGATTTCGACTGTCTTTAACATGTTAATATCCTCATTTTCCTTATTTTCGCTAAATCGCTGATTATAAACTATATACGCCTTTTTCAAATATAATTGTAGATTTACGACGCAAAATTTTGCGTCACTGCGGGGTGTTTCAAAATGAAAACCCGGTGTTTAATTCTTTTCATTGGATTTGTCATTGTTGTGATAGGTGATCCGCCATATGAAAATGCCTTGCAGACATCTTGGCACTATGGGAAGGATGGTAAGTATATTCAAATTTATCGTCTGTGGATTGAATTGGATATACCTGCAATGGGTTAGGGGAACTGTCAATATTAGCGAGGGTTAACGCAAATAAAAGTTGAGGGGGGATACGCTGTTTTGGGTACGCCTCTACATATACCAATTGTTAATTACTTACAACTTCCCAGCCAGCTCCCTTTTGGTGACATGCGGTGCATTCAATTCCTGACAAGCGTTACCAGACACACTGTGCTGGAATTAACCTTGTCGTATACTAGTGGGATTAAAAGGAGATAATGGCTGGCTTTATGGCTGTCCGACATCTTTTCATCAACTTTCTTTTACTTTATGACCGCAATAAGGACAGACTACCCACAGTTTTTCAAGCTGACTGTAACAGCTATCGCAGGTAATGACCTTGTCTACAACCGATTTTATGGGTAGGCTTGTTCTTACCGTGAATACATCGGGGATTTCTTTGAGAAAGCTGGACTCATTGCCTTTTTCGGTAATCAGAAAAAGTTTGTCTTTGGCCCTTGTTATGGCCACATAAAACAATCTTCTTTCTTCTTCCATCAGTAAGTCGTGGTTTGCTTTTTTGATGACCTGAAATATTCTGTCCTCCAACCAGATATCGGGAAAGCCGCCGCTGCCTTCGGTCAGCCCTATGATGAACACCACTTTTGCTTCCAGTCCTTTGGAGGCATGGATGGTTTTATTTTGCACCCGGATGCCTTCATTTCTAAATTTGAAGAAATAGGGAGAATACATTTTACTCCTTCTGTAAAGGAAAAGAATTTCATCATTGCTGATGCCGTCTTCGAGCAGTTCTTTTACTTTGTCGAGACAAAACTGGATGTTTTCTGCTTCGCTGTTGCCCGAGTAAACTACAATTTTATGCTCAGATTTTTTGGAAGCCTGTACTTCTTTGTCAACTTTGAATTTATTGTTTTTGATTACCTCATTGCTGGCACCTACTATATTCTGGGTGCTGCGGTAGTTTAGGTTTAGTTTGATGGTCCTGGCATTGGTAAAGTGGTTTTCAAACTCTACGATGTAACTGACATTGGAACCTCTGAATCCATAGATACTTTGCCAGTCGTCTCCCACACAAAAAAGTTGGGTTTTGTCGGTGAGCAGCAATTTGATCAACTCTACTTGCAAATTGTTGACATCCTGAAATTCGTCCACCAGTATGTAGTCGTATTTATTTTTGTATTTGGTGGCAATGTCTTCGTAATTATGAAAAAGGGATGTGCTCCTTGATATTAAGTCGTTGAAGTCGAGATAGGATTTATCGGTGCAATAGTGAATGTAATTTTTCACGATGGGTATTGCCAGTTCATAGAATTGTCGCACCCGCTCGTGTTGGTCTTTGCGGGCTTTTTCAAGGACTTGGTCAATGTCGATGTTTTCCACCTTGATCATGTCTGTAATGCGCATGATTTGTTGCACAAAATCTTTGACATCTTCCTGGTAGCCGTGAAATTCTTCTTTGAAGTTGAGTGTTACAGTTTTGTGGTAATTGGCAGGCAATCTGTTCTTTACTATTTTGTCAAGGGTATGATTGAAGAGCGCAGAGTCCCTGGTCATGCTTTCATAGGTCTTCACCAGCAATAAATTTCCCTTTTGAAATTGCTCTTCTTTATCTTTGGTGGAAAAGCTTTTGTCACTGATGTGCTCTATGTATAAATTGGCATCCGGAATGTAAAAATCGGGATGGAAAGAAAAATCTTTCACATTCAACAGAGGTTCGTACTCATATTTGATACTGTGTCTGTAAAACCAATCTGCAATGAATTGTTCTGACTTGGATCGCACTTTGGTTCCATCCAGCGTTGTATAGTATTTACCGTCTGTAGGAAAAAAATTGTGGTCTGCTTTTTTGATGTGGATCTTGTCAATGATGTAATCGAGGACATACCGCTTGAGTTGTAACAAATAATCTGTGTCCTCGCATTTTTCAATTACGAGTTTGTGCATAACCTCAAAGATTGTTTCGGGGGCAACGTGTTTTGAAAGTTCGTCTTCTTCATCTCTTTTTTCGTCTCCAATAATCCTGAATTTGTTGTCAAACTCATTAACGCCGTAGTTTCTCAAAACACTGTAGCAAAAGGAATGGAAGGTCTTTACGGTCAAACCATCAATCCACTTATATTTTTTTTGTTGAAGGTAACGTTCTTTATTTTTATCGACTTGACTTACCTTTTTGTCGTACAACAGTTTTTCGTACGTCCCTGAATGGTCCGCTGAAATAATCAGACGGTCAATCATTTCATTGGTCGCATTTTTAGTGAACGTGATGGCTAAAATGCTCGAAGGGCTAACTCCTTTTTCTTCTATCAGGTAAATGAGTTTTTGTAAAAGTGTTTTGGTTTTACCGGAACCCGCCCCTGCTAAAACCAAAAGACGTTTGTCATCACTTACCACCGCTTCATGTTGTCGGTCGTTTAAGGCACTTAAGTTAGTTTTTGTAGGTGTTGTCAATTAAAGTCTGTTTGGCTAAATGTTGCTGTTGAATATCTTTGATGAAATAGGTTGTAAATAGGTGCTGTAATAAGATAACTTTTAAAACTGTGCTGTCCTGATTATTGTCAGAGTTTGATGGATAGTTCCAGTTGACCTCCTAGTCCTAACTCCACGATTTTTTGTAATGTTGAAATCCGTACTTCTTTAATATCGTTTTCAATTTTGGAAATATATCCCTTGTTTGTCCCACATTTTTCAGCAAGTTCTTCTTGTGTCATTCCTTTTTTCAGTCGTGCTTGTTGGATAAGAAAGCCAAGTTTAAATGCTTCATAGCCTTTTTCAAACTTGTCACGTTTGGGTGTGCCTTTTTCGCCGTATTGTTCATCCACAAATAGGTCAAGTGTCTTTAAGTTATTTTTCTTGCTCATATTCTCTTTTTATTTTGTAACTATTCAGGTGTACTCAATTTCGATTAAAAAATGACAACTTTGCGTGATATTTCGGCTATTTTCGTCACCATAGCGCTGCTATGATTCCTCAAATGCGAGGTGCTGAGCTTGCCGAAGCAAGCCTCATCTGACTCAAAATTGCCTAATTTTTTAATCTGAAAGCAGCCACCTGAATAGTTACATCTCTTTTTCAATTTAAATTGTAAACTTTTTTTGTCAGTACGGTATTGTCCATTTCACTTGAAGTAATGCCTTTGAAATTGTTGAACTTATGGGAACTCACTTCCATAAAATGACATCCATAAATTTGCCCAATGATTGCCGTGCTACACTTTTGCCAATTCCTCTAATAGCGTCTTTCGTTGTTTGTATTTTATTCTCAATTCAGCAATCAGTATTTCTGCCTGTGTAATTCCGCCCAATTTTATCATTCTTCGTATATATTTGCAAACGGTGACGTAATGACTTTTTCCCGTGAAATGTTCAAGATGTTGTTTTATTTCATACGCATATAATACTATTAAATCGTTGGCATAATCTTTGGCAAGGTATTTCTCATAATTTTCAATTTCATTCAGGGATGGGTGTTGTTTTAGCACATCGAGCAACCTTGGCCACCATTTTTCCTGTATATAAATTTTGGCAATCAAATCAATGTTTACCCATGTTTTACCTTCACACAGTTCTTTTGCAAGGGTAAACATAAAAGCAGGTCTGTCCTCTTCAGATATGTGAGTTTTTAATACCTGATAATAATCCTGGGTTGGCCTGAAATTTTTTATATAAAGGAATCGGGCATATTTAATTATGTTTTCCTTGTTACCTTCAGCTTGGGCAATTTTGAGCAACCAGTTGTACCATTCTACCACTAAACCCGGGTAAGATTTTTCATCTTGTTGAATGCCATCCTTAGCGAGTTGGCTTGCATGGGCAAAATCAAGCAGTTCTATTGCATGGTTGATAGCTGTAGCCCTGAGGGTAGAATTATCCAGGTGTTTTTCAAGAAATTGTTGGGCGGTTAGGTCTCCATTGATTTTATGAATGATTTCATACTCAATGATTTGAGCTTGTTCTTTATGATATTTTGAAGATTCAAGGCCGGGCAATAATTTGAGTATTTTTTTGGCTTCTGACTCATCTTTGATAAGTGTTGAAGCCAGTTTGAGCATATCAAGATGCCAGTCCCACCCTTCAAAAATATTTTTTTCAAATGCATAGAGTGCATAGTTTAAAAGTATCATCCTATTGTCCTCGGTTAAAGGTTCTTTGGCTAATTGGAAAAGCAGTTCCTGTGCGAAATTTACAAAACTTCCGATGCTGCCGTCACTGTCATCGGCAAAGTCAAGGGCGGCGCACATCTCTTCCATGATAGCGCAAGCTATGTTGATGGCGCTAAGATAGTTTTTTTGTTCTGCTTGCTTTTTTGCTGCCATCAAAATTACATTCACCTGTTGAGCGACCTGGTAACTTTTATTGCGAAAGATGAATTTTTCGCGTCCTGAAGCAGAACGCAGGATCAATTTAATCTGTTTGCTGTAAAATGATTTAGGTTCTGCGTGCCTTGGGTTAGCAAAAGTGGCAAGCACAAGGTTTCTGAAATCAGTGCTGTTTTCGCACTGTAATGCAATAAATTGTTTGAGTTCATTTTGAGGAACATGATCTAATACATCCCGAACCTTTTCCAATATGCTAACACTTTTTTTTAACGCAGTTTTTGGTTTTTTTGAGCCTACTTCACCACTATTTTTTATGCGCGATATTACCAATTCTTCTTTTTGTATAAAGAAAAGAACAGCAGCAATATGTTTGCAAAACGGACCTGCGTCATACGGACAGTTACAAGCAGCATCCTCAATCATTCCTTTACTTATTTTTAGTCGTACGGTATATATTTCTGATCCATCTACTGTTGCTTCGTACTTTTCTGAATCGATTTCTTCCACCTCGACTACATTCCCTTTTTTAAAATAAGTCAACCCTCTTTTCAATATGGTCTCATCGATGTACTGCTCAAATTGATTTAAAGGAATTTTCATGAAATGAATTTGTTGTTAAAATTACAAATATTTTGTTTTTCCACTTGATAAATTGAACTTCTAAAGCTGCGAATTAATATTTTTTCTTTTTTAGCTTTTACGTTGTGAATCTTAATGAATTGGTTAACTTAATCCATGGTTTTTTGCGTTCTTTCTTTAACGGATTGATTTCAAAGAGGATTAAAAATTATTGAAATTGGCCTATCCCCGTTCCTTTCGTATGGAGAGCCTGCATAGTGACAAGTGCAGGATACCCCGATGCTCCGATCCCTTCAAAGGCTTCGCGATCGATGGGACAATACTTCGACGCAAAATTTTGCGCCGCTATCAGGTGTTTCAAAATGAAAACCTGGTGTTTAATTCTTTTCATAGGATTTGTCATTGTTGTGATAGGCGAACCGCTTTATGAAAATGCCTTGCATACATCTTGGCACTATGGGAGGGATGGCAGGTATATTTAAAGTTGCCATCTGTGGATTGGAATGGAGATACCGGAAATGGGTTAAGTTAGTGGTCAATGAAGGATAGGGTGTATGCCATGATCAGGAGGAAGGCAAGTATCGAAAAAAGGATTTTGATGGATTTCATTTTTAGTTCTGGGTTTAAGGAATTTGGGTGGTTATTAATTTAATATCCAAGTATAGGAAATTGCAGGTAAGTCATCCGTGAAATAGGATGATATCTGCATAGATTGGGGGATTTTTACAATGGCTTTTGCCTTGGGGTTGGGTGTTTTGGTTGGGTCGTAGGGGTTTTGTCACCATTTTTGTTTCCTACCTCTGCTTCGCAGATGTAGGGACAAAAATATCGCCAAAACCTGTTTTACCACACAACCCGCCCCTACACCTCTATGGAGGTGTAGGGGCTACGCAAATTAATGTGGCGCTAAAAGGTTTCAAAAAATTATGGGCTTGTCCCTACCTCGGCCTTGCCGGTGTAGGGACGGCTATATTTTATTGATCTCTGAGGAGGACGGTTCTTTTCCCAGGGTATGGGTTTTCCGTGTGTGAAAAGGTTAAGGGTTGAGGGAAGTTGGTGCATTGTCGTGGTGTTTTCTACACACATATTAGGCCTATCCCTTCACCCCATTTTTATCTAAAATCAATCAGAAGTTTGAAATCTATACGATGCGCCACATGTAAAAAAAATAGAGTTGTGCAATGAGGTATCTAATGTGCTGCCAAAGCCAATGTCCAGACTTAAATTGTTGGAAGCAGCATATAAGAGCCCAACATCGGCGTTGTGGACAGGTTTCGATGCTTTTTCATAGTCCGAGAAATATTCTACAAACACAGTTGTGTTGTGAAAAATTTTATAGGAATATAACAAAGTGAAGTGCAGGTCATTTTTAAAAGACTGGCTACCAAAATTCCATTCAAAGGCCATATCATCATTGAGGTCATGTTGAAAAGCCAATAGCAGTGATCCCTCAATTTCATTGCTTTTTGCATTCGCACTGGCTATGGGTCCAAAATTTAGGTAACCAATGAGGGTCACTAAAGGTATGGCTCCAGATGGATTCAATATTCTTTGTTTGGCGCTCAATTGAACAGGGAATATAGAAAATTTACTTTTTATTCTGCCTAAATCCATTGCGCATCTAAATTCACCGCTTTCAGAATATCCATATCTAACCATGAAGTTGTTCAATACTCCTGATTTATTAAACAGGATGCCATTTTCCACTTGCAGGTAATTTTTTAGTAAGACGTAGGCACCATCTGTTTGATCCGGCCTGTCTGTCACAATTTCCGAGGGATTTTGGGCATACATCGTAAACCCTGTGAAAAGCATTATCAAAATTAAGAATGCTTTATTTTTCATTTATCCTCTACCTCCATTTTGTACACTTTACATTCTATTGGTCAAATTGAGCCGGCCGTCTGGTTTGTCTCATTATTCAAAAGTATGTAAATCTGGTTAAATGTAAGAAATTAAAGGAGGATGACGCCTTGGGTTGGGTCGTATGGTTTTGTCACCCAACCCGCCCCTACACCTCTATGGAGGTGTAGGGGCTACGATGATGTCAGGCCTCTGGCCCAACGACAAATCCTTTCGCCTCGAAAGATGTGAAGGGTAGACGTAAAATTATGTGGCGCTACAAGGTTTCAAAAAATGATGGGTATGTCCCTGCACCTCGATAAAGGTGTAGGAACTTGCTTTTACAAATTCAAATGTGTTTTGCTAATTTCATCCCGCAACCTGGGGTGTACCTTTACTTCATCGGCAAATTTTTTCCATGATTTGACGGTGGTATTAATCTCGTCTACAATATCTGGTGCTTTCTTACAACCAATGGATTTGCCAATGACCAGTAAATCTTCGCGGGTGATGTATTTTCTTTTGCCGTTGATGCTCAATGCGTGCTGACTTACCCATTCGCTGCCAGGTCTGTAGGCATGGCATACATCGTAGGCGGGGGCCAGGGTCCATTTGCCTCCTCGTGGGAGTAAAAACGAAAAGTTTTTGGTGTGGTCATCACAGTTTCGGGCTATCACATTAAAGACCATTCTTCTGAACATTTGCTCCGCATTGGCGTAAGTCAGTTTTAATTCACGCATGCACTGAAAGAGTTGTTCGTAACTGAAACTATTGACCTGGCTGTAGTCAAAGTGTTTTAAGGCACAAAAGGTTTGGATATGGTGTTTGACATCGCCTTCTTCACGGTCAAACCGTTGGGTCATAAAATGGGCTCTATCGTTTTCTTCCAACAAACGGCAGGGCATCATGTGTATAGCACAAGCGGTGGCCATGCGGTAATAGGCCATTTCTATTCTGCCATAGCCACTGCTGCTACCCAACTGTACATCACTTACGCCATCCAGTTTGATAAGCCAGTGCTCAAAGCCCCTGGGTGCTTTGGTTTGCCCTGATTTTACTTCTCCTGTTTTTTCATTCCACGCTATCAAGGCTTTGGGACGCGCTCCACCGGCTGAGGTGCCAATTTTTAAGATCTCTAATACAGCCTGTTCTTCGTCTTTGTTGAGATGGGTGCTAAAGGACTTCTTATTGTCGAGCATCTGTTGAGCCGCAGTGACCAGACTGTCTATTTCAATGGAAAAAGCCCTTTTGTTTTCTTTCAGCGTGACCGGCTCAAATTCCAGGGCACCCATGCCCCGTGTGCCAATGAAACAAAGCATTTCAATGGGGTTCATGCTGTCTTGCGGCCTTCCTTGCTGTGCCAGCCAAAGATTGATCAACTGGTTGCCGTATCTGTCGGGTAGGACATCTGCCAACAAGCCGGGCAGACCTTTAAAAGTGTCGTAGGCAGCATTTTTGTCCTTTCGAAGTTCGGGAAATGAAAACTGATTTCGACTACCGGAAACTGGCATTTTTAGGGGAGCCAATTCCCATGCCAGCGACTTAAACTTTGGATCGTATTCAAAAGTAGCCAGGCCATTGTCTTGATCCCATGCCACGGCACCTACCAACTGACCCCAAATTTTTACTTCTGCTACCTGCATGGTTTACCAATTTGTATCTTCTATGTGGAGATCTTGCCCCGCTTTTTTCCGTGCCCGTTGGCGTTTTTGTTTTTGCAGCTTCGCCAATGCCAGCGGACTGATGGTTTCTCTGACTTCAAAAGCATTAAAAACCGCCAGTTGGTCCAAAACCCTCAGCACCTGAATGACTGTGGTGACCGTTACGGTTTCGCCCCGCTCCAGCAAACTCAGCGTAGATCTGCTGATACCGGCAGCTGCGGCCAGCTCATGCTGTGTTTTATTTTGCACCATGCGGTGGTGCTTCACAAAGCTGCCCACGGTTTCAGCCAAAGCCTTATCGCTCATATAAGCCCATTCTTTGAATGATTTATCAGTCATAATATTAAATTGTTGCTATTAGTGAATGGTATACCATGCAAAGATAATGTAATTAATTCAAAAAATAATATATTTGAATGAAAATTCATTCTTTAAATGAAATAATTGGGTTTAATGAATGGTATGTCATTCATGTTGGGGACTAAAGCATGTGGGGACGCAATGCATTGTGTCCCCACATGGTGTTTCAAAACAGATGGGCATGTGCATAATCCTCCACAGAGGTTTAGGGATCGTAATGATACCTGCAAGCATAAATGAGTATTTCGTCATCTATGATTTTGTAAACCAGCCGGTGTTCCATATCTATTCTCCTGGACCAGTATCCTGATAAATCAAACTTTAGCGCTTCGGGTTTGCCCAAGCCCGAGTAGGGTGTTTTCATAATGTCTCTGATGAGTTCGTTTATTTTTTTTAGAATTTTTCGATCATCAGCTTGCCAGGAAATATAGTCCTCCCAGGCATTTGGTGAGAAAGTAATTCTCATTATTACTCAATTAATTCTTTTTGAAACGACTTGCCTGACTTCATTTGTTGAATGGATTCATACAAACGATCCGCATTGGCTTTTGAGCTTAATAAATGAACCGTTTCAAGGATAGAATTGTACTCATCCAAAGAAATGAGCACCGTACCGCTTCCAGATCCTCGTTTTATAATCAGGGTTTCGTTATTCTTTTCAACATCATCAAGATACTGTTTCAAATTCGTTCTGAACTCAGTGAAGTTGGCTGCTATCATAATGAAATTTTTATTAAGTAACTATTTAAGTACAAATATAAGTACTTTTTGAATAACTTTTCCAACATTAAATGCAAAAGAACGTCACAGTGGGGATGCAATGCACTGCATCCCCACATGGTTTCAAAAATGATGGGTATGGCCGTGCACCTCAAAAAAGAGGTTTTGGAATGGTTTGGTCGGCGTTACTACGCAAAATATTGCGTCGCTGCGGGTGCTCCGTCCCCGGATGCTCCGTTGCCGGGTGCTCCGATGCCGAGGTTGTCATAATTATAGATATGTCGATGCCGCGTGATTAGCACGCGGTGCCCTCACTAAATTGATCCCTACATACCAGCGGCATGTAGGGATCAATTTTTTTGGCTCTGCCAAAACCGTTCAGTTATGTTGCCGGGTGCTCCGATGCCGGGTGCTCCGTTCCCGGTCAATAATTTACACGATCCCTGATCGACCCATCCTGGCGATGGATAACCACGGCAGAACGATAATTGTAGGCGATGTCTTTGGCCCGTTCGATGGCTTCCTCCTGGGTGTTGAAAACCTGGGTCACCTTTTCGCTGCCCTCAGCGCGAATGGCCCAGGCACCTTCGTAGGGTACAACATGCTGGACATGGCTCGGACCCGCGATGTTTTTTTTGAGGTTGCGAAACAATACGGCTAAGATCTTCTGGAAAAGTTGGGATAAAAAATCTTTGGCTGCCATGATGAAAGAGGTGAAGGGTTAAAGGAAAGTGACCCCGCCAGGACTCGAACCTGGATCAAAAGTTTAGGAAACTTCTATTCTATCCCTTGAACTACGGGGTCAAAATCTTCAGCAGAAACTGCTTTTGGTGTGCAAAGATACTACTATTTTCAGAATTGAAATGAGAAAAATCGACAAAGGTTTAAAAATTAAGTGTTTGTAAATCAAAGTTATATATATATGATATTATTACAATGTTTAATCCCGGCCCGCTTCTTCTGCTGTGATATGCATCATAGCCCACCCATGCCCAGATCATGGCAAAAACAACGGTGTTGGGCACAACTTATAGACAAGGGAATTCCCCGTTTGATAACATCTTAAATACCAGAAATGAACAAGGAACTATTCCAAAGGATGCTGAAAGTCAATGGTGAAACTTGTCTTAGCATCATCGTGCCCACCCACGAAGTATCCCGTGAAAGAAGAAATGATAAAATCGAAATCAAAAACACCATCCACAAGGCCAAAGAAAAGCTGGCACTCTACTGCGATGCGGCAATCTATAAACCTCTGTGGGAAAAACTAGACGAGCTGGCAGGTCGGATCGACTACCTCCACAATGAAAAAGGAATTGGCCTGTATGTCAGTGCCACCGAGGCAGTGATGGTGGGCTTCCCCTTTGAAGTGGAAGAAAAAATAGTGATCGACGAACAGTTTGAATGGAGTGAACTGGCCTTTTTGTACGGCCTTTCTGTGCCTTATTACTTTTTGTTGCTGAGCGAAAAAAAGGTAAGACTGCTCAAAGGACAACTCAACCACCTCGAAGAAATACACAACGAAGATTTTCCGGATGTCTATGCCGATACCCATGAGTACAGCAAGCCGGGCAGGGCCTCTTCTTATTCACCCCAGGCCAATGTAAAGGGATTCGAAAAAGACAAATCCATCGTTGAAGAAATAAGGCTCCACGATTATTTTAAGGTGGTCGACAAACACCTCCACGCGGTGGCAGATGACAAAAGTCCCATCATCATCGCGGCACCAATCGAAGAAATAGGCATCTTCAATCAATCTACGGTCCACCAGGACAGGATAGTAGCGCGGATCCACGGCAACCATTTCCACAAATCCATTGGTGAGCTGGGTGAGATGGCCTTTGCCCACATCATGGACCACGTACACCAAAACCACACAGGACTGGTAGCAACGTTTACCGAAGCCATCGGCTTTGGTAAGGGCATCCAGGACATCCGCGATATTTGGAGTGCCGCCAAGGCAGGCAGGGTGAGGAGTCTACTCATGGAACGCAATTACCACAATCGCGACTTTGATGTAAACGACATCCTGAGTGAGGTCTTTGACCACAAGGGTGAAGTTGTTGTCATGGACAACGATGCCCTGGGCAGCATGCCGGGTATGGTGGCCATCTTGCGCTACTAAGACTGCAGGTAAACGGTGATCCACTTCACCAAACGGATGACTACATTGAGTACAATGGAAAATAAGACCATGGTAGTCAGTGGAAAGTAAAATTTGAAATGTTCTCTTTCGATGCGGATATCTCCGGGAAGGTGGCCTATCCATTGGAACTTATCACCCCAAAAATAAAAGATCATCCCCAATCCGAGGATCAGGGCTCCAATGATGACCAACCACTTTCCCGCATCCTGCATGGCTAGCTTAGTCCCAGATGTTGGGTGGATAGGCTCCGCTGTCAATCAGGGTCTGGAGCTGGGCCTGCACCGCTGCCTTGTCTTCAGGGTAGGTAACCCCAAACCACGAACTGGTGGTCTTGAGCACATTGACTTTTAAATCTCCGTCATGGATCAATTTGTCGACCAGGCTGGGAATGTAGAACTCTGATTTCAACTCGTGACCCAACTCGATGATAAAGTTGGTCAGCTGCCTTTCTGCAAAGTCGAAGTAACTGGGCTTAAAGCCCCACATGTTCATGGATACCAGGGTGTCGGGCATCAGTACTTTTTTACCTTCGGCATCGGGATAACTGATAACGCCGGTTTGGGCATCTTTTTCGATCTTGGTACATTCTACTACGTGGAGCAGATTGCCTTCTGCATCGGCAGTGCAAACCCCTCTGTTGACGGTGCCGTGTTCTGAAAGGGTGTTTTCCAAATAATAGGATACCACACAGTAGTTGGGGCTTTCGTCTGTAGTCAAAAAGTTGTACAAAACTTTGTACGAATCTCTGCCATAAAAATCATCGGCATTGATCACCGCAAAGGGTTCCTGAATGGCTTCGTGTGCTACATAGACGGCGTGGGCCGTTCCCCAGGGCTTCTGCCTTTCTTGATTGTACACCAGGCCATCGGGCAGGGTGTTCAATTCCTGGGTGACATAACACAGCTCTATTTTGTGGCCAAAACGGGCATCAAACATGGCCTTAAATTCTTCCAGAAAATATTCTCTTACCACAAATACCACCTTGCCAAAGCCGGCCTCGATGGCATCGTATATCGAATAGTCTATGATGGACTCACCATTGGGACCAAAGGCGTCCATTTGTTTGAGGCTGCCATATCGGCTGCCCATTCCTGCTGCCAGCACCAATAAGGCGGGTTTATTGTTTTCCATTTTTTTCTAACAATTTAAATCACAAAATTGATCATTCTTCCGGGCACAACGATTGATTTTTTGGGTGTTTGCCCATCCAGCCATTTTTGTACCATCTCATTGGCCAGGGCCATGGCCTGCAACTCATCTGCACTGCTGGCCGCCGGAAAGGTAAGTTCTCCCTTCCGTTTGCCATTGATACAAATAGGGTAGGCCACATTGTCTTCTACCAGGTAAGATTCATCACAAACAGGGAAGGGGCTCTGGTGAACCGATCCGGACTTGCCCAGGCGATGCCACAGCTCTTCTGCAATAAACGGCGCAAAGGGGGCTATCAACACGGTGAGTGACTCCATTATGCTGCGCTTGGTGCATTCCAACCTCTTGAGTTCATTGACACAAACCATAAAGGCAGGGATGGAGGTATTGAGCGACAATACTTCGATATCCGCGCTTACTTTTTTGATGGCGGTGTGCAATACTTTTAATTCTTCTTTGGTCGGTGTTTCATCTGATACAAAAAACGATTCGCCCTTGTGCATGAGCAACCACAGCTTTTTGATAAACTTGGAAACACCCTCTATTCCCTTGGTATCCCATGGCTTCGACTGTTCGATGGGGCCTAAAAACATTTCGTACATGCGGAAACAATCGGCACCGTATTTGTCGACCATGTCATCGGGATTCACTACGTTGAAATAACGTTTTGACATCTTACCCACTTCGGACTTGGTGTTCAGCCTGGCGTTTTGGGGCAGATCATTGATGGTATAACTGCCTCCTTCTACATGGAAAACAGCGCCCTGGTAATCCTGCCTCCACTGCAAAAACTGCATCATGCCCTGGACGTTGAGGTGGCTTTTGGGGCTGCCGTAGTCTGTCACAAAATCTACATGCACAGGGATGTGGGCAAACTCTTTATCGTCGTGTTGTTTGGCCAGCTCTTCGCTGTAAAACTGGTGACTGCCATCGTGGGTCTTGAGCAGGTAGATCGACTCTACCACACCCTGGATCATGCCCTGGTTGACCAGCTTTTTAAAGGGCTCATTGCCCGGCACCAGGCCTTTATCGTACAAAAACTTATGCCAAAACCTCGAATACATGAGGTGACCTACGGCGTGCTCGGCTCCTCCAATGTAAAAGTCAACATCCTGCCAGTAAGCCAGGGCTTCGGGCGATGCAAAGTCTGCATCGTTGGTGGCATCCATGTACCTCAGAAAGTACCAGCTGGAGCCCGCAAAGCCCGGCATGGTGTCGGTTTCGCGTGTATAGTCGCCATACTTCACCCAGTCTGTGGCCTTGGCCAGGGGCGACTGACCATCTGCGGTGGGTTTGAAGTCTTCCAATTGGGGCAGGGTCAGGGGCAGCTCCGCTACATCGAGGGCATGCGATACACCGTCCTTGTCATACACTATAGGGAAGGGCTCTCCCCAATACCTTTGGCGGGAAAAGTTGGCGTCTCTCAGCTTAAAGTTGACCCTTCTTTTACCGATGCCCTTGTTTTCAATGCTGGTCAGGGCTGCCTGGATGGCATCCGGTACTTCCATGCCATTGAGGAAATCACTGTTGACGATGATGCCCAACTTATCGTGCAGGGAGGCGCCCGGATATTTGCTCTTGTCTACCACATCAATGATGGGCAGCTGATATTTTTTGGCAAAGGTCATATCCCTTTCATCATCGCTGGGTACAGCCATGATGGCTCCGGTGCCATAGTCTTTCAATACATAATCGCCAATCCAAATCGGCACCAGCTCACCGGTAAAGGGGTGGACGGTATACGAACCCGTAAAGGCTCCGTTCATCTCTTTGACCTCGGCCATTCTTTCGCGCTCAGATCTTCCTTTTACAAAGTCGATACAAGCCTGGACTTTTTCTTTTTGGTTATCCGTAGTAAGTACGGATACTAAATCGTGTTCGGGTGCCAGCACCATAAAGGTGGCACCAAAGATGGTATCAGGCCTGGTGGTAAATATTTCCAACTGGAGGTCGTGATCGGCTACCTGGAAAAACACCTGGGCGCCTTCTGACCGGCCAATCCAGTTGTTTTGCATGGTCTTGAGTGCTTCGGGCCAATCGAGTCCTGCCATGTCGTCCAACAATCTGTGGGCATAGGCGGTGATGCGGAGAAACCACTGCATCATGGCCTTTCTCTCCACAGGGTGTCCTCCGCGTTCAGACACGCCGTCTTTCACTTCATCATTGGCCAGTACGGTTCCCAGGGCTTCGCACCAGTTGACATAGCCCGTTTTGCGGTAGGCCAGTCGGTAGTTCATCAATACCTGGTCTTTTTGATAAGGCGTCATGGCTGCCCATTGATCGGCTGTAAATATTTCGTCGTGGTTGTGGGCGGCATTGACTCCTTCGTTTCCACCACGCTCAAAACGGCTGATCAGCTCTGTCAATGGCTGGGCCTTGTCTGCGTCGAGATCGTAGTAATGACTGTACAATTGGAGAAATATCCACTGGGTCCACTTGTAATACTTGGGCTCACAGGTTTTTACTTCTCTCGACCAATCATAAGAAAAGCCAATGTTGTCCAACTGCGCACGGTAGGTTTTAATGTTTTCTTCTGTGGAAACGGCCGGGTGTACTCCGGTCTGAATGGCATACTGTTCTGCCGGCAGGCCAAAGGCATCATAACCCATAGGGTGGAGTACATTAAAGCCCTGTTGTCTTTTGAATCGCGCTACAATATCGGAGGCTATGTAGCCAAGGGGGTGACCCACGTGGAGACCAGAGCCGGATGGATAAGGAAACATGTCCAGTACATAGTATTTAGGCTTACTTTTATCAGTAAGGGTCTTGTAGGTTTGGTTTTCCTCCCAATGTTTTTTCCATTTGGCCTCTATGGCGCGATGATTGTATTCCATTGATCACAGTTATAATCCACAAAAATAGGCTTTTTTCCAAAAATATTGACCAAAATCGAGGCATTGAGACAATATAATTTGGTTAATAAGGTGTAAAATGGCTGTTGTAAAAATTTTATATGGTTTGTTGACCTTTTATAAAAAAGGGGATTTCTGAACTATTTGGTAAATTTGTACTTTAATGGATATGCAAGATTTTTTCAACCCTATAGACAAGGACAAAACGGCAGAAACTCCGCACCTCTTGCCGTATGCTCACCATGTGGGCAGTGCCATTATCAGACCCTTAGACAAGGGCAGGACCAAGGGCAATGCCATGACCGCCATGTACCAACAGACGGGCAATCAACTCCAACAAATCAAAGAGCAGGTTGAGACCCTGATCCGACAAGCCCAGGCGATCCACGACAGGATTGATATCTCAGAAAAGATATACAGGGCGGAAATGGGTTTTAAGCCGGTAATCGGTTATGACTATCATTTGTATGAGCGTCCCAACGGGCAATGGGTCTTGTCTTTGATCGCCCCCAATGAGTGGGGTAGGAGCAAGCCTTATAACTGGGTGGCATCTGCCCGTTTGCTGGCCGATCATACGTGGGAAGTTTTTGGTAAAAACGACGAAGGTGTACAAATCTGAGGCATTCCACATTCTTTTTTACGCAAGCAGGAAACTAAGCACCCCTTGCTTCCGTTATTGCAACATACATTGATTATGATGAAACGAAACATCGTTTTTATTTTTATCCTCTTCCTTTCCCTTGTGGCATCGGCTCAGCAGTCGAGGTTGGCCAATCAATATTTTGCCAATGGCGAATATGAAAAAGCCTCCACCCTTTACAGGCAGCTGTATGAAAAGGAACCCGCCAATGAATTTTATTTTCAGCGCGTCACCGAGTGCCTGATTACCATGCGCAAGTACGATGAAGCCAAAGACCTGGTGCAGGCGGAGATGAAAAAAAAGCCGGAAGTCCTCTCTTTGATGGTAACCCTCGGCAGTCTGTACGATCGCATGAACGAGGGTGATGAAGCCAAAAAACAATATGTTGCAGCCATCAACCGATTGGAAAAACAGCCCCACAACACAGATGACCTCGCAAGGGCCTTTATAGGGTATTCTTTATTTCCCGAAGCCATTGAAACCTACGAAAAAGGGGGTAAGATCAGCAACAACCTCAAACAATATGCCTTTAGTCTGGCCGATTTGTACCGTAGAACGAGCGACACGAAAAAGATGATCTACTACTATCTACTGGCCGTAGATCAGTTCAGAACCAATATGGACTACCTGAAGCAGACCTTTGAAAAAAACCTTTCTGATGAGGAAATCAAAGAGCTGCAGCTCCAGATCTTTACCTTGATGCAGGAGTATCCGGATGAAATCTTATACCCTGAGTTATTGGAATGGAGTTATGTGCAGCAAAAGGACTACAAAAAAGCATTGCGACAAGCCAGAGCCCTGGACCTGAAATTGGAAGGCCCCGGAGAGCGTGTTTTTCAAATTGGTAACATCGCTTACGACGACCAGGATTACAATACAGCCATTGAGGCGTATAGCTATGTGGTGGAAAACAACTCTATTAATTCCACTTACTACCTGAGTGCCAAACGGGCCCTGCTCAATGCGAAAAAACAAAAAATAACCGCCAGCTTTAACTATACCCGGGAAGACCTGGTATCCTTACAAAGTGAATATGAGTCGTTTTTGACAGAATACGGTCGCAACTCTCAAACGGCTGCACTCATGGTAGAGTACGCTGACTTTGAAGCCCTCTATATGAACAACCTCAAAAAAGCACAGGAAGTATTGGAAGAGGTGATCGACTTCGGTGGGGTGCAGCCTACTGAAACAGCGGGGGCCAAATTGAAGTTGGGTGATTACTACCTTATGGATGGAGACCGCTGGGAAGCTTCCCTGCTGTACTCACAGGTAGATAAGGCCTTTAAGGAAGGGGTTTTGGGCGAAGATGCCCGTTACCGCAACGCCAGACTGTCTTATTTCACGGGCGACTTTGAATGGGCACAGCAGCAGTTCGACATTTTAAAATCAGCTACCACCCGCCTCATTGCCAATGATGCCATTGACATGTCGGTATTTATCATGGACAATCTCAACCTCGATACTACCGATGTTACGTTGGCCATGTTTGCTACAGCAGAACTGCTGGTTTTTCAGAATAAGTTTAACGAAGCTTTTTTAAAGCTCGATTCGGTAGCGACCCTGTTTCCGGAACACTCGTTGATAGACGACATCTATTATACAAAAGCGCAGATGTACAAAAAAATGCAACAGCCCGAAAAGGCGATCGACATGTACAATGCCATCATAGAAAAATACAAAGACGAGATCCGGGCCGACAATGCCATCTACGAAATGGCGAGGATGTATGATTACCAGCTCAATGATACCGCAAGGGCCCAGGAGTTGTATTTCAAATTGTTTACAGAATACACCGGCAGCACCTTTGTGGTGGATGCCCGCAAGAGATACAGGGTGCTGAGGGGTGATAATATGGAAAAATCGTAATCATGCCGGTAGTATACAATGTCACCATCATCATTGACCACAGTGTCCACGACGAGTGGGTAGACTGGATGAAAAATGAACACATACCCGAGGTAATGGCCACCGGCAAATTTACTTCCTGGAAAATGTTAAGGATCATTGAGGACCACAATCCTGACGGCATGACCTATGCCATCCAGTACCATGCGCCTGACATGGAGGCTTATGTGGCCTATCAACAAGAATGCGCTTCCGCCCTTCAACAAAAAACTCAAAATCTGTTTGGTGGTAAATTTGCTGCTTTTAGAACTTTACTGGAAGAATTGGCAAGTCAATAAATTATAAATAACCATCATTTTTTAACGATCAAGTCATTTAGTAAGCTATGAAAAATTTCACTTATTTGCTGACTGCTTTATGGATGATCTTTTTAAGCGCCTGTTCGCCCCGCATTGCCCCTATTTACGTAGATGACAGTTGGAGAGAAGTGCATGAAAATATTTCAAAAATAGAGAAGGATTTCAAATCCAAAAACTTAAAAGTCCACACCCATTACCAAAAGGATACCATCTTGCTTTTGAGCTACCAACAAAGCTTGCCCGTTGAAATGCTCTATCTATTTAAGCAAGATTCATGCTACTACCAGGAAATTAATTTGTTTTGTGAGCCTTGTTCTGATAAGCTGATGAATACTATCCTCAAAGACAAAAATTATAAATTTAAGGCTGTCGATAAAGAGAATTACATTTCCCAAAAATTTCCTGATATCATCATGCGTCTCAACACGGTTGCGGGCAAGGATGATTTGGTTTGCAATTCAATTTCGATTAGAAAAATCAAATAAGAATTTGCGACGAGAAGTTGTTGGCTCAGCCACCAATGCTTATACAGTCTTAAGTTCTATCACCGTAATCTCAGGCCACATACCTACACGACCCGGAAAAGCCAGGAAACCAAAGCCCCGATTGACATAAAGGTATTGTCCTTTTTCCTCGTACAAGCCCATCCAGCGTGGATAGCGGTACTTCACGGGGCTCCATTTAAAACCGGGCATATCGATGCCAAATTGCATGCCGTGGGTATGACCACTCAGGGTAAGGTGTACATGTTTATTGTTGGGCAACACATGGTGATCCCAGTGGGAAGGATCGTGGCTCATGAGAACAGTAAAGTCGTTTTCCTGGACGCCTGCAATGGCCTTGCCCAGGTCACCAATCTTTGGAAAATGCCTGCCGGCTCCCCAGTTTTCAACCCCCGCCAAAACAATGTTTTCACCGTCTTTTTCAATTCGTTGGTGTTCATTGTTGAGCATGGTAAAACCCATCGACTTAAATTTTGACATAAAGTCATCCCAGTAGGCTTTTTTACCGGCTTCGGGGACACCGAAATAGCCATAATAATCGTGATTACCGGTAACCG
Organism: uncultured Bacteroidota bacterium; assembly: GCA_937872515.1. GTDB lineage: Bacteria > Bacteroidota > Bacteroidia > Chitinophagales > Saprospiraceae > JADKBO01. The sequence goes on from CALMSX010000115.1 coordinate 108,937, forward strand.
CATACTTGCCATAACGGGCTGTCAATTCCGTAAAAATATCCATATAGGGATTGATCTCGTCTTTTTCAGAATTGACAAGGTCTCCGGTGAACAATAAAAGATCGGGCTGCTGTGCATTGATGAGATCGATGCCTTTTTTTACGGCATCCTTGTCGTCAAAACTACCGCTGTGAATATCAGAAATCTGAACGATTTTAAAACCATCAAATGCCTTTGGCAAATCTTTGAAGGCGAGTTGTACATTTTTTACCGTGTACCTGTACTTGCCCACCATCATGCCATAAAACATAGAAACCAGTGGAATGCCAGCGGCTACCAGGGCTGCCTGATTAAAAAATTGGCGCCGTCCCGGCATAAAAGCCTGGTCCTGGTTGTTGGTAACCTTGGCTTGTACAAAATTGAATATGCCTCCCAGCAGTCTCCCGCCATCCTGCATCAACAATAGGCTGCAAAAAACGATTTTAGTCACTACAGAGGTGAGAATGATGCCCAGCCACAGATTCATAGAGGCCGATTTGATCATGGATCCCGATTGCATACCTGTGAAGAGGTTGAACAGGGCAAGGGCTACGACAACGATTTGTGCAAAAAATACATAAGAAAAATATTTTGCCCATTTATGACCTGCCGCCAAGGATCGGATGCCGGAATACGTGTAAACTTCCAGCAGGATAAAAAAACCAATAAAAATAAGTAAGCCCAAAATTCTGCCTCCCATTGAATAAGATATTTGGAAATTAAACCCCGAAACGACTCAAAGGTTGATTTTTTTAGATAAAAGTAATGGAGGCTGGGACCAAAGTGCCGAATTGAATTATAAAATCAACTTGTGACTTTTTGTTTTGCCCCCGAAGTCGAGTACCAAAATATACAAACCGGGCTGGGCCAGGGGTATCTCCAGTAGCTTGCCCGAAGTTTTTTGCAACAACCTCCCATTTTGATCGTACAACATAACATGCTGAGCATAAGTTGTCCAGCTGATCTGCCTGCCGTTGATGTAAATTGCATCGTCCTCCACCGTTTTTTCTTCCGTTGCCGTTAATTGGGGACTTAGGTCAAAGCTGGTATAGGCGCTCTTATCACCACTGGTGTTGTTGTTGTTATTGGTAGCCAGTCCTGCAATATATAGTTTTAGGGGCTTGCCTTCTGCCGGAGCCTGCCATTTGGCGGTAAACAAGCCTGATGCCACAGGAGAAATCTGAGTGAGGTACACCCTGTTTTGAAGGGTTAGTTTTCTGACCTTATCGCCCAGAGAAACAAAGCTGCCTGCCTGTACCCCGGCTTCGTCGACCATCACCGCCTGAAAGCCGTAGGTTTTAGGATTGCCGCTCAATGATCCAATTTGCATTTCAAGGGTATACGCTGAATTGGGCCTGTAGGCATCCACCACATTGCCCAGACTGTCTTTGAGGGCAATGGCAAGGGTAGGTTGGTAACTGCCTCCCGAATGGCATTCTGCACAAGCGGGGGCACTGTTTTCAAATGAGGCCCCTGTTGTTGGTTGATTCCTGCCTCCTTTGTTGGATATACAAACAAGGCATGTTAAAGTAGTAATAACGGCGATAAAAATACGCATAGGCTAATAATTGAATTTAAGACCTTAATTCCCAACAAAGGTTTAAAGTCTATTTTACCCTATACGATCAAACTGCAACGCTGTAATCACGCAAAGCATCATTTAGTGAAACTTTTTTATCAGTACTCTCTTTTCTGGTACCAATGATCAATGCACAGTTGACATTGTAGGTACCTGCAGGAAAGGATTTGCTGTAACTTCCGGGAATGACAACAGAACGTTCCGGAATTTCTCCCTTGTAGGTGATGGGCTCAGTACCGGTTACATCGATGATGTGGGTACTTTGGGTTAAGACCACATTGGCACCCAAAACGGCTTCTTTTTTTACCCTCACCCCTTCTACCACAATGCAACGGGATCCGATAAAACAATTGTCTTCGATAATGGTAGGACTGGCCTGTGGTGGTTCCAACACACCCCCAATTCCTACGCCACCCGCCAAATGTACATTTCTGCCAATTTGGGCACAAGAGCCTACTGTAGCCCAGGTGTCTACCATTGATCCGCTGCCCACCCAGGCGCCAATGTTGACATAAGAGGGCATGAGGATGGCGCCGGGTTCAATATAACTGCCATACCGGGCAACAGCGTGGGGCACAACGCGTACCCCTTTGCCGGCATAATTGGTTTTTAGTGGAATCTTATCGTGAAACTCCAGGGGGCCAACTTCATAAGTTTGCATTTCCTGGATGCGGAAATACAGCAAAATGGCTTTTTTTACCCACTCATTGACCTGCCACTCACCTGAAGCCGTTGGTTCGGCTGTTCGCAATTTTCCTTCATCTAAGTACGCTATGGTCTCACGAATAGCGTCCCGCGATAAATTTTCATTGACCAGTTCAGGGTGTTGCCACAGTTGTTCAATGGTGTCTTGTAATTGCTGCATATCGATCATTTCCGCAAAAATAACCCCTCCTTACCAAAGATTTGGTGGCGTATCTTACATTTTCAAAAAAAAGTTTTTACCATGCAAAATCGGGCTTTCAACCAAATATAATTTCGTTAACTTCCTTTGAATACGGGCCCGACCCACCAAATATTATTTGTTTTTGTGAAATCATAGTTTTCTGCATTGATAGTCAAAGGCTTGATCTGTTTTTTACGAAAAATCAGACATGGGTATTGAAATATTTTTTTTAGTTTCGCTCCCAAGAAAACCTTATTTACTCACTAACCATTGTTAAGCTTTTAAATTCCAATGTCAAAGGCCTATGTATTTCCCGGACAAGGAGCCCAATATGAGGGCATGGGAAAAGATATTTACATGAATGATTCTGCTGCCAGACACACCATTGATCTGGCTGACAAAATCCTGGGGTATAAAATTTCTGAAATCATGTTTGAAGGTTCAGCAGATGACCTTAAGGAGACCCGGGTGACACAGCCCGCCCTCTTTATCCATGCGCTGGCCAAGGTAAGCATGCTCAGAGATCAGTTTAAACCCATTGCTACTGCCGGTCACTCCCTGGGTGAATTTTCTGCCCTGGTTGCTGCTGAAATCTTGACCTTTGAAAGTGGCTTACAATTGGTTTACAAAAGAGCCATGGCCATGCAGGATGCCTGCGATGCCGATCCCGGTACCATGGCGGCTGTGTTGGGTCTCGATGATGCTACCGTAGAGCGCATTTGTGATGAGGTCAGTGATGATCTGGATGACATCGTTGTACCGGCCAATTACAATTGTCCCGGCCAGCTGGTCATCAGTGGTACCATGGAGGCGGTCAATGCTGCCATAGAAAAACTGAAAGAAAGTGGAGCCAAAAGGGCTGTACTGTTGCCGGTAGGGGGTGCCTTTCATTCTCCTTTGATGGAACCTGCACAGGCTGAACTGGAAGAGGCCATCAATGGTACTGCCTTCAGGAAGGGACTGTGTCCTGTTTACCAGAATTTCACTTCATTTTCATCAACAGATCCGGAGGAGATCAAGGCCAACCTGATCGCCCAGCTAACCGGTGCTGTAAAATGGACCCAGACCATCGAAAACATGGTCAAGGACGGCATCATGAACTTTGTGGAATCAGGGGGAACAGGGAAGGTTTTGAGTGGATTGATTAAAAAAGTAAATGGTGAGGCCATCACCGAAAGCCTCTGACCCATGTCGAGATTTGACCTTCGGCAGGGGCGCATTCTGATTGCAGAACCTTTTATGCTGGATCCGCATTTTAAAAAAACGGTGGTAGCACTCTGCGATTATACCAAAGACGAAGGCTCTGCGGGCTTCATTCTCAACAGACCTACCAATCTTCGGATGGATGAGGTGATGAATGAGTTTCCTGATTTTGACTCCGTCATCCATTATGGCGGACCGGTTGCCAATGACACCATCCATTACATTCACAGGGTGGGAGATCTGGTGGAAGGAAGCAAAGAAATTATTCCCGGTCTGTACTGGGGCGGAGATTTTAATAAACTCAAGTTTTTAATTCAAAACGAGGTCATCAAACCCTTTGACATTCGTTTTTATATAGGATATTCCGGATGGTCTGCAGGGCAGTTGGAAGAAGAGATGGATATTCATTCGTGGGTGACTGACGAAATAGACATCAACCACCCATTTTTAAATGACAATGCCGGCCTTTGGCAAAAATGTTTGTACAACAAAGGCGACCATTTCTCTGTATTGGCCGATATGGCCGACAGCGTTTCTCTCAATTAATCGAATATGATTTCACTTAATAATATCGGTTTGCACTTCGGTGACCGCACCCTTCTTTCCGGTGTTACTTTTATGCTCAATCGCCGCGAACGAGCCGGCCTGGTGGGTAAAAATGGGGCCGGAAAATCAACCCTCTTTCGCATTATCTCCAACCAGCAAAGTGCAGACGAGGGCACGGTAGAACACCCCAAACACTTTAGTATGGGCTACCTCAAACAAGACCTGCATTTTGATGGCAACAACACCGTGATGGAGGAAACCAAGGCTTGTTTTTCTGAAGTGGGCATCATTGAGAAGGAAATTTCTGAAATCACCGATGAGATGAACGAGCGGACCGACTATGAGTCTGATTCCTACATGGAATTGGTCGAGGAACTCACCGATCTCAACGCAAGACTCGATTTATTGGCACCCGGAAAAATTGATGCGCAATGCGAACGCATCCTCAAGGGTCTCGGCTTTAAGGAAGAGGATTTTATAAAAAAGGTTTCCCAGTTTAGTGGGGGTTGGCAGATGCGCATTGAGTTGGCCAAACTTTTGTTGACCCAGCCCGATCTTCTTTTGCTGGATGAGCCCACTAACCACCTCGACATAGAGTCGATTATCTGGCTGGAAGAATACCTGGGCAGTTATCCGGGCATTGTGCTGCTGATTTCGCACGACAAACAATTTCTCAACAATGTCTGTAATCGCATCTTCGAATTGGAATGGGGGAAGCTGAGCTCGTACGCCGGCAACTATGATAAGTATATTGTAGAAAAAGAAATGCAAAGAGAGGTTCTTGCATCTGCCTACGTCAACCAACAAAAACAAATTGCAGAAAAAGAACGGACCATAAGCCGGTTCATGGCCAAGGCCACCAAAACAAGCATGGCCCAAAGTATGCAAAAACAACTCGATAAAATTGAACGCATCGAGGTACCTGAATTTGATACCAAGGCGTTTAAACTTAAATTTCCTGAAGCAGCCCGCACGGGCAGGGTGGTGCTGGAAGTAAAAAATATTTCCAAAAGTTTTGGACCCAAGCTGGTGCTAAAAGACGTGAATTTTGCGGTTGAAAAAGGTGAAAAAATCGCGTTTGTAGGGCAGAATGGTATGGGTAAGACCACCATGGCCAAAATGATCACAGCCCAGCTGATGGCCGATAGCGGTACCATGAATTTTGGATCCAATGTGGCCCTGGGTTACTACGCCCAAAACCAGTCGGAACTCATCGATGTGAAAAAGACCGTGCTGGAAGTGATGGAAGAAAATGCACCCGCTGAGCAAAGGACCAACATCCGAAACATCCTGGGTTCATTTTTATTTTCTGGCGACGATGTAGAAAAAAAAGTATCGGTGCTCTCCGGCGGCGAGCGGGCGAGATTGGCCATGGCCTGCATGATCTTGCGACCCTCCAATCTGGTGATCATGGATGAGCCTACCAACCACCTTGACATCCAGTCAAAAGAGGTACTCAAACAAGCCCTCACCGATTTTGAAGGCACCCTGATCATCGTCAGTCACGATAGGGAGTTTTTACAACAATTGTGCACCAAAGTATACGAGTTTACCAACCATACGGTCAAAGAATACCTGGGAGATATCAATTATTTCCTGGAAAAGAAAAAGATGACAGACATCCGCGAAATAGATACGCGCAAAGACAAAGGGGCTGCATCAGCCACACCTGTGGTAGAGGTGAGGGTGGATCACGAAGAAATCAAAAAGGCCCGGCGTCGCATGCAGTATGTGGAAAGAGACATCGAAAAGCTGGAAGGCGAAATTGCCTCACTGTCTGAACAACTCAATGACCCCGCCATTTATCAGAGCGATAAAGTTATTGATGTCAACCGCAAATTGCTCGAAAGGCAGGAAAAACTAAACGCGCTTATGGAAGAATGGGAAACCCTGGTAGGCGTTATTGGTTAATCAATCACCCTAAATTTCCCGGGTAGTAAGCCATGGATTTGATAGTTGCCCAGCTGCACCCTGATCAATCGTAAAACAGGAAAGCCCACCGCAGCACACATTTTCCGGATTTGTCGGTTTTTACCTTCTTTTACTTCAATCGAAATCCAACTATCAGGTATGCTGGCTCTTACCCGTATAGGCGGCACTCTTTCCGGCAAATTGGGCTCACCTATTTTTTTAACCCTACTGGGCAGGGTAAGGTACTTTTTTTTATTGGGCAGGGTTATGCTCACCCCATCCCTCAATTGTTTGATGGCCTCAGCCGTTATCTCCCCTTCCAACTGCGCATAATAGATTTTAGCCACATGCTGATCCGGACTCAGCAGCTGTGCATTGAGTGAGGTATCATCCGACAACATCAACAGCCCCTCAGAATCATAGTCCAACCTCCCAATCGGATACACATTTTTGGGCACATCCAGATAATCAGCCAAACACTGGTGATGCGCTGCCTCCCTCGTAAACTGGCTCAATACCTGATAAGGCTTATAAAATAAAATGGTCATGTGCTTATTTATATAATGATACTTTATCCCTCACAATCCATGTAAAACAAAATAAAATTCCCGAACTTTTTGCATCTCTCACCATAACAAGCAAAAAAGAAGGGCCAATGCCCTCAAAATGATGGGAAGACCCATACTAAAACAAATAAAAAGAGCGGGCTGAGTCCCTCAGGTCTGAGGGATAAACCTGTCGAAGCTAGTATTCTGAAAAAAAATCTTTAAAAAAAAGAGGGCTGAGCCTGTCGAAGCCCGAAGCCCCCTTTTTTTTTACTTCTTACCATCCAACTCACTCACAATCCTATCTGCTTTAAAAATGTATTTCAAAGCGGCATAGATGCCTGAAGAGTGAACCGAAACGGTACGGTTGTTGGTTTCATCAAAAATGAAGTTACCGGGAAGTGACTCGATGTTTCCGTCGAAAATCAAACCCACAATTTCTTTTTTGGCATTGATCAGTGGGCTACCGGAGTTACCACCAATGATGTCATTGGTAGAAACACAGTTCATAGGTGACATCAACAATTCCATGGGAGGGTTTTGCCATCTGGCCGGCAATGCCCATGGGAAGGTCTTTTTGAATGAATAGTATCTGTCGTACAAACCAAAGTAGGTAGTGTTGACAGGTGCTGTGGTACCATTGTAATCGTAGGCTTTAATAACGCCATCAGAAATTCTTAAAGTAAAGGTGGCATCAGGTGGCAAAGAGGTGCCATACACTTTAAAGGCCTGGTTGGCAATGTTGGCCTCCAAAGATTTGCGATAATTGCCGGAACCACTAACAGCAGCTACTGCTTCCTGGTATCTGGGTACAAAAATTCTGGCTGCCTCCATCATCATGTCATCATCTTTGAGGATGTTGTCATCTTTGGTAAGGCATTTTTCAGCTTTTTCTGCGTCTTTGAACCTTGTTTTTTTGAACAACTTATCCGTATAATCATCCACATTTTTTCCATCCAATACTTTTTTCAGGGTCATGTCGCCCGGATAAATGTCTTGTTGGATTTCTGTCAATAAGGTCCTGAAAAGGGTCTTTTCTTTTTCGTTGTCGATGGTGGGTACCGTCTCCATAATGGTCTTTAACAATTTGGCCTTGTCTTCTTCAGACCCTTTGTTTTTAACCAGGGTTTCGTACTGATACAATTGGTGCATCATATTAAATACCTTACCCCTGTAAGGGCTTGGTCCCAGGTGGGTGGTAGCCCATGCATGGGGTAACATAGGCTTGTACGCTGTCCTCATGTCATCCCAAGAAGTGACACCGGGTGATTTTGACCTGATGTGATTTTCCATGGCTACCTTGCGGCCAAATAAAGATGTATCTCTCAGACCACCTAAAATGCCACCAAAAGCTTTCATGGAATTGGCTACATTGGCAATCTCATTCAATAATGCCTGTGCTTCAAATTCTTTGGCAGGATCATTTTTGATCTGGTTGTATTCTCCCACCATCAGGTCGTTTCTGTTTTTCAGAAATTTATACAACATGGGATAGCGGAAATCTCTATCGTATTCCAATTGAGCCACTGTACGGTATCTTTCCGTACGACCCGGATTGCCTACTACAAAAACAGACTCTCCTTCAACAGCTCCGTCTTTGTTGAATTTAAAATAATGTTCGCTGGTATTGAGTGGCAGACCATTTTCGTCATATGCCCTCCAGAATGTACAATCCAGGTTGTAACGAGGATAGGTAAAGTTGTCGGGGTCACCTCCAAAAAACCCGAGGTCTAATTCAGGAATCCAAACGAGTCGGATGTCGCTGAATCTTTTGTATCCGTAGAGTGAATATTTTCCCCCACTGTAGAAGGTAACGGTCTGAAGTCTCAAACCTTCCCATCCGGCCATCTTGCTGTATTTTTCCTGGATGTCTTTTAAAGCCTTGGCAGCAGCCTCAGCCTCCTTACCTTTTTCAGCTCCGGCCGTCATTTTTTGAACCTCTGCACTGATGTCGGCCACCTGAATGAGTTGTTCAACAAACAAGCCTTCTGCTTTTCTTTCATCTGCCATGGTAGTGGCATAAAAACCTTGTTTGTCAAAGTTTTCGCCCTCTCTCTGCAAATCCACAACTACATCTCTAGAGCAGTGGTGATTGGTCATGATAAGACCATCGGGAGAAATGAATGAGGCGCTGCACCAGGTAGCAAACCTCAATGAAGATTTGCGGACATCATCCCACCACTTATCTTCCGGTTTGAAATTATAGGCTTTGACGAACCATTCTTTTGGTGGGTTTTCAAAGGTCCACATCTTACCAAAGTCAAAAGGATTGGGTTCTTGATTTTTTTGGGCTTTGACCGTGAGCACGACAAAAAATAAGCTCAGGGCCATCCAGAATTTGAATTTCATGCTGAATGCTTTTTGTTAGCCGGCAAAGATAGCAAAAGCACCTAAAATAAGCCACTTTTGGTTGAGGATCTGTGTCACCTCAAGTACATTTGATCTGAGTCTAAATAATCCGGCGGGGAGCGGTTTGACCGAGGATATAGCCCTTTTCTCCTGCCATGATGGGAACATTTACCAGGCCGGGCCTTTTCCCCGGTTGAATGCTGCCCAATTCATCGTCAAAACCAAGTGCCCTGGCTCCGTTGATGGTGGCCCATTGGAGCAATTCTTCGATGGGAATCCATGAATTGAACCGGTGAATGGTCTTAACTTCCTCCCATACAGACAACTGCCAGTTGGAAGTCAAGGAATCGGTGCCAATAGTAAGGGCCTGGTGGGCATCCAAAAAGACCCGATAATTGGGCATTCGGTTTTCAATATACAAGTTGGCATTGGGACAAGTGACCCAGTACACCTTAGCACTCCATGCATAAGCCGCTGCCAGGTCTTCCGCTGTGGTCAGGGTGTTGTGTACCATAAGGGTAGTCTGCTCAGGGTCCATGTTTTCCATGGCATAGTGGATGCTTGTTTTGCCGTTAGGTTGAAAACCGGATAGGTCCATGCCAAAGCCCTTGTAAAAATCTACGAAGGCCCCCGTTCCGCTTTGAAACAGTTCATTTTCAGCCGGTGTTTCCTGGTTGTGGATGCTTACCGTACTTCCTTTACTGTTTTTATTTTGAATGTAATCAAAAAGCCCTGGTGATACCGTATATGGGGCGTGAGGGACCCTGCTGACTCTATCTTTGTTTGTAAGGGTAGCAGCATAACTTTCATAAACTGCTTCATATTGCCCGATGGTTGCCTGGGTCATGCCCGGGTTCAAAAAATCAAACATTTCAACAAAGGTGCAATACCTGATTTTACTGGATAATTTGGTGGCAAGGGTGTCTTTTTTATTCGAAATGTCGCCCACAGCCACAATTCCCTGGTCGTACATAAATTGGTCATTTTCAGAGATGGCCTGATCAATCACTTCCTGGGGAAAGTCTCTAAACTGAACCACACTTTTTAAGAAGGGCAGCAGGGTAGTGCCGGTGTCTACCAGGCCTTTCATGTGCGACAATTCCAGGTGGCAATGGGCATTGACCATACCAGGCATGATGGCTCCTTCCAGCTGTAACAGGCTGGCTGGATCGTGGTTTGTCATCTCGTCTACCGCTTGGATGAGCCCGGTCTCATCGCATATCACAACAGCGTTGCGATGGCACTTTCCATCACCCGAAAAAAGCAAAGGAGCATAATATTTATGAACAGCCATACCTGGATTATTTGATTGCAAAGATGTTTATTTTTTCTGAAAACACTCCAAAGGGCAAAGAACCAACTTCCATGCTTTACCTGATTCAGGCCTTCAAATGTCCTGCAAAGGATAATTTTAACTTTGGCAGTACAAAAAGTCTGGTTTTTCCTCTTACCTTAGAGATGTCAAAACTTATGCGTTCATTTATTCTATCCATAACAGTTCTGCTGTGTGCAATGTTGGTTGCCAAAGCACAACCCTCACCCTGTGGTGCCACTGCGGCTATGACCCCCACCTGCGTTGAGGCTTGTATCATCTGTGACATAGATGGCTTTACCGGTATCAACAATAGTTCAATCACAGGCCAGGCGCCTCCGGGCTTTTGCACAACGCAGGTGCATCACATGCAGTGGATCGCCTTTATCGCCGGTACTACCAATCTGACCATCGAGTTGGAAGTTTTTAACTGCAGGAGTAACGATGGACTGGAAGTTGGTATTTATGAGGCGGTGGAGTGTAAAAATTATAAACTGGTCACGGATTGTGATACAGACATTCCGCCCAACACCAAACGCATTTTTAAAAACAAGGTACCCCTGACCATTGGTCAATATTATTTTTGGGTAATGGATGGCAGCAACAACGATGTTTGCAATTACACCATCCGGGTACTGGAAGGTTCAACGAAAGTAGCCCCTCTAGAAACGCCTGCCCCCATTTCGGTACCACCGGTAGTCTGTGAGGGCAAGACGTTTAATCTATCTTCCGATGGCCTGGTAGGAGCAACCATCTATGCCTGGTATGTAGATGGGGATCTGGTAGGATCTGGCAGAAACTTGCCTGTAAGCATTGATACACCCGGAAAACATACCGTGTGCCTGGATGCCATGAATGTTTGTGACAAGGCTCCCCAAAACTGTGTTGAAATTGAAGTGCTTCCATCCAAAGAAACGACCCTCAAGCATGAAGTTTGTTTTTCTGAGTGTTTTCAATATGCAGGAAATAAATATTGTGATGCAGGTATCCATGATGTCATTTTCCAGGCCGTTAATGGTTGTGACAGCATTGTTCACCTCGATTTGGCCATTAAAGATCAGGTGGTGGTTTCGCAATTTGCCAGGATCTGTGAAGGCGATAGCCTTAAGCTGGGCGACGATGCCTTTACCACAGCAGGCCCCCATATCGGTTACGTGACCGACCAGGAAGGATGTAAGGTAAAGGTCAACCTTGATTTAGAGATCATAAAATGCAATATCAAAGCAGCATCCTCATTTGAGGCTGTAAGCTGCACCGGATTTCGGGATGGCATCCTAAGAATTGCGGTTACCAATGGCACACCCCCCTTTAGGTATACATGGAAACGACTAGAAAATGAAAGTGAAAAGGGGTCCGGGCAATTGTTGGCAGAAAATGTATATGTGGATATTACCGGCCTGGATGAAGGAACTTATCTGGTTGAAATTCAGGATAACTTTGGAAATACTACGGTTGTTCAAAGTTATGTTACCCAGCCCAGCCCCCTGGTAGTAACAATCAATGACAGCTTAATCAATGGCTACCATGTTTTGTGCAATGGGGATGCAACTGCCGTCCTTTCAGCAGAAACATCAGGGGGTACAGGACAATATAGTTACAAATGGACTTCAGGAAGCCAACGAATAACCATTTCGGGTCTGGCTGCCGGAACCCAGACCTTACAGGTAACCGATGACAATGGCTGTCTTACGTCTGCCAGTGCTACCATCACCCAACCTGATAAACTTGTTGTAAACAACTTGGTTACACCGCCCGATTGCAGCGGAATCAACTCTGGTTCGATTGACATTTTGCAATCGGCTGGAGGCGTAGGATCGTATACCTATTTACTAAATGACAAGCCGGCTGTTTTTCCTGTTAAAAATTTGGGTACAGGCATTTACAAGACTCAGATTTTGGATGAAAATGGTTGCAGCTTTGAGCTTACAGATACACTTCAATCCCTCGAAATTCCGATGTTAAGCGGAGATAGTGTGTACCAGCTGACCCTGGGGGATTCAATAGAATTGACCATCTTTTCTGATGTTGATGCAGCCATTGTAGTTTGGAGTCCGGTAACGGATATTTTGAATCCGGAAGCTTTGGAAACAAAAGCGCGGCCGGTACAAAGCAGGGTATACGTGGTGAGTGTTACCTCAAATGATGGCTGTGTAAGAACGTATGAAGTCAGCGTCAATGTTGAAAAAAGAAGGAGTTTTGTCATTGCCAATGGGCTTACCAGTAAATCTGGGGTCAATGCTACTTTGAGGTATTTTGCAGGGCCGGATGTAAGTTCCCTTGTCAATTATCGGGTGTACGACCGGTGGGGCAGTAAGGTGTTTGAGACAGCCAACTTACCGGCAGGGGTGATAGACATACCGTGGGATCATACTTTCAACGGACGACCCGTAATGGGAGGTGTGTACGCCTGGACAGCCGAGGTGGCTTATATAGATGGAGAAACTGTCACCTACACGGGAGCCCTTCACATCATTGACTAGCGGGTATTCGGCGATGCAGGTGAAACAACAAGATCAACAAAAGTAAAAAGGATATTTTTTGAATCCATGGCAATGACGTCAAACACCATTGTGTATAGTAAATAAAGGCAGTCATGGCCAGGGTAATAAATGTGATTAGGGTAATAAACCTGCCGGTTACCTGGGTATGTCTCCACACAGGAACAACCATCAGCCAAAAGTAAATCAAAAGACTACCTATCAATAGGGTTACAAAAATGTTGTGCCACGGAGAAAAGAGCAGGCTTGCCGCTACCATAGACGAGGCAGCTGCTACTTTGGCCATCCTTTTTTGCAGGGCATTAACCCCATAAAATTGACCCAGTTCTGCCATGACCAAATAAAGAGCAAGACAGGCCAAAATTCCGGCTGCCATGGCGAAATACCTGCCATGATTTTTTTGGCCGTTATAAGCAGTGGCATCCAAGAGATCACACCAATAATTGTGCAGAAGGCTGTAACCCGACTGATTATGATCCAGACTTGATCCTCCGGGATATAGGTAAATGGCAGTTACAACAAAAATTAGGGCGCCTGTTGTGAGGTAGGGTAAAAATTTTCTCATCAGACGGCCATTCGTATTTTACTGCACGGCAGTCTTCGTTGTTTTTGAACAGGGGCCCCATTTATAGTGTAAAACACCTGTCTTGCCGGCTTCGCAGGCATTTTTATAGGTTTTGCCATCGCAGCCACAAACGGGTCTCCGATCATCATCGCATTTCATAGAGGGTTGGGCTAAAGTTTTGTCATAACAATCCAAGCCAACGGCAGTTTTTTCATTGGAACCCGGCTGGTTGGGATCCATTGGAGCAGCTGCCTGGTTAGATGTAGAGGTGCTGACATTTACATCCACAGCCTGACTGTTTTCCTCGTCAGCTACCATTTTTTTGCTGCAGGCGGCCAGAGTGGTAAAAGAAATAAGCAAGACAAGAAAAAATTTGCTGTACATGGGTGTTTAAGTTGTAAAATGATATTAAAGAACGCTGGTCAGCAGCAATGAAAGATTGGTGTATTTTTTACCATATCTTTTGGATAAATATTCGTTGGTTAGACATGCCTTGTAGGTGTAACATCCATTGCGTATGCCTTCGTGCAGGGTCATTAGGTTTTCCATGTTGTGGCTTTCAATGATTTTAACGAGCAAAGGGGTAATAATGTTACTTATGGCATTGGATGCGGTCCGACTTACCTGTGAGGGGATATTGGGAACACAATAGTGAATGACCCCATGTTTGATAAAGGTAGGATTTTCTAAGGTGGTAATTTCTGATGTTTCAAAACATCCTCCCTGGTCAATGGAGACATCGATCAGGATGGACCCTTCCTTCATGCGCGATACCATTTCTTCGGTGATCAGGATGGGGGCTCTTCCGTGTTTGGAGTGTATGGCCCCAATGACCACATCAGCCGATGTAAGCTGGTGAGCCAGGTATACCGGATTGATGGCAGAAGTGTGCAAATGCCTGCCCACATTGGTCTGAAGGCGCATAATCTTGGAGATGTCGTTGTCGAAAATTCGTACCGAACAGCCAAGGCCAAGGGCTGTTTTAACAGCATACTCCGCCACAACTCCTGCTCCTAAAATGACCACTTTGGCAGGGGGCACCCCTGACACGCCGCCCAATAGCAAGCCTCTTCCTCCACTGTGGCTTTTCAATAGTTCACCGGCAGTGAGCATGACCGACATTCCCGCTATTTCACTCATGATGCGCACGATGGGAAAGCTGCCATCCGCAGACTGCAGGTATTCCATGGCAAAGGCAGTGATCCTTTTCTGAAGCAGTTTTTCAATGTAGGCTTCGTTGATGATGGGTAGGTGAAGTGGCGAGATCAATACCTGATCAATGGCCATCATTTCAAGCTCATCCAAGGTGGGAGGGGCTACCTTGATGAGAATATTGGCCTGGAAAACGGTTCTTTTGTCTGAACAGATCTCTGCACCTGCTTCAGAATAAGCATGATCAGTATAGTTGGATTTTTCTCCGGCCCCACTCTCAATCAAAACATGAAAACCAGAAGCAACCAAGACCCTGACTGAATTGGGTACAATGGCAACCCGATTTTCAATCATTGTGGTTTCTTTAGGAATGCCGAGGGTAAAAGTTTGTCTCTTATCCTGAATTGCGAGCGTTTCCGGCAGCGTTTCAAACTGTCCCCGGGTAAAAAACTCTGAATATGGCAATTTAACTGTACCTCCCATAATGATGGTAAAATTAAATAATTTCGTTATAAATAGATAGGCTTGATGGAAAAAGTAAGAAAAAGTGACTATATATAATATAAAATTGTAATATATTTGTAGTTTAATTTAAGCGTTTGTGAAAAATGGTTGGATTATAATTGAATTGTTTAAAGATACCTTCTTTAAGCTAGAGAAATTTGACATTCTCCCCGGATTACACACTGTCTTTTTATATTTATTAGTCCCATCCTCTTGTTGGATGTTACATGGTTCCAATAATATAGATAGGCTATTAAAATATGAAAGGGGTAATAAAATTACTTTTTTTGCATCCTTTCATTATCTGGCATTTCAATCAGCTCCACATTCGCTTTTTAATAAATCATAACGCTTGTTTATTTACACCCCAAAAAAATATAGTATGAAAAGAAATCTGATCCTATGCTTGATTCTTTTGTGTCCATTATGGATGACCGCACAAGCTACCTTAAAGGTTGAATTTGGAAACGTTAGTGCTGCGGATTTTGACAACACCAGTTATCCATTAGACCCCGACGCAGGAGCCGTAGTTATATTTGACAAAGGTCAGCTCGATTTTGTTTCTGATAGTAAGGGATGGTTTGATCTGAGGTTGAGAAGACATTGCAGAATCCACATCTTAAAAAACAACGGCTTTGAAGCGGCTACCATTGGTGTGCCTCTTTACCACAGAGGGAAGATGGAAGAAAGAATAAACCAGATCAAAGCCGTGACTTATTCTATGGAGAATGGTAAGATGGTAAAAACGGAAATGAAGAACGATGCAATCTTTAAAGTAAAACACAATAAAAACTGGGAGGAAACCAAATTTACCCTGCCCAATGTAAAGGAAGGTGTTATAATTGAATTTGAGTATCAGGTAAAATCCGATTATTTCTACATCATCAATCCCTGGATGTTTCAAGGTAGTTTTCCTGTGCTGTGGAGTGAACTCACCTTTGAAGTGCCTCAGTTTTTTGGTTATGTGAGTTCATTAAAAGGCATCAGAAATGTAGATTATCAAAAAAGCAGGGAGATAAATGCAGATTTCACCCTTAACGTAGCAGAAGGTGTTGGACAAGCGGCTGATTGGGTGACCATCAGTTGCAAGGCTTCTGAGATCATCTGGGGCATGAAAGATGTAATTGGTCTTAACACAGAACCCCTCATCAGTTCTCTCGAAAACTACAAATCCGGAATTGGCTTCCAATTGTCTGAGTTTAAAGATCCTCTTAAGTACAAAAAAATAACTTCGGATTGGGACAAGTTCAATAAAGAACTATTGGAAAATGAAGATTTTGGCAAAGAAATTACAGGCCGCAAATCAATGGTGGAGGATATATTGACTGAAATGAATGTTCAATCGGAAAACCCAAAAGAAAAGGCCAAAAAAATCTATGACTACATCAGAGATCATTTTCAGGTCATCCCGGGATCAGGCATTGAATTCAGGGAAAATGTAAAGTCGGTTATTACCAGCAAATCGGGAAGGGCCAACGAAATTAACCTTTTATTGGTGGCAGTCCTTAGACAAGCTCAATTGGAAGCCGATCCTGTCATATACAGTACTCGGGAAAACGGGTTGGCAAATCCTTTTTATCCTCTTGCCAGTGACTACGATGGGGTATTGTGCAGACTCAACTTGGATGGCAAAAAAACCATTTTGGACGCCTCTGTTCCACTCCTTGGTTTTGGAAAAACCACTCCGGCTGCCCGAAATGGCTATGCCAGGGTGATTGGGCAAATTCCAGAGGCGATAGAAATCAGCCCCGACTCGATTATGGAAAAGGAAACGGTGTTTGTCAAAATGGCTGCAGACGATGAAAATAATTGGCTGGGTACAATGGAATACAAAGCCTCAGCAACCAATTCTCACCAATTAAGAGTCAAGCACAATCTGGATGCCCAAAAAATAGCAGGTAGTTTTGCCATCGGTCTGGAAGAAGATAATATCATCAGCTCGAGGGTAGATTCTCTGAAAAAATGGGATGAACCCATGCTGGTTTCTTTTAAATTCAAACAATTTTTTGGTGAAGATTCTTTTATCTATGTCAATCCGTTTCAATTTGCTTTGACAAGAGAAAATGTATTTAAATCGAAGGACAGAACTTTGCCGGTTGAATTTTCAAACTTAGTTGAGGAGAATTATATCTGCAGTATGTCGGTACCCAAAGGGTATGCAGTGGTTTCTTTGCCCAAAAATCAAAGTTTTGCTATTGATGAACAAAATTCCCTCACCTTTGAAATCAGGTGCTCTGAAGCGGCCGGCCAGGTATCCGTTAGATCCAAGCTGAAAATCAATAAAAGTATTTTTCCGGTAGATGAATATCCTGCCCTGAAAGAAACTTTAGACTTTGTGGTGAACAGACACAACGAACAAATAGTATTTAAAAAGTTATGAAAAAAATATTGACCTTTTTGGGTTTCTTTTTGTCGGTGGCACTTTTTGCAGGCCGGGTAAAACCGGATGTTACCTACACCAAAATAGTAAAGGTGGTTGACATGAAATCTGCAGATGAGGTTGAAGTTACCTACCAGTATGCTGCCATCGTATGGAATGCAAGGGGTGCTGAACGTTCAGAATTGTCGGTATCCTACAACAAACATGTAGTGGTTGAAGACATTGAAGGGGCCCAATTTGACTTTGCCGGAAATAAACTGAGAGGTGTCAGATCCAAAGAAATTCAGGACAGGCCTGCCTATGATGGCTTTTCTCTTTTTAGTGATGCAAGGGTAAAATCTCATGCGTTTAATTCGGGCGAGTATCCCTACAGAATCTATTATTCCTATACCCTAAAGTTGAGTCACAACATGTATGGCATCAGCTTTTATCCTCGCTTTAGCCCTTCGGTTGCGGTTGACAGTTTTGTAGGAAATCTGATTTTTCCGAAAGAATTGACGCCCAATTACAGGAAAAAAGGAGATCGGGGATCGATAGAAGAGACAACATTTAAGGACAAAATAAAATTGACTTATACGATTTCTAACCTGGAAGCAGAAGAAGCTGAGCCTTATTCGCCACCGTATGGCACTTGGTACGAAGCCCTTGAAGTGTTTTGTAACCAATGCTCCTATGGCGGATTTAATGCGTCAGCCACTGATTGGAAAGGTTATGGCGAATTGATCGTTGAATTAAATGAGGGCAGAGATGTTTTAAGCCCGGACCTGGTCAACGAACTTACCGAAATGACGAAAAACGAAACGGAAGCAGGAAAAGTAAAAAAGATCTATGAATACCTGCAAAATAATACCCGGTATATCAGTGTCCAGGTGGGTGTTGGGGGGGTACAGCCCATACCTGCCAAAGAAGTTTATGCCAATGGGTATGGAGATTGTAAAGGACTGTCCAACTTAATGAAGGCCATGCTTTCTGCAATAGGTATAAAAAGCAATTATGTGTTGGTCGAAGCAGGTGAAAATCCGGATGTTGTGGATAATTCATTTATCTATGACCCCTTCAACCATGCCATCCTTTGTGTGCCCTTACAACAAGATACTACCTGGCTGGAATGCACCAGCAGATTCAATCCTTGTGGTTACCAGGGAGGTTTTACGGGCAATCGGAAAGCCCTGGTCATCGAAAAAAGCAACAGCCACCTGGTATCTACCCATTCGTATGATCACAATGACAATACAGCTACTGCCAGCTTGACGGCAAAGCTGGAGGAAGGGGGCGATCTGCAAGTGGATATCAGCATGATGTGCAGAAATGAAAGCCAGGATTTATTGCGACAACTTCAGCATGAGGCAGATCCATCGATCAAAGAAAGGTATTGGCAGTCGGCTTTTTCACTGCCATCGTACGTGGTGAATAGGGTAGTCATCAATGCCCATAAAGAGCAAGCAGTAGCCAATGTAGATTTAAAACTCACCGTGAGCAAAGCTGTTTCCGTTTCCGGCACTCGGATGTTTATGACGCCTGTATTTACCAATACGGTTCATGAAAGACTTTTGAAGGACACAGCCAGGGTAAATGCCTTGTATTTCAATAGCGCATTCACCGAGATTGACACTTTTTTATTTGCCATTCCGGAGACTTATCGTTTGGAAAGTGGCGGCAAGACGTTGGCACTATCCAATGAATTTGGTTCATTTGAAATGCGAACGGAAGTGAATAATGGTACGCTTACCATCGTGAGGAAAAGAATTCAATATCGGGGTACCTTCGATAAAACGAAATTCAACGATTTTGTAAAATTCAACAACGACATGTACCAGGCGGAGAGAACGAAGCTGGTGTGGGTAAAAAATTGAGCAGCCCCTATTTAGACACAACAGGACTCAACTTCAAAACCTGTTCCGCAAAGTCGTAACAAGCTTTTTGTACTCCTTCCCAATCTTTACTTTGGATGCCCGATGCAATTACATGTGAATCGGCAGTGGTAGAGGCGTACTTCCGTTTCTTGGATTCCCGTGTTGCTACCTGTTCGTAAAAATCCAACATCCTGGGCACAGAAACCACATCGTCCTGATGGTCTTCGTCCTTGTAGTAGTACGACACAAAGAGAGGCTGGCTAATGGAGGCAAAACTTTTTTCGTTCATGTGGTCAGCAATTATCTTTTTGGTCGTAAAAATGCCGTTTTTGTGATAGACCGGATTCCAGTATTTTTGAGCCTCTGCTGTATAGGTGATGTGATTGTAGTCGCTGCCCAAGACCAGGGATGTGAGTTGTGAGCCCCAGGGTCCGATGGTCAAAGCCGACATCGGGTCTTTGATATCAATATTGGGGGAAAGCATGATAAAGCTGTGAATTTCGGGATATTGCCTGGCCAACATTATGGATAGGGTAGAACCGGTAGAACAAGACATAAGAATGATCGAATCGCCCAGGAGCTTGCCTATGTTTAAGGCTTGCTGGGCGGATTCGTAAAAATTATCGGGTGTTAAGGTCAAAAATGAGTTAGAGTCCCTTCGTCCGTGGTCTTCAAGCCTGCTTAGATAGAGATTACAGCCATACCTTTTTGCAAAATTTCGGTTTACAGGGTCGCCTTCCATCCAGGAGGCAGAGAAGCCATGGAGGTAGACCACTGCAAATTTTGTTTTTTGGGGAACCGAGTCGTTCCAAATAATCTTTGCTTCATTATTCGATTTTAGGTCGCTGACAGAAGATTCTTTTGTGGCAATCCATTTATCCAGCTCGGTTAAGGGCATGTCAATCGAAGGACTATTAGGGTCAATGGGCTGAAATCTTACCTTTGGACCGACAAAGTAGATAAAAACAGGGGTCAAAAGCAAAATGAGGACCTTCTTATATGTAACCATTTGAAATTGTGTTAATTGCAGTCAGGTGGCAAAGATAACAAAGCTTGTTTGGATTTTTTGCCCTGTCAGAAAATGAATCGAACTTTTGGCTGGGGAAAAGAGAAGTCATCAAAATCAGGTAAATGAATGACCCGAAAGGGGATATTTTGAGAAGAAGGGGGAGGGTAGAAAGAAATCAGATAGTCGCTCAAGGTCAATGAATTATTTTCAAAATTTTTGTTTTAAATATCAAAAAAAACCTTACCTTTGCACTTCCTTTGGAAAAAGTGTATTATAAACAGTTGAATTTTAAAGAATTAAACATAAAATTTTAGGGACCAATGCCTACAATTAACCAATTAGTAAGAAAAGGTAGGACACAAATTGTGTCAAAATCAAAGTCGCGCGCACTTGATGCATGTCCACAAAAAAGGGGTGTTTGTACCAGGGTGTACACAACAACTCCTAAGAAACCAAACTCAGCATTGAGAAAGGTTGCCAAGGTGAGGTTGACAAACCAATTAGAGGTAATTTGTTACATTCCGGGTGAAGGACACAACCTTCAGGAGCACTCCATCGTGTTGGTGAGAGGTGGAAGGGTGAAAGATCTTCCGGGTGTACGTTACACCATCGTAAGGGGAGCACTCGACACCGCAGGTGTGAACAACCGTAAGAAGAGCCGTTCACAGTACGGAACAAAGAGGCCTAAATAATTAATTGACAATTTTATTTTGATCATACAATGAGAAAAAGGAAACCAAAAAAGAGAGTAATTGCACCAGATCCAAGATACGGAGATCCTGTTGTTACCCAGTTTGTCAACAATATGATGTGGGAAGGTAAAAAATCTACCACTTTTCATATTTTCTATGAAGCAATGGATAAGATCCAGGAAAAGACCGGTGATAACCCACACGAAATCTGGCGCAAAGCATTGGACAATGCAATGCCACAGGTAGAAGTGAGAAGCAAACGTATTGGTGGTGCCAACTTCCAGATCCCTACTGAAATCAGGGCTGAAAGAAGGGTATCTATTGGTATGAAATGGCTGGTTAGGTTCTCCAGAGAGCGCAGTGGTAAAGGGATGGCTGAAAAACTTTCAGCTGAACTGATTGCAGCAGCGAAAGGTGAAGGAGCAGCAGTAAAAAGGAAAGAAGATACGCACAGAATGGCTGAAGCCAACAGAGCGTTTGCACACTTCCGTTCATAATCTCTTTTTTTAACAACCTTAAATAATCATAGCTAAAATCAAAAATGGCTAAAGATCTTAAATATACTAGAAATATTGGTATTGCCGCCCACATCGATGCAGGTAAAACCACCACCACTGAGCGTATCCTCTATTATACGGGGGTAAGTCACAAAATTGGTGAGGTTCACGATGGAGCAGCTACCATGGACTGGATGGAGCAAGAACAGGAAAGAGGTATTACCATTACTTCAGCAGCAACCAAAGCTGCCTGGAACTGGAGAGGTACCGACTTTACCTTCAACATCATCGATACTCCGGGTCACGTTGACTTTACAGTAGAAGTAAACCGTTCCCTCCGTGTATTGGATGGTCTGGTATTCTTATTCTGTGCAGTATCCGGTGTTGAACCACAATCAGAAACCAACTGGCGTTTGGCAGACAACTACCGCGTACCAAGGATTGGTTTTGTAAATAAAATGGACCGTTCCGGTGCTAACTTCTTTGAAGTAGTAAAGGACGTAAAAGATAAGTTGGGTACCCTGGCTATTCCTCTTCAGGTGCCAATCGGCGAAGAAGAGCGTTTCAAAGGTGTTGTTGATTTGATTACCAACAAAGCCATCATTTGGAATGAAGCTGATCAGGGTATGACTTTTGATGAAATTCCAATTCCTGATGACTTGGTTGCAGTAGTAGCAGAGTGGAGAGAAAAATTGCTCGAAGCCATTGCTGAATACGATGAGACCCTGATGGAAAAATTCTTCGAAGATCCTAACTCCATCGGTCAGGCAGAAATGGAAGCAGCCATTCGTGCAGCTGTGTGCGATTTCAAATTCGTACCTATGATGTGTGGTTCTGCCTTCAAAAACAAAGGAGTTCAGGCTGTATTGGATGCAGTTTGTTCATTCTTACCTAGTCCTTTGGATGTACCTCCTGTAAAAGGAACCAATCCTAAGACTGACAAAGAAGAAATCAGAAAACCGGATACCAACGAACCATTCACCGCCCTCGCATTCAAAATTGCAACTGACCCTTATGTAGGTCGTCTTTGCTTTATGCGTGTTTATTCAGGAGCATTGGATGCTGGTTCTTATATCTTAAATACAAGATCCGACAGCAAAGAAAGGATTTCAAGGCTTTACCAGATGCATGCCAACAAGCAGAATGCCATCGACAGGGTAGAAGCTGGAGACATTGCTGCGGGTGTAGGTTTTAAAGACATCCGTACAGGGGATACCCTTTGTGCAGAAGGTCACCCCATCATTTTGGAATCAATGGTTTTCCCTGAGCCGGTTATTGGTATCGCGGTTGAGCCAAAGAGCCAGAAAGACCTTGATAAACTCGGAATGGCCCTTGCCAAATTGGCGGAGGAAGATCCTACTTTCCGTGTAAAATATGATGACGAAACCAATCAGACGGTAATCAGTGGTATGGGTGAACTTCACCTTGAAATCATTGTAGACCGTTTGAGAAGAGAATTCAAAGTTGAATGCAACCAGGGAGCACCTCAGGTATCTTATAAAGAAGCATTGACAACCACCGTAGATCACACAGAGCGTTTGAAAAAACAATCGGGTGGTTCGGGTCTCTTTGCCCAAATGTCTTTCGAACTCGGCCCTGCTGATGAGAAGTTTTTGGAAAGCGACGAATTTAAGAGTGGTAAGACCAAGTTGCAGTTTGTCAATGATATTTTCGGAGGTTCTGTACCTAAGGAATACCATGCATCCATTGTTAAAGGATTCAACTCTATGATGGACAATGGCATTCTTGCCGGTTACAACATAGACAGCATGAAGGTAAGACTTTATGATGGTCAGACCCACGCTGTGGATAGTAAGCCTTTGGCGTTCGAATTGTGTGCCAAAGAGGGCTTTAAGGAAGCAGCGAAGAAGTGTAATCCTGTATTGTTGGAGCCAATCATGAAATTGGAGGTAGTTTCACCAGATGAATACACAGGAGCCGTAATTGGTGACTTGAACAGAAGGAGGGGCTTGCCTAAAGGGCAGGAGCAAAGAGCCGGTGGAGCCATCTCTATCCAGGCAGAAGTGCCTCTGGCTGAAATGTTTGGTTATGTAACTGAGTTGCGTACCATCACCTCAGGAAGGGCCAACAGTACGATGGAATTTTCGCATTATGCCGCAGCACCCAAGAACGTGGCGGAGGCAGTTATAGCCAAATCCAAGGGTGCGGTAAAAGCTTGATAATGAAGAAATTGCCCCGACGACCATTCGCCGGGGCATATTTTTTGTATATAAAACGATTTTTTTTAAAAAATAATTTGGCTGTTTGAGTATTTTCACTACCTTTGCAGCCGCTTATAAAAAGTAATTTTAAATAAGGGTTATGAATCAAAAAATTAGGATCAAGCTTTGTTCTTACGACCACAACCTGGTTGACAAGAGTACAGAGAAGATCGTAAAAACAGTTAAGAATAGTGGGGCCGTAATTTCGGGCCCGATTCCGCTGCCCACTGATAAAGAGATCTTTACCGTGTTGCGTTCACCGCACGTCAATAAGAAATCTCGTGAGCAGTTCCAATTGCGTACCCACAAAAGATTGATCGAGATTTTCACGCCTACCCAAAAGACGGTCGACGCACTCTCAAAGTTGGAACTTCCCAGTGGAGTGGACATCCAGGTCAAATTAACTTAATTTATTTTAAACAACAGGGTGCAGTAGGCTGCTGCATTCTTCATTATTTGCGCCAAAATTATAAACTATGAATGGTTTAATTGGTAAAAAAATTGGTATGACCAGCATTTTCGATGCTGAGGGAAAGTACATCGCAGTTACTGTGGTGGAAGCTACACCTAACGTCGTCACCCAGGTAAAGACCGTCGATTCCGATGGTTACAACTCAGTGCAGTTGGCTTTTGGTGAAGCGAAAGAGAAGAACACCTCAAATCAGATGATGGGTCATTTCAAGAAAGCGGGAACTACTCCTAAGAGGAAAGTAGCTGAATTCCGCGATTTCGCGATCTCAAAATCATTGGGTGACACCATTGCTATTGATGAGGTATTTACCGAAGGAGATAAAATCAGAGCGGTAGGTACATCCAAAGGTAAGGGTTTCCAGGGGGTTGTAAAACGTCACGGCTTTAGTGGGGTAGGTGAGTCCACCCACGGTCAGCACAACCGTTTGAGAGCTCCGGGTTCCATCGGTGCCTCTGCTTACCCTTCAAAGGTATTCAAAGGTCTCAGAATGGCGGGTCGTATGGGTAACGATAAGGTTACTGTAAAAAACCTTAGGATTGCAAAATTGCTTCCTGAAAAAAATCTGATCCTGGTTAAGGGAGCTATTCCCGGTCATAACGGATCTTTTGTTGTACTAGAAAAGTAAGGCCAGATGAGAATAGATGTATTAAATTCAAATGGACAATCTACAGGCAGATCAATCGAACTACCTGATGCAATCTTTGGCATAGAGCCTAATGAACACGCCATGTATTTGGCAGTTAAACAGTTCAACGCTGCTCAACGTCAGGGTACACACAAATCGAAAGAAAAGTGGGAAATCGCAAGAACAACCAAAAAATTCAAGCGCCAAAAGGGTACCGGTGGTGCCAGAGCTGGTTCTTTGAAGTCACCTACCGTTAAAGGTGGTGGCAGGGCTTTTGGTCCAAGGCCAAGAGACTACGATTTCTCTTTGAATAAAAAAGTGAGAAAACTGGCCAGGTACTCAGCCCTTTCTTTGAAAGCGCAGAATGGTAAGTTAAAAGTAGTTGAAGATATCAACTATGATGCTCCAAAAACCAAATCATTTGCAGGCGTAATGAAAGGTTTGGGCGTAAGCGATGTTAAAAATGCATTGATTGTACTTCCAGATTATAATGAAAATGTTTATCTGTCAGGCAGAAACATTGAAAATGCCAGAATGATGAATGTGAAAGATGTCAATACCTTCGAAGTGTTGCACGCAACCGACATGGTATTGTTTGAAAGCGCAGTTGCTAAATTTGTTTAATCCAGGCCTCAACACGTAATAGTCATGGCAAAAGATATCATCATCAAACCCATCATCTCGGAGAAAGCCGAGAAGATTTCAGGAAAGCTGAATCAGTATGCTTTTCTGGTAGACAAAGGCGCCAATAAGCTGGAAATACACAAAGCCTTTTCTGCAATGTTTCCGGATGTTACCGTAAATGGTGTTAATACCATGGTAAATCCAGGCAAAGTAAAGGTAAGAAATACCAAATCAGGCATTATCAGAGGAAGGGTATCATCGGTTAAAAAAGCCGTTATTACCCTTGCTGCAGGCGATACGCTTGATATTTATGGATCAGAAGAATAAGTTGTTTAAATACTTTAACTATGGGTATTAAAAAATTTAAACCAGTAACCCCGGGTACAAGATTCAGGACAGGAAACTCCTTCACAGAGTTGACTACCGGAAACAATCCGGTTAAAAGCCTGACAGCAGGTAAAGGAGCTACCGGTGGTCGTAACCACGATGGTAAAATGACCATGAGACAGATCGGTGGCGGTCACAAAAAGAAGTACAGGGTTATTGACTTCAAACGTGATAAAGAAAACGTTCCGGGCAAAATTGCCACCATTGAATACGATCCCAACAGGACTGCATTTATTGCATTGGTAGTTTATGCCGACGGTGAGAAGAGATATATCCTCGCTCCGGATAAAATCAAAGTGGGTGACGAAATCATGTCAGGTTCAGGAGCACTTCCCAACATTGGGCATGCCATGTACCTGAAAGATGTGCCACTCGGTTCTAGCATCCACGCCATTGAGATGAATCCTGGAAAGGGAGCAGCTTTGGCAAGAAGTGCAGGAACTTATGGTATACTTACCGGTAGAGAAGGAAAATATGCAGTTATCAAAATGCCATCATCAGAAGTGAGAAGGGTATTGTTGAGCTGTAAAGCAACAATGGGTGTTGTATCAAACCCAGACCATGGTCAGGAAGAACTCGGTAAAGCGGGTAGAAAGAGATGGTTGGGAGCAAGACCACGTGTAAGAGGGGTTGCGATGAACCCTGTAGATCACCCGATGGGTGGTGGTGAAGGTAGGGCGTCTGGAGGACACCCGGTTTCGAGAACAGGTATTATGGCCAAGGGTCAGAAAACCAGGAATCCAAACAAGCCTTCCAACAAATTTATCATCAGCAGAAGAAAATCTAAAAAAGCAAATTAATCGTCATGGCAAGATCCATAAAAAAAGGCCCATACGTATTTCACAAGCTGCTTGACAAAGTCAACAAAGCGAATGAATCCAGTAAAAAAGGTGTTATCAAGACCTGGTCAAGGGCGTCAATGATTACGCCGAACATGGTAGGTCTTACCATCGCGGTACACAATGGCAAGTCCTTCATCCCTGTTTTTGTAACGGAAAACATGGTTGGACACAAGTTGGGTGAATTTGCTCCAACGCGTACATTTAAAGGTCACTCAGGAAACAGATAATAAACACAGTAAACACGCAAAATATGGAAGCTGTTGCTAAACTAAAAAACTGCCCTATGTCCCCTCGTAAGATGAGACTCGTGGTAGACATCATCAGAGGTAAATCGGTAAACGATGCCCTCAGCATCCTCAAATACACAAAGAACGAAGGTGCGATGTGGGTTGAGAAGCTGTTGTTATCAGCTGTTGCCAACTGGGAAAACAAAAATGAGGGTCAGAGCCCGGAAGATGCAGATCTTTTTGTGAAAACTGCTTTCGTTGACGGTGGTAGCGTTTTAAAACGTTTCCAGCCGGCTCCTCAGGGTAGGGCACACAGGATCCGTAAAAGAATGAACCACGTTACCCTTGTGGTGGATGGTAAAACCACCGTTGAGGCATAAATTATCAAGCATAATCAAAATTAATCCATGGGTCAGAAGACAAATCCAATTGGCAATAGGTTAGGAATC
The DNA here is from genome assembly GCA_937872515.1 of uncultured Bacteroidota bacterium. GTDB lineage: Bacteria > Bacteroidota > Bacteroidia > Chitinophagales > Saprospiraceae > JADKBO01. The sequence goes on from CALMSX010000115.1 coordinate 136,284, forward strand.
ATCAAGGGATGGGATTCCAGCTGGTTTGGTGGCAAAGATTTCGCATTAAAAGTGGTAGAAGATGAAAAAATCCGCAACTACTTAAATGCCAGGATATCAAAAGGCGGTATTGCCAAGATTGTGATAGAAAGGACACTGAAAAGAGTGACGGTAACCATCAACACTTCACGTCCGGGAATTATCATTGGTAAAGGTGGTCAGGAAGTAGACAAGATCAAAGAAGAGTTGAAAAAACTCACCAATAAAGATGTTCAAATCAACATTGTAGAAATCCGTAAACCAGAATTGGATGCGGCTATTGTTGGAGAGACCATCGCAAAACAAATCGAAAGCAGGATCAACTACCGTCGTGCCATTAAAATGGCTATCCAGTCCAGCATGAGGGCAGGAGCAGAAGGTATCAAAGTCAGGGTCAGTGGTCGTTTGAACGGCTCAGATATGGCCAGGACCGAAGAATACAAAGAGGGTAGAACCCCATTGCACACATTCAGAGCTGATATCGACTATGTAATCGCCGAAGCTTTGACCGTTTATGGATTGATTGGCTTAAAAGTATGGATCTGTAAAGGAGAAGTACTGGGTAAAAGAGACCTTTCTCCCAATGTTGGAGTTGAAAAGAAAGCCGTAGGAGGCGGAATGGACCGTGATCGCGGATCAGACAGAAGGAGAGAAGGCGGTCGTGACGGCGGTGGAAGAGACGGCGGACAAGGCAGAAAGAAAAAGAGATAATTGAATTAAGAAAATATTCGTACCTTTGCCGAACTTTTCAAAAAAGGGTAGGCAACAAATAAATTAACCATGTTACAACCTAAAAGAACCAAATATAGGAAGCAGCACAAAGGCAGGATCAAGGGAAATGCAGGAAGAGGTTATACCATTGACTTCGGATCATTTGCTCTGAAATCCCTCGATGCAGGCAGGTTAACAAGCCGCCAGATCGAGTCAGCCAGGATTGCCCTTACCAGGTACATGAAAAGGGAAGGAAAGGTGTGGATTCGGGTTTTCCCTGATAAGCCAATCACTGCAAAACCTGCAGAAGTGAGGATGGGTAAGGGTAAAGGAGCACTGGATCACTGGGTGGCAATCATTAAGCCAGGTACCATCATGTTCGAAATTGATGGAGTTCCATCTGAAACAGCTCGTGAAGCACTCAGATTGGCTGCTCAAAAGTTGCCGGTACTTACCAGTTTTGTTATTAGGCCAGATTATGCAGAATAATTAAATAACAGCAAGATGTCAAGTAAAAATACAACAGAATTAAAAGGCATGAGCGTAGAACAGTTGCAGAGTCAGGCGGCTGAGCTTGAGTCAGGGATCAGTAAAATGAAGTTCGACCATGCTGTTAGGGGCTTACAAAACCCTATGGAAATCCGCAAAACCCGCAAGGAAATCGCAAGACTCTACACTGAAATCAGAGGTAGAGAATTGGCTCAGGCCAGCGAAACCGAGTTGGCAAAGAGGTCAAAATTAAGATTAAGAAGAAGGTCAAAATAATCATTCATGGCAATTTCAGCAAACAAGAAACAAATCGTTGGTGTGGTGACCAGCAATAAAATGGATAAAACCATCACCGTCTCTGTAGAGAGAAGGTTGAAGCACCCCATGTACGGTAAGTTTGTTAAGAAGACCAAAAAATTTAAGGCTCACGATGAGCAAAATGTTTGTCAGGAAGGCGATGTAGTAAGGATTGTGGAATCACGTCCCCTCAGCCGACTCAAGCGTTGGAATCTCGTAGAAGTCGTAGAAAAAGCGAAGTAATTCACAGAGCATAATATAAAGTTATGATACAACAGGAATCAAGATTAAATGTAGCAGACAACAGTGGAGCCAAAGAGGTGCTTTGTATTCGCGTATTGGGTGGTACCAAGCGCAGGTATGCTTCCATCGGTGACAAAATTGTTGTAACTGTGAAAGATGCCACTCCGGGTGGTGTCAAAAAAGGAACGGTTTCAAAAGCAGTCATTGTGCGAACCAGAAAGGAAATCCGCAGAAAGGATGGCAGCTACATCCGTTTTGACGACAACGCAGTAGTGTTGCTCAACAATGCAGATGAGCCTAGAGGAACCCGTATCTTCGGCCCTGTTGCAAGGGAGTTGAGAGACAGGGATTACATGAGAATTGTTTCACTGGCTCCTGAAGTACTTTAATCAGATAAATTTTATTGACAATGTCAACAAAGAATTATACCACAAAACGATTTACACCCAAATTCAATATCAAAAAGGGTGATAAAGTAATGGTGATCTCCGGTGATAACAAAGGAGATACCGGAATCGTACAACAGATCCTGACCAAAGAGAACAGGGCAATCGTTGAAGGTATCAGAATGGTAAAAAAACACATCAAGCCAACTGAAAACAATCCGGGAGGTATCAATGAAATGGAAGCACCTTTGCACATTTCTAAATTGATGCTGGTAGATCCCAAAAGCGGTAAGCCTACCAGGATTGGTCGTAAAGAAGTAAATGGCAAGAGTGTCAGAGTTTCAAAAAAATCCGGAGAAATCATTAAATAATGAGCTACGTACCTACTTTAAAAAGCAAATACAGAAATGAGGTGATCCAGGAACTTCAGGAGAAGTTTCAGTACAAGTCACCCATGCAGGTTCCTAAATTATTGAAAATATGCCTGAACCAGGGCGTAGGAGCAGCTACCCAAGACAAAAAACTCATTGATGCAGCTTTGACTGAAATGACTACCATTGCAGGTCAGAAAGCAGTACCTACCAAAGCAACCAAATCCGTATCTAACTTCAAGTTGAGAGAGGGTATGACCATTGGTGCAAGAGTGACATTGCGCAACGAAAGAATGTACGAATTCCTGGAGCGTTTGATCACCATTTCTTTGCCAAGGGTAAGGGACTTTAAAGGTATCAATGACAAAAGTTTTGACGGTGCAGGTAACTACTCAATGGGTGTTACCGAACAAATCATCTTTCCTGAGATTGATATTGACAAGGTAAATAAAATCACCGGTATGGATATAACATTTGTTACGTCTGCCAAAACCGATGCTGAAGCTTTTGCTTTGTTGAAAGCACTGGGACTTCCATTCAAAAATCAAAACAACAACAACTAATAATCCATGGCTAAGAAATCCATCATTGCCAGAGAGCATAAAAGAGAAAGATTGGTAGCGAAATACGCTGACCTCAGAAAAAAACTGAAGGAAGAAGGCGATTATGAAGCTTTGGACAAACTGCCAAGAAACAGTTCAAAAGTAAGGTTGCACAACCGTTGTAAACTTACAGGAAGACCTAAGGGATATATGAGAAAATTTGGTATCAACAGGGTCACCTTCCGTAAGATGGCCAATGATGGCAAGATTCCGGGAATCACCAAAGCAAGTTGGTAATTTAGTTAAGAAGTAAAGAAAAGAACAATAACATGATGGTTACAGATCCAATTTCTGATTTCCTCACAAGGATCAGAAATGCACAAAAGGCGGGACACACAACAGTGATGATACCTGCTTCTAACATCAAAAAAGCCATTACCGAGATCTTGTACGATCAAGGCTATATACTTAAGTACAAGTTTGACGACAAAGCAGGCAAACAAGGCGAAATTCACATTGCCATCAAGTATGACAGGCAGTCAAAGACTCCGGTTATCAAAGAATTGGGCAGAATCAGTAAGCCAGGTTTGCGTCAATACGTCAGATCAAACGAAATCCCTAAGGTGGCTAATGGTTTGGGTATTGCGATCATTTCCACATCAGCTGGTTTGATGACCGACAAAAAGGCACGTAGCCTCAACATCGGTGGAGAATTACTTTGTTACGTATATTAAAAAATAACAGAAATGTCACGAGTTGGAAATGCTCCTATCAGTCTTCCTAATGGTGTTACAATAAATGTATCAAAAGGAAACCTGGTTACTGTAAAAGGTCCAAAGGGAGAACTCAAAGAACAATTTGATCAGGATATGATCATTGGAAACGAAGACGGTGTATTGACCGTTAAGCGTCCAACAGAGCAGCAGCGCCACAAAGCCCTCCACGGCTTGTCAAGAGCTTTGCTCAACAACATGGTGACTGGTGTTACAACCGGTTTCAAAAAGACAATGGAGCTCGTAGGGGTTGGTTACAGAACCACCAATACAGGCAATTTGTTGGAGTTGATCATTGGTTATTCTCACCCTATTATGTTTGAATTGCCAAAAGAAATTACCTTGACAACCAAAACTGAAAAGGGTTCCAATCCAATGGTGATCCTGGAAAGTGCCGACAAACAATTGTTGGGTCAGGTTGCAGCTAAGATCAGGGCATTTAGAAAACCTGAGCCTTACAAAGGAAAAGGTATTAAGTTTGAAGGAGAAATTATCCGCAGAAAAGCTGGTAAAACAGCTGGTAAGGGCGGTAAGAAATAATAAATACAATTAAGAAAAATGGCTAGTAGAGCAGAAAGCAGACGTAAAATTCATTTGAGGATCAGAAGCAAAATTTCTGGCAGCCCCGAAAGACCACGCCTGAATGTCTTCAGAAGTAACAAGGGTATCTATGCCCAGGTTATTGATGACATCAGTGGTAAAACGTTGGCCGCAGCTTCATCCAAAAGTTTGTCCAATTTCACTGGAAACAAAACACAGCAGGCATCTGCAGTGGGCAAGTTGGTAGCTGAAAAAGCAAAGACTGCCGGTATTTCAGCGGTTGTATTTGACAGGGGAGGATACCTTTACCACGGTAGGGTTAAAGCCTTGGCAGATGGAGCCAGAGAAGGAGGATTATTATTTTAAAAACATTCATATTCTATAAAGATGTCTGAAAATCAAAGAGTAAAACCTGCCGAGTCGGAATTAAAAGACAAGCTGGTTAACCTTGCAAGGGTTGCTAAGGTAACCAAAGGTGGTAGGACCTTCAGTTTTTCTGCCCTTGTTGTGGTAGGTGATGGCAATGGAATGGTTGGATACGGCTTAGGCAAAGCCAGAGAGGTATCTGAATCCATCTCTAAAGCTGTAGACGATGCCAAAAAAAATATGGTCAAAGTTCCCGTTATCAAAGGAACCATTCCGCACGAGCAGAAAGGCAAGTTTGGTGCAGGCAAAGTATTGCTTAAGCCAGCAGCAGATGGTACCGGTGTTATTGCAGGTGGTGCGATGAGAGCTGTATTGGAAATGGCTGGCGTTCACAACGTTTTGGGAAAATCACAGGGATCTTCCAACCCACACAACGTGGTAAAAGCTACCATCGATGCTCTTTCTAAAATGAGAGACTCTTACGAAGTGGCAAGACAGCGTGGAATTGAATTAAGTAAAGTTTACGAAGGATAATTCATCGATATGGACAAGATAAAAATTACCCAGGTAAAGAGTGTCATCGACAGACCTCAGCGTCAGAAAGACACGGTTCAAGCCCTTGGTTTGAGAAAAATCAATCAAAGTGTTGTTAAAGCAGCAACACCACAAATATTGGGAATGGTTAACGCAGTTAGCCACCTGGTAAGTGTTGAAAAAGCTTAATTAATTAGAACTACAAAGAAAACAAGATACAATGGATCTTTTTAATCTTAAACCCGCTCCAGGTTCTGTAAAGACCAACAAACGATTGGGTAGGGGTACCGGCTCAGGTAGAGGTGGCACTTCAACCAGAGGTCACAAAGGAGCAAAATCTAGATCTGGTTTCAAGAACAAGCGCCACTTTGAAGGGGGTCAGATGCCATTGCAAATGCGTCTTCCTAAGCGCGGTTTCAAAAACGTGAACAGGAAAGAATACACTGCAGTGAACGTATCCGTTTTGCAAAATTTACATGACAAGCATGGTGTTTCTGAGGTTTCAATGGAAACTTTGATCAAATACGGTGTTGCTTCAACCAACGAGTTGGTGAAGATCCTTGCCAATGGAGATTTGAAAGCAAAGCTTACCGTTAAATTTACCAATATATCGCCATCCGCCAAAGCCAAGATTGAGGCAGCAGGTGGTTCTGTTTCAGCAGAATAATAATTTGTGTAATGAACAAGTTTATCGAAACTTTAAAAAATATCTGGAGTATAAAGGAGCTTAGAGATAAGATCCTTTTTACGCTTTTAATCCTGGCTGTTTACAGGATTGGTTCTTTTATCGTACTTCCAGGTGTCAATGCAGCCGCATTGGAACAGGCAGCTGCGAACAGAGGAGCCAATGACTTGTTGGGATTGATCAATAACTTTACAGGAGGTGCCTTCAACCAGGGATCTATCTTTGCCTTGGGTGTAATGCCCTACATCACTGCCTCTATCATCTTACAACTTTTGGGTTTTGCGGTTCCGTACTTCCAGAAGTTGCAAATGCATGAAGGTGAGTCAGGAAGGAAAAAAATCAACCAGTACACCAGGTTACTGACCGTTTTGATCAGTATCGTTCAAGGTGGTACCTACCTTACCTTCCTTAATACAACTGCAGGTGCCATAGATCCCAATGTTTCACCTTCAATCTTCTTCCTGGGCAATTCCATCATCTTGGCCTCAGGCACTTTGTTTGCCATGTGGTTGGGTGAAAGGATTACCGACAAAGGAATTGGAAACGGTGTTTCTCTGATCATCATGATCGGTATCATCGCTACCTTGCCAAGATCGTTTGTTGGGGAATTCACCAAACAACTTTCAAGCGCGGGTCCATTGATCCTGGTTATTGAAATGGCTGCTTTGTTTTTTGTCATCCTTGCTGCCATTTTGATTGTACAGGGAGTAAGAAAGATTCCAATTCAGTTTGCTAAAAAAATGGTAGGTAGATCAACTGATGATCTTCCAACCCAGGGCGCCAGAGACTACATTCCACTTAAAGTGAATGCTTCCGGAGTTATGCCCATCATCTTTGCGCAGGCCATCATGTTTTTACCTTTAACGGTAGCACAATGGGCCATGGCCAATTCAGGCACCCAAAGTAATTTCCTGATTTCATTGAACAATTGGAAGTCACTGCCTTACAACTTGATATTTTTTACCCTGGTAGTTTTGTTTACCTACGTTTACACCGCTTTGATTGTAAACCCAAAACAATACGCTACCTATTTGAAGAATCAGAACTCTTTTATTCCGGGTGTTAAACCAGGAGAAGATACTGAAGAATACATCGATTCATTGACCACAAGAATTACCTTCCCCGGTTCTATTTTCCTGGGATTGATTGCCATCATGCCAGCAATTGTGGCAGCGGTTGGTGTGAGTGATGCCTTTGCCATCTTTTTTGGTGGTACATCATTGCTGATTTTGGTGGGTGTTGCATTAGATACATTGGCACAAATTGAATCTTATTTGTTGATGCGCAAGTACGATGGACTTGTTAAATCTGGTAAGATCAAGGGCCGCAGCAGCGGTGGAATCCAGATCGGAGCAGGATATTAATCCTTCTGATTATGGTATTTAAGACCAATGATGAAATCGAATTAATCAGAGAAAGTAGTATACTGGTTTGTAAGACCCTGGCTGAATTGAGTAAGCACATCAGGGAAGGACAAACGGGCAACCAATTGGATAAAATAGCAGAGGAATTTATTAGGGACCATGGGGCCACACCAGGTTTCAAAGGTTACCGGGGCTTCCCTGCTACATTGTGTATATCTGTTAACGAACAGGTTGTGCATGGTCTGCCAAACGACAGGCCATTTGAAAGTACCGATATCATTTCCGTCGACTGCGGAGTAGTGAAGAATGGGTTTTACGGCGATGTAGCCTATACCTTTATTGGTAAGGATGCGAATTCAGCCGTGATCAAACTTTGCCAGGTCACCAAAGAATCTCTTTATCTGGGCATTGCGGAAGCAAGTGCTGGAAAAAGGGTAGGGGACATTGGTTTTGCCATTCAGAACCACGCCGAAGTCAAACACAGGTTTGGAGTTGTACGAGAGTTGGTAGGTCATGGCTTGGGTAGGAATCTGCACGAAGCACCTGAGGTAAGCAACTTTGGCAAACGAGGCCAGGGCGTTTTATTGAAGGAAGGTTTGGTGATTGCTATTGAACCGATGGTCAATCTGGGGACCAAAAAGGTATCTCAGAGCAAGGATGGTTGGACAATTACCAGCTTTGACAAGACCCCATCTGCGCATTACGAACACAATATTGCCATCCGTAAAGGGAAGGCTGATATACTCTCAGATCATTCATTTATAGAGAATTCTGTAAAAAATAATGATTTTTTGACAGATGTATCGATAAATTTTTAGATATTTGCACTCCAATTCAAAAAATGAGTTCTAAAAACCTGATAAAACTAGACGGAATCATAGAAGAGGCGCTATCCAACGCAATGTTTAGGGTGCGTTTGGAAAATGAGCACCTCATCATAGCTACGATATCGGGAAAAATGAGGATGAATTACATCCGAATTTTACCTGGCGACAAAGTATCTGTGGAGATGTCTCCGTATGATTTGTCAAGAGGAAGGATAACATATAGGTATAAATAAGCTGAAATAATAAACCAATGAAAGTAAGAGCTGCCGTCAAAAAACGATCTGAAGATTGTAAGATCGTGAGAAGGAAGGGAAAAATTTACATCATCAATAAAAAGAATCCTAAGTTTAAACAACGTCAGGGTTAAAATTATAGTACAATGGCACGTATTGCGGGAATTGACTTACCAAAAAACAAGAGAGGCATCATAGGCCTTACTTATATTTACGGAATCGGTAGAAGTACAGCTGCTGACATTCTTGCTGCGGCAGGTGTGAGCCAGGATACCAAAGTATCTGACTGGACTGATGACAACGTAAAATTCATTTCTAAAATGATCCAGGATACTTATAAAGTGGAGGGTGAATTGAGAAGTGAGGTTCAGCTTAACATCAAACGATTGATGGACATTGTTTCCTATCGTGGTTTGAGACACAGGAGGGGCTTGCCAGTAAGGGGACAAAGCACCAAAACCAACGCTAGAACGCGTAAGGGTAAGAAGAAAACAGTAGCGAACAAGAAGAAAGCAACTAAATAATAAGTAATGGCAAAAGGTAAAAAGGTTAAAAAGCGTAATGTCGCCATCTCCGCAGACGGGTTGGTTTACATTCAGGCCAGTTTCAACAACATTATTATTTCAATCTGTAACAACCAGGGACAAGTTATTTCCTGGGGTTCTGCTGGTAAAGCAGGTTTCAGAGGATCCAAAAAGAATACACCCTATGCCGCTCAAATGGCTGCTACCACTGCTGCACAGACAGCTTTGGATGCAGGTTTGAAACACGTAGAAGTATTTGTAAAAGGACCAGGTGCAGGTAGAGAATCTGCCATCAGGGCTATCGATTCAGCCGGTATCAAAGTGACAAGGATCAAGGATGTAACTCCAATCCCTCACAATGGTTGCAGGCCTCCAAAGAAAAGAAGAGTTTAATAAAATAGAAATAAAAAAGGATAATGGCTAGATATACTGGACCAACTACCAAAAAAGCCAGGGCTTTCGGAGAACCCATCTACGGTTATGATAAGTCGTATGAGAAAAGGAAATTCCCTCCTGGTCAGCATGGCATGGCGAAAAAGCGTAAGCAAATGTCTGACTACGCTGTTCAGCTAATGGAGAAACAAAAAGCAAAATATACCTACGGTCTGCTCGAAAGACAGTTCCGTAACTTGTTCCACAAAGCTACCAGCAAACACGGAGTAACAGGTGAAATCCTCCTCCAATTGCTTGAGTCAAGATTGGACAACACACTTTTCAGAATGGGTGTTGCCCCTACCAGAAAAGCTGCTCGTCAGCTGGTTGGTCACAAACACGTTTTGGTTAACGGTGTATTGACCAACATCCCATCTTTCCTACTTAAACCAGGTGATATGATCTCGGTAAGAGGAAAATCAAGAGGTCTTGATTTTATCAAAAACAATGTTGGTAAAAAAACCGATGCCAAAAGTTTCGCCTGGGTTGAATGGAATCCGGAAAGAATGGAAGGCAAGTTTATCGACTACCCAGAAAGAGAAAGAATTCCTGAAAAGATCAATGAACAATTGATCGTGGAATTGTACTCCAAGTAATACTTAAGCAGCCCACCGGTTCTCCGGCCTGGGTTGCTTCAACTTTTTGAATCACGTTAAATCTTTCATAAAACATGAGTATCCTGAATTTTCAAAAGCCAGATAAAATTAGGTTGCAAAAAGCAGACGATTTTGAAGGCATCTTTGAATTCAAACCCTTGGAGCCTGGCTTTGGTCAGACCATAGGTAACTCCCTTAGAAGGATTCTTTTGTCATCCCTCGAAGGCTATGCTATTTCTGCGATCAGAATTGGTGGGGTAGATCATGAATTTGCTTCTATCAAAGGCGTAGTGGAAGATACAGTCGACATCGTACTGAATCTGAAACAAATCAGATTGAAACCGGTGATGTTAGACAATACCAGTGCTGAAGAAAAAATCTACATTACCATATCTGGTAAAGATACTTTTAAGGCAGGCGATATCGAAACCTACAACAACATTTTTAAAGTAATGAATCCCGAGCTGCACCTCTGCACCATGGAGCCTTCTGTTACTTTAGAATTGGAGTTGACCGTTACCAAAGGTCGCGGTTATGTACCTGCAGACGACAATCTCCCTAAAGATGCTCCAATTGGTGTTATTCCAATTGATGCCATCTATACGCCTATTAAAAAAGTGGCTTACAAGGTTGAAAATACCAGGGTTGAACAGCGTACTGACTACGAAAAATTGACCATCGACATCAAAACCGATGGCACCATTCATCCGGAAGAAGCTTTGAAAGAGGCGTCAAGAATCATGATTCAACATTTAATGTTGATCACAGATGAAAACATTACTTTCAACGATGCTACCAGCAGAGAAGACAATATCGTGGATGAGCACATCCTCCACATGCGCAAGTTGTTGAAAACTTCACTGGAAGATCTCGATCTTTCTGTAAGGGCTTACAACTGTCTGAAAGCTGCTAAAATCAACACCCTGGGTGAAATGGTTAAATTTGATACCCACGAGTTGTTGAAATTCAGAAACTTCGGTAAGAAGTCGCTCGTAGAAATCGAGGAATTGCTACAGACCAAAGGCCTTACTTTTGGCATGGACCTGAGCAAGTACAAATTGGACGAAGAATAATCGCATTGGCCCAATAGGATTAATTTTATTAATAACCGCATTAACCCAGGTTTTTTCGCTCAGGCCAAGTAGCAGAAACCAAAAGTGATGCAAACAATCTTTGTACAGTGAGACACGGAGTAAAAACCAACAACCTTGGTAGAAAAATCGGACACAGGGTTGCCCTTTTCAAAAATCTTAGCATTGCATTGATCATGCACAAAAGGATCAATACAACTTTGGCAAAAGCCAAAAACCTAAGGGTTCAATTAGAGCCATTGGTTACCAAATCCAAAGACAATACCCAGCATTCACGCCGTACTGTTTTTTCCTACCTGCAAAACAACGATGCAGTAAGTGAACTGTTTGACACCATCGGCCCAAAAGTAGCTGACCGTCCGGGAGGGTACCTAAGAATTATCAAAACCGGCTTCCGTAAAGGTGACGGTGCTGAAACCGCTCTAATCGAATTTGTAGACTTCAATGAAGTTTACAGCTCTAAACCAGCTTCTGCTACAGGCAAGAAAAAAGTAAGAAGAGGTAGGGCAAAAGCAACAGCTGCGGCTCCTGCAACTGAAAATGAAGCAGCAAGCACTGAAGAAACTGCAGCTGAAGAAACAGCTGAATAAACAGAAGAGTAGAGTATATAAATATAAGGCGGCTCCCGTAAGGAAGTCGCCTTTTTTATTTCTCTTGTCTGGTTAATTTACTTACGTAGCTAAATGGCTACGGGATGTATTCAACACTGATATCGACTGCAGGCAGCTATCAATGCCCGGTAATTGCCATCCTTACTCAAAATTTCTTCATTGCCTACCACCACAATTTGTTCTTTGGCCCTTGTAAGCGCCACATTGAGTTTTCGGTCAATTCCTTCATTAGAGAGCGATACAAGCGTTTTGAGTTGGGAGGGCCGGTTAGTGACCAATGACAGTAAGATGATGTCCTTGGCGCCTCCCTGGTACCTTTCTACGGTGTCGATCTGTATTTTTTCATTTGGCAACTTCGAACGGATCAAAGCAATCTGGGCACGGTAAGGGGTGATGATGCCAATAGAATGCTCGTGAAATGATTTTCCTGTTTTTTGATAAGCCTTTAGGATCTTACCTACCATTTCCACCACCAAATCGGCTTCTGCCTCATTGGTTTTGTAACCCTGCACCAATTGGACAGGTGTATTGGCAAAGATCAACCTATCACTCAACCAGCCATCTCTTTCACTCAGAAAAGAGCTCGCCTCCAATCTTTCAATGCCGGGAATGGACTTTAAACGGCCTTCATAAAACTGGCCATTGACAAATTGCATGATGTCTCTGTGCATCCGGCCCTGCTGGCTCAGTACATCCCAACAGTGAAACCAATCCTCTTTTCTGGCCCTTATCAGCATTCTCTCAAACAAGGAGGTGCGTGCATCTGAAAATTGCAATTCCCGGAGTTTTACATCCTTGATCTCTGTCTCACTCGGTCGCTGTACCACCACTGCCGGCAGTTGTTTGTGGTCGCCTATCAGAATAAATCTTTTAAACCGGCTCAGGATGCCACAAAGATTGGGCTCCAGTATCTGACTGGCTTCGTCTATGATCACGGTATCAAACGATAGCAGGTCCAGCAGTGAAAGTTTGCCCATAAGGGATGAAACCGTTGAAAGGTAGATCCTTGTTTGGGTCAAAAATTGAAGGATGTCTTTTCGTTTTTGCATGTTGGCCACCTGATTTTGCATCAGGGTGTGCGAAAACCTGGGGTCAATGGCATAAGAGCTGCCCAATCGGGTCAGTGCTGGCTCCAGTCCTTCAGCGGCCAAACATTCATTGATCTCGTCAACAGCCCTGTTGGTGTAAGCAAGGATCAGGATCCTCTCCCCTGTAGTTTCATAGAGCGTGCGTACCGAGTGCCGGATGATGGTGCTTGTTTTGCCCGTGCCCGGAGGTCCCCACAATAAAAAATAATCCTTACAACTGACAATTTTACTGATGAGGTTTTTTTGTTCCGGGGTTAGGTGATTAGGTAACTTATCCACCCAGGTGACCTCTGATATAGTAGGTCTTTGCCTGCCCAGCAGCAGCCTTCTTTTTTCAGCGGGCGCCTGGATAAACATAAATAAATTGCGGTACATATGCCGAAAACCACTGTCCAGCACATCGCCTTCCAGGTTCCACAAATCGTGCAATTCAAAAAGCTGTTGGTTTCTTTGCGGACTCCTTAGCCTCAAAACAATCTGTTCTTTGTTTATACTCACCAAATTGCATTTAAAGACCTGGTGACTCAGGGCATCCTGGACCTGGCCGGTGTGAGGATAAAGGACCACCACATCTCCCTTCCTGAAATTGGAAAGGGCATTGCTAAAATCGGTAGGCTGGAGGGCAAGCAAGGCATCTTCCTGGCTGCTTTCGTTTTTTACAATTTTCAGGTGACTTAAGATGGAAAAACGTTCGGCCTTTGCCTCTATGTCTTCCAACCATAGCGATGCCAGCCCATTGGTGGTGTCGGGTCCGGCTTCACCCGTTTTGGCCAACACCTGCTCTCTCGCCGAGAAAGAGAGAAAATGATGGTAGTAGCTTCGCTCTGCCTCATCCAGCGCTGTATAACTATCTTCAAAACTTTTAAGGTCGGTATGTAAATAGCCTTTGATATTTTTAAATTGGCTGACCTTCATAAAGGCGCACAGCCGGGCCGTGGTCTCGGCCGAATGGGCAAAGGCATGTTCCATCAGCATGATTTCATTGCGGGTTCGGATCAATTCCAGTTGGCGGGTTCTGCTGGCAGGGGCATACCTCAGTGCTTCTTTTTCCAATCTGGAATACAGGATAAAATTTCTCGTTTTTAGCTTACCCCCGTAGGTAGCCTGCACGATCATATCGTAGAGCAGGGTCTGAAGATAATGACTGTCAGTTAGCCCGTAAACATTGGGCATAAAGGGTTGGGAACTTTTTAATTCTATGATATCGGCCTGGTCTTCGTGCAGATCGTGGTGAAAAAAATCCAAACGACCCTGGACCCCATAGGTCCTGCAATAAAAAGAAGGCTCCAGGTAGATGTTATTTTTGGAAATCCCCTTGGTCTCCATTTCATTTTTTAATACCTGCCCGATGTTGTTAAAATGGATCCTGAGTTTGTCCATATTTTGAACCACTTCTTCATCTTTTTGAAGGCACCAGGCAAGGGCATCCTGATGAAAAAAGGTGGGAATGAGCGATTCAAAACTTTTATCCTCGTCATTCACCAGATTGTCGAGGATGAGGTTGGCCAAGTTTCCAACCAGCACTGCCTGCCCTGTTTCTTTGGGAGCCAGCTTCTGAAGTGCATACAGCCAATATTCTCCATTGGATCCGGGCACGGCATTGGCCACTGCGGTAACATCCACCAGGTAGTCAGGATTGATCACAAAAGCAGCCGGCACCAGTCGGTCAGGCGCATGCAGGTCGACATCAATTAAAATGACGGGGATGGGCAGGGGTAAAAGCTTAAACGTGGCTTCAATATTGGAGGTAAACATTTCATTTTTATCTGAAACATCAAATTGTACCTTCCATTCCTTTCCTCCCGTTTTATCTTCCAGAAAGACCAGGGTCTTGGTTTGAAAATCTATTTCCTGGATAATGCCGTCCAGGGTTCGATAAAAACCTGATTTTGTATCATCGGTCACAAACAAGGCCGCTGCCAGCTCCGCCGATGGTTCCACTACATCCGGTGCTTCAGGCCAAATTTTGGAAAGAAGAACATGGGCCAATACCCTTGCACTTTCATATAAAACGACCGCATTCTGAGAGGTGATTTCATTTCGTTCAAAGGCCCTGCGATAGGAATGTAAGATGAAAGCCGATCTGCCGGATAACTTCCAGCGGGCGGCTATGTAGGCGATCTTGGCAAATAGGGTAGTGAATCGCAGGTTTTCATCGGAAAGCAGCAGGTCTATTAAAACATGGAGGCTTTGAAATCCTTCTCTTGCCTTTCTTTCCGGAGTAAAATCAGCATCATCGAGTACTTTTTCAATAGAGGAAACCAGCTGTCTGGCTTCATCCACATAAGTAGATTTTATCGGGGTTTTTTCTAGTGACATAGGGCGTTGGGGTATGGGTAATCAAAAAACAAAGTCTTTATGCGATAATATGGAGATCTAAAATTCATATGATTTTGCAAATATCTGCACTTTTGGCCATGCTTTTAACACAAAATTAAGTTTGGCCGGAGGGATGGGTATAAAACAGAAAAAGCCGGCTCTCTTTAGAGTCGGCTTTTCTTGTTTAATTAAATTAGGTCTATTTTGTAAAAACTACATTTCGGTTTATTTAGCCAGCAGCATTTTTCCGGATTTCAGGGTGCCGTTGAATTCTATCTGATAGAAATAAACGCCGGCCTTACTTCCGATGTCCTGACGGTGGATGGTAACCTTATTGTTGCCGGGTACAAAGTGATTTACCTGGGTCAATACGGTTTTTCCAGTGGCGTCTGCTACCCAAAGGGTCGCTGTTCCTTCCACATCTGTTCTGTACAGGATGGTAGTTGACTCACTGAATGGATTGGGTTGGTTTCTCAACTCGTTGGTCATTTTTTCAACCGCTACGGCATCCGCTGCTTCAAGATTAATAGATCTTGTTTGCAGTGTTTCATCGTATAGTTCGGCTTCAAAATCACGGCTTTCCAATTGCCAGTTGATGCTGTTGCCGTCTTTGCGACTCTCCAATAGGATGTTGAAAAGAACTTCACCTGCCTGCACCATTTGTGCGTCTCTGCTGTCAATGCTTATTTTGAGGGTTCCGTTTTCAAAATGGTAATTGTCATTGCCCACTTTCAATACGGCACTTTCTATTCCTTTGAATATAAAATTGGCCTCATCGATCTTAACGGCAAATTGTATGCCAGAAATTTGCAGTTCTTCACCGGCGCTTACCGCTGCATGGAGGATGGTTCCTGCCTGGTGAGCCTGATCGGCAACCAGTAAGAGGGCAGGGGAGGTCCTGTTTTCTGCATTGGCACTTGCCAGGCTGTAAGTAGCGGAGTTGTTGACATCACCCGTTTTTACAGCAGTAAAGTCCATGTTTTCTTTGTCTTCACTCAACTCACTGATATCAATTCCTTCAGGGAAATTGTGTGGATCTCTTGGATCTGCAAATGCGTGGTTAGAAGGTACAAACCTCCATGGGTCATTGTTGGCAAATACTTTGTCCACACCCAGGATGAGTTTTCTCAAATTAACCAGGTCGCTTGCTGATACTTTTTTATCCTTGTTGATGTCAGCTGCGATGATGTCGTATGGATTGTCCAAATATTTCATACCCAGGATGTGTCTTTGAATCAACACCAGGTCAAGGGTAGAAAGGCCATTTAAAATATCATCATTTTTTGCAGCCTTCAATTGATAACCATTAAAGAAAGGCACTTCTGCAAAGTTGAATTTTCCTTCTTCTGCTGTGATGCCTTCCATCTTGGATTCGTCTGTCATATTGGTTAACTCAACAGCTATGTTTTCAAATCCGGTAGCTGTCTTGTTAATGACTTTACCAGAAATGGTTGCCGTAAGATTGCCCACGTTAGGACAAACATTTTTATTGGGTGAATCCTGAAGGATCAGTCGTACATCACAGAATTCAGAGTTACCATCCTGATCGATCACATACATCTTTAATGGAATGGTGGCGCTTACTCCATTGGGCACATCTGCACAGGTAAAGGTTCTGGCAGGTTGGCTACCGCTGGCATTGAAAGAAAATTTCAAATCATCACCGTCGCAAAGATCTTCAGATTTGAGGTCAAAGTCGCTCGCCCACACTTCTGCTTTTCCTGCTTCATCCAATACCCATACTACTTCTGAGTTACAGATTGGGGTAGGAGGTTTGTTGTCTTTCACATGGAAGGTATAAGAACAGCTGGTTGTATTTTCGCACAAATCTTTTACGGTAAAGGTCATTTTGTGTCTTCCTGCAGGATAAACCCTTGCATAGAATGATCCTGTACCTGTCTGATCAATGGTGCCATTGTTGTCTTCATCATACTGCCAGGTATATCTTAACAAGGCTGGTGCAGTACAATCATCTGTTGCCGTTACAGAATGTTCAACATATTCTTCACAATCACTATTGATAGAATTGATGGTTTTATTGCTACAGCCGGCTACAAATACAGGCCTTTCAGAATTGTTCAATACAATTTTTTGTACGTAGGTAATGAATTGTGGATTTTGTGGATTGGCATCACACCAGTTTACTACTCTCCAGGTTCTCAATATTTTCAAACAAGCACCAGGAATAGAGAAAACTTCATCATCCCATGAGATGGCAATGTCTGCACAATTAGAGTTGGTGTAGGTGGGTTTGCTGTTTAATATCTCAGGTGTAGCATCTGCTTTATCACATCCATTGATTTCAAGATCTGCAGGCCACTTGATGTCTGTTGCGTCAAATGGATCTGAATCTTTGATCACAATAATTTGTGTTTTAGAATCGGTCAAACCTTGTTTGTCAGTGGCTCTCCAGGTCCTGGTGATGGTTCCTAAACCACACTTTAAGGTACCTGCATCGGTAGATGTAATGGTTACGCTGCAATTATCCACAGCTGTAGCCGAACCACCAGTATTGGCTAAGTTTTTATAGTCAACATCGCAATCAATGGTGATGGCAGGAGGTACGGTAATAACCGGTGGTTTTTTATCCTGTGTTTTTACGTTGGCTACACAGTCAGCGAAATTTCCGGCTTTGTCATAGACTCTTAATACCACTTTTTGGTATACAGTAGGATCACTGCTCACGTCTTCGCAACAGAAGTTGACCTTATTTTTAAATAACAGGTCTTCTGGTCTGTTACAATTATTTACCTGTCTTCTGATTTCAAATTTTTCAATTCCACAGTTGTCAGAGCTTCCGTCATCTATGGAAGTAGCAAATAAATCTGCCCATCCGGCATCTTCTAATGATACTACGGTAAAGCCTTCACAAACAGGGGTAGGTGCTTCGGTATCTTTTACAATTACCTCTGTAAAACATTGGGTGCTATTTCCACAACCATCAGTGATGGTGTAAACGATCCATGAAGTGTCAGCTGGCAAACCACTGATGGTATAGAAGTAACTGCCATCAGGACGGGTTGTTTTTTTTACATTGTCGTAAACAGGATTTACAAAAGGCTGTCCGTTGGCATCTCTCAGCTTATAGCCTACAATGTAATCCCAGTTGCTGCATTCAAATACAACATTGGGTGCCGGTACAACAAAAGTACCTGTACATTTGCCCTCATCTGTAGTTACATTGAATGCAAAATCAGGAGGAGAAACACATACCGGTGGGTCTGTATCTACTATTTTGATGATCTGCGCACTCACTGTATCTCTTCCGGTACACCAGTCAATAACGGTCCACTGACGCAATACTTTTTTAGAAGCACCGCAGATAGGGAAGATTACATCATTGTAAAAATACATGATGTTCGGACAATCAGTTCCTCCCGGATAACCTGTTACATCAGGGTGCGGAGCACCATTGGGTAATAATTTCAGGTTGGTTGTACAAGTGAAAACGGGCTTGTCGTGATCGTCATAGTTAGGCGGAAATACTACATCATCGATGGTAGGCCTGGTTATATTGATGATCTGCTCACAAGTTGTTTTGTTGCCATAAGCATCTGTAGCTGTCCATGTTCTGGTGATGACCTTCACATATTGAGCGCTACACTGAGACACCACTTCTTTATCAATAGAAGTAAGGGTAACAGATGAACAGGCATCTGAGGCAGAAGGCCTGGGCACTGAAGTTCCCGGTGTTGTTGGCTGACCACATTGTAAAGTCACACTTGGACAATTGGTAATCACTGGTGGCAATTTGTCTTCCACAGTGATGTTGCCCCAGCATGATAGATCACAACCACTTAAGGTAACTACCACATTGTAGGTCTTACCAAGATTTGCTTTTGTAAGCAGGTTATTGGTAATGGGTGTGCCATTGGCAGTAGACACCACAACGTTGTAATAGGAGTTGGGATAAGCCTGGCCTTCCAGGATCATATCCGCCACTACCACTTCTGTACAGTTGGTACCCAATGAAATCTGGACAAGGTCATTGCAGGCCATAATGGCATTGCAATCCACTGTCTGTGCTTTTGACTGGGTATTCATCACAACCAGAATGGCCAGTGTCAACAAATTTCTCAGGTGTTTCAAACTGATGAAACCGTTGAATTGTTGAATGAGTAAGGATTTGTTCATCTTGATAAGATTTAAATCGGTTTTTTATTTTTATTATGAAAGTTATAAGTCGGCAGGAGAGTGGGAGTGCACACCTCACAATGCGCACTCCTCGTATCCTAAAAAACCGTTTATTTTATAACAATCATTTTTTTATTGGCTGAATGAGTTTTTGAGTCTAGTTGGTAAAAGAGTATGCCCGCTTTGTTGAATTCAGAAACATTGAGTTCTATTGTATTATAACCTTTGTCATAATTTTTTCTGAATTGTTTCAAAACGGTTCCATTGTAATCATATACTTTAAAGGATACTTCTCCTGCTTCAGGTATGGTAAATCCTATGGTAGTGGTATGATTGAATGGATTTGGAGTGTTTTGGTACAATTCAAATGTTGAATTGGCATAGTTGCCTTTACCTCTCAATTCAAGATCCATTGAGGTTGCTGAAATGTTGTCATCTTCGTTTAAGTATACTTCTGACTTCAACATTCTGTCGTTGAGGTTAAACCACTCACCGGCAGCAACATCTTGTTTGGCCACAAAGGTCAAACCAAATAATTTACCGTTTTCCTCATTGTCTTTTTTGCTATTAGCCCAACTCATCAATAAGGTGTTGTCCAATACATAGATGTCATCTTCTGTTACATTGGCAGCTCCTTGTTCGATACCCTTGAATTCAAATTTATCCTGATCAAATACCATTGAAAACTGGAGACCGGCAATGTTTTTAGCCTCGGCAACTTCAAATGGTACGGTGATCGTTTCACCTGCTTTTACAGCCGTTGATGAATACATCATACTGGTTCTGGTACGGTTTTCTGCTTCATTTGATTGTGCATTTCGCTGGTAAGACGCGTTGATGTCTCCCACCTTAACAGCTACAAAATCGCCGTTGCTTACATTGTGTTCCAAAGAGCTCATTCCTATACTTGATTGATAAGGGAAAGGCTTGGAAGGATCAGCAAATTGGTGTGATTTGTCTACAAACTTCCAGCTATCGCTGTTGGCAAGCTTGTCGGTCAAACCAAGGATCAGTTTTCTGAATGCTACCAGGTCAGACGCAGTTACTTTGTCATCTGAATTGGCATCACAAGCAATGATCTTATAAGGGCTTTCCAATTTTTTAACACCCAGGATGTGGCGCTGGATCAGAATTAAATCCAGGGTAGAAAGTCCATTCAGATAGTCGTCATTTTTAGACGGTGTAATGGTATAGTCGTTTTGTGTAATCAGGTCATTAAAAGTATATTCACCTTGCTCGTTGCTGTAAATATATTTTGGAAACTCCGGTTGTTGAGATGCAAGCATCAGAGCTACATTTTCAACGGTTTCATTAGATTCCATTTTGATGGCACCGGAAACGGTTACTTTTTTAGATTCCTCTTCTTCATCTTCGCCTTCATCGATGTTGCCAAATCCACAGGTATTGTTGTTATCCTGTACATTGATGTGAGTAGTACAGAAGTCCTGATTGCCTGCAAGATCCGTTACGTAGATCCTTAACTCAAACCTGGTGGTATTGTCGGTCATATCAGCACATCTGAATGTTTTGGATGCATCTGTTACGGTACTTGAAAATGAATACTTCAAATTTGGATTTGGTGAACAGTTGTCGTAGCTGCCTGCATTAAAATCAGAGGCCCAGATTTCAACCGTTCCATCTTCTTCCATGATTACGGTGGTAATTTCTGACAAACAGTAAGGGGTTGGTTTTTTCTGGTCTTTCACCTCAAAGGTGTTTGAGCAGGTCTTGCTGTTTCCACATTCATCTGTTACCGTCCAGGTAATGGTATGTTTTCCAAAACTTACCGTTCTGCTAACCGTATTGGTGTTGCCGGTAAAATCTTTGGTTCCATTATTGTCAACATCTAAGGCATAAGACCAAACAAATTTATCGCCCTGGGTACAATCATCGGTAGCAGTGGCTGTTGCTTCGATCAGCGCCTGGCAATTGTCCACCTGGGTAATCTTAACGTCTGCAGGTAAACACCCTTTAGTGATGGTAGGGGCCGTATTGTTTTGTCCTTTGATGACTTGTGTATAGGTCCATTTACCGGCTGAAGGAATCAGCGGATTGAACTGACACCAGTCGATTACTGTCCATTTTCTCAATACTTTGAAACAAAATCCTTCTACATATTGGAACACGATGTCTTCATGTTCAATGGCAATCTGACTGCATGGACGTGTAGCCCAAGTTGGCCTTTGTTTTCCTGCCGGCATGTTTTCAGGAGCAATACCGGTGGCAAGACAGCCATTGGTAAAGGTATGATCCTGTGGCCATGTAATGTTGTTGCCATTAAATGGATTGGTAGGTCTCACGGTGATTACCTGAACACAGGTTGACTTATTGCCAAAGTTGTCGGTAGCCGTAAATATTCTTGATATAGATCCGCGACCACAGTCGTCGAAACCATTGTCTTTTACTTCTTCTGTAAGGTTGGCACTACATACATCACTTGCTGTAGGTTTGCCATATTGACCCAGACTCAACAAATCTGCGTTACAGTCTACGGTGATGTTGGCAGGACAGTTGGAAAGGGTAGGTGGCACATTGTCCTGAACCCTGACTTCTACCATACAGGTGTTGGAATTGCCTGCTTTGTCCACCACTCTTAATTGAACCATAAATGATTTTCCGGCATCTTCACAACAGAATTTGATCTTTGGTCCCCAGTCATTGGTGATGCCACATGAAGTGGTCTCCATCCTCCTTGCCTGTAAATAATCAATTCCACAGTTGTCCCAAGAACCATCATCCAATGACTCTACGGTTACATAACCAAGTCCGTCGTCATTAAGACCTGCAAATGAAAACTGATCGCAAACCGGTACCGGTGGGGTGCCATCTTTGATGTCAACCCTGGTGATGTCTTCACTGGCATTGTCGCAATCATCCACTGACAGGTAAGTTACCCAAATAGTGGTAACACCAGCTGGAAGAGTTTGGATGGTAAAGGTGCCATCTGAATTTTTGATAACGCCATCTGTGCTTCCAGGTCCCGGTGATGGGGCGCCTGTAAGGTCAGGTACATTATACGATACATAGTACTGAGTATTGCTACAATCTGTAATGGTAGGATGCGGCAATTTTATTTGAGATGCGCAGGTAAGACCAGTAGTTCCTACCGTGAAATCGGCAGGTGCAACGATAACTGGAGCATCTTTATCCATGACAGTAATGGTCTGGTTTCTGATGATTTGAGTAGCATTACACAAATCGGTAACGATCCACTTTCTCAACAGTTTGAAAGTTTTATCACCCCTACACTTAGGTATTTTGGTGTCCTGGAAATCAACGGTTACATTTAAACAGAATACACCCTGAGGGCTGCCGGTATAAATAGGATCTGGATGACCATTGGCCAGTTTAGGCCAGTTGCCACATGCTGGAATGGAAGGATTGGGGCCCAAAACATCGTCCCAGTTACTAGGAAATACGATGTCTGCGCTGTCTGCCTTTCTCACATATATATCAGATGAACAGGTACTTGAGTTGCCTGAAATATCAGTAACAACCCAGGTGCGTGTCACCACAGAGCTAAATTCTCCTACACAATCACTTTTGGTAATTTCATCATAATATTCCAAAATCACATCAGAACAATAGTCGAAATTTTTAACAAGGAACTTATTTCCTGTTAAAGGTGTCACGATGGCATCAGGTCTGAGCGGAAACCCGGTAACCTGTGGCCCTGTCAACTGATTACAATCGATGGTAACATCCGGATTGCAAACAAGAGAAGGAATCGATTTATCCTCCAACTTGATCAGACCCCAGCAGGAGTTGGTGCTACATTCCTGAACTACCTTGGCTTCGATGGTTTTGCCAATGTATTTCTGAGAAATTCTGGTGTTGGGGATGATGGTATCTTTTTCCATATCTCTTAACACTACATCATAAGATGAGGCAGTGGTTGGGAAAAGGATGGTTTCCAATACCATTTCTGGTGTAACACTCAGTTCACACCTTCCATTCATAGATAGGTGGATGAGGTTATTGCAGGCAAGTGCAATGGGCAACTCATCTGCAATATCCACCGTAATGGTATCACTTATATTACAAAATCCCGATGTTTGACCGGGGTAGGCCCTGGCTGTACCATTAACCCTTACATCATAAGAGCCTACAACGGCTCCCCAGTTGACGACCAGGGTATTGGTAGTTAAAGCGCCTACAGTTGACCCTCCTCCACTGATTGTCCAGGCAACAGAAGGCAACATGCTGTTGGCTACATCAATTCGATAAGTCTTGTTGTCGCTATCAACACAGGCGCCGATATCACCGAGGATTTCATTTCTCGGATACCGGCAAGTGCGAAGGGAGTTGACAGTATATTCAGTGGTACCGTTGGTCACGATCAATGAATAATTGGAGTTGTCAATTCTTCGGGCATTTAAAACATAGCTGCCCGCCGGACCTTCTGTAATCACCGTTCCGGCTGGAATGGTCAAAGGTGCGGCAGGGGGAGCCGGTGAAGCAGCGCTGTACAGACCATTAGCCGCTACTATGGTCCAGGTTAGCCCCGGAGCACTGGTAATGGTGATGGTCTCTGTAAACTGACCGTTGCCCCACGAAGTCTCGTTGTTCATACACCCACATTCATTCCGTGTAAATGTCGGAGCTTGTGCAGATGCCGTAATCCAGTTTAGACACAGCAACAAGGCAACCATATAAAGTGGCCTTTGGTGTCTCTTACTGAGATCCGATTTCAGTGAATGTAAAAAGTTCTTCATCGAATTTTGTGTTTTTTGTAATATTCGTTTCACTACAATGATTTTAACAGGTTGGGTACATGAATTACACACCTTTCCCTCATTTGAGATACCTAATGCCAAATTCTACACCAAAAGGAAATTCATATTAGTAGCATTTTTAATATGAAAAGACATTATGAAAATTGATAATATGTAACCAGTTTTTAGTCAGAAATAAGCAGCGATTTTTGGCGATCACTTTTTTTTCACTTTTTTTTAACACATATTACACTAAAAATTAATATGTTATGGAAAAGCGGCGTTTTGACCCCATTTTGATCCAAGGGCGTCCAGAGAGCATTTTTTTTTCAGTGCTTTTCATATTATTGAAAAAAATAATGTAATTTTACCTGATAATTACTAAAGTCTGTATTAGCCCATGGCAAGAATATTAATTGTTGACGATGATGCGAGCATACGCAGGACCCTCAGAGAGATCCTGGAGTTTGAGAGCTATCAGGTAGATGAATCACCTGACGGCCTGGATGCGCTTGTCAAGGTAAAGCAGCAGGCCTATGACGTGATCATTCTGGACATCAAGATGCCGAAAATGGATGGTATGGAAGCCATTGAGCGTATTCAGATCCTGTGTCCTGATGTGCCAATCGTTATGATTTCCGGTCATGCCAACATCGATACAGCCGTAGAAGCCGTTAAAAAGGGCGCCTTTGATTTTATTCAAAAACCCCCTGATCTCAACAGGCTGCTGATCACCATTCGAAATGCCATGGACAAATCTTCGCTCATTACCGAAAAAAAGGTATTGCAGAAGAGGGTTCACAAGTCTATGGTACAGGAAATGATTGGTGAAAGCAAGGCCCTGGAACTGATCAAACAGACCGTTGACAGAATAGCACCTACAGATGCAAGGGTTCTTATCAATGGAAAAAACGGAACCGGTAAAGAGCTGGTAGCCCGCTGGATCCACGACAAATCCAACCGTGCAGATGGTCCCATTGTGGAGGTAAACTGCGCAGCCATACCTTCGGAATTAATTGAAAGTGAACTTTTTGGCCATGAAAAGGGCTCATTCACCTCAGCGCACAAGATGCGATTGGGTAAGTTTGAACAAGCCCATGGAGGAACCCTCTTTTTGGACGAAATAGGGGATATGAGTCTTTCTGCCCAGGCCAAAGTTTTGAGGGCCCTGCAGGAAAGCAGGATAACCAGGGTAGGGGGTGAAAAAGAATTGTCGGTTGACGTTCGGGTCATTGCCGCTACCAACAAAGATCTGAGGGCGGAAATCAACAAAGGATTGTTCAGAGAAGATCTTTACCACAGACTTGCTGTGATTGTCATAGAGGTGCCTTCTCTCAATGAGCGCAAAGAAGATATACCCGCTCTGGTCGAACATTTTATGGGAAGAATTTGCGATGAATATGGTATGAACAAAAAAACCATTGATGCGGCAGCCTTAAAATTGTTGCAACAATACAATTGGACCGGCAACATTCGCGAATTGCGCAACGTAGTGGAAAGACTCATCATCCTAAGCAAGGATAAGATAACAAAAACAGATATTGAAAATTATGTAAACACCTCCAGCTCTGAGCGATCAAAACTGCAGGAAATATTTGATCAATTCGATAATTCTGAAAAACTACAAAAGTACATTCTCAAGGAATACGAAGCATACAAGGGCATCCTTGTCTAACTTTTTTTTTATTTTTGTGTTTATAGGATTTGCCCGTCATAGTCGTGTGGCGGGCTTTTTTTACGCCCAATGTTTTCCTTCCATCTATTCAATGAAAGCCTTGGGTTTTTACTAAATATGTGTATCAAATGGAAGAAAGAAAATTAAAGGCCGCCGCTGTGCCTACCCGTCAGATGAAACAATGGTCAGAACTCAAGGGAGAAAACTCCTGGACCATGTTTAAAGTGGTAGCTGAATTTGTTTATGGATTTGAAAAACTCAACCGTATTGGACCCTGTGTTTCCATATTTGGATCAGCCCGAACTCAAGCAGACAACAAATATTATCAACTGACGGTTGATGTGGCCAAACGAATAACGGAAGAAGGTTTTGGAGTGATCACAGGGGGTGGCCCCGGCATCATGGAAGCGGCCAACAAAGGGGCATATACCCAGGGCGGACTCAGCGTAGGCCTCAACATCAATCTTCCCTTCGAACAATCGCACAATGCCTATATAGATCCGGATAAAAACCTGGACCATCGTTACTTTTTTGTACGAAAAGTAATGTTTGTCAAATATGCTCAGGCCTTTGTAGTTATGCCGGGAGGCTTTGGTACGCTGGACGAAATGTTTGAGGTTTTAACCTTGATCCAGACCAAAAAAATATCCAAAGTACCGGTCATCCTAATGGGTGTAGAATTTTGGTCGGGTCTCAAACATTGGATCCGTGAGGTAATGCTCAATCAGTTTAACAATGTGTCAGAAAAAGACCTTGACTTACTACCCGTAACCGACGATCCTGACGAGGTAGTGAAGCTCATATCTGACTTTTACAACATGGGTACAGACGGCCATGCCATCAAGCCCAATCTGGAGCTATAATTGATGGATCGGCAGGCAATGATTTCTGCCCTGGCTGAAGTTTATGAGCCCCGGGAAGCAAGCCTTTTGATAACCTACCTGTACCAGGATTTATTTGGAGGGAGAAATCAACTTTTTCCAGATGAAAACCTCGTGCTGGAAGATGCCTTTCATCGCCTGTTAAAACACGAACCCCTGCAATACATTACCGGTAAGGCCTATTTTAGAGACCTGATTTTGTATGTAGCCCCTGGCGTCCTTATTCCTCGTCCGGAAACCGAAGAATTGGTCAATTTTGCTTTGGTATATGCTCAAAATCGCAAAATAAGCCACATTCTTGACATCGGGACGGGGAGTGGCTGTATTGCACTTTCATTAAAGAAAAAGCTGCCAGACGTTAAAATAACGGCCATCGACAAAAGTGAAGAGGCGCTTGCCATTGCCCGAAAAAATGCGATCGACCTTGACTTGGAAATAGATTTGAAACGGTGTGATTTTCTTTTAGAACAGGATCGAAAAACACTAACAGGTGCAGACCTTATTGTTAGCAATCCTCCCTACATTGGAAGAGAAGAAGAAGTTGTTTTGGCTGAAAATGTGTTGGCCTATGAACCCCATATGGCTCTATTTGCCGATGACGACCCGCTTATTTTTTACAAGGCGATAGCTGCCTATGGAGGAGCTTCCAAGACGCCGGTAATTTGTGAAATCAATGAAAGGTTGGGTGCTGAAACCCAAGCCTGTTTTGTTTTGGCAGGCTATAAAAATGTGGTTATTTACAAAGATATGCAGGGCAAGGATAGGATCATAATGGCACATTAATGAAAGGTAGAATCAGAAAATATCCGATTTAATAAATTTGACTATTATATTAATAATCCCATTATCAGGATTCAGGAATCTTTTAAACCTTCAAACCTGATTCCCTCATTTTTACCGAAAGTCAAAGACTATTAAAGAGCCGAAAACGGAGGTCTTACACATTAAACCTAAAATGCATAATATCGCCATCATTGACAACATACTCCTTGCCTTCAACACCCATCTTACCTGCCTCTTTTACAGAAGCTTCTGAGCCATAATGGATAAAGTCTTCATATTTGATTACCTCAGCCCTGATGAATCCTTTCTCAAAATCTGTGTGGATAACACCCGCTGCCTGAGGTGCTTTGTCACCCCTGTGGATGGTCCAGGCACGTACTTCTTTTTCACCTGCTGTAAAATAGGTGATCAGGTTGAGTAGTTTGTAGCAGGCACGGATCACTCTGTTGACACCCGGCTCATCAAGGCCCATGTCTTTCACAAATTCCATCCTTTCTTCTTTGCTTTCCAACTCTGCTATATCCGCCTCAATGGCTGCGGATACCAGGATGACTTCTGCATTTTCATCCTTCACACTTTCCATAAATTTTTGGGTGTGGGCATTGCCTGTTTTTACACTGCCTTCATCTACATTGCAAACATATAAAACCGGTTTGTCTGTAAGTAACCAGGTATCTCTGATAAACTCTTTTTCATCATCGCTGAAAGTAAAAGCTCTGGCACAATTGCCGGCTTCCAGAAAGTTAAAGAGCTTTTCTAAAAACTCTACTTTGGATACATCGTCTTTGGATCCTGATTTAGCTTGCTTTTTCTGGCGATCAATCCTTTTTTCTAGGGTCTCCAGGTCTTTTAGAATCAGCTCATTGTCAATGATGCCCTTATCTCTGATAGGATCAACACCTCCTTCAACGTGGACGACATTGTCGTCGTCAAAACATCGAACTACATGGACAATGGCATCTACTTCGCGAATATTGGCCAAAAACTGGTTGCCCAACCCTTCACCCTTGCTCGCTCCTTTGATCAGACCGGCAATATCCACAATCTCCACGGTTGTTGGCTGCACCCTCTGTGGCTTTACAATATCAGAAAGTCGATCCAGCCTTTCATCGGGAACGGTAATTACGCCCAAATTGGGGTCTTTGGTTGCAAATGGATAATTGGCCGCCAAAGCCTTAGCCGATGTCAACGCATTAAATAGGGTTGATTTACCTACATTGGGAAGTCCCACGATACCGCACTGTAATGCCATGAATTTATTTTAGGCCGCAAAAGTAAACATTTTGTGCGTAAAAACAGCTCAATCTTCAAAACTTAAGACGGTCTTATAGGGTCCAAAAGGTAGGGTTTAACACTGCCAGCCTTAAATTACCGCCTGTTTTCAGGCTTTGTTGGGCCTCACCATGACCGTCAACCTTGAAGTACACAACAATTGGCCTTCTTCATCTCTGATTTCCGTGTTCCATACATGGATAGACCCACTGCATTTGATAGGTGTAACGGTTCCGGTTACTAAACCTGACCGGGCGGATTTGAGGTGGTTGGCATTCACTTCCAGTCCTACCGCGCTGTATTGACCTACAGGACCCGCAGCCAGCAGTGAAGCTACTGAACCCAGGGTTTCTGACAAAACAACAGAAGCACCCCCATGAAGCAAGCCCATTGGCTGAATGGTTCGTTTGTCTACCGGCATGGTTGCTTTGATAAAATCGTCGCCAATCTCAATAAAATCTATGCCCAGGTGAGAACCCAGGGTGTTTTGATTGATAAGGTTAAGCATCCCTATATCAGCAGTAACTTTCCAGATCATATCGTTAATAACCCGGGTTACGGTTTTGTTCTTTTGTATTTTTTCCAAACCTCCACAAAGGCCTTAGCATGCATCGTGGAAGTTTTTTCATTGTATTGAATCACTTCATTGGGATCTTCTGTGGGTGGGGTAGAAACAGAAACGGGGTTGGTAGAACCATTGTAAATGGCCAGTTCATTGACAAAAGGCATAAAATCGGTTTCCTGGATAAAACAAAACATGTTTTTAACCTCTTCTTCGGTTACCCCAAAAGCCTTTTTGTATTTTTCAATATTGGTTCTGATCTCTTTGGATGCAGGTACAATATAGCGGTACTTCGTTTTTTGTCCGAGGTTGACGCTGACCAGTTCTGTAAAATTTTTATTTTCCAGATCGTAATGAAGGCCTGGTGTAATTACCCAAACTTCTTTGGCTTTGTCCTCCATTTTGATGACATCTTTCAATTTCATGTGGCAATATTTTATTTAAATTTTGACAAACAGTTTTTTAATCTTTTGATGGCTTCTGTTAAATCTTCTTCAGAAGCTGCATAGGATATTCGGATACATTGGTCAGCACCGAAAGCTGAGCCACTAACCAGGCCCACATGAGCTTCTGCCAACATGATTTCAGAAAAATCATCTGCATTTTGGATGGTGTTGGTGCCATCACTCTTTCCAAAGTAAAAACTCACATCCGGAAATACATAAAAAGCACCCTGCGGGTTATTGACAATTAGCCCGGGAATCTGCTTTAACTGTTCAATGACCAAATCTCGTCTTTTTTGAAAGGCCCGTGTCATTTCTACAGTGGGACTCATATCACTGTCAAGACCTACGGCTGCAGCATGCTGACTAAAAGAAGCCGCTCCTGATGTAACCTGTCCCTGCACCTTGTCGCAAGCTGACGCAAGCCATGCAGGACCGGCCATAAAACCTAGTCTCCAGCCGGTCATGGAAAATCCTTTAGAAAAGCCATTCACCACAGCGGTTATCTCCTGCATGCCCGGCACAGAGGCAATGCTGGCGTGTTTTGACTGAAAATTGATGTATTCATAAATTTCATCCGAAACCACTACAATGTTATCATGTGTTTTGATAACATCGGCAATAGCAGCCAATTCATCAGTGGTAAAAACGCTGCCGGTCGGATTGCAGGGTGATGAAAAAATGACCATCCTGGTCCTTTCTGTGATGGCGGCAGCCACTTGCGCTGCGCTAACTTTAAACTCGTCTTCTATACCGGCAGAAACGATTACGGGTGTGCCATGGCAAAATTTGACAATTTCGTAATAAGAAACCCAGTAAGGGGCAAAAATAATAACCTCATCTCCCGGATCAATGACAGCCGTACAGATATTAAAAATGCTCTGTTTAGCACCATTAGAGATCACAATTTGGTTGCCCTGATAGTCGAGGCCACTATCGCGTTTCATCTTGCGGATGATGGCATTTTTTAACTCCAGGGTTCCGGAAACAGGAGTGTACTTGGTCATACCCTTGTGCAGGCCATCAATGGCAGCATCTTTGATGTGCTCTGGTGTATCAAAATCGGGTTCACCCAGGCTCAGGGAAATAACATTAACTCCCTTGGAAGCCAGCTCTCTTGCTTTTTGGGCCATACGTATTGTGGCAGATTCAGTCATTTCCTGAATTTTATCCGCCACCATTATTTTTAGATCAAATGCCATAAACCAGTTTAAAGTTATTTACAAAAGTAATAATATGTATTGAAGATTTTTTCCCAAAATAGCTATCAGTGTGCTATTTTCCGGGCAAACCATTCAGTTTTATGCTTACTAAGACTTTAAACTGGGTTTTGTGACCCCTTTTTTGAAATTATACTTCAAAATTATTTTTTAATCACCCCTCGGCCTGCTGTCACTTATTACCTCTGAAATGAACCCAAAGCCTACCTTTTTTGCCGTAATTAACCTACCCCTTATCTACATCAGATGGTGGTCTGATATGTCTCATTTCACCTCACGTTTTCCGTCTTTTGTTTATCTTTACCATCTAATTTTAGACCATGCAAGACCTGCTGAATGCCCTAAGGGATAAAAAAGAACTCGCCCAATTGGGAGGAGGAATAGAAAGAATTGACAAAGAGCATAAAAAAGGAAAACTAACGGCCCGAGAGCGTTTGGAACTCCTACTGGATGCCGGGTCGTTTGAAGAACTGGATATGCTAAAGGAACACCGTTCTTTTGACTTTGGAATGGAAACCCAACAATTTCCGGGCGATGGGGTCATAACGGGCTATGGCAAGATTCATGGTCGGCTGGCTTATGTTTTTGCCCAGGATTTTACTGTTTTTGGAGGTTCGCTGTCCGAAACCCATGCTGAAAAAATTTGCAAAATAATGGATTTGGCCATGGAAAATGGAGCTCCGGTCATCGGACTCAACGATTCGGGAGGAGCCAGGATCCAGGAAGGGGTCAATTCTTTGGGGGGATATGCCGATATATTTTTCAGAAATACCGTTGCATCCGGAGTAATTCCTCAAATCAGTGCTATTATGGGCCCTTGTGCCGGAGGAGCAGTCTATTCACCTGCCATCACTGATTTTATCATGATGGTGGAAAATACTTCTTACATGTTTGTTACGGGTCCCAATGTTGTGAAAACGGTGACCAACGAGGATGTAACTTCTGAGGAATTGGGAGGAGCCATGACCCACGCCAGAAAGAGTGGGGTAGCCCATTTGACAGCCTATAATGATCTGGATGCAATCCGCAAGATAAGGACCCTGCTCTCCTATATTCCACAAAACAACAGAGAAACCACACCTTTGGTACCCTATGCCGGAGAAGATGAGTGCAGGCCGGCATTGAACAAAATCATCCCAGCTTCTTCACAAACACCTTATGACATCAAAGAAGTGATTGTTGAGTTATGTGATAAAGATTCCTTTTTTGAAGTGCATGAGCACTATGCTGAAAATATTGTGGTGGGTTTTGCCCGAATGGCCGGTAGAAGCATAGGTATTGTGGCCAACCAACCCCAGGATCTGGCAGGTGTATTGGATGTCAATGCCAGTAAAAAAGCAGCCCGATTTGTGAGGTTCTGTGATTGTTTTAATATCCCATTATTGGTGTTGGTTGACGTTCCCGGTTTCTTGCCGGGTACCGACCAGGAGTGGAATGCCATCATCACCAATGGAGCAAAATTGCTCTATGCATTCAGTGAGGCAACTGTACCAAGAGTAACGGTAATCACCAGAAAGGCATATGGAGGTGCGTATGATGTTATGAACAGCAAACACATCAAAGCAGACCTCAACTATGCCTGGCCCAGTGCAGAAATAGCGGTAATGGGAGCCAAAGGAGCCAGTGAAATTATCTTTAAAAAAGAAATCACAAGTGCTGAAAACCCGGAGGCAAAACTATTGGAAAAAGAAGCAGAATATCAACATAAGTTTGCCAATCCTTACAGAGCAGCAGGAAGAGGTTTTGTGGATGAAGTCATTGCTCCATCTGAAACAAGGAAAAAACTCATCCGTGCATTTGAAATGCTTTCCAATAAAAAAGTAGTAAGACCAACTAAAAAACACGGCAATATTCCGCTGTAGTTAAAACGTTCTATCAAAAGATTTTGTTAAATATATAGGATAAGGGGTAGTTTGTACCCTTTATCCCGTATTATAGTCGAATGAATATACCAATGGATAAATTGAAAAGAGTTTTTAAATACCTGGGATTCTTAATCCTGGGCTTAATCATCGCATTGCTGGCAGCCCCCTTTGTGTTTAAAGACCAGATTTTGGCAGAAATTAAAAAATTCGCCAATGAAAGCGTCAACGCCGAGATAGAATTTAAGGATGTGGATGTTTCTTTTTTGAGATCGTTTCCGGAGGTTTCGGTAGAAATACAGGACTTAAGTGTTGTGGGCATTGATACTTTTTATGGACAAAATCTTCTACGGGCCAAATCCTTGGAATTGGATTTTTCCCTCATCCCACTTTTTAATAAATCAGCCCCCAAGTCCATTAAATACATAGGACTTAATGATGCGGATATCGACCTGGTCTTCTTAAATGACAGCCTGGCCAATTATCTCATCACCAAACCTTCTGAAGATACCACAGGGGTGGAATTTGCCCTGGAAGGATATGAGCTCAATAATTGTAATCTTACTTACAAAGATTTGACCCTTCCGTTAGAATTGTACCTTCGTGGGGTAAGTCATAAAGGCAGTGGTGACATTGCTTCCAGTGTTTACGATCTTGAAACCTCGACCCAGGCGGATAGTATGTCGGTGGTTTTCGACGGCTTCACCTATCTCAAAAATGTGAAAGCGGGTCTGGATGCCGATTTTCATATTGACATGGATAAGTTGCTTTTTGAACTTAAAGACAATGAACTTTTTATTAATAAATTAAAAGCACGCGGGGATGGTTCGGTCCAATTTGTGGATGATGAAACGATGCGTATCAATGCTGATATCAAGACGCTTGGCAACAATTTTGGCGAATTAATATCGATCTTTCCCTATTTGTCTGCTTACAATACTGTCAATGCCAAAGGCAGCGCCACCTTATCAGCGGTTGTAAAAGGAGATTACAATGGCTTGAAAC
Source organism: uncultured Bacteroidota bacterium (assembly GCA_937872515.1). GTDB lineage: Bacteria > Bacteroidota > Bacteroidia > Chitinophagales > Saprospiraceae > JADKBO01. The sequence continues at coordinate 169,876 of CALMSX010000115.1, forward strand.
CCATTTACCCGGCTTTTGATCTTACCCTTGACATCAAAAACGGCTCCGCCACGTACGAAGGTTTGGATGCCTCCATTTCAGGGGTCACAGCCCTGGTGAATATTAAATCTACACGTCAGGATATGAAAGATCTTGAAGTGACCATAGATAATGCCGGACTTTCAGTTAACCAGGAACGGATTACGGGAAATTTTAGAATCAGAGATGGTCTCACCAACGCAAGGGTTACAGGGAACGTCAAAGGAGGAATTAAGTTGGAAAACTGGAAAAAAGCCCTGCCGCTTGAAGGGGTAGAACAACTATCAGGTTCACTTAATGCCAATCTGTCGTTCGATGCAAGACAGTCCGATATTGATAAAGAAAATTATGCGGCCATTGGATTTAATGGAACCGCTTCTGCCAATCAATTACTGTACAAATCAAAAGGCAGTCCGTCTGTAAAGGTGGGCAGTGCCTCGATGACAGCCAATCCACAAAAAATCAGTCTCCAGACCAGTGCCATTCAGTTTGGCAAAAGTGATCTAAGTTTGAGTGGTGAATTATTGCATCCTATGGCCTATTTTTCGGACAATAAAAATATTTCGGGAAAGGTAAAGGTGGTCTCTTCATTAATGGATATGAATGAATGGACCAACGAAAAACCAACTGCCAATCCAAATGACGGAGGCTCAGTCTTTATGCCTGATCTAAGTGCCTATAGTTACAGCCACATTGATGCTGACGTAGATTTTAAGGAGATCCTGTACGGAAACCACAAAGTAAAAAACCTTAAAGGCATTGCGACCCTGGGAATTGAAAATGTAGATGTGAAATCTTTTAGCATGAATATGGATGGCAGTGATGTAGCCTTCAACGGAAAGCTGGCCAACGTATATTCGTGGATGACGGGTACGGGTATACTGAATGGCAACCTCAATTTAAAGGCCGGAAAACTGGATGCCAATGCTTTCATGACAAAGTCATCTGAAGTTCCGGTTCAGGAGGAGGAAGTTTTATTTAAGGTTCCAGCTGATGTCAACCTACAGATGAATGCTGACATTGAACAGTTAAAGTATACCAATATGACCCTGGATGGCTTTTCTGGTAAGGTCTTGGTTCAAAATCAGGTGATTTACATGACCGGCTTGCAAGCGGGTACCCTGGGCGGGAAGATAGGTTTTGATGGCTTGTATGATACATCCACCGACAGTCCGGCTTTTAATGTGAAGCTGAACCTGGATAAAATGGAATTTAACAAGGCGTTCAACCAATTTATCACAATGAAGGCCCTTGCACCGGTAGCACAATACATCAATGGCGTATTTAACACCACGCTGGTAATGGAAGGTAAGCTGGGTAAGGGCATGTTGCCGGATCTTTCTACACTAACGGTTTCAGGTTTTATTGAAACACTCAATGGTATTATTAAAGGGTTTGCTCCCCTGGCAGCAGCAGGTGATAAACTTGGATTGAAAGAAGTATCACAGATGGAAATCAAGGATACCAGAAACTGGTTTGAGGTAAAAAATGGGGTGGTTGAAATAAAGGAATTTACGAAAAACATCTCAGGAATCGACGTCAAAGGCCTGGGTAAACACAAGTTGGGCGGTGATATGGATTATCAGTTTGACTTGAGAATTCCAAGGAAAATGTTGTCCAAAAACGTGGTAACGGGAACGGCGATGAAAGGGCTTGGCTTATTGGAAAAAGAAGCATCCAAATTGGGACTCAATCTGGCGCAGGGAGAATTTATTGACATCAGACTTACCTTGGGAGGTCGAATTAAAGACCCTAAAATTGGCATTAAGCCTTTGGGTACATCCGGTAAATCAATGGAGCAGGAGCTAAAAGATGAAGTAAAAATCAAGGCAGCCCAGGCCAGGGATTCAATTACCAAAGTTGTTCAGCAGAAGAAGGAAGAGTTAAAAGATACATTGAGGTCGCGGGCAGAACAGGAAGTTGACAAGGTAAAACAAAAGGCTGAAGAAAAGGCCAATGAGGTACTAAACGAGGCAAAAGACAAGGTGAAAAAGGAAGTCGAAAATAAAATTGACACCCTCGTAGGCAAAACGGTTTCCGATACCCTCAAAAAGAAAGCGGAAGAGGTCATTAAAAACAAAACGGGTAAGGACATTGACGACCTCAAAAACAAAGTGAAAGACTGGAATCCGTTTAAAAAGAAAAAGGGTGGAGGATAGCAGGCCTAGGCATTAACCAGGGCCTCTTTTGCCGTCTTTATCCTTTCGTCGTTTAAGTAATCATCAAAACTGGTTTCCCTGTCGACAATGCCGTAAGGTGTAATTTCAATCACTCTGTCAGCCACAGATTGAGCCAAGGCGTGGTCACGGGTTGTAAACAAAACCGTACCTCTGTAATCGTTGAGTCCGTTGTTCAAAGCGGTAATGGATTCGAGGTCAAGGTGGTTGGTAGGCTCGTCCAATAAGATAACATTGGCATTGGCTGTCATTAGACGACTTAGCATGCACCTCATTTTTTCTCCTCCACTCAAAACGGTACAATTCTTCTGGGTCTCTTCACCGCTAAACAACATCCTTCCTAAGAATCCCCGCAAATCGGTTTCATCCATATTGGTGGTGTACTGTCTTAGCCAATCCACCAAATTCATATCCTTATTTACAAAGTATTCACCGTTGTCAGAAGGTAGATAGGCGCTGGTTATGGTTATGCCCCATTTGAAGCTCCCGTCGTAGTCATTGTCTTCTCCCGCTAAAATTTTATATAAAGCAGTAGTGGCCAGTGAGTTTTCAGAATAAATAGCAATTTTTTGACCCTTTCTAACATCAAATTTGACATTTTTTAACAACACCATGTCACCACTTACTTTTTCGTTGATATTGACATCCAGGATTTGGTCACCAGCTTCGCGTCCCTGGTTATTGAATATAATGCCCGGGTACCTTCTGTTGGAAGGTCGCATATCATTTAGATTGATCTTGTCCAATGCTTTTTTCCTACTGGTTGCCTGTTTGGATTTAGAGGCATTGGCAGAGAATCGGGCGATGAAGGCCTTCAATTCAGCAATTTTATCTTCCGCCTTTTTGTTTTGATCAGCCCGCTGTTTCAACAACAGCTGTGAGCTTTCATACCAGAATGAGTAATTGCCCGAAAAAATAGTAATCTTGCCAAAATCGATGTCAGCTACATGGGTACAAACAGCATCCAGGAAGTGACGGTCGTGACTCACTACCAAAACGATTTTATCATAGTCGGCCAAAAATTCTTCGAGCCAGGCTATGGTAGAAAAGTCAAGGTCGTTAGTAGGCTCATCCAACAACAAGATATCAGGATGCCCAAATAAAGCCTGAGCCAGCAAAACCCTTACCTTATCTTTTGAATCTAATTCGTTCAACAACTTATAATGAAGATCCTCAGCTATGCCCAGATTGGATAAAAGAGTAGCTGCATCACTTTCTGCATTCCATCCATCCATTTCAGCAAATTGAGCCTCGAGTTCCCCTGCTTTAAGTCCATCAGCATCTGAAAAATCCGGTTTTAGATAAATGGCATCTTTTTCTTTCATGATGTCATACAACCTTCGGTTTCCCATGATCACGGTTTCCAGTACCGGAAAGTCATCAAACTCGTAGTGATTCTGTTTCAAAACACTCATCCTTAAATCTTTGCCAATCTCAACAGAACCCGTGGTGGGGTCTATTTCACCAGAAAGAATTTTCAAAAAAGTACTTTTCCCAGCCCCATTCGCACCAATAATGCCATAACAATTGCCTTCTGTGAATTTGATATTGACGTCTTCAAAAAGCGTGCGTTTGCCATATCGAAGGGAAAGGTTAGAAACAGAAATCATGTAATAATTTTATAAAATTCAAAAACAAGAGACAAAAATACGGTATGACTCATTGACTTGACACCTAAACGGAATATTATTTTGTTAATAAAGTATAAAACTATTTCCTATCTTGCTCAAAACTTTTTGATATGCGGTTGCTTATGGTGAGCGCCACTACCTATGAAATGGCACCCCTCCTTCATTTTTTGGAGGAAAATGCTGTGCGGCATTCTTTCTTTCACTTTGAATTCAACCATCACACCATCCATCCCCTGGTTACCGGTGTCGGCATGGTGAATACGGCATTGGCAATGGCCAGAAGTGAATATGTCAAAGAAGTGGACCTGGCCATTCAAATGGGGGTGGCAGGCAGTTTTACGCCGGATCTGGCCTTAGGTTCGGTTGTAGAAGTGACTTCAGATCGTTTTGCGGATCTGGGAGTCGAGGAAGCCGACGGCAGTTTTACAGATGTGTATGAAATGGATCTATGTGAAAAAGATGGCTATCCATTTGAAGATGGTTGGCTAAAGCCTGGTAAGCAGGTTTTAAAATCTGGCCTGAAGGAAGTCCGGGCGCTTACTGTCAATAAAGTTCACGGCCATGCAGAATCCATCGACAGAATAGTAAAAAAATACAATGCCGATATTGAAAGTATGGAGGGAGCGGCCTTTTTTTATGCCTGTCGCCTAATGGATAAAAAGTGTTTACAAATCAGAGCCATCTCCAATAAAGTTGAACCCAGAAACAGGGCTGCCTGGGAGTTAGCCAAAGCCATCGATAATTTAAATGGCGAAATTATTCGCCTTATCCAACAAATATAAAATTGTACCCTTATTTTGTCTAACTACGACCAGCATAAAAACGAAATAGACCGACTCCTGGCAAAGCTGGGCCACAGCTCTCTGACTGCCATGCAGCAAAAAGTATTTGATCCGCTGTTTTCGGGAAATGATGTCTGGCTTACCGCGCCAACAGGGTCAGGTAAAACCCTGGCTTTTTTACTTCCTTTGGTTTTGCGGATCAGCCAACAAAAACTGCGCGCACTCATCATTGTGCCAACCCGAGAACTGGCCATCCAAACTGCTCAGGTTGCCAGAAATTTGGGTTCAGGATTGTCGGTGGTCTTGAGTTATGGCGGTAACAACAGGCACCGCGAGATCCTCGCCCTTCAACGCAATCCTGACCTGATAATTGGCACACCCGGCAGGTTGAGTGACCACCATAGAAATTCCGTTCTGAGTGGTGTCTTTGCAACGGTTGTCCTGGATGAATACGATAAATCCCTGGAAATTGGTTTCAAAGAGGAAATGAAGGACCTGATAGATGCTTTTACAACCGAACTAAATCAAGTGGTACTGACATCTGCCACCAAAGACAGTCAGCTACCTTTGCTTGAAAAAAGAAACGACTGGAAAAATTTTGAGTTTGAAACCATCGAAAAAAGAGGAAGGGTAAAAACGTGGATGGTAAATTCTACCTCAAAGGATAAGCTGGAAATTGTAAGTCATCTGTTGAACGACATTGGGGGACAAAAAGTAATCGTATTTGTCAATCACAAAGAATCTGCTGACAGGGTAGGGGATTCATTGCAAAAGGCTCATTTTAATGCAGCTGTTTTTCACGGAGGCCTTGATCAATTTGAACGGGAGACAGTGATATCAAAATTCAGAAATGGCACCGTCAATATATTAGTGGCCACCGATCTTGCTGCCAGGGGACTGGACATTCCCTTAGCGCGCTTTGTGGTCCACTACCATTTTCCCCACAAAGCAGAGGAAATGGTACACAGAAATGGTAGAACAGGCAGGATGGGAAGCGATGGTGATATCTATTTCATCAGATTTGAAGGAGAAGACCTACCTGGCTTTCTTTCACCTATCCCGGCAGAGTATTTTCCTACCTTTGAAAAGACAGCTGAAGTACCTGAATCTATGACTACCTGGCAAATCAATAAGGGTAGAAAGGATAAAATCAGTAAGTCAGATATTGTTGGCTTCCTGACCCAAAGCTGCCAGATTGAAGCCGGTCAAATTGGTTCCATTGATTTGGGAGAACACCAGGCACTGATTGCCCTAAAAGAAGAGGCATGTTCCTTAATAACAGAGGGTAATCACAAAATTAAAAAACTGGCGGTCAGAATAACCAAGGTTTAGAGGCTGATTATGAATTGATTAGGTTAATTATTGCCTTTTGATAACATTTAGCCATTAGATTTGATTGATATTCAATACAGGGTAAATATCTTTGCGGCCTCAAAGTTAATTTTTACCAATCTTCCTTAGAAAGAACAGCAAAATCATGAAGTTAAAAAATGTAGTAGCCGTAAGCGGTCATCCGGGTTTAATGACCCTTGTTTCTTCTCGCAACAATGGCTTAATTCTCAAAGATCCGGTTACAGGAAAATCCTCTTTCTTTTCGGTGCGTACCCACCAGTTTACGCCTTTGGAAACGGTTGGTATCTATACCATGAAAGACACGGTTGATCTCAAAGACATCTTCCAGACCATGTTGGATAAAATGTCAGATCTGCCTCCAGTTTCAGTAAAGTCTTCAGGCCCTGAGTTAATGGCTTATTTTGCCAATATTTTGCCCGACTATGATAAAGACAGGGTATATCCGGGAGACGTTAAAAAAGTAATCAAGTGGTTTAACAACCTCAACGATATGGGCTTTCTTACTGCAAAGGAGGAAGATGAAGAGGAATAAGCACCCTAAATTGTAACGAAATCCGTTATACAAGTATCAACTTAAAAATCCATCTATGAAACCATTGTTTTCTTTTTCGGTAATCGCCATTTTATTTACCCTTTTACTCACGGCTTGTGGTGAGGATCCTATTGTCCAGATGGATCCAACCCTGACGACTACAACAGCAGCCAACGATACCATAAAAGCGGTCGCCAATCAATTTGCCAGCATCAACATTAGTGGAATTAAAGGCAGTGCGGAGCTCAATGGCATTGAAATATATGAAAACGACGTAAAAGTTTCCTTTGACAGGATAAGATTTAAAGGCACTGCTGTTGCCGCAAACCCGATCTTATTAATTACCAATGACCGCCAGGGTTTCACCGCAGAAGTAAGGTTGCGCACCCAATACGTAGACGCGGTATCAAAAATTACCATTTCGCTGATTGATAACGACGGTAAATCGGTATCGATATCCAGATTGATCAAAGCAACAAAACAAGGCCCCGGTATCGGGTACTTTGCAGCCAATCCAGTAAACGCGGTTGCCCCGGGTACCGATTATGGTTTTAAGTTTTCTGTTACCACTGGATCGGCTCCATTGAGCAAAATATCGGTGAAAGAAAATGGGGTGATCATTACAGATGTTTCCCGTTTAAAATTTGATGGAGTGCCATTTTTTAGCAATCCTGAATTTTTACCTTCAGATAAAGTAGATGGTTTTGTGAGCAATGCTGTTTCAGTGGTCTTACCTACAACGATCGGAAAATGGCAATATACGTTCACCTTCACCGACACCTTGGGTGGAGCCACAGAATATGTGGTGGATGCCTATGTGGGAACAAAGCTTGATTTTGTGGCCTCTGGTGTACTGTTGAATGCGGCAGGCCCACAAGGTACCGGGGGGCTTGACCTGGATATGGGCATTAGTACGGGCAGTGACGATGCAGAAGCCGAAATTAAAGACGAAGGCATCGATGCCGCCCTACCATTGGCTAGCAATTGGAAACAAAAGATTTCTGCCGCCGGATCTGCAGAGCTAAGGCGGGTAATTCAGATCATAGATATATCAGATATCTACGTAAAAGAACAAATCCTCAATTACTGGAACCTGGGTAGCCCTGTAACCGGACCTACACCCAATAAGGTTTTGGTCAATGATATTTTTGTGGTCAAAAAGGACGACAGATACTACTTTTTGCAAATAGACAAGGTCACCGTTTCTCCGACCGACAATTCGGATAAATTTGAAGTAAGTATCAAATGGTAATTTTTTAATATATTAGCTTCCACTTTTAATAATTAAATCACTAAACTATGTGGAAAGAATTTAAAAAATTTATCATGACCGGCAATGTAATTGATTTTGCCGTTGGTGTAATTTTGGCTGGTGCCGTGGGTGCAGTAGTCAATGGCTTTGTGGCAGATATTGCAATGCCCATTGTTGGGTACTTATCGGGTGGAATAGACTTTTCGCACATGAAATTGGTGCTTGCTGCCGCAGAATTAGGAGCGGATGGAAAGGAGATAAAACCTGAAGTTACCATATTTTATGGCCGTTGGATTACATCCATCATCAGTTTGGTTACCATTGGAGCCGTATTGTTTATTGTGGTAAAAGCGATGAATGCCGCAAGGAAACCCGTTGAAGCCCCACCTGCAGGACCCAGTGATATAGATCTATTGACAGAGATCAGAGATTTATTGAAAAAATAAAAAATTAGGCGACGAAAAGTCGCCTTTTTTTATTGCTAAATTTAGATTTCATTCAAGGAGTCTTTTTACATTTTCCATTTCCAATTTTTGTTGGTTTCTGAACCCCCAGGATTTGCAAAAGCCGGCCTTGAAATGAATATTTCACAAAACGATTAATGCATAAAATATACTAATTCCATGAAATAAAAAACCCGGTCTCAAGACCGGGTTCAACTGTAATTTGAAACAATTTGATGGTATTGTAATGACCCTCTTCTTTAGGAAGATCTAAATGCAACCTCGTGATTTGAATATCTATAGGGACCTAAAAATATTCTGGCATACATCCTGAAAACTGCCAAGCCGTCGACGATCAAGTTGGCTGCAATCAGAACTGTTAACCCGTATTGATTTTCATGAACGTGACCCAGAATGAGGTCTTCTCCAACAAAGCTGGGTGTTATGGGAAACCCCATAAGTCCCAAACTGGCGAGAAGAAAAATCATACCCTGCACCGGTTTTATTCGATTGTATCCAAAAAAACCGTCAAGTGAGAGTTCAGGTACTGCTTTTTTCATGTGTAATAAAATCAAAACTCCAACAAGCCCGGAAACCATGATTCCACTTAGAAAAATATGAATTTGAGTAAAATCAAATTGTTCGTTGAATCCGATGGTGAGGGAGGTAAACAAATTATTTAAAAAGATCATGACCCATGCCTTAATTGGCTGTTTTCTTTGAACAAAGGCTCTTAATGAAATAATGATTCCTATTATTGAAAACACATAGGGAAGTACACCCAAAACTTCATTCGAGAGCAATTCTTTGTGGTACACAAAATAGAGACCAATAAAATAAGTTGGAATCAGACCAAAATAAACAACAAAAGGGGGGATATAGCTGATAAAAATACCTAACTTCTTTAATGGTCGCCACAAAAAGTAATACATTACTTCATCCAGTCTGAATTCTCTAATAGAAAGAATGTACAAGGTCATTCTTATTCTACCGATCAATCCTTTGTCAATATAATTTTGTGGTTGAATAAAATTAAAAAACTGATCGTGGATCAAATAGCTTAAAATGGAGGGAGATACCAGTAATTGGTAGGTTCTTAAGAAGGCATTGGCCATAAAATGGATAACGGCAAACCAATGCCAACCTAATGCCACCCAAACAAACATCAAACCTATTTGTGCTATCGAGGAGTAAGCAATCTGTGTCTTTACAGATGATTGAACCCTGGCGATTCCGGTGGTTAATAGTGTTGTGGCGAGTCCCATGCCTGCCATCAGCCATCTGAATTCAGTGTTGTTTTCCCATAATGGATAAGTTCTGATCATGAGAAAGACTCCCATATGAACGGACAGTGACCCATAAAATATGGCACTAGATGTGGTGGGTCCTTCCATTGCTCTGGGCAACCAGGATGAAAATGGCAATTGGGCGGATTTTACCGCAGCTACAATTAACAGGGCTACTGGTACAAACCATATTAAAAGTCCGGGAGCATGACTGTCATGTGTAGCAGCCGCAATGGCCTTAAAATCATAAAAGTCAATGCTTTTACCAACGGCGTGGTGTCCCGCCCAAATTGCCAATAATAACAATACATCGGCTATACGATAATAAGAAACTACTTTTAATGCATTTTTTACAGGAAGGTACCTGTCATTGTAATAGGCAATCAGAAAGAAGGAGGTAATTCCTATAATTTCCCAACCAATAAACAAGGTTTCAAAGTTACCTGAAAAAATAATGATGTTGATGCCGAGAAAGAACAACAACAGGTTGTTGAAAAAACGTTTGTATCCCTTCTCACGATGCATATAGTATCTGCTGAATAAGGCAACCATAAAAGTTATAAGGCACATCACTGAACCAAAAGCGACAGTAAAGCCATCAAAATACAAATTGATACTGAAGTGACTGGTCCTGGTTTCGTAAAGTCGGAGCGCCTCATAATGAAAGGGAATGGCGCCATTTACCAGCCAATCAGTGGTTACCAAAAGAGCCGACAAAGAATGCAGTGTGATGGCAATAAAGGAGGTCCAGAATACTGCATCCTCATCTTTATTTTTGAAGAATGCCAATGCTATCAGAGCGAGCAGTGGAAGAAGAATGAACAAAGGTATTATATATGTGTATTGCATGTTCAGTGTTTAATAAGTTGAACAGGAAGGTTCTGACGAGTTGCCTCTGTTATGTGTACGGTATCGATGTCGTTGGCCGTTTCAATCAGTGAATGGATATCATGGAGGGTGCCGATGCTACTAGCAGTTGGCTGGTACAACTCAAATCTGTCGTTTTTAAAATAGTAAAATTGGTGATCCTCAGGATCAATGGCAACCAGGTGAACCCATCCTTTGGCAAACCATTCATACAGAGACTTTTCCTGTTTTATGGTATTCAATATAATATCCGGATGATGTTCCACCATTACTAAAAGTCTGATGGGGTCATGCACTTCTATCATCTGCAAGGGTAGTCCCGCTCTTAAATCGCCATCGCTACTATTGGCAACTCCTATCAAACCCATCACGTTATGAGGCAGTTTGGTACCTGAACCAAGTTTGTAGTTGTCAACCCTTGAAAAATAATACTCCAGATTAATACCACCACACACTGGAGGTATCGGTCTTATCACTCCCAGTAATTTTTTGCCGTCTGGATCTGTTTTATAATCATAGGAATTCATAAAGGCCCTTCTATCGAGGAAAACACCTTTGGTCAAATTTCTTTTCCCAATAAAACAAAGCGCATTGGTTGAATGTCCAAGTTCAGGTCTGGGTTCAAACATAGATACAGAACGTTTCCTGATGGCTTCTCTTACTTTGTGAATATTCTGGTTTGAATCAATAGATGCAAATCTCCGCGACCTTTCCTTGGCATTTAAGTTGAGCGCGTTTTCAAATTTGTCTACATTTTCAAGATGGCGAAGACTATTTTCTGCACTTAGATTGGGCGTATCATAGAATGCCATTTCATCGCTGGCTGTATCGTGTAGAGCAGCTAAAAACTGGGTACTATCCGGTATAGACAGGCCTCTATCTTTCAGGTTTTTTCTCACCTTCGGATGATTTGCCATAAAACAAAATACACGAGCATTCACCGAACCCGGTCTTCCACTGCACGCTCCGCAATCATAGGCTCCATGATAAGGATTGTTGGCACTGCTGGAACCATGAGCTACTACATAAACAATGGGAGCAAAATCACGATTCAAACCCATACCTTGCAATAGATTCTCTACCCTTGTAGTCATTTCTTCAAGTGTAAACCCAACCTGCAGCCCATTTTCTCTATCTCCGGGATGAAGGTTTTCAATATGCAGTTCTCCATCAATATTCATGTGGGCAAATGCATTGGTATGCGCTGCTCCGGATGAGGGTTTGAATAGATTAAACAAAAGTTTTATTGCTGCCCAAAAGCCCAATGATAGAGTCACAATAAAGGATTCAACCGAATGCGATTTTTTAGAATAAAGCAATTCTTTTTGACGTCCACCTGAATTCGCATATTCTTTGATTAAGTATTCAGGTGTAACAGGAGCAGGACAGAGTTTTTCGTAGAATTTGCCGTTATGTGGTTGAAAGAAAAACTCAACACCAAAGAATCCGGGACATCCCAATGTTTCACAACTTTTATCAATGGCTTCAATGTGACGTCTCAATGAGTCTTCTCGATCATCGATGCAAAATATGGCCTGGAAACTTTTCTGACTGATTTGCGGAAGTTCTATTTCTTTTGCCTGCTTGAGTCCATACAAAACTTCATTGTAGTAAGTCCATTCAAATGCATCTTGCCATATCATCAAAACTTCGTGTATTTCTGTGCTTTGATAAGGTTTATGCAAATCAATTGGAGGGGGCAGGGGTGAAGAAGAAAGGGGTTGCCATTTCCCTTCTCCTAAATTGAAGTTGAGCGCATCAATTTCAAGAGCCAATTCCAGATATACCAAATCTTCAAAATGAATATTTTTTTTGTATAAGATGGTCTCTGGTCTTTCTTCAATTGTACTAACCATTCCAGACCACCCTCTGTGGCTGAATTGCTGATCATAGAGATATTGCTCATAATAGATAGTATCACCCACCAATACTTTTAACATTTTCTCTATAGTATTGTCCGGATCCAGAAACATTTTTCTGGCACTCCGGGTCTTAAAGAAACTGCTGTAACTATTTTCTTCCAGGGTGGTAATAGCTTTTTTTAAACCCTTGTCAACAAATGGGAAATGCCAGATGGCAATTCCCTGATCCAAATAGCTGCAAAGAATTCTGAACAATAACGGATGGACGGCATTGTCTAAGTCAAAGGCATATACCTGACTCCATCTTTTCCTGATCTGACCAACTCTGGGGTCTACCAAAGTATCATATTTCTGAACGAGCAGTTTATGGCTCCATTCAGGGACCGAATGTGTGCCATGCCTGGATTCAATCACTTTTACCAAAACATCTTCTCTGATCCTTCCACTTTTGTAAAGTGCCCTGAAATCATCCAATGGCAGGGTTACCTGATACCCAAAAATTGATGATGATTGGAAAATAGCATCATAAAACGATAGGTGCTGTAATGAATGTAATGTATTGTGGTGGACAAAATCTTTTAGAGGTGTCTGTGAAGGCAAGTGGTGCCTCAATTCGTGCAAAATAGTGTGCAAATCCAAACCACTATCTTTTTTTACATCTTCTGATGTCATAACCGGAATTTCCATAATTTCTAGAATTTAACAGAGACTGTGATAAAAAAGTCAGGTTGGTTTATGATTTATTTTTTCTCCTTGCAGCCAAGGTGTGTGCTGAAATGGGCTTGTGATCTGAAAGTCCAATAATTTGAAACCTTCCACCACTGTGCTCGTAATCGTGCTGGATGTGGTGAAGATTTTCCAATACAGAATGATCTACAAACCGCGTTTTGTGTAAATCTACTGTAACATTAAAGCCTGGAGGTATTTCCTGTAATTTATTTTTAATGCCAATGAAATTTGAGAACACAGCTGCCTTTTCAATAGAAACAAGGTATTCATCGCCCTCAAAGGATACTTCAATGGGGGCTTTAAACAAGGCTGAAAATGGCGCTCCCCTCATTACATGGAGTATTAATTTTAAAGCTATACCTGCTGCAATCCCAACCAAAAGATCTTCGAAAAGGGTGAAAAAGATGGTTACCAGAAAAATGGCCAATTGCTCTTTACCAATTTTAAAGGTCTGCACAAATTCTTTGGGGTGCGCCAGTTTAATACCCACTGTGATCAACATGGCAGCAAGTGCAGCATTTGGAATCATTTCTATCAAGGGCGTTGCCAACAAAACGAAGGTCAAGATAAAGGTGGCATGGAAAAAATTGGCCCATCTGGTTTTGGCCCCACTTGAAACGTTGGCACTGCTTCTGGCCACTTCTGAGATCATAGGCAGCCCACCCAACAATGCAGCAAGTGTATTGCCTACGCCTACTGCAATCAGATCTTTGTTAGTATCAGATTTACGCTTATAGGGATCCAGCATGTCTATGGCTTTTACGGTAAGCAGACTTTCAAGTGATCCAACCAAAGCAAACATGATTACATATTTAATGAATATGCCTGTATGTTGAAATCCATCCATCGAGGCATTGAGGTGGATACTACCTAAAAAGTTACCCAACTTCACCATAAGATAAGATGGACCTGCTTGTTTGAACCCATAATAAGTTGCAAGAGGCATGGCAACTATCAAAACCAAAAGGGGAAGAGGAATTTTCTTTACAATAGTCCGCTAATTTTTTTTTGAAAAAAAGGAGTAAATGCATAAATTAGCTT